>JAZUOH010000001.1:0-4898 GCA_045604525.1 Acutalibacteraceae bacterium
GCTTTTCTCGGAAAAGCAGTTGACCACAAGGAACGTTTCAAAACCGATCATCAGGCAGCAACAGAAGATCTGCAGGTAAATGTTAAAGCACAGAATATTGACCGGCAGAGGAAGAAAGAAAGCGACTGCCGAAACGAGCGCAACACCCGTGGCAATCCGCTGTGTCCACACGATAATCTTCGGCAAAAAGATCATCGTAAGGATACCCAGTATATAACAAACCGCTGTCAGCGTGGTGCCGTAATCTATGTTGATGTTGATTGGGATTTTTCCATCCATTGCCGAGGACGGCTCAAGGAAATAATAGATAAATCCCATCTGCCAAAAGCTGAACATAGAGAAGCAGACGAGCATCAAAAGCGGAATATCTCTCCTCTTTTTTTGGTTTTCTATGAGAATCGGGTTGTTCATAAACCGCTCCTTTCTTAACTGCAAAAAATCATCGCTGAAGCGTAAAAAATTTTAAATTCTTTAAAAAACTTACCTAAATAGGTGGTTTTTCCCTAAAAACCCCCCAAACGGGGGGTGCAAAACGTACAAAAAAATCAATATAATCAAATCATAACAGTATATTTATTTATATAGAATTATAGACTATTTTTTTCTCTTTTTCAAGAAGATGTTAGAAATACTACCCAAACGGGTAGCACGCGTGTCAAATCCTCCCATATCGGGCAGGTTACATCTCCGGTTAAACAAAGTATAATTATCATTGAAGAGGTGAAGTTATGGGCATACTGAATTATTTCAATTACATTGCGTTGGCAGAAGACGAGCATAAGCGGCTGCTTGAAATTTATCCCGAGCTGGGAAACCTGTCGAAACGTGAGCTTGAGGTTTTCGCTCAGCTTCTTACCGACAAAACACAGGCACAGATAGCGGAAGAATTATACATTACCCATTCCTCGGTTCATTTTCACTGCAAAAACATTTACAAAAAGCTCGGCATTTCGAGCAGAAAACAGCTATTAATTAAATATAAAGATTTATAAACACATTATATAAAGCGTACCTGTCAGAAAAAATTGAAAACGAAAGGATGATTCCTTATGAAGAAGTTCAATAAATTTTTAGCAACGGTTATGGTGGTTGTAATGGTACTCACTGCCGCACCTCTGAGCGGATTCGTCGGCATTGAACTGCCGAACGTTTTCAGCCTGCTTGCAAGTGCCGCAACCGATTCGGGCACTCTGGGCGAAAACGGCAATATAAGTTGGAGCTTTGACACCGAAACGGGTGTGCTCACTATCAGCGGCACGGGTGCTATGACCGATTACACCGCCGCAAGTGAAACTCCGTGGTATTCTTACGCAGAACTTATCAAGTCCGTTGTTATTGAAGAGGGCGTCACCACCGTAGCCGATTATGCTTTCAAAGGTACTGCTTTAACGGAAGTTGTGCTTCCCTACAGCCTCGCTGAAGTCAGCAGTACCGCATTTGGAGATTGTTACTCACTCACAACCGTAACCTTTACGGGCACCCAGGAGGAATGGGATGCTCTTGACGTTCAGTTCCCCGACTCAACCCCCGAGGTTATCTGTGCAGGCAAGAGTGGCACTGCCGGCAGCGGTACCACCTGGCGCTTCAACGGCGTAACGGGTGAGTTCACAGTCAGCGGTACAGGTACTATGACCTATTATACCACATCAAACCCTGCTCCTTGGACTGATTTTCGTGATGAAATTGTGACGGTTACAATCGAAGAAGGTGTTAAAAATGTCAGCAGTCAGTCATTTTACAGATGTACCTCTCTCAAAAACGTTAACTTACCTGATACCGTTACTACTATCGGTGGTTGCGCATTCGAAAAAACGTCAATCGAAAGTATAGTTATTCCCGACAGCGTTACACATATAGATAACGCGGCATTCCGTGGCTGTAAATTGCTTGAAAATGTAAAGCTTTCTGCTAATCTCAGAACCATTGAACTGTTTGCGTTTGACGATTGCGAATCACTTACAAGTCTGACGATTCCCGCAAGCGTCACAAGTATTGTTTGCAGATTCAAGAGTTGTTCTTCGCTGACAGAGATTATAGTTGAAGAAGGCAACACGAATTACGTTTCTGATGAGTACGGTGTTCTTTATACTGCATCTTTTGCTGCACTTAAATCTTATCCGGTAGCATCGGTTAGGGAAAGCTATACCGTTAATGAGGCAACTGAGACAATTGCTAAAGATGCATTTTCATACAATGAGAATCTCAAAACCGTAATTCTTCCCGAAGGTGTTGAAAAAATCCAAGGCGATGCATTTTACAGCTGTAAAATGCTTGAAACTGTCGTGATTCCCACAACTGTTACAACAATCGGAACAGATACAGATGCGTTTGGCAATTGTGCTTCGCTTAAAAACGTGACTTATAACGGCTCGGAGCACGACTGGATGCTCATTTACGATAATGAACTGCAAAACCTTGACGGGGTTACTTATAACTTCCTCAGTCAGGCTGAAAACGGCGGACACACCTACGAGTTGATAACCGACATTCAGCCCACAGAGACACAGCACGGCGAAAAGGCTTACTCCTGCTCCTGCGGTATGTCTTACTCTAAGCTTCTGCATAACTATATCGTTGACCCCAATATGCCCGAGGTGCCGCCCACCTGCGGTTCTAACGGCAAAAGATATTATATCTGTACGGTCTGCGGCGATGAAGACGCAGAAATGCTCGAAAAAACTGGTGAACACAAGCATGTAATGAACAGAATTACAAAAATGCCTACCGCAACCACACGCGGTGTAAAAGAGGGCAGCTGTATTTACTGCGGCAGCGTCAAGGGCGAAAGAATAGAGGCAACGGGCTTTGAGTGGGACGAGAGTATGATAATCGACTTCCTTACCTATACAGTTACAGGTCTTAACCCCGGCCTTACCTCACTCGAAAGTCTCACAAACGTAGTTAAAGACAACTGTGTATGGACATATGACACGGCTTATTCAAGGCTCGGTACGGGCTCAAAGGCAATACTTATGCACGAGGATGAAGTCGTTCAGGAATACACCATTCTTATCTACGGCGACGTTGACGGCAACGGCTGGTGCGATGCAAACGATGCTTTCCTTGTCAATATGATAGCAAACGGTCTCATTGACCCGTATTACCTCGACGAAACAGTCAGAAAAGCTGCCGACTGTAACCGCGACGATATAATAAACGAGCTTGATTTTGAAATGTTGGTATGGGCAGCATTGAAACTTGATGAGATAGACATGAATGCTTCTCATGCTGAGCTTGTTGCTCAGACGGCTTATATCGAGTATCTTTCAATTTTCGACCAAAGCTTCACTCCCGATATTGCTCCCGAGGCAGACGGCACAACCGATGATGATAACGTAGAAAACGGTACCGACGGCTCCGTAACCGGCATTGAAGCAATAATTACACGCATATTTGAGTTTATCAAAAAAATATTGTCGTTCATTTTTTCGGCAATAGTATAATGTAATCTGAAAAATATTTTTACAGGAGGTCAGACCAATGGGATTTCTTGAAAGAGCAATACGCCGTGGCGTAAGCGAGGGAATAGGCAAAGCCGTGGGCGATGCGATTTCCAAGGCGATTGAGCCCACCGCAACCGAATTTGCCAACAAGGCGGCAGAGCATTTCGACAGCGCCGCACAGAACACGCAGCAGACCGTCCGCTCAGCAAGCGGCTTGGAGGGTGCTTTCGCAAACCTTGAGCGAGCCGCACAGGGCTACGCAACGAAGATGAGCGAGAACATAAAGGTCTGCCCCAACTGTGAAAAGGTGACCGATGCTTCCAAAACCTTCTGTCCCGAATGCGGAGCAAAGCTGCCCGAAACAACGGTTGCACAGGGCGCAGTCTGCCCCAACTGCAACAAGCAGAACACCGTAGGCACAAAATTCTGTGAGGACTGCGGAACAAAGCTGCCTGCCGCCGTTGAGCAGGAGGCTGCCGCCAAAGCAAGAGACGAAGCCGTTATGCTCGAATGGGACGAAAAGATGCCCCAATTCCCCAAATGGAGCTTCGGCGGCTGTAATTACGAAATTGAGTGCTACGAAGAAAACTACTTCTCTTTTTCAGCCGATTTCGGCGGCAACGATTTTGCCGCAAGACAGGCGGTTGACAGCTACAGAAAATATCTTGTACAAAACGGCTTTCATCAGGCAGGCCAGTATCCGAGCATAAATCATCTCTACAAAAGAGTTGACGGTGTGGTTTACCACGTTGATACGGAGCACTGCTTTGAGGGTGACCCCGACTGTCCGACTATCGGCTTTGACAACAGAGAGCCTCTGGGCGGTTACGACTACGTAAAGCCCCAGCCTAAAAAACAGGTAGGCTTAAAGGATTTGTTCGGTTTTTAAAAATAAACCATACATATAACAAACTTAAGGAGGTAATTACTATGAAAAAATTATTGGCTATCTTACTCGCAACGGTTATGCTGCTGGTTTTCGCTTCCTGCGGCGGCAACGGCGGAAACGAAGACAACACCGAAAAGAACGATGAAAAAATCAACGCTGAAGACGTTATCAACAAAGAGCTTGAAGAAGCTGAAGAACACGAATCCTTCAGTCAGGGTGCGGTTGAGTATTATCTAAAAAAGGCTGTCGGCATCAAGTTTGATGACATCAAGCCTGACTGGGAATGGAAGCTGAAATCAAAATATTCCGCATATGCCGATGACCCTGCTTCGGGCACAGGCCACGCAGTAATCACCTTTACCAAAGCTGAAGGCGAAGTGACAGAAGACGAGTTTGATGCGTGGTATAAAAAGGTCTTTGATGCTACTGCAAAGGCTTCCGATGACGGCTACAACATCAGAGGCTATGAGTTCGCAGGCGACGGAGAGGATGCTCTCGGCGAAGTAACTCTTGATGAAGCTCTTGACAGCTGGCTTATGAAGGGCTGGGGATTCAGAGTTGACGGC
>JAZUOH010000002.1:0-31579 GCA_045604525.1 Acutalibacteraceae bacterium
GGGGATATCGTTGTCGCGGCGATAGACGTTTGCACGGGGGTTGTCCCAGGAGCGGAAGACGGCCTTGATGGCGCCCATGAGCTGTTCCTTGGGATCGGTCGGGAAATCTGCGCCGCTCTTAGCCTTGTATTCAGCCTTGAACTGGCCTGCGAGTGTCTTGAGGTCGTCTGCTGTAAGCTCAACGTCCTGTGTTACACCCTTTTCTTCCTTCATCTTGTCGATGAGCTCTTCGAAGTATTTCTTACCGACTTCCATAACAACGTCGGAATACATCTGGATAAATCTTCTGTAGCAGTCCCAAGCCCAACGGGGATTGCCTGACTTTGCTGAGATAGCCTCAACAACCTCTTCGTTAAGACCGAGGTTGAGGATAGTGTCCATCATACCGGGCATGGAAGCACGAGCACCTGAACGAACGGAAACGAGAAGAGGATTCTCCTTATCGCCGAACTTCTTGCCTGTGATGCCTTCCATCTTTACGATGTACTCCATGATCTGAGCCTGGATTTCATCGTTGATCTTTCTGCCGTCGTCATAGTACTTTGTACAAGCTTCTGTTGAAATTGTGAAGCCCTGAGGAACGGGAAGACCGATCTTTGTCATTTCTGCAAGGTTTGCACCTTTACCGCCGAGAGTTTCACGCATGGAAGCGTCGCCTTCGGAGAAAAGGTATACGTACTTGTAAGCCATTCTATTTTACCTCCATATAAAAATAAGCATATTTATCCGGCGCAAGCGCAAAACTGCGCTACACACCAAGAGATATTATATCATAAGCATTTGCAAAAAGTAAATACATTTTTGCTATAAATTCCCTGCATTGCCCCCTGCATATTTTGGTTATATTCGTTAAATAAAAGCGGCAAACCGGATTTTATCCGTTTTTATACCAATTCAACAAATCATTATATTTGCCTTTAAAATGCCGGCTGCAGCCGTTTTTGTTAAGCCCGATATTCTCAAGACCGAGCCGTTCTAAAATTCCGATTGATTTATTGTTTTTTATATTTGCATAGGCTTCGACAAATTCTATATCTTCGCCTATGCTTTCAATCAGAAATCCGTAAAGCCTCCTGAAAACACCCTTGCCCTGACATTCGGGCTTTAGCTGAATCTCTTCCATCATAAACGTATCCGCATTGATGTAATACTGAAAGAAGCCGACAATATCGCCACCATCTTTAATCAGAATTATCTGCCGTTCATCACGTTTAAGACCGTTGCTTACACCCTCATACCAGCAGGTATAATCAGCTTCTCTGGTATTTCCTGTAGGGGCAATTACCTCCATATTGTCAGCAAGGATATTAAATATTTGTTCGCTGAAATCCTCAAACTGAGGTTTGTGCAGATATTCAAAAGCAAGGTTTGATAAATTCATTTTTATCACTCTTTTGTGTTAAGTTTTTCAAGCCACGTTGCAGGGTTGTTGTCAATATATTGCCATTTGGTGTTGTAATCTTCCTCATCTCTTATAATGTGGTCGTAATATAATTTTTGCCACAAGGAAAAGCCGACCTTTTTTGAAACGTACCATTTCAATTGATTTATGACAGTCGAAACCGTAGGGGCGCCCATCGGGCGACCGCTTTCATCAGGCAGAATTGAAAGCAGCAGATGAATATGGTCGGGCATTATAACATATTTGTTTACCCTTATCCCTGGGTATTTCTTTTCGATATTACCTATCGCTTCATCAACAATTTTTCCGTATGCGGACAATTCACAAAACGGACGCCCGATGGGCGCCCCTACGACATTGCCAAACAACCTTTTCTTATCTTTGGTGCATACAGTTATAAAGTAAGTGCCGCAGGATGAATAATCATAGCCCTTTAATCTGTTCACCTTGCGTTTAGGATTTATTTCAGTGTTCAAAAACCTCTATTTCCGTATCGTAATACTGCTCTTGAAAACGGATTGAATTTTCAATGTCCTCCTTTGAGAATCGCACGCCAACAGGTGCGCCGACAAGCTTATCTTCAACATCGTTATGCCTGTGAGCGATTGCAATAATCTCACATTCATATTCGGAAACGGGCTCATTTACACCCAAAAGATAAACGTCAAGCTCTTCACCGTCACCGCCAAACACACCGGGGATAAAGCCGTAGTTAATAGGATAAGTGAGCGAATAATTTTCTTTTTTGTGAACATACCCTACGGGGCGGTCTATGCCTATAACCACTCTTTTACCCAAGTAGGATTTAACCTGTTCTTTTCTTTCTTCAAAAGTCATTGTCTTATATCCTTTTCATAAGCTTCAGATATTCGCCGTTTTCATCTGCACCATCAAAAAGCACCTGTATAAAGCCGTATTTTTCATACAGATGCAGAGCATTTACGTTATCCTTATCAACACCGATTGCCATTTCGCTATAGCCCATTGATTTGGCTTTTGAAATGAGGAATTCTAAAATTCCGCTGCCTATGCCACGGTTTCTGTACTCTTTTTTTACAATCATTCTTGAAACGTAAACCCGTTTGCTGGGTATGGTGTAATCGGGGTCGCCCGCATCAAAAACCAATGCGCCCTCGCCGATAAATTCTCCTTTTATTTTGTAAATAAAGACAAGGCGATTGCCCGATGCTATTTCTTCACGCCAGGTATCGGCAAGAGGTTGAGCTTTCATATTCCAGATATTTGAGCATTTATCGTAATCTTTAAGCTCGAGCGCCTCAATAACCGTATTTGCAAACTCTGTAAAAGCATTATTAAGGGTACGATATTTCATCCTCGCAACGTCTTTTAACGAATGTGTTTTCATAAGATAACGCACAAACCGACAGCCAAGATAATATCCGACATCGCAATGGCCTTTATAAAAGCACCAATCACCGAAAAAGTCCTGAACACTTTCATTTGCATCAAGACGGCGGAGATACTCTTTTTTAATTTCGGTTTCGTTTTCACGGCACCAATCAAGCCAACCATCTTTATCCTGGTGATAAAACTCATCATCACCGCAAAGAATATGCTCGCAAACCATAGCAACACCCTCTTGATAAAGCTGCTGTATGGCTTTTCTCCGTTTTGTAAAATCAGGGATATACAAATTGCCGTTGAGCTTATGCCACAGATGACCGATTTCGTGCAGAATCAAGGCGCGCATATTCGTTTCGTCGCCCCAATCAAGCTCGATAATTTTCTCAACTCCAAGCAGAACGGTGTTCTTACCGTCAAGTGTGGTTGCCCAACCCGCACCGTTGCAAAGCCCGAGATATAGAATGATATTTATATCGGGTTCCCTGTCAAAAAGCTTTGACAGATTATTATTTAGCGTATCGATTACGGACTGAAAATTCTTGCTCACGAAATCAAGTTTTTCCACTTCCAACGCCGATTCAAGAATGGGAAGAACATCCTTTTTGAAATCATAATCTTTTGCATCGTTTTCACATTTGGACGGCAGTTCTTTTGATATTTCGCCTGCATATTTTCTCCATACAGACATATCAAAGCCGCCTGAGAAAAGCGTTTTTATTTTATCGCACGTGTTGATTATCTGCATTGTTATCACATCTTTTTAAGTTTGATTATTGACATCATAGTATATTTTATATATAATTTAGTTAGAATAATGCTACAAGGAGTTGATTTTATGAATATTCGCCCATCAGCAGCAATCAGACAAAATTACAACGAAATTTCGGAGCTTTGCAAAAAAACCGGAGAGCCGATTTACCTCACCAAAAACGGCGAGGGTGATTTGGTTGTTATGGATATCGAGGCATTCACAAGGCGTGAAAAAATGCTTGCGCTACGTGAGGAGCTTCTTGCGGTTGAAGAGGCACGAGCCAACGGTGCAAAGGATTATACAATTGATGAAGTCGTTTCGGCAATGAATGCAGCGATTTCGGAGGCCGACAATGGATAATGATTTTTATTCTGTAATTGTATCCGAAAAAGCAAAGAAGATGTTGGTTTCACACGCCGCATTTTTAGCTAAAGTCAGTCCTGCTGCGGCAGGAAAACTTGTTGAGGATTTTCAAGAAACAGCATCCTCTTTGCAGAATATACCTAACAGATGTCCGTGGTTTTCGGGTGCATACATACCCAAGCATCAATACAGATATATTGTATTTGGCAAACGGTATATGCTGATATACCAGATTGTTGACAAAACCGTTTATGTTGATTATTGTATCGACTGCCGTCAGGATTACGGATGGCTGATTAAATAAACTGTTAACCGAGAGGCTGAGGCTTCTCGGTTTTTTATTTCACCGCAAACGTTGCAACATACTGTGGATAATATTTGCCGATTATGTTTCCGCCTTCTGAGTCACGGTCTTCATATAATGCTTTGAGTGTAAATCCTGCTTTAAGCTGACCGCCGATTTGCTCATCCAATGTGTGGCTGAACTGAACACCGTCACCGTTTGCAATCATTGCGTCAAGCCGTTCTTTCGGCATTTTGAGAGGATTAAACGGCAATGGATTAACAACCTTCAACGGGTCATCTTCTTCAAATAAATAGTCAATGCCGTTATCAAGACCTGAAAGCAATCTACCGCCCTTTTTGAGTACACGATAACATTCGTTCCAGACGTGATAAACATCTTCAACATAATTATTCGACACGGGATGAAAAATCAAATCAAAGCTTTCATCTTCAAAAGGAAGCTTTTTTGACATATCACCTTTGATTATTGTTATACTGTATCCTTCTCTTTCGGATACCATTCTCTCTGCTTCAAGCTGTCTGTCGGAATAATCAAACACTGTGCATTCTGCACCGAGCTTTGACAGCACGGGCATTTGCTGACCGCCGCCGCTTGCAAGTCCCAACACCTTTTTACCTTTCAGTTCACCAAACCATTCGTGAGGAACGGCAATGCAAGGCGTAAGAATAACCGAATAATTATCGGGAGTAATTCTCTCATATTCTTCGTGGCTTATTGGTAAGGTGTATTCGCAGCCTTCTTCAGCCCACGAATCCCAAGTTTTAGAATTTATTTTAGTGTAGTCAATCATTTTGTTTTTCCTTTTTGTAGGGAACACTCAAGAGTGTTCCCTACGCACTTTATGAAATTGATATATCATTGAAAAAGTCATACACCGTTGAGCATAAAATTTTCAACCTGCCGCCGTGATTTGAGCACGACGGTTTTGCCGCTGTACTTCTCCGCTATTTCGCGGTAGGTGCGGCGGCGTTCTTTATTCCTGCAATCAAACAGCGTAAACTTAACAAACCACCAATTGAGGTCGTTTTTATACCCCTCTTGTCTGCGCAATTTTGTTCTTTTTACAACACGGTAAAAGCAGGTCAGCCGAGGCAAAAGGAGCAGAACAATCAAATCCGCCTGCTCAAGCCTTTCATCATAAAGCAGATATTTGTAGTAGCCGTCGATTATCCAATTATCTGCCGACATAAACTCTCTAACCTGTGGCAATACGAGTGCATCATCAACAGCTTTCCATTCCTTATCCCACTTGACAGAATCAAGATGAAGAACGGGGATATTTTTCTTTTTCGCTATATAATCGGACAGATATGTTTTGCCGCTGCCTGCATAGCCCAAAACCGCTGTTTTCATCTTTCAGCCTCTCTTTATATCAGCTCTTTATTACGCACCTTGAGCTCAAAGGTTTTATGTATATCCATACAGGAGGTGCCGACAGAAACCGTATAATCTCCGTCGTGCATACCCAAAACCATACGGCGGTCATAATAGCAGAAAGCCTCGTTAGGTACGGAGATGTTCAGCTCTGCTTTTTCTCCCTTTTTCAGCTCAACACGCTTGTAGGCTTTAAGCTCCTTTATCGGCATTACAACGTCGCAATTTATACCGGTCAGATAAATCTGCACAACCTCTGCGCCGTCATAATCGCCGGTGTTTTCAACGGTAAGCTTTATGTTCAGGCTGTCGCCGTTATTGACACAATCGAAATTATCCAATGCAAATGTGGTATAGCTAAGGCCGTAGCCGAACGGATAGAGCGGAGAGCCGTCATTTTCAATATAGCCGTAGCCTCTGCCCGACGGCTTCACTGAATAGAAAAGAGGAACCTGTCCGACAGTTTTCGGGAAGGTTATGGGCAGCTTGCCGCTCGGGCTGATTTCGCCGAAAAGAAGCTCGCATATAGCCTGTGCGCCCTGCTCACCCGGGAACCAAGCCTCCAGCACTGCGCCGCATCCGTCGAGCCAGCTGCTCATATCTATCGGAGAGCCATTGAGCAAAACAACTGCCGAATTGGAATTGGCTGCAGTCATTCTGCGGATGCTTTCCTCCTGGTCGGTTTTAACTTTCATTTCAAGCTTGCCGACAATTGTGGCGTTTTCATCCTTTTGTACCGTGCGTGTGACACCGGGCAAACGGATATCGCTGCGGTCAAGTCCCTCACCCTCTACAAGTGCGGTCATATATACAGCCGCATCACATTCTGCGGCAACTCTTTCAATGTCCTCATCCTCTGCAAAAACAACCTCGGCAAAGCCTTTAAGGTATTCACGCAGATACTGCAGAGGAGTTTTTGCATCCTCTGCCGTCCACTCAACCTCGAACGGACCGGAGTAGTTTTTGCCCACTGGGAACTCGTTTGCACCCATACCGAAAACAGCAAGCTTTTTGATTTCGCTTTTATTAAACGGTAAGATGCCCTCATTCTTCAAAAGCACCATAGACCTGCGTGCTGTTTCAAGTGCCAGGGCTTTATGCTCGTCACAGCGCACAAGGCTCTGCGCTTCATCTCTGTCGGCAAAGGGCTTATCCATAAGGCCTATACTGTACTTTGCAGTCAGCACACGCAAAAGTGCACGGTCAATATCCGCTTCGTCAATCCAGCCCTCGTTATAGGCAATCATCAAATCGTCATAAGAATTCTGTGGCAGGTCAACGTCCATACCTGCCTTCAGGCTTACCGCCTGTGCCTTCCATTCGGTGTCGTAGAGCCTGTGTGCTTCCCAGACACCTTCAACGGAATTGTAATCCGACACAACAAAGCCCTCAAAGCCCCACTCACATCGCAGAATATCGGTAAGCAGACGTTCGTTGCACGTGCAGGGTACACCGTCCCAGCTGTTATATGCCGCCATAATAGACATAGCACCGCCACGCTTTATGCACTCCTCAAAGGGCTTTAGATAAACCTCACGCATAGTGCGCTCGCTTGTATCGGAAACGTTGGAATCCCTGCCGCCGTAGGAATAATTATCCGCATAGTGCTTGGGTGTTGCGATAACACCGTTTTTTTGCAGACCCTTGCAGATTGCAACGCCTGCATTTGAGCTGAGAAGAACGTCCTCACCGAAGCTTTCGATTGTTCTGCCCCAGCGGCAGTCACGCACAATATTGACAACAGGGGTAAGAGCCTGCCTTACACCGACCACGGCACATTCCTTGCCTATAACGTCGCCGATTTTTTCAACCAGCTCATCATCAAACATCGATGCCATACCTATCGGCTGAGGGAAGCAGGTTGCCATACCCCACTGTGCACCGTGGAGTGCCTCGGCGTGCTCAATAGGCGGAACAGATTGTGAATTCTGCGCCATACTCAGCCTTATATCCCGATTGATTGCATCGGTTACCTCTGCAGGAGAAACGGGTTCACCTCTGTGCTCGTGTAAAAAGTGACCCGGGTTGCGGAAATTGCCGAACTTGTAAAGGCGTCTTTCCTCATAGTCCTCACGGATAGGATAAAGCATCTGGCAGGAAAGCTGACAGACCTTTTCTTCAAAAGTAAGCTTAGAGAGTAATTCCTCTGCTCTTTGAGCCGGTGTTTTGTTCATAAGAATGTCTCCTTTTAATCCGCATATCTTTGATTATATAATAATATCCGCCGCTGATTTCGTCAATATTTCATTTGATAAACAGTGCTGTCTGTTATCCATAATACTGTTCAAATATTCGTCCGCATCTTCTCTGGATTTGAACACCGCAATCTGCTTACCGTCTTTGTGTTTATCAAGCAAGCCATAAATCCGAGGCAAATATTCAGACGGAAAATCCTCAATAGTCTGCCTGAGTTCGGGAGACAGCTCCTTTTCAATCCACGGCAAATCATATCTGCCTTTGCCAAGGCGTTCGTTTGCGCCTTGTAAGCACACCTCAACCGGCAAATCAAAAAGAAAAACCGTATCGCACTCTTTAAGCCGCATTTCAATTGTGCGGTTATAATTGCCGTCAATTATCCATTTGTCAGTTGCAAATATTTCCGATATTCTTCGGTCAAATTCTTCTCTCGGAATATGAGTTTTGTCAGGCTTGTGCCATATCGCATCCAGATAATAAAGCGGCAACCCCGTGCATTTATTCAGTTTTTCGGCAAATGTCGTTTTGCCGCTGCCGGGACAGCCGATTACAATTACTTTTTTCATTGCTTCCTCGCTTTGACAATTAAAAATGAAGGCTTTATAAATTCGTCATACAACGCAGGCCATTTTTCCATAGCCCACGGTTTGGGCTGCGGCTCGCATATTTCTTCAACCGCAAAGCCTGCCTTGGCAAGAACATTTACCGTATCGCTGAATGTTCTGTGATATTTAGTCACACCGTCAACATACCAATGCACCTTGCGCACACCGGGCTCGTTATAATTTGAGAAAGTGTACGAAACCTTTCTGCCGTTTCCGTCTTTATTGTAACGGCCTTTGCCGTCAACGGTTGCAGTAATAAGCGGATGCTCCTGCGAAAACAAGAGAACACCGTTTTTGTTGAGCAAACCGTATATATCCCTGCAAAGCTTTTCAAAATCTTTTACATAATGAAAAGCTAAAGAACTGTAAGCCAAATCAAACCTTTCGCCGAGTGCCGATATATCGGTCATACTCATATTGATATACTGTATTTTTTCGTGTGCACATTCTTCTTTTGCAACAGAAAGCATCTTTTCGGATATATCAACGCCTACAACCTTTGTTGCACCGCTGTTTACAAACTCAAGGCAGTTGTGCCCGCAACCGCAGCCTAAATCAAGAACGGTTTTGTCTGACAAAGACGGCAGGAGTTCCTTCATTGCAGGCTGTTCAAGCATTGTGTTTGCGTTCAACTCTCTGCCGCGAAGCTCACTGTACCCCTCGAAAAAAGTTGCGTTATCAAATATGTTCTGGTTGCTCATTGCCGTCCATCCTTTCGTTTTTATAATTCGGGCGATTCGTGAATCGCCCCTACAACACACAAACAATCTCTTTACAACAAAAATCTTTCTTTAATCATTTGTGCGACAACATTGGGTGACAAATGAGAATTATCAATTTTGATGTAATTCGGGAATGTTATTTCGCCGTCATAGCTTTCCGTGCGGTATTTTTTATCTGTATCGAGCAAGTCTTTTCTTGCAAAATCAAGGTTGCGCTTTGATGGCTTATTGTTAAGGCGGTTTTCGGTTGAGTTCCTCTCCAGCCTTATCTCCTGCGAAGCAACAAGCTCAACATAATAAACCTCTGCGCCTTGCTCTTTGAACAAATCGGAAACATATTTTATATAGTCCCAATCGCCTTGGTGGTCTAATGCCCAGACATAGGTGAATATCATTCCGTAATTATCGCTTTTTGAAAACTCCTCAAAAATAACCCTACGCAGTCTGTTGACTGTTTTACCATCGTAATACCCGAAAATTTCTATAACGGGCTCAATAGTCATATGGTTATGGAACAGCTTGAGGTCTGTGATTTTTGCAAGCTCCTGCCCTACAGTCATTTTACCCACAGCCAGATTGCCGAATATTATAACAAGTTTCATAGTATCAAATCCTTTTTCATCTTTAAACTCAATCGATTTTTCCGTTTTTTCATACCACGTTGCAGGGTTATTATCAATATATTGCCATTTGGTGTTGTAATCTTCCTCATCTCTTATAATGTGGTCGTAATATAATTTTTGCCACAAGGAAAAGCCGACCTTTTTTGAAACGTACCCTTTTAATTGATTTATGACAGTCGAAACCGTAGGGGCGCCGAACAGCCTCTTCTTATCTTTGATGCATACAGTTATAAAGTAAGTGCCGCAGGATGAATAATCATAACCGGTCAACCTATTAGACTTTCTGCGAACTAACGGTATGTCGCTCAATTCAACGCACCTCATTTTCCTCAACAAAATCTATCAACTGTTTCAGATTATGTATCGTCCATTCGTCGTTGTTTTCGCCGTTTCGGTCAAGGTAAAACGACGTAAAGCCCTGTTTTCTTGCACCGTCAGCTTCTTCTTTGCAATCGTCAACAAATATGCTTTCTTCAGCAGCAACTCCTTGTGCTTTGAGTGCAGCATTGAAAATAATTGGGCTCGGTTTGCCTGCGCCGACCAACGAGCTTGCAGTAAACGACGTAAAGTATTTTGCAATACTAAGCTGTTGCAAGGTAAATTCAAGCGACGGTGAAGTGTCGCTGATAACGCCCATTTTGTAACCACGACTTTTGAAATACTCAAGCACCTCTACCGTTTCAGAAAACAAAGCTCTGTCGCCGTTGCACCAAAGCTCATTGAGAAGACAATTCGCTTTTTCTTTAACGCTTTCCGTTACACCCTCACCGACAAGAAGGTGATAGTAATATCTTCTGAAAAAATCTCGTTCGTCTTGGAGTGTTTTATACCAAGGCTTTCTGCCTTCGCTTGCAAGGTGAAACATCGACATCATTTTATCGTAATCCAACTCAAACGGCTTACCGCTCCAGCTACTGATTTGCTCGTTACGCCAAGCCTCTTTTTCTGCGGTAAAAAATGTCAGCGCACCGTCACGGTCAAAGAATATTGCTTTATAAATCATTGCTCATCCTTCTTCAAAATATTTTCTCCATAATTGCACTTCCGCCGTGGTCTTCAATTACCTTAAAGCCGTTCTTTTCATACATTGAAAACGATACGGGGGTATGCTTGAAAACATTCAGCACCATTTTTGAAAAGCCTTTTTCACGTGCATCTTCCTGTATTTTCACAAATGCGCTTTTTCCGTAGCCCTTGCCTCGGTATTCCTCTTTTATAACGTTCTCGGTTACAAATGCGGCATTTTCTTCAAACGGACTTTTCTGATAACCAATAACACCGATTTTCTCGTTCTTTTCATTCACTACAACATAAAGATAGTTATCGGCAGAATCCGCACCGTTTGGAAAAACATCATTAAACTCACTCTTCGCCGCTTTAAGTGCCTTAAACCTGAATTTTTCGTCACCCGATTTTATCAGATGATCGGCATAAGCTTTTACCGACCACTTTGAATACGGCTTGAATTCAGACTGATTCATTTTAATTAACATAACCTGCTTCATAATGTAAGCTCCTTTCAAAAACGCAGGGAAAGGTCAAGACCGTTCCGTTAAATCGTTGTTACTTTGCCACAGGGGCAAAGTAAAATTTATTTCATCATTACCCTTATATTCAAACCCGATTACACTGCCTTTGTAATACAAAGCTTTAAAGCTGACGTTTCTGTTTTTCCTTGCATTCCAAGCCATATTTTTAACGTCTTTTCTGTACGGTTTTCGGTTATTCTCTTTGCAGTATTCTTTCCAGACACCGTAAACCTCTTTTATCTGAGGCTTATTATATGGGTTTATCCCAATCAAATCCGTTGACGTAACGAGTTCTGAAATTGCATTATCAATCTCAAGGGAGTTTGCGTTTATATGTTTGATGTATACAAAATGCCGTCCCCAGCCCTGATTAATACCCGTATCTGAGTATCCCACAGCTTTCCAGAAATCAATTCCGCTGACGGGGTCGGGACTTAATAAAACGGTGTTTATTCTGTTCTCATCAAAAATTTTTTCGATGTGATGATTCAGAATTCTGCCGCAGCCTTTACGTCTGTACTTTGGTGAAATGTAAAAATCTTTTACCTCACCATAAGGGTATGGAATATCAACAACATCTGTTGAGGTCGTTGAAATTGAAGCAAAGCCTATGAGTTTTTTGGCTGATTCCATAACGATAAAATAATCAGAATTACTAAAAGATGAATTTGAAACAATGCTGTCAAACAGTTCATAAAACATCTTCTTTTTGCCGGGGAATTCGCCCTGATTGCGCAAAGACTTAATCTTATACTTTGCATAAATTCTGCGGAGTTTTTTGCGGTTTATTATACTTTTTTCTAACGGTTTAATTTCGTACATATAAAATCCTCTTTCTGTAAAAAAATAAAGGCACCTCCGAAGCGGAGATGCCTTGTGATTCACAGAAAGATATAAAACTACATCAATCGCAAACGGACAAAACGGCTCTCCGATTCGTAAATCTAATCATCATTGTCATTTTGTCCACCTGCCTTTCGGTAATTTTCTACATTGTAACAATATAAGAATAATTTGTCAACCGTGCAAATTATCTGAACAGATAATTCATTATTTTTCTGAAATCTATATAGAAGGAATTAAGCTTTTCCAGCAAGGTATCAAGGAAGCTGACTTTATCTTCGCCGTATGAATCCTCCTCGGCGCCCTGAGCTGTGCTGTCAAAAACGAACGCAAATCTGCCGCCGGGGGCGACATCGCCGTTGACATAAAAATCCATTGCATCAGTGCCCTGCATATTATCCGACCATTTGAAGTTGAATTTGATATCCTCCCCTGTCAGACCAAGTGCACTGCGAGGCACTGCAAGCTCAAGCACATCGCCGCTGACGGCGAAATCAACCTTGCAGACCTCTTCAAAATCAAGTCCGCCGAGCGATTTTTCAAGCACGGCCTTGCCGTTTTCGGGAGAGGTGCGATTGATTACGTATTCAAAGCCCTCCCAATTAGGAGAAATGCCGCTCACGTCCGTATCAATAACAAGACGCATCCATGCATTATCTGTGCAGGGTGTGAGCTCATCGGCTGTTCTGACGTAGAAATAAACGTTATCGCTGTCATAGGCAACCTTTGCCTGAACAATATCGTTGCGCATTGTGCTGTTGGTGTAGTAACAGCCCTTCCAGCCTGCACTGTTGCGCTCTTTTGTGCTGCCGATGTAGTGGTTGTATTCCGGCTTTACGCTGTCCCACTGTGAAACACTGCCGCCGATTTCAATTATTTTTTTGGCATCGGTTGCAGGAAGTGCATCCACGCCCTTGAAGCGGCGGACGTTTTCAACAAGCTGGCAGTAGTAATAATCCTTGAGCACACCTGCCGAGGGTTCAATATCTCTGCTGTGCTCGGGGTTATATTGGTCCGGGAAAGCACTCGGCGTGCCCTGCCAATTTATGAATCTGCCTGCTATCCACTCGTTGAAGCCTGTTACAAAAACAAGGTCGGGGTCAACCTCAAGCGCATAATCCCACTGCTGCTGAAAATTCAGACCGTACAGCAGTGAATTATCAATATTTTTATCAACGGTTATTTCCTTACCTTGATAGGTGTATGTGTAAGAGTAATCACCGTGCGTGAAGCTTCTGCCCTGAACATCAAGCGTAGGGTCGTTCATCGCAACCAGTCTGCCCTCGCCCGCATTCTGTGCAACGGAAACGCATATCTGCTCTGTTCCGCCAAAAAGCTTTTTGCCGAAACGTGCCTGCGGATAATCCGAGCACCAGCCCCATGCATCCTCAAAATATGTATAGTCACTGTTAAAATAGGTTGATTCGTTAAAGCGGAAAGTAAAGAAATCAAATATTTCTTTGTCTTTTTCTTCCTTCAGGTCAAGTGCTCTTGAATCTGCCATAAGCATAGGCTTGCCGTCCCAGATGAAGAACATATCGCTGTATTCGCTTTTTGAATACAAATCATCGTAGATAAAATGAAGCTTGGCACGTGTTTCATCATCACTGAAGAAATTGAGAATGAAAGAAATCTTCGGCACGTCAACGCCCTCTTTTTTTGCCTGCTGCCAGACTTTAATAAGAACACGGTACGCATCCTCAAAAACCTGCATACCATTAGTTGTGTCAAAGAAAACCACATCAATACCTGCATCGGCAAGAAGCTCTGCGTGCTTGCGAAGAACATATTCATCTGTGTTGGTGTAAAAGCCGTAAAGCGGCTCATCCCAGAAAAACGGTCTGCCGTCCTGATAATTGCCCCAGGCAGGGTGGTCCCAATCATAATTTGCCTCGGGATAAGAATCAAGCACACTGCCCGTTGTTATAGGCTCGTAATCGTTTATCCACGGATAATGCCAGGTCCAATAAAACATGGCAACATATTTATCCTGCCTTTTGCCGCCGACATCCTCATAAGAAGACAGTGTTCTGCCCAGACCGTCAACAGCCGCCCAGGTTGAAGGCAGAACTTTTCCGGAATCATTTTCGGAACCCGATACAGCAATTGCACCTATGCCTGCGAACATAGTAAGGCACAGTACAAGTGAAATAAGCCTTTTTGCTCTCATGGTGTTTTCTCCTTTTATATCGGTCTTGTCAGATAAGCCTTGCCGAGCTTTTCGGGAATTGCTGCAACACATTCCTCCGCTTTTTCAGCGCTGTCAAATATGCCGAAAACTGTGGGACCACTGCCGCTCATACAGCAGGCAAGCGAGCCGCACTCACGCATAATCGCTTTAATTTCCGCTCTTTGCGGTACCTCGATAAACTGTTCAAAAACGTTGCCTACATTTGCAATTATGCCGTCAAAGTCTGCATTTGCCGCCGCGTGAAGCATGGCACTGCAATTCGGGTGACGGATATTGGCGCAGGTATCAAAAGCCTCGTAAGCTTCCTTTGTGGAAACGCTTACGTCGGGCTTGACAAGCACAATGCAGCAGTCCTTGAATTTCGGCAAAGGTGAGAGCACCTGGCCGATATCCTGCGAAAGCATTGTGCCGCCCTTGATGCAGAAAGGCACATCCGCACCGAGCTTTACGCCTATTGCACAAAGCTGATCAGCTGTATAATTTGTCTGACACAGTGTATTTAGTGCCTTGAGCACTGCTGCGGCATCCGTGCTTCCGCCGGCTAAGCCTGCGGCAAAGGGAATGCGCTTTGTAAGCTTTATATCCGCACCGCAGTCAAGCCCTGCAGCTTCAAAGAACTTTTCAGCTGCACGGTAGGCAATATTTTTGCTGTCGGTAGGCAGAGCAGGCTCACTGCAGGTGAGGTTTATTTTGCCGTCATCACGCAAGGCCACCTCAACACTGTCGCAAAGGTCAACGCTCTGCATAACCATATAAAGACTGTGATAGCCGTTGGGAAGACGGCAGATGATATCGAGCAGAAGGTTTATTTTTGCTGGTGCATCAAGCGTAATCTTTTTTTCAGCCATCGTCTTTTGCCTCGCTTTACTTTTCGATTTTTATCTGTACAGGCTTGCGGTTTTTAAAATAAGTTACGTACTCAAAGCCGCAGCTTTCCGCAATTTCATATCCGTCATCAATATTCGCACCGACGTGCTCGGTAAAATGAGCATCCGAGCCGAGTGTAAGAAGCTCGCCGCCAAGCTCACGGTAGCGGCGCACGTAATTTTCGGTAGGCATTGTTTTGCCTATGGGCTGTCTGAGACCGCTCGTGTTGATTTCGAGCGCCTTACCGTTTGCGATAAGCACCTTAAAAATCTCGTCCGTTATATCATCATAACGGCTCAGATCCGTGTTGAATCTGCCCGACTGAACGATATATCTCATAGGATATGTGAGGTGAGCCAGGGTATCAAAGCCGTTCCATTTTGCAAGTATAAGCTCCTCCTCAAAATATTTGTCAAGCAGTGAATAAACATCATCCTGCGTTAAAGTGTTATAATCGAGCTCGCAGAAATCGGGAGTTTTGCGCAGATTGTGAATTGAGCCGATAACAAAATCGTACTCGTATCTTTCAAGTGATTTTTTTGTAAGCTCTTCGTCATAAGTGGGCTGACCCATTTCAATGCCGCGGAGCACCTGCAATCTGCCTTCAAACTCTGCCTTAGCTGAAATTATATCCTCATAGCTTGTCTGCTGACGTGTGCCGAGATTGTGCTGAACATAAAAATCGACGTCAAAATGGTCTGTTATTGCAACGGTTGCAAGAGCGTTGTCAACCGCCGCCTGGCACATCTGCGCCGCACGGTAATGGCCGTCGAACGAGCTGTCTGTGTGCATATGTAAATCAATTCGGTTTTTGTATTTTGCCATTGAAATCGCCTCCAAAAGCCTATTATACACAAAAAAGGAACAGCACGCAACTGTTCCTTTTCTTAAATCTTAATTAAAAGTCAACCTCGTAGTGATGAACAAATATACCGATTACCTTGTTGTAATCGAGCACATGCATCACTGCACCGTCTTCTGTTTTGAGGAAGGTCAGGCCCTCTGCCTCAACATTATCGCCACCTACGTCTCTTTGTGCGGCAAGCTTAACCTCGCCCGTTTCAATGTTAACGCTGAGAATGTTTTTGAAATTGCCGTTATTCTCTATATCGTTTGAAAGATAGAGAGTGCCGTTATAGAATTCGCCGCCCTGTATACGGTCTATCTTGTCAACGCCTGTTAAGTCGATTGCCTTTACAAGCTTCATTGAATCATTGACATCATAGACATAAATTTCTTCAGCATCAGTCCACTTTGAAGCATAGAGATAACCCGTATCGGGGTCAACGGCACACCACGGCACACCGTCGGTATAAATCTCGTTGGGCAAATCGTAGATTTCGCCCGTAGGCTCAAGGGTTTTTGCATCAAAAACAACTATGCAGGCATAGCATTCGTCGCCGCCCTCAACGGGAGTATAAAGCTTTCCGTTATAATAGCTGATACCGCCTATGTGGTTGTTACCTCTGTCGGAGCATTTGTCGGGAAGAGGGTTTATGTGGCTTTCGACAAGCTCCATACCTTTACACTCAAACTTTGCAAGTGCTGTTAAATTCAGCGCAGTAATCGAACCGCTTGTGTAATAATACTCGCCGTCGGTTGTAATTCCCTGGCCCATAATCAGCGCCTTATCAAAAACAAACGTATCCTTGGAAACCAGCCTTGCACTGTCTGTGCTGACTGCAACGGGACTTGTGAGCAGAGTAATTAAAAGCAGAGGCAGTGTGAGCACATACCATATTTTTCTGATGATGAACATATACATTTCCCCTTTGCCTAATTATTTCTTTGTAAAATTCTACCATATAAACCTACAAATATCAATAATTATTTCAGACCGCTCGGTTATTTATCTTGCGGATATTCAATACCCGTCATTTTTCTGATTGTATCCATCTGCTTTGTTATGTAAAGTGTTTGCTCGGGCGTGACAATCGGACTTGATTTAAGCCCTGCTCCGACACACTGACAGAAATGAGCTATCTGCTCCTCAAAGCCGTTACCTGCGTACGGGGTTGATATTTTATGCGATGTGCCGTCGTTGAGATAAAGCTCAATTTCCTGCGGAGCATAGAAACGCTTGAGATAAGCATAGCCCTCACTGCCGTACACGAAACCTTCATTGGGCTTGCGAAGAAGAATTGCGGAAGATATATCGGCAATCGCACCGCTTTTATATTTGAGAAGCGTGCAGGTATGGCTGTCAACACCTCCGTAAACAGAACACTCGGCACTTATACTCTCAACGTCCTTGCCGAGATACCAGCTTGCAAAGTTGAGCCCGTAAACGCCTACGTCAAGCAGTGAGCCTCCGCCGTTTTCGGGGTTAAAAACGTGATGCCCCATTTCGTCCTCATCCATTGTGTAGCAAAATTTACCCTCAACACCGAGAATTTCGCCAAGCGTACCCTTTTCAACGAGCTCGAGCAATTTTATTGTACCCGGCACAAGCCTTGCCCACATTGCCTCCATCAGCATAACGCCATTTTTCTCTGCGCAGACAAACATCTCTTCAGCTTCACGGGCATTTACTGCCATCGGTTTTTCGCATAGCACGTGCTTACCGTTATTCATCATAAGGCAGGAACAGCCTATGTGGCCCGAATGAGGCACTGCGATATACGCCGCATCTATTATATCAGACTGTGCCATGGCCTCATAGCTGTCAAATCGGTGTGGTATGCCAAACTCATCGCCGAATCTGTCGGCAGTTTCTTTAGCCCTTGATGCAACTGCCGCAAGCTGAGCACCCTTTACATTTTTTATCGCCGAAGCAAAGCGGTGCGCAATTGTGCCTGTGCCGACTATACCGAAACGAATTATACTCATATTAAAGTCCCCTAATTTTTGATGCTTCTATTATACAATTATCTGACACCGAATTACAACCAATCGGCTAAAATTCTTTAAGAAAAATATAACACTTTTGTCTTGTGATATTGCACATTGCACAGCACAAAATAATCAACATTTCTCGTTATATATGTTGTTGACTTATTTAATGTTATTAAGTATAATAAAGTTGTTACTTTAATTTTACCTTGCTTTTCAGCAATTACGGAGGATAAAATGAAAAAAATTGCAGGCTTCATAGTCAACAGCCGTTATGTTGTGCTCATTGCAGCGGTTGTTATAACCGTTGTATGTGCCGTTTTGTCGCTCAAGGTCGGAATAAATGCCGACCTCACCAAGTACCTGCCCGATGATTTTTCAATGAAGCAGGGCCTTGACATTATGAACGAGGAATTCCCTGCGCTTGATATGGATAAAACCATAAGGGTTATGGCAGAAGGGCTCGACACAGAAGGCAAGGCACAGCTTCTTGAAAAGCTTGAAGCCATAGAGCACGTAAGCAGTGTAACCTATAACAGCAGCGCTGAATACAACAAGGATAATCACACGCTTTATGTTGTAAACACAAGCTACGATTACGGCAGCGAGGAAGAGCTTGCAATTGAAGCCGCACTTGAAAACAACTTTGCAGAATATAAACTCACATATAAAAACGACAATATGAGCGACGTTGAAATTCCTATATGGCTGCTCGGTGTCGCCATAGCTCTTGCGCTTATAATTCTGTTTATAATGTGCGGCTCGTGGTTTGAGCCCGTACTGTTTATGATTGCCATAGGCTTTGCCGTTATCATAAACGCCGGCACAAACATTCTGCTCGGCTCCGTTTCCAACGTAACACAGTCCATTTCCGCAATTATGCAGATGATTCTTTCAATGGACTACTCAATTATACTTATGAACCGCTACCGCCAGGAAAAAGAGCTTTGCGGCGACAAGTATGCTGCAATGAAAAAAGCCCTTGCAAATTCATTTTCTTCTGTCGCAAGCAGTGCGTTCACTACGATTGTAGGTCTGCTGATGCTTGTATTTATGAAGTTTAAAATCGGCTTTGATATCGGCGTTGTTCTTGCAAAGGGCGTATTTATAAGTATGCTCTGCGTATTCACCGTGCTTGCCGTGCTGATTGTTATGTGCGACAAGCTGATTGAAAAAACGACAAAGAAAGAGCTCAGCATCCCCATGGGTGCGCTTGCACGCTTCAGCTATAAATTCCGCCACGTATTCACCGTATTTTTTGCAGTTATATTTGTTGCCTTCTGCTTCCTGCAGAACAACACACAAACCGCATACAACCTTGAAATGAGCGACCCGATTGCCGACGTATTCCCGCAGACCAACATGGTTGTTATGATATATGATAACGACGATGAGGATGCGGCGGCACAGATTGCAGAAAGCCTTGAAAAAGACACAAACGTAAAGCAGGTGCTCGGCTACCCGAATATGCTCGGCAAAAAATACACCTCAGCCGAAATGCTCAATTCCATAGACAACCTGAGCACCGCCTTCGGAGTAGATATGGCACAGGGCATTGAGATTGACAAGTCGATGCTTGACCTTATATATTACAGCTATTACGACGGCAGTATAAAGCCCGTTTCAATGTCAGATTTTATCAGCTTTTTAACAGATAATATTGCCGGCAACAAGGCTTTTGAAGGCTACATTAACGAAGATATGCGTGCACAGCTCGGCAGACTTGAGCCTTTTAAGAATGCAGACAGTCTCACAAAGCCGCTCAGTGCAAAAGAGCTTTCGGAATTCTTCGGAATTGATGAAGAAACGGTTGAAAGCATGATGTTGCTGTATTTCAGTGAAAACGGCAAAGTTGACTGCGGCACAATGACACTTGCCGCCTTTGCCGATTTTGTTATAAATGACGTTTCTAAAAACGAGATGTACGCATCAATGTTTGATGAAGAAACTCTCGCACAGCTCGAAACGCTGAAGACTTATACAAACAAAGCAGAGGTTACAAAGCCCCGCACGGCAGACGAGATGTCAGCAATGTTCGGCATTGAGCCGAGCCAGATGCGTCTGCTTTATATAGGCTATACAGATGAAAACAATTCGGTAGACCTTATAAACGGTGCTTCAAGAAAGCTTACGTTACAGCAGGTTATAAACTTTGTTGTAAATAACGCTGACCGCTTCTCATCAATGATGAGCGAAGAAAATATGCAGATGCTCCCCCTCGCTCAAAAGATTATAAACGGCACGATTGAGGGCAAGGCATATACTCACACGGAGCTTGCAGAGCTTATCGGTATGGATTCGGCTCAGCTCAAGCAGCTTTATCTGCTTCACATCACACAGTACGGCGACACGTCAAAGTGGAAAGTTTCCGTAAAATCACTGCTTGATTATCTGAGCAGCGGTGTGCTTAACCGCCCCGAATACTCGGCAATGATTGAGCCCGATATGAAATCAACTCTCGGCTCAGCTAAAGAAATGGTAAACACTGTTGTAAGCGGCATCAAGCTTGACAGCACAGAAATGACCGCACTTCTCACCTCACTTGCGGGCGAAGGCGTGCTTGACAAAGCAACGGTTGAGCTTATTTATCTCTATCACGCAGCTGCAACAACTTCCGACAGTGAAAACAAGCTGAGCATTGAGCTGCTGTTCAACCATCTTGCGAACGAGTTTGTAAATAACCCCTCTTTTGCGCCCATTATAAGCGACGATATGAAATCACAGCTCGGCGGCTTTAAAGAAACGCTAACAGGCGGCATTGCAATGCTCAAGGGCGACACATACTCACGAATGATATTCAACACCTCCTACCCTGTTGAATCCGAGCAGACAGCGCAATTTATTTCACAGCTTCAATCAACCGCAAAAGCTACCATGGCAAACGATATTTATCTTATCGGCAACTCGCCTATGACGCACGAAATGTCACAAAGCTTTGACAGCGAGCTTCTGCTCATAACGTTGCTCACTTCAATTGCAATTTTCATTATCGTTGCAATTTCGTTCCGCTCTATGATAATTCCGCTGCTGCTTGTGCTTATTGTTCAGTGCGGCGTATACATCACGGTAACAGTCGTAGGCTGGCAGGGCTACAGCATATACTTCCTTGCACTGCTGATTGTTGAATGTATATTGATGGGTGCTACAATAGACTACGGCATACTGCTCACCAACTACTACCGTGAGCACCGTAAAAACCTCGAGCCCAAGGAAGCACTCAAGCAGGCATACAAAGGCTCAATACACACTATAATGACCTCGGGACTAATAATGGTGCTTGTAACCGCAATCATCGCAACCTTCTATTCCGACCCGACAATCTCCCAGATATGCCGCACAATTTCAATCGGTGTATTCTCGGCAATAGTGCTTATTGTATTCATTCTGCCCGGTATACTTGCCGCCTTTGACAAAGTAATAACAAAAGAAAGAAAACATCTGAAAAAAAGCAAAAAAAGCAAATAAATAAAAAACAACAGCCTGCATTGAATTTTTTCAAAAATCTTTGCAGGCTGTTACTTATGTCTAATGTAATATAATAAATAAAAATAGGGGGGCAAATTTGCACCCCAACACTTATACTATAACACAGCACATATACAGATGTCAACACTTTTTTCGTTATGTTGCTGTATTTCTGTGTGTTGCACAATTAGTTTTAGTTAACTTTGTACAAAATTACATCTTGCAAACTCAAAAAACTTATGCTATATTATAGACACAGAGAGGTGATACCGATGTACAAGTAAAACCCCAAAAATAAAATTGAGGTGGTACCGATGTACAAATAAGTAAAAAACTCCTGTACTAAAACTGAGGTGGTTCCGATGTACAAGTAAACCATTCCGGCTCAACAAAAGCTTAAAGCAAAAACAATAAATAAAACAGCCAAAAGCTTTAAAGAGCCACAGAAACAATCTTCATAAAAAACAAAACAATCCGCCGTAAACATCAAGTAAATCTTGCTTACAAGAAAAAAGTGAAAAAAGTGTAATGGAAAAACGGATTAGGTGTAAAAAATGAAGATTGGACGATACGAAGAAAGAGAGGTAAACAAATGATGTTAGATACTAAGAGTGAACAGAAATAACCCTTGATTGAATGTGTAAAGAAACATCAATCAAGGGTTATTTCAATTATAAGCATCTTTTGGATTTCAGCCTTAAAGGGCTGTTTTTTATTTTTCTTCACTTGATATCACAGCTGTCTGTTTCGCCGAGAAAAGAAAGTATCTCTGCAATAAGTCTGTCAAGCTTGCCATTGAAATCAGTTGAATTATCAATCACACGCAAGTTCGGATGGCCATTCCATGCTTCAAGCACCTTTCTGTCAAGATAAGCAGCTTGTTCGGCATTTTCCTTTCTGGCCACATTATTTTCAACCGTGTAATACTGCTTGGCGCCGAGAGCTGTTGACACAAGATGAAACACGGCATCATATCTGTCACGCAGCTCACTTTCGTTCTCGCCTAACACTTCAAGAGCATAACTGAATTCCTCATCGCTCATATATGCCTTGTTGTCCATAGCTCCTCTGTCACAGACTATCAACACCTTGTCTGTATTCATCGAACGTGCTGCGCTATCAAACACAGCCTCTTTTGCCTTTTGAAGCTTCATCTGACAAAGCTGGTATTCGACATTTGTACCGCATGTCCATGGCGCAACTCCGCCTGTAATAAGCTCAGTTGCAGTTTCCGGAACAAAAAGCCCCGTATAACCGTACTTGCTTATTTCTTCTTTGATGCGTTGCATCGCAGAAGATTTGCCCGCACACGGGCCACCGGTTATAACAATTTTTGTTATTTTCACCATTACAGCCTCTTAATTATCACAGAAACATTATTTATCGAGAATCTCGCTTATCATCAAATCTACAAGCGACAGACATCTCGGCACGTGGAACGGGCCTTTGAAGGTGCTTCCCTTGCAGGCAGGCTGTGTGGGCTTGCCGTCACGGCGAAGATAGCCGTACCACTCGCCGTAGGGCTCATCGGCAAAATAAGTCTTGCAGTAATCGAGCACGGAATAGAATATATCAAGATATTTTTCATCGCCCGTGTCACGGTAAATCATAAGTGAAGCGATAAGCGCTTCGTTATGCGGCCACCAGAGCTTCATATCGTGCTCATAAGCTTCGGGAGGATTGCCCAGACAATCAATAAAATAGAGAATGCCGCCGTATTCCTTATCCCAGCCTGCATTAAACGCAAGATCAAAAATCTCAACGGCTTTTTTATAAAGCTCTTTATCGCCCGTTTCGTTTGCACGCTCCATCAGGAACCAGCTGCACTCAATGTCGTGGCCGGGGTTTACCATTCTGCCGTCGGTATAGTTAAGCCTTGCGGTACCGTCCGGCGCAACGTTTTCAAGCGTACAGCCGAGCTCAGGCTTGAAATGATACTTGAGAATATCATTTACACATTCATTTGCTCTATCGTCATACAGCTTTGCATTTTCGGGGTTAACACGCTTGAGCACAGCTGTGACATTAAGCAGAATCATAGGAATGCCGAGTGCTCTGCCGCTGCGTGTTTCGGGCACTGTTTTCGGGCCCATACCCGTAGGGTCAGGCATACCATGGTTAAGGTTCCAATACATATCGTAAGCCTTGAGTGCACGCTCAAGGTGTTCTTTTTCGCCCGTTATGCCGTAATACTCAGCATTTGCAATGCAGTAGAAAGCCTCTGAAAAGCAGTATCTTCTCTGTCTGAGAGGCAGACCGTCCTCTGTAACGGTAAAATAGAGCCTATCCCCTGCCTCGCGGTTTACACAGTGCTCCTCAAGGAAATCAAGGCAGCTTTTTGATGCCTTGAGCCATTCTTCCTTAACACCGTATGTACGGCAAAGCCAGGCATAAATCCAGCCGCATCTGCCCTGCATCCATACGCTTTTATCGGATGAAAAAATCTTGCCCTCTCTGTCCAGGCAGGTATAAACGCCGCCATGAACGTTATCCATACCGTTTTTCAGCCAGAAATCCGCACAGGAATCAAGCTGCGAGCGTATCCAGCCTTGTGTTTCAATAAGCTTTTCTTTATTCATAAAGATAACCTCCGTTTTCACTTTTTTTGATTATAGCATATTTAAAAGACTTTGAAAAGGAAAAACAAAAGAAATAACCGCAGTTTATAACTGCGGTTATTTCTTTTGCCCTCACGGGCTACACAAAAAGGGAATATAGAAAGGTATTGTGTAAACACCTTGAAATGTGCAACCGAGGCTTCTGCCATTCCCCGACTGCAAGGCGATTTTACAATCATACCGTAACACGATTGTAAACGCTTTGTAACACCCGAGTAAACGACGTGTTGCAATTATGTTGCATAAGTGATATGATATATTTGCAAATCTATCAGTATAAGGTGATAATTATGGCTGTAATACTTGTAGTTGAAGATAATAAAAACACACAGCTTTTAACCGAAACGAGGCTCAAGCCGTATTTTGAGGTTGTATGTGCAAACGATGGGCTTGATGCGCTTGACGTTTTTTATTCCCGCCACATAGACCTTGTCATCAGCGACATTATGATGCCGAATATGGATGGCTACGAATTGCTTCAGCGCATCAGAAGCGAGGGCTTCAATACACCCGTACTGCTTCTCACCGCCAAGCAGACCCTGCAGGACAAGCGTGAGGGTTACAACCTCGGCACGGACGATTACGTAACAAAGCCTGTAGATTATGACGAGCTTCTTTTGCGTGTAAACGCACTGCTCCGCCGAGCAAGAATAGCAACCGAAAGGCTTATCAAGGTTGGAGATCTTTCTATTGACGAGGCTGAACACATAGCAACCTACAAGGGCGAGGTTGTTCCGTTTTCACGCAAGGAATTCGACCTGCTTTACAAATTTCTCTCCTACCCGGGCAAGATATTCACAAAAAAACAGCTCCTTGACGAAATATGGGGCATTGATTCGGAATGCACCGAGGATACAATCAAAACCCATATCAACCGTTTGAGAAACAAGCTCAGCATCTGCACTGAAATAGAAATAATTACAATCAAGGGCTTCGGCTATAAGGTTGAGATAAACAAATGAAAAAGAAAAGAAAACGCAAGAACCAAACCCCGACGACAGTAAAGGATATTCAGCTTAACAGAGGTCTGTCACGTTGGTACGTGTTGCAGACCTTTATAATGCTCGGCATAAGCGGCTTCACCACAATTGTTATGGATGCCGTAAGTAAATATTTCAGAGATACGCCACAGTTTGACCCGTTAAGGCTCCTCGGCTTTCTTGCCGTGCTGATACTTATTCTCGGCGTTTTTATGCTGCTTCAATACAGCGCAACCAAGCGTCACCTTGAGAAAATTTACAACTCGATTGAAAAGCTGGCTCACGGCGAATACGGCCATAAGCTGAAGGTAGGCAAATATACGGTTTTCAGAAATCTTGCCATAGATATCAACCGCTTGAGCAAAGAGCTTGAAAATGTGCACATGCTGCGCAGCGACTTTGTAAACAGCTACTCGCACGAATTCAAAACACCTATTTCATCAATTAAAGGCTTTGCGCAGATTCTGCTTGACGACCAAGGCACACTTACCCAAGAGGAAAAAACAAGCTATCTTCGCATAATTGCCGATGAAGCTGAGCGACTTTCAAAGCTTTCGAGCAACACAATTCTGCTTTCACAGCTCGAGTCACAAAATATACTTGCCGACACAAAACCGTATTCGCTCGACGAACAGCTTCGCCGCTGTGTAATAATGCTTTCAAACCAATGGAGCGAAAAGAATATAAACGTTGTCGGCGATATAAACGAGGTAACGTACAACGGCGATGAAGATATTATGCAGCATCTGTGGCTGAATCTTCTCAACAACGCCATCAAATTCACCCCGAATAACGGTGAAATAAAAGTAAGCCTTGCTCAGGATGAAGACAAAATAACCGCTATAATATCCGACAACGGCGTCGGTATGCCGCCCGAAATGACACAGCGTATTTTTGACAAATATTATCAGGGCAGCTCAACCTCATCCGGCAGCGGCCTCGGCCTCGGTCTTTCAATCGTTTACCGCATTATAAGGCTGTGTAACGGCAGAATCAAGGTAGACAGTGCCCCCGGAGAAGGTACAACGTTTACAATAGAATTAAAGAACAAGGAATAATAAAAAGGACACTTGACACGGCAACCGTCCGTATGCAAGTGTCTTTTATTTTTCGGCATTTAGCATCTCTCCCGAAGGTACGCAGTAATCCTCACCATTACGTTAAAATAAACCTTGTAAAAAGTGAGGTTATATACGGTTTTGCAGTCCGCACTGCAACATTAAAATTAGAGTTTGTCGAGATGAGTTAAGAATGTAGAATGCAGAGTGCAGAACGAAGGGTCGCTTCGCTCCGATTTTATAAAATATTGATTTATAGCGATTGTTATAATGAGTGAGGGCGAAGCCCTCCCAACATTCTGCATTCTTAACTCTGCATTCTGCATTCAGTTAAACTGTAATTTTCCGCATTCCTATTCCAAATTTAAATTTTTATGTTATAATAAATTTATACTTTGGAGGGATTTGAAATGGCAGAAATTTTAGAAGTTATAATGATAATATGCTTTGGTGCATCGTGGCCTTTTAACGTCATAAAATCATACAAAGCGCGCACAGCCAAGGGCAAGAGCCCTGTTTTTCTGTGTCTAATAATCCTGGGCTATATTGCGGGCATCGCCGCAAAGTTTATGAACGAAGCTTATATGGCGGCAATTGATGATAAATGGTATGTGCTGTTTTTCTATTTTCTTAATCTTGTAATGGTCAGTGCTGACCTTGTGCTTTATTTCAGGAACAGAAGACTCGACAGGAGAAACGGACAATGAAAATTTTATCAATCGGCAACAGCTTTTCTACAGATGCGCACAGGTTTCTTCACAGCCTTGCAAAGCTCAACGGCTATGATATTCAGACAGCTAACCTCTTTATAGGCGGTTGCAGTCTTGAAACACATTGGCTAAATGTAAAAGAAAACAACGCTTATTATGACTATGAAATAAACGGCAATGAAGCTGAACGAAAAATCAGTATCGCTGAGGCGCTGGAAGCGGACAAGTGGGACGTTGTTACGCTTCAGCAGGCAAGCACATACAGCGGTATGTTTGAAACATACGAGCCGTATCTGACTGAACTTGCCCAAACGGTAAAAAAAGCTCAGCCACAGGCAAAGCTTTATTTTCACCGCACGTGGAGCTATGAAACAGGCTCACAGCACCCGGGCTTTCCGAACTACGGATGTGACAGCGATAAAATGTACGACTGCATTAAAAAAGCTTCAACCGAAGCGGCAGAAGCAATCGGCGCAGAAATAATTCCTGCAGGCACGGTAATACAGCACCTGCGTGAAAACACAAAGGAATTCGACTTGAAAAACGGCGGCCTTTCGCTGTGCCGTGATACGTTCCACCTGTCTGAGGATTACGGCAGATATGCCGCCGCAGCCACCTGGCTTCACACACTCACAGGCCAAAAGCTTACCGCAAAAGAATTTGAAGATATGGATTTTAGTTTATTAAAAACTATCACAGACACGGTAAATATGTTTTGAATTATAACCCTCAGCTTCGGTTGAGGGTTATAATTACTTTGCACAAAAATTCACTATAAAATTTGCATATGTTTACAAAGTGCACGACTTCTACCGCCACTATTCAACAAACATTTGCATTTTTTCGCAGAATTGTATATAATAGCACCTAAATACTTTAAAGTGTAAAAATACTGAAACGAGGAGTTATTATATGAACGAATCGCAAAAACAGTTTTGTGCCGAGCTGTGGGAGTGTTATGAGAAGCAACTGCGCAAGGTTTGCAATGCGAGGCTGTCGGGACCCGAGGAAGACAGAGAAGAAGTGCTTTCGGAGCTCTTCCTTATTCTGTGCAAAAAGGTTGACCAGGATGGCGGAATAGAATACCCTCAGGCGTGGCTGTACGGCACACTCAACAACCTTTTAAAGCAGAAATATACTCAGAATAATAAGTCAAAAGTTACATACGTGGCAAAATATGAGGACATAGGCTTGCCTTATGAATATGACCCGTTGGATGAAATATTCGACCGTGAAATGCTTGAAAATCTCAGAGACATACTAAAGGAAGAGTTAACCGACGAAGAGAAGCAATTGCTTTATTATATAATTTATGAAAACAAAACTTATAAAGAGATTGCACTGCTTACTGCATCAAACGAAAACAGTGTAAAACAGCGCAAATACAGGCTGTTTGGCAAGATAAAAAAGCTAGCAAAAACGAAAAAATAAAATTTTTTTCAAAAAGTGCGTTACCTTTTTCAAAAATTACGATATATAGTATAGAAGGAGTTCATCATGGCAGATTTGATGGATAAAATAGATGTTCTTAAGTTGAAGGAAATACTTGAAGAAAAAGAAATGAAATTTACAAGAGAAGATATCACGGCTATTATGGATGCCGAGCTTGAAAAGACACCTGCAGAAATGAACACGAACCTGGTTGATATTTGTGCAGCTGCACTCACCGAAGGTATTCCGGCGCAGGAAGAAGCAACCGAGCCCAAGTCCGCAAAGCGCAAGGTTACGGTTGGCAAAATTCTGCTTATTGCGGCTGTGTTTATGCTCGGGTTTGTCGTAGCACTGCCCGTAGGCGCAAAGCTGTTCAACAGCAATTCGTCAAACGGCATAATCGGCTTTTATTCGGATTTCTTCAAAATCGATTTGAATAAAGATAAGCCGACATCGGCAGAAACACCCACAAATGAAGCTGTTATTGATGCAGATAACCTCGACAGCTTTATGCTGCCTGAAGCTCTGCTCGGTGATGAATATAAGAAAGATGTTCAAATTGAGGAAGATGAGCATATAACGACTGCTTTAATTTCTCTTGATAATACACAGCAAAAAATATCCGGCTTAATAACTGTAACCCAGTATAAAGACACCGGACACGATATGACAAACGGTAAGGTTAATGTTCCGTATGAAACATACAGAAATATCAAAAATTTCACAATTGACAATATAGAGATAATTGTGTTTGGTGAAGGCAAAGAATCGTATATTAACTATTGCAAAGGTAACACGAATTATCAGATTAGCCTTAATTGCGATTTTGACACTATGGTTTCAATTGCCGAAACAATAAATGTTAAAGGATGATATAAAGCTTATGAAAAAAATTCTTCTCTCAGTCATTTCTCTTGTTATGGTTATTGTTACCCTTGTGCCCACTGCCTTTGCACAGGATGAACAGACACCCGAATGGCAGGACCTGATATTGACCCGGGAAGAATTCAACGCTATTTTATCAAACAACACTATCCATACGGTTGACGAAGAAAGTCGTGCAACCGGTTTGATAGCAGCGTATGCAATAGCAATTTCAAAAAGCGGAACAAATACGTTGAACATTGCTGGTTTAACGACGGGAACATCGCAGGTTGTGAAAGCTGGTTTTAAAGAGGTTGTTATTCAGCGCAGGGCAATAAACGGCAGCACATGGTCCGATTATATTACTTATGAAGATTTGTATTGGGATGCCGGTGCTTATAACCTCGCCAAATCCGTCACCGTCCCCTCGGGCTATGATTACCGTGTAACCTGTATCCACTATGCGAAGAAGAATATCTTCTCCGTGCAGAAAATCGACAACGTTTCAAACGTCATAACCTTCGGTTATTAAAGCCTTAAAAGCTCCGAATTTTCGGGGCTTTTTTATTTTTTATAAGATACCTTTTCGCTTTATTGCGATTTATACTATGGCTTTTGCGATAAACGAAAAGGAGAGAATTTATGCTAACTGAAATATCTTACGTAAGAGAAGACTATATGTACACGGCAACCCTTTCAAACGGCGACAGAATAATTGCCTTTTCCGACGGCACTGCCCGAGGCGACAGCGGCAACAAATACAGACTCATGAGCCACCTCGATGAAAACGAAGAAGTAATAATCGACGGCTGGCAACAGATATCCTACTGAACTAATACACAATAATTAAGCCAAAAACAAAACCTGCAAAAGCTAAGCCGCCCGTTTTCATAACGAGCGGCTTTCTCATTTTTATTTAAAAATCAGCCTTTATGAATTTAAAAAGCTCTTAAAGTAAGCTTAACTGCTTGTATACACGCTGAGGATATAGTATAATACTGTCGAGGTGTTTGGGATGAACAATACAGATTTGTTTTTAGACAAATACAAACAGCTTGAGGAAGCTGTACGCTCAGCATATAACCTTGACGAAAGAGATTCGATTTCATATTACCTGAGCAACAACGAAAAATTCCGAAAACACAAAGAGGATATCCGCTACTGCCAGGATGTGCGCAACCTGCTCAGCCACAAGAAAAAGATTAACGGCAGCTATGCTGTTGAGCCAAGCCAAGGTATGATTGATTTTATATCCCTGCTGATAAGAAAGGTTGAAAACAGACCCAGGTGTTGCGACATTCAGGTTGGATTAAAGGACGTTTTCTGGCAGCCGCTTGACGGTAAAGTTAAGCCGACAATCAAAACCATGCGTCAAAACCGTTTCACACAGGTGCCGATTCTCAAAAACGGAGTTGTTATAGGCGTTTTTGATGAAAACTCGGTGTTCAATTACCTTGCCCACTCCGAACAGAATTCGGTATCTGACGAGCTGACCTTTCGGGACATAAGCGATTTCACAGCACTTGAAGAAAGGGAACAAAACCAGTTTATTTTCTTTAAAAATAAAGCTTTTGTTGATGACCTTGAGGACGAATTTGAACGAGCCTTCAAACACGGCAAGCGCATAGGTATGACATTTTTAACCGCCAACGGCAGAGCCGACGAAAGACTGCTTGGCATCATAACACCGTGGGACATAATTGCGGTGGAAGAATAAAAAAATACAAGCACAGCAGAGTTTTGAATGAACCGCTGCCGTGCTTGTTTTATTTTTTATCTGTTTTTATTACTCAGTGCAGATCTTTCTCTTGCGGACCAAAACTGCCGCCACTGCAAAGCTTACAAAGCAAATTACAAAAGCAACTGACGTGTCGGCTTCTCTGCCCGTATCGGGGATTTTTCCGTTACTGTCTGCATCGATATCCGTATCATCATCGCTGTTATCGGTGCTGTTTTCCGTGCCGTTGCTGTTGTTGTCCTTATCGTCAGTGTCGCCGTTATTTGAGTCAGAGCTTGTAAGCTTATCAATCAAAGACTCAATAGCTGTTCCGACATCAGACAGTATGCCTGCAAAAGACTCTATAATAACGCCGGGTTTGAGACCGGGATTATTTGAGGGCTCTGTCGAGGGATCTGTTGACAGCTCCGTTGAGGGCTCCGTCGAGGGATCTGTTGACAGCTCCGTTGAGGGCTCCGTTGAGGGCTCCGTTGACGGGTCTGTTGAGGGGTCTGTTGAAGGCTCCGTTGAGGGATCCGTTGAAGGGTCTGTCGAAGGCTCCGTTGACGGGTCTGTTGACGGGTCTGTTGAGGGATCCGTTGACGGGTCTGTTGAGGGATCCGTTGACGGGTCTGTTGAGGGATCCGTTGAGGGCTCTGTCGAGGGCTCTGTCGAGGGCTCTGTCGAGGGATCCGTTGAAGGGTCTGTTGAGGGATCCGTTGAGGGCTCTGTCGAGGGCTCTGTCGAGGGCTCTGTCGAGGGATCC
>JAZUOH010000003.1:0-32836 GCA_045604525.1 Acutalibacteraceae bacterium
ACGACATGGCTACGATCCGACTTTCAAGATTTTTCCAGAGTCCCTCCTCGCCAAGCTCGCCGTAAGCGGTGATAAGCTCACGGACCTCTGCCTGAGAGTAGCTTGCATCCCAACCGGGAAGATGTATATCATCGGTAAGAGGATTTAAGTTTTTCATCTGGTCCCAGTACATAACAAGACTTGTTGAGCCGTCTGCTGCTGCCTTGTCAAGCTGTGTGCGAGTCCAGTCAAACACGGGCATAAAGTTGTAGGTGACACACTTTACGCCGTACTTTGCACAGCGGCGTATATTCTCGCAGTATACTTCAAGCAGCTCGTCAACATTGCCTCTGCCGAGCTTGATGTTTTCGTGCACGGGGATTGATTCAACAACGTCGAAAACAAGGCCGTTTTCTTCACACTGCTTTGCCATTTTTGCAATCGATTCCTCCGGCCATACTTCGCCGGGTTTAACGTCGTAAACTGCGCTGACGATTGATTTCATATTCGGAATCTGTCGGATATATTGGAGCGAAATCGGGTCTGATTCGCCGTACCAACGGAATGAAAGCTTCATTTGTTTTCTCCTGTTCAGTTCTTTTTCTTAATCTTGTTGAGCTTTTTGTTTATGTCAAGAAGCTGTTCTTTTGTCATGCTTACGTTTATCATACCCATCATGCTGGAGGCTCTGAGAATTGAGAATCCGCCGAGCATTTTTACAATATCGGGCGAGGGCTTTACACCTGCAACGGAGAATCCGCCGCCTTCTTTGTTTTTGGAGTTTGCCTTCATCTGCTTCATAATAATCTTGCCTACCGAAAGCAGAACAAGCTTACCCTTGAAGGTCTTCATAACCTCGCTTATGGGTGTGTTGAGCGAAAGTCTGCCCTCCGGCTCAGTTACGTCAAACCAGTTGAGCACAGCGCCTTTTTCACGGAGAAGATAATCTTCGTTGAATTTGTCAACCTTGCGGATTACGCTCTCGTCCTTAAATTCGCCTGCAACTGCGGTGAGTGTTGTCTCACCTGCGTTGGGCACATCAAAATAGAAGAAGTGGTCAGCCGCAGTCTTTTTGCCAAGGCTCTTTCCGTTTGCAAACAGCTCAACCTCGGGCTGATTTGAGTAAACCGTAACCTTTGTTACGTCTTCAACTCTGTCAATATATCTCTTGCCGCAAAGGTGAACGAAGGGCTCGTCAGAAAGCCAGGCCTTGTATGCATAGAAGGAATCTTTCTTATATTTTCTGTCAAACGTTACAAGACCCTTGTGGTTCTGGCCGTTTTCGCCGCCCTCGGCTCTTGCGTCTGCACCGAAATCAAACATATTCCATACGTGCGTTGCCCAGATGTACGGGCGTGAGAAAAGCTGTTTGATGAGCTCTTCGTGGTAATATGCCTGGTATTCTTCCGAATAGTCACCCTGTGAGGGACTTGAGTTGTGCCAATTGAGAGCTTCACAGCCGTATTCGCTCATACCAATCGGAATATTCGGGTGCTGTGCGTGGAATTTGTCAAACCACGGACCGTTCATTGACGTGTCGCCGCCGTACCAGCCGAAATAGTGGTTGTACGAAACAAGGTCCGGTATTTTAAGGTAAGCAGCGTTGATGCCGCACATTGAAACAACGGCAATTGTTGTAAGGCGGGTGCTGTCCATTTTATGAACAAGGTCGTTGAGAATCTTGTGGTTTTCAATAAGGTCGGGATCCTCTGAACCGCCCATTGTAATCTCGTTTGAAAGTCCCCAGAAGAAGATTGAAGCGTGGTTGTAGTTTTGTGCAACAAGCTCTGTCATCTGGCTGATTGTGTTCTTTCTGCCGTCGGGAAGATGTCTTGAAATGTAGGGAATCTCTGCCCAGATTACAAGACCCTTTTCATCGCACAGGTCATAGAAATACTGGTCGTGCTGATAGTGCGCAAGGCGGATTGTGTTTGCGCCTACCTCGAGAATAAGCTCAATATCCTCTTCGTGATGCTCGTGAAGCAGAGCGTTGCCTATGCCCCATCTGTCTTGATGGCGTGATACACCGCGCAGGGGATAGCTCTCGCCGTTGAGGAAGAAGCCCTTTTCGGGGTCAACCTTGAAGGTGCGGCAGCCGAAGCGTGCGCTTACATTGTCGAGCACTGTGTCGCCGTCAAGAAGCTCAACTGTTGCAGTATAAAGATAGGGGTCCTTTTTGCCGTGCCAGAGGTGGACGTTTTCAATGTCAAAATCCTCGTCGGTGTCGTCTGTTGTTTTTGTTGCAACAACGTTACCCTCTGCATCAAGAATAGTGTAACGCAGGGTCTGACCGTCTTTTTTATCTGTGACATATACTTCTATATCAATTTCAGCATTTTTACCCTCAACCTCGGGTGTTACCTTTATGCCGGGTGCGCCGTAATAATCAAGGTCAAAGTGAGAGCTGCTTACACCTATGATGTTTACGTCACGGTAAAGTCCGCCGTAGAAGGTGAAGTCTGCCATCTGCGGATAAACGTAGTTGTTGGGTGAGTTGTCAACGGCAATGACAAGCAGGTTGTCTTCCTTCAGGTCGTCTGTGAGGTTAACTCTCCAAGTGGAATAGCCGCCGTCGTGCGACATAAGCTTTTTGCCGTTGAGGTAAACCTCTGCAGAGGAGTTTGCACCCTTTATTTCAAGATAGGTGCAGTCTGTTGCGGGCAGGTCTGCCTTGGCAAACTGCTTTGCATAGTAGCAGGTACCTCTATGATAGTCGTTGCCGCCGTCCTGTCCGTCAACAGCGTTCCAGGTGTGAGGCAGGTTAAGCTGTTCCCAATCGGTGGGGAGTGAAGAGGGGATGCTGTCGGCAGACTTTGAGAAAAGCCAGCCTGTGTTGAAATTCATTACGTTTCTCATATCAGTATTCCTCCGGAATGTATTGATGGCGGAAATGCTGCGGCAGGCAACACTTCCCTACTTTATTTCTTAACAAGATTATATATTTTTAGTTCCTTTTAGTCAATAGAGTCGCTGAATATAACAAAAATTAACTGAGCTTGTTATACGTTATTTTTAGCGGAATATGAGATTTTAAACAAGCGATTTCAGATATAATTTCTGCTCGTTTGTCAGTCGGTAGCTTTCTTTTGCTTTTTGTATTGTGCGGCGGTGAGTTGCATTGTCGAGGCATCTGCTTTCAACAAAAGGCAGTGCAGAGTCATATTGCTTTGCAAGTGCCGTTGCAAAATACCAGGCAACAGCCATACTTACGTAGTATTTATCACATCTTATAAGCGATACCTCTTTTAAAAGCAAAGGGTCAAATTCACTGTCGAGAAAATGTGTCATCAGCATTACTATGCCAAAACGCACCGTGTAAGTATTATCGCTTTTTATCCATTTAAGACACTCTTCTTTAAGCTCGGGCAGATGTTTTTTGAATGTTTTAGGCCGCATCATATCACAGGTTGCCCAGTTATCCACAAAGGGCAGAAATTCATTAAGCTTTAAGATAACCGTATCGTAATCTTTTATTTGCTCGATAAGAAATGCGTGCATATTGTTTTCGTCATAGTATTCGTGAGGCAGGGTTTGCATAAAGCCTTCTGCCTCTTTAGTGCCGTAAAGCTGCTTTGCAAGCTTCCTTAATTCAGGTGTGCGCACACCCATAATCTTCTCTTTGTCAATTTCGGGCATAAGTCTGCTGTGAAACTCGCGGTATGCCGAGTCCTGCCTGTCAAAAAGCATTTTCTGTATTTGTGTCATTTTACTCACCCTTATGGATTTTATCACACCTTGACAGAAAAAGAAAGCTGTGATAAAATATCGAAAAAAATATTCGGTTGCCACCGGGTAGCGCAGATGCGTTGCATCCGTTTCGGTCACATCGTTAGGTCTTTGAAGATGTGCCGCACGGGTGTTTTTTGTTTTTATTAAGGAGAAAGCTTTTATGAAAATACTTGAATCGGTCAAATCACTCACAAAATTTGAATGGATACTTTGGGTGTGTTCGGTTGTAACAGTAACCGCTTCGTTTGCTTTAAGCGGCGGAGATGTGCTCAACCTTACCGCTTCTTTGGTTGGGGTAACGGCGCTTATTTTTGTTGCCAAGGGCAACGTAATCGGTCAGCTTCTGACTGTTGTTTTTGCCGTGCTTTATGGTGTAATATCGTATGAATTTCGTTATTACGGCGAGATGATAACCTATCTTGGTATGACGGCGCCTATTGCGCTTATGGCGGTTTTTTCGTGGCTTAAACACCCTTACAAAGAAACATCAGAGGTTGAGGTGAGCCGACTTTCAAAAAAGCAGAAAACCGTTCTTGTTGCAGGTGCGGCGGTTACAACGGCAGTTTTCTGGTTCATCCTTAAAGCGCTCGGTAACAATTCGCTCGTGCCGAGCACGGTGTCGGTCACAACGAGCTTTCTGGCTTCGGGGCTCACCTTTTTCAGAAGCCCCTACTATGCGCTTGCCTATTCGGCAAACGATGCGGTGTTGATTGTGCTGTGGATTATTGCAAGCAGGGCAGATGCTTCTTTTGTGCCTATGGTTTTTTGCTTTGCGGCATTTTTGGCAAATGACCTTTACGGATTCTTTAATTGGAAGCGTATGGAAAAAAATCAGAATGCAAACTTGTAATATCAGCTTTAATATGCTAAAATAGATTTATAATTTTATTCGGGAGGTAATATTTATGAAGCGTACATTCAAATTTATCGCCGCCGTTTTATCGGCAGTTATCCTTTTGCAAAGCGTTTTTGCATCCTCTGCGGCATTTGACGATAAGTCGCTTACCAAGGCAGAGTGGGATGACGTATATGCAAATCTGCGAGATGAAAATACACTTCCCACGCTCTGTGTAGGTGCTGACCAGACTCAGCTCAACCTCTGCTGGCACGCCGCAAAGGCTAAGGCAGACCCGCAGGTGAAGCTTTCCAAGAATGCGGATATGAGCGGTGCAACTGTGTTCAAGGGTGAAACTACACCTGCCGAAAACGATGAGCAGCTTGTCTGCCGTGTTACGGTTACAGGTATTAAAGAAAACACAACATACTACTATCAGTGGCTTGGCGAAGACGGCTGGAGCGAAGCATACAAGTATGAATCAAAAGGCTTTGAAAGCTATAAAATGATGGTTATCGGCGATATCCAGATTGGCGGACAGAGCACGGATAATCCCGAGGAGCAGTCAAGAATCGGCTACGTCTGGCAGAGTGTGCTTGACGAAGCACTCTCAAAAAATCCCGATATAAGCTTCCTTCTCTCACCCGGCGACAACACCTCAACAGGCAAGGCTGCTGACGAATGGCAGACACTGCTTATGCCCGAATACACACGCAGTCTGCCGTTGGCACTTGCAATCGGTAACCACGATAAAAAGGGTATGATGTATGAGTATTACACTCATATGCCCAACGAGTTTTTCGGCAAGTATTTCACAGGCCTTGACCGTGATTTCTGGTTCAGATACGGTGATGTGCTCTACCTTGTTTTTGATGCTTGCTCAGGCTCTGCCGCAGACCACAGAGCAATGGCAAAGGAGGCTGTTGAAGCTAATCCCGATGCAAAGTGGCGTGTCGGTGTAATGCATCAGGGCCTTTATGCGCCCGGCATTGCAATGCTCGAGCCCGAAACAAATATTCTTCTCAACGCAGTGTTCCAGCCCATATATGAAATGTACGACCTTGATATAGTCTTTACGGGTCACACTCACATGCAGGGCCGTTCAAACTTTATCAGCGACGGTGTTGTTGTAGGCAAGGCTGAAAGCGGCAAGACCTACAAAGACCCCAACGGCATAATCTATCTCAATACCAATGCCTGCTGTGACCAGGGCTCTATGGATAATATGTACCTCTGGCCCTATACTGCATACGGCTTTGAAAATGCCGATGTTACAACTTATTCAACGGTTGAGTTTACCGATTCCACAATGGCTGTCAAGACCTTCAGAGGCGATAACAGTGAGCTTCTCGACAGCATCACAATCGAGAAAACAAAAGGCTTTGACGATAACCCCGTAAGCGTTTTCTTCCGCACTATGCTCTATAAAGCTGTTGAGTTTCTCGGCCTTATTTATATGAAGATAGACGAGGTTGTGGTTTCAATCCGCGGCGGACATTTTTAAAATTCAATTATTGACAAATTCAAAAGCTGTCTGATTTTTTCAGGCAGCTTTTTTGTATATATCACTGCTTTCCGATTTAAAATATCATAAAAGGATGTGATTGTTTTGCCGCAAAAAATCGGAAGACAGAGTGTTTTGATAACGGACAGAGTTTATGTTGAAGCATCAGCAGGTGTTGCGGGGAAAAAAGAGGGCGAAGGCCCTATGAAAAATGAATTTGACCGTATTTTTGAAGATGCAAAAATGAACGAGGAAACGTGGGAAAAGGCAGAGAGTGCACTGCAGAAAGCCGCTGTTGAAGCTGCAATAAAAAAGGCGGGCAGACAGCCCTGTGAAATAGACCTTATTCTTGCAGGCGACCTGCTCGGGCAGAGTATGGGCACTACCTTCGGAATAAGGGATTTCGGTATCCCGTTTGTCGGGCTTTACGGTGCGTGCTCAACAATGGCACTGTCGCTTGCAACTGCCGCTCTTATGGTTGACAGCGGCTCGGTTGCAACAGCGGTTGCGGCAACGTCATCGCACTTCTGCTCGGCAGAAAAGCAGTTCCGTCTGCCTCTTGAATACGGCGGACAGCGGCCTCCGCAGGCTCAATGGACCGCAACTGCGGCAGGTGCGGCTGTGTTGTCAAAAGGCAAGGGCAGGGTAGAGGTGGAGAGCCTGACCTACGGTAAAATCTGCGACCTTGGTGTGACGGATGCAAATAATATGGGGGCGGCAATGGCACCTGCGGCGGCAGATACAATAGCTGTACATCTTCGGGAGCGAGGAGTTGCGCCCGAGGAGTACGACCTTATAGTTACGGGTGACCTCGGCGCTGTCGGCTCAAGGCTTCTATATAAATTGCTCGATAAGGATTACGGCCTTGATATTACCGAGCGGCACAGAGATTGCGGACTGATGATTTACAATATGGACGACCGTAACGTCAATTCCGGCGGCTCGGGCTGTGGCTGCAGCGGTGCGGTTATCTGTACGCATTTTATGCGCCGCCTTGCCTGCGGCGAACTTGAAAAAATTCTTTTTGTCGGTACGGGCGCACTTCTCTCACAGCTTTCTCCGCTTCAGGGCGAAAGTGTGCCGTCTATTGCTCATGCAGTTGTGTTGAAGGGAGTGAAAAAGAAATGATTATGCGAATCTGCAGATATATAAATCTGCTTACCTGTGCAGGAAAAACAGTAAGGATATTACACGTTCTAAAAACAACTCTGTGTATTGCGGCAGTCACATACGCACTTATAGAAGGATTCATAATCGCAAAAAGAACCTTGTGTGAATAAAAACAGCGTGTGGGGTGTCCACACGCTGTTATGTTTAATCAATTGTTATTCTTGTTTCGCCGTTGGAAACTACAGTTAAGGTGAGTGTTTTTGTTTCTTCATTCCAATCGGCTCTGCCTTTGGCGCCGTTTGAGGCGGTTGCATTAACACTCGGCGGAATATCAAAGCCCGAAATCTCTATTACCGAGGTTCTGAAATCTCTGGGATTATTCATTTTGCCGCCTGCGGCATAGGCTTGCATAAATTGGTCTTCGCCCTCGAGGCCTTTTAATATAGCATCACCGTCAAGGCGCAGATTGCAAAGATCAATATCAATCCTGCCGTCGTTTTCTTTTACGATTGCATAGGTGTGAGCGGCAAAGGTTGCGTTTATTACTTTCTTACTCTTCTGCAGGGTATAGCTTACACTCTGTTCACTATCTATTGTCTTGTTTTCATTGCTGTTGAAAATGTAAACATAATCGTTTATATCAAACAGCACACCGTCGCCCTCATAAGTTTCGGTATAATATCTGTTGAAAAATTTTGTCTTAATGGGGTTGATGAAAAGCAGATTTATAAAATAACTGAAATCGTTGAGAATACGGCTTTCGGGCAAAACTTCTTCGGGGTTTGAATAAATTGGCAGAATGGGAATCAGATAATATCTGCCGGTTGAGGGTACCCACGTTTTGGAGCAGTCAAAATAAGGTGTTACATCAAGCTTTTCTTCAATGAAGGTGAATACGTCGCAGTACAGTCCCTGGAGCAAATGTGCATCGTTGCCGCTGAGGGCATAAGCTCGGGGCATTGTCATTTTGTATGCTACCTTGATGTTTTTCTTTACCTCTTCTTTGCCGGGTACGGCACCGTTGAGTATTATCTGATATATCGGGTAAAGGACGTCATAAAAGGTTGGGGTGAGGACAACCTCGCCGTTGATGAAATGGTAAAGACCGCCTCTGCTGAAGGTGCCCTCTATTGCATAAACCGTTGCACCGCCTACAAGGTCTGCAATCATATCAATGCCGAAAAGTGCAGGGGGATAGTTGACGGTTGTAATCGGGTCTGGCTCGTTGGGGGCAACGCCGATGTTGTCATATTCAATAAAGCCTTCTTCATACCAAAGAAAGTTTTCGAGGTTAACACCCCAATTGCCGCATACGTCGTCAAGCCAGCAGCCGAGAATGTTGGACTGACTTGCAAAGTGTCTGCCGTGGCCGTTGTGCTTATCCATTATGATAATGTTTTCAGTGTTGCTTTTCAGCAGGTCGTAAAGCTCTTTATCCTTGAGCAGTTGGTTTACGTAGTTTGCTTTTTTGTAGTAGATGTATTCCATATCCTGCCATATGAATAGACCGCCGTTCTCTGCGCAGGCTTTTACACAGGATTTCATACGTGCAAGAATGTTTTTGTTAACTCCGTTATCTTCTGTTACTTCGTCATAAGCAAGCTTTTCGTTCGTTACACCGTTGGTTGAAAGCTCAACCTGAACAAAGCCGATGAGCGAGGGGTGATTTTTGAATACGGCAGAAATCTCCTCCTGCGTAAAGGGATCACGTGTTTTATTTGTGCAGAAGCATTCGGACTGGCAGACAATCGGTACATTTGCCGCATCTGTAATTGTAAGCAGCTCATCCCAGAATTCGAGCTGTCTTGCAGGTGTCATATCCGTTGTTCCTTCGTCGATGTAAATAACGGCAAAGTTTCTTATATCCTCGGGCAGAGCATAGAATGTCTTGATTGCGTATTCCGCAAAGGCTTCGCCTGTTTGAGGACCTCCCCATATCGGGCAGTTTCTTATCATAAATAACGGATTTTCTTCGTCTACATACATACGAAGTCCGTCAACCTTTTTGCGGGTTCTTATTTGGGTAGGCTCATTTGCCTTTTCGGGCAGAAGAAAGAGCGGTTGCTCGCTTTGAGCCGGTTCCTCTGCTGAGGTTGATAAACCGAGAGAAAAAAGTGTAGCAAATACAAGAATTAAGCTGATAAATCTTTTCATTTCGTCGTCTCCGTTTTGTTTGAGATTGAAATTTTAGTTGAATTATATCACACACAGGATAAGGTATCAAGAGTTTAGTTTTTTATAAATTTTTTGTTTTTATCTTTTTATAGATGATACCGTATGGATTTTTATTTATATAATGTTGTATTTTTAATCTCTGTATGATAAACTCATAAGTAATACATTCAATAAAAAGAGGTTATAATGAAATCGGTTGAAATTTTTGAACAGATATATAGAAAATTGCCATTGAACACTGCTTTTACGCCATATAGGGTTTGCCCTATTGGGGCACACAGTGACCATCAACTGGGTAAGATTACCGGTCTGGCAATAAACAAGGGCGTTTATATTTCATACGGGCCCAAAGAGAATGGTGTTATTGAGATTCAGTCGCTTCAGTTTGAGAAAAGGGCGCAGTGGCACGTTGTTGCTACACCCGAAACTCCGCAGGACGACTGGGCAGACCATCTCAGGGGTGCCACAATAGCGTTGCACAAGCGTTACCCTCTTCGTCGTGGCCTTTGCGCCGTTATTGACGGTGAGTTGCCCATAGGCGGTCTTTCATCTTCGGCAGCCGTTATTATAACCTTTTTGTCGGCTCTCTGCTCAATTAACGGTATTGAGCTTACGGCTCACGAGCTTATTGCAATTTCACAAGAGGCTGAAAATGACTACGTCGGTGTTTCCTGTGGTAAGCTTGACCAGTCCTGTGAAGTTTACTGCAAAAAGAACCATCTGCTTTATATGGATATGCTGGATGACAGCTACGAATTGATTCCTCAGCATCCGAATATGAAGCCTTATAAAATTGCAATTTTTTTCAGCGGACTTGAAAGAAGTCTTGTAGGCTCAGCTTTCAATGTGCGTGTGCACGAGTGCCGTAGTGCTGCTTATGCATTGAAGGCTTATGCGGGTATGCCATACGATAAGTTCGACGATACTAATCTTCGCGATGTGCCGTGTGAAGTGTTCCTTGAACATAAGGACAAGCTACCAGATGATTGGCGCAAGCGTGCAGAGCATTTTTACACAGAGTTTGAGCGTGTGCAGAAGGGCGTTGAAGCCTGGCGCAGAGGTGATATTGAAGAATTTGGCAGACTTTCTTTTGAAAGCGGAAAATCATCCATATATAATTGGGAGACGGGGTCTCCTGAACTTATAGAGCTATATAATATTATGACACGCACAAAAGGTATTTACGGCGGACGCTTCTCCGGTGCGGGCTTCAAGGGCTGCTGTATGGCACTTATAGACCCCGACTACGAAGAAAGCATAGTAGAAACAGTTACAAGTGAATATCTTGCCACATTCCCCGAAATGAAAGGCCGGTATTCTGTGCATATCTGCGAAAGTGCAGACGGTGTTCATCTGGATTTATAGAAGTATTACGATATTTGTGTGCTGAAATTTTTGGGTTAAGATGAATACATTTTGTGTAAAAATATTATTGAATCTTTTTTTTTGTTGTGATATATTTTCGTTGTTAAAAATACCGAACGGAGGCAATGGTTATGATAAGAATAGGTATTTACGGCTACGGCAATCTCGGCAGAGGTGTTGAAAACGCAATAAAGCAGAATGATGATATGCAGCTTGTTGCAGTGTTTTCACGCCGTGACCCTGCGAGTGTGAAAATCAACACACCCGGTGTTAAGGTGTGCAGGGCAGAGGATGCCGAAAAAATGACCGATGAAATAGACGTTATGATTATCTGCGGCGGCAGTGCAACAGATCTGCCCGAGCAGACACCTGCTCTTGCAAAGCTTTTCAATGTTGTAGACAGCTTTGATACACACGCAAAAATCCCCGAGCATTTTGACAGGGTTGATGAGGCTGCAAAGGCTTCGGGAAAAACTGCGTTTATCTCTGTCGGTTGGGACCCCGGTATGTTTTCACTCAACCGCCTTTACGGCAGTGCAATTCTGCCCGACGGCAAGGACTATACCTTCTGGGGCAAGGGCGTCAGCCAGGGCCATTCTGATGCAATCCGTCGTGTTGACGGCGTTGCGGACGGTAAGCAGTACACGGTGCCCGTGCAGTCAGCCCTTGATGCTGTAAGAAGCGGCTCAAATCCTGAGCTTACAACACGTGAAAAGCATACGAGAGAGTGCTACGTTGTTGCGAAAGACGGTGCAGACAAAGCGGCAATTGAGCAGGAAATCAAATCAATGCCCAACTATTTTGCAGATTATGATACAACAGTTAATTTTATTTCGCAGGAGGAGCTTGACGCTAATCACAGTGGTATTCCTCACGGCGGCTTTGTTATAAGAAGCGGTAAGACAGGCGCAAACCTTGAGAATAACCACATTATCGAATACAGCCTCAAGCTTGATTCAAACCCCGAGTTTACTGCAAGTGTTATTGTTTGCTATGCACGTGCGGCGGCAAGAATGAACTCAGAGGGTATGACAGGCTGCAAGACAGTGTTTGACGTACCTCCTGCTTATCTCAGCGCAAAATCGGGTGCAGAGCTTCGCAAAAGCCTTCTTTAAAAGGGGTATTTTTAAGTTATGACTTATGCCGAAAAGCATTGGGGCGATTGCAGTAAAGCCGTGGCTTACAGCCTGAATTTTGTTCAGATGTGTTACAGCCCCGGCAATGCAAAGCGTACAGAGTTTTACAGTATAATATGTGATGCCTGTGAGAATGAGAAACAGTACAAGAATTTTGAGTTCAGAAAAAGTGATTTTTCAAAAAAAGATTATTTTATTCTTGATTATCTGTGCTACGGAGTTTCTGAAAAGCTGAAAAAAGATATGCTTGAGTTTGGCTTGAAAGAAGAAAACTTCCGCCCGATATATACACGCAGCTGTGACCTTGTTTTGGGCTATCAGCTTATAGCAGACAATGTCCTGCCTCCTGTGTTTGAAGTTAACGGCAAATATGAATTGTCAAATTGCGAAGCTTGCGGCCATAAAACCTATGAGGTGTACGATGAAATAGACGGAACTCAGGTTTATAACGGCTTAGGCTATCCTGTGTTCTTGACAGCTCAGGCTAGAGAAAATCTCAAGGATATAAATTGCTTGTATGAAGATAACGACGAGATTTTAATTTCGTGTAAGCTTTATGATTTCCTGATTGAAAGATATCCTCGTTTGGAATGCAGACCTGTTTTTGTCGGCAGCGTATATGAAGACAGCGAATATTTAAACAATTCAAATAACAAAAAGAAATAACCACCATTGAACGGTGGTTATTTCTTTTTGTTTAATTATCAACAGTTATGAAAAAGTATCTGTATTAAGCTACAGGTGAAAGTTTTCTCAATTTAACGCTTCAATATAAAATTTTAATTTTAATTCGGTTTATCGTAATTCATTGCTCTGTCGCTGTCGTTTACACCTTTTGTTGTGGGGTCGACGATGATACCGAACTGTGCGAGCAGGGCGACAATGGCGATAAACAGATTCTGTGCAATATCCTCGGTGATTGAGGGTGTGAAGCCTGCAAAGGCAAGCACCGAATACACAAACGTAATCATCACCGGGATTGTTGCAATCCAGAATGCGGGCTGTTTGATACGTACTTTCCAGTTGATTTTCATAAAAATTCTCCTTTCGTTATTCGGACGGCACAATGGCCGCCCCTACGGTTATTTTAAAACAAAGCTTATAAATGCTGTTGCGGCGGCACCGATGAGGGCAAAGACGAGCTTGTCCCACATAGTGCTAGGGCGGCTCTGCAGCTGAACAACGCTTGCCTTTAATTCGCCGAGGGTGACGAGAATGTTGTCGAGCTTGGTTGTGACTGCCGCAAGCTCTTCGTTGTGTTGGTTTCTACTCTTAAAAAGAGTTTCGATGTTCTCTTCAGCTTTCACAAGGCGGTGTGCAATTTCTTCCTGTGATATTGTCATTTCACTTCACACCTCCTGCATAAGCCACAAAGCCGCATTTGGTTGTGCTGCCTGCGGTGTATGTAACAAGGTAACAGCCGTCGATTATCGCAACACAGGTTGCGCTCTCTCTTGCATTCAGAGAGCCGATGCTGTTCTTCTTCGCCTTGCAGTCTGCAACGGTCTGGTATACCTTTTCGGGTGTGCTGCCGTTCTTCCAGGGTTTTGCCATAAATTCACCTTCTTTATCGCTGAATTTTTCCCAATTTATAACGCTGTTGGGGTTGATGAGATTTTTGCCGTAGCCCCACGTTTTTGAATTCTGCACCTCAATGTGCAGGTGTGCGCCGTAGCTGTTGCCCGTGTTGCCCATTCTGCCGAGAATCTGACCGCTGACAACTCTGTCGCCGACCTTTACTGCAGGCTTATCCGCCATGTGAGCATAGAGAACAGAGCGGTTATCGTCGGTGCGGAATACAACGTGATTGCCGTAGCTTGCACCGCAACTGTTCACACGGGTAACCGTGCCGTCTGCGCAGGCGACAAGAATGCGGTCGCTGTCGCAAACCCTGTCAATGCCCGTGTGATAGCCGAGCTTCCAACTGCCTTTTTTCTTGAACGCTGTGGTCTGTCGGGATATTGCCCGAAACGGTGAACGGTACATCAAAACAGCTCCTCAAGCAAATAAATAAGGTATGCTATGTAAAGTCCGAACTGTGTTAAAAATGCGTGTATCATATAATTCCTCCGCTTTTACTGAAAGTCGGCTGAAAGACTTGCTTTGATTTTGCTTTTAATCAGCCTTGCACCGTCGGCATTGGGGTGAAGGCCGTCGTGTGTGAATTTGTCAAGGTTCCAATAGTTTATGCCGCAGGCGTGCAAATCAATGAATTTCGCACCGAGCGCAGCGCAAAGCACACGTATACGCTCGTTAAATGCGGCAAGTGCAACACCGTTATTGTTAATGCAGGGGAATGTGCCGCTTTCATCCGTATCCCAGCCTGCTGTTTTGGTTTCGGGCAGGCTGCAGCAATAAACTTTCGCATTCGGATATGCCGACATTATCTTTTTTATCATCAATGCGTAACCGTCGCTGAACGTTGTGATGTTTCCTTCGCTTGGTATTGCGCTTTGGCCGATATAATCGCCGAGGGGTCTGTGTGCATTCTGGCCGAAATCGTTAATGCCGATAAAACAGATTACAATATCGGGTGCTTCGGTGCCGCTTGCAAGGTCTGCAATTCTTTTGTCCGAGCAAGCTGCAAGCGCATCTGTTACAGATGTGCTGTTGCCCGTAACGTAAGAGCCCGTCATAGAGGCATTGGCGAGTAGCGTTGCCCCCGTTTCCTTGCACAGCAGGTGCCACCACGTTTGCGAAACATCGGTTATTGTTTCTCTCGGGTAATGTGACTCGTATCCGCTTGGCATATAGCCGCTGAAGGTGCTTATGCTGTCGCCGATAATCGATATTTTTTTGCCGGTTAAAGGCCTTGCTTTTTCCTGCGGAATGAACATCTTTATTTTTTTATCTATTATATATCCGAGTGTGGCGAGCAAGCCTGTTGCGCTGTCGGCTTTAACGTCTCTTGCAAAGCCGAGCACAAATTTTTCAAAAGCATCGGTTATGCCTGCATTTTGAAGGATTGCGGCAAAGCCTTCGGCGGTAAAGCTGTAGTCTGCAATTTCACCCGTTATTGTGATGTTGTTTTCGTCGCTTATGGCGAATTTTACGGGCGAGGTAATAATCGAATCAAGATGTAGTGAGGCTATGGCCTTTGCAGAGCCCGATGAGGTTGCGCTGTTTGGAATATAGTAAAACTTCTGCGCACCGTTCATAATTACATAGCCGTTTTGACATTTTGCAAAAATCACATAACCGCTGGCGTTTGTTGAGGTTACTGATATTTCGGTGTTGCTGAAATATGCTCGGGGGATTCTGCCGCTTGAGTTTGCATCAAGTGAAAAAAGCTTATCCGAAACGGTATATGTTGCATTGCTTTCGGTTACGGTAAGCGGCTCGGGCACCTCGGGCAAATCCGCCGCAGTAAGAAATGCTTTGCCGTCAATTTCCTGCTTTATATAATATTCTACATCGGATTTCTCTGTGCTTATTTTCTGCCACTGGCCAAGGTAAACCATTGGGGTAAGTGATGCGTAGAATACGCAGTCCGCAACGTTTTCAAACGTGCATACGGCGCTGTCAAACTCGGGCAGAGTATAGTAGGCAGGCGGCTCTTGAAGTGCTTGAGTTGCGCCGTCTTTTTTCAGGTAGCTGTATTGGCTTTCAAACCTGCCGTTGATAAAGCAAATCTGCCACTCTTCGTTTTCAAACACGATTGAAAGTGTATTTTCAATATAGGTCATATCGTCCGAGAAGGTGTAGCCTGCGTTTATATAGCCAAGCTCGTTCCCTTCTTTATGAAACGTTACGTCAAAGGTGGTGGCGTCGCTTTGTGCTATGCAGAAGCCTTCCCAATTAAACGCAATGTTTTTGCCGCTTTCGGTTTGTGTCAGAGTGTTGGGCGGCGCATACAGGCATATTTCACCGCATTCAGCTTTTTCAGGCAGGGTGTGGTATACGGGCACACTGTCTACGCTAAGGGTAATGATATCGTTCTGCTGGGTGAGCCTGAGGTTTTCTCCGCTCTCTAACGTTACGGCATTAAAACCGTTTATAAGTGCGTTTCTGCCGGCATCGCCCTTATCGCCTTTTTCACCTTTTTCGCCCTTGTCACCTTTATCTCCTTTGTCGCCTTTATCGCCCTTTTCTCCGTTGAGCTCACCGTTTTCAAACGCTTCGCTTATTCTGTCGCACAGCTCGTCTGCGGCATCAACGGTGAGGTTTAGCTCCTTGAGTGCTTTGTGGATTTCAGCAATGAATCCGTCAGCTTCGCCGAGAATGATTTCTTCGTCACCCGTAACGGACGGCTCAAAATTAAGCCTGAAAACTGGCGATTTTACAAGGGCAACAAGCTCTCCGCTTTCATCTGCCGTGTGAGCCTGCACCTGAACGTCAAGTGCACCGAAGCCTGTTAGAGCCTGGGGCAGGGGATAGGTGAGTGTGCCGTTAACGGCTGTGAGCATATCTGTGGTCACCTTGATATTAGGTGGGTTTTTAAGAGCCGCACCGGGCTTGAAGCATATTGTATGATAGCTTATGCCGCTTGCCTTCAGCTCGTCACTGAGCGTTATTACAAGACGTGTTGCACTATGCTCATTTATGTACTCGCTGACCTGCGAAACCTCGGCGGTGTTGCCGCGAAGCGTTACTTTACAGTCTCTCATCCTGCTTTTTTCACCTCGTTTTCATCACCGTTATCATCCTTGTCGTATCCTCGCAGATATGCTTCGATTTCGACCTGCTCCGAACGCTGTCTGTAAAGCATTGCAAGGTTTGAGTTGAGCTTAGAAACGAGCATATTCTTGTGCTCCTTTTTTGCTTTGGAAAGAGCTTTAAGTACGCTTTTAATCTGCAGGTCGGTGTTTTTTATGCACTGTGCATATTCATCAGCAAGTTCGCTGAGACTTTTTTCCTTCATTTTTACTTCCTTTCTTTTGATTTAAAATATTTCTTCTTCCTTTTTGTATTCCTCGCAGTCGATAAGGTGCTTGAGCACTGCACGCAGCTTCTTTTCCGCACGGCTGAGTGCGGCGTGTACGTTAGGGCTGGTGGTGCCTGTGCGGGCGGCAATCTGCGATTTTGTAAGCCCTTCGAAATAGTACAGCCGTGTTACGGTTTTTTCGGTGTCGCTCAGGTCGTTCTCAATTACGGAGTTTACAACCTCGTAAAGATTTACAACCCGCAGCCCTGCAACCGTTGTGCAGACGGAATCTTTTTTGCGGCACCATTGGTCGTAAGAAATCCGTGACCATTCGTTTTCAATGCTGTCGCCCTCTCGTACTGCGGGGCTTTGAACAGTGTTGATGTGCAATTTTTCCCTCCGTTAAACTGTTGATATGAGCGGCTTTTGGTGTACGGGACCGCATACATTCCGCCGCTCTGATAATAATTCTATCGAACAAATGTTCGTCTGTCAAGGTGCAAATAATAACAAACCGTAAACATTCGTTTTGGTTCTCGGTGAGATTCGGAATGATTGTATAGGTTTATAATTCTTATAATAAAAATAAATTCATACTATTATTTTAACGCAGAATTTTGTTCAATTTTGCAGAGTAAAGCGCTAAAATGCAGCCGGTTTTTGTAATTTCTTACATTTCATATTTTATGTGTGTTTTTTGCTTGACATCGGTGTAGAAAAGCGTTAAAATGTTAAAAAATAAAGGCGATGACGGGGAAAAAAGTCCTGCCTCGGTTTTTCAGAGAGCTGCCGTGTGGTGCAAGGCAGTAACCGTTCAGCGATATAGCTCCTCCCCAGAGCTGTCGGCTCAAAGGCGCATAAGGTGCGTTGTATAGGTTAGACCGGGTTCTCCCGTTACAGAGAGTCGCATTGTCAGATGCGAGCAGAGCGGGTGAATTATCGCCAAAAAAGAGTGGTACCGCGGAGAATAAATTTTGTCTTCGTCTCTTTTGCACAATTACAATTATGTGATGATTGTGCATTAGAGCTTTTTTTGTTTTAAAGGCGCGGTGCACAACAGAAAGGAACAGACATGAAAGGCTACCAGAAATACGAAAAGCAGTTTTTCCCTGCCCCTTCCGCCACTTCGGATTGGATTAACAAAACTTATATAGACAAGGCTCCCATCTGGTGCAGTGTTGACCTTCGTGACGGCAACCAGGCACTTATTATTCCCATGAGCCTTGAGGAAAAGCTCGAGTTCTTTAAGCTCCTTGTTAAGGTCGGCTTCAAAGAAATTGAAATCGGCTTCCCTGCAGCGAGTGAAACAGAATACGAGTTCTGTCGCACGCTTATCGAAAACGATATGATTCCCGACGACGTAACAATCCAGGTTCTTACACAGTCACGTGAGCATATCATTGCAAAGACCTTTGAAGCACTCAAGGGTGCAAAGCACGCTGTTGTTCACCTCTACAATTCAACCTCCGTTGCTCAGCGTGAGCAGGTTTTCCGCAAGAGCAAGGAAGAAATTATCGATATTGCAGTATTCGGTGCAAAGCTGTGTAAGGAATACCGTGAGAAAACTCCGGGTCACTTCACCTTTGAGTATTCGCCCGAAAGCTTTACGGGCACAGAGCCCGAGTTTGCGGCAGAAATATGCAACAGGGTTATCGATATATGGCAGCCCACTGCCGACGATAAGGTTATTATCAACCTGCCCGTAACCGTGTCGCACTCAATGCCGCATGTTTACGCAAACCAGGTTGAGTATATGCACAAGAATCTCAAGTGCCGCGAGAATGTAATTATATCTCTTCATCCTCATAACGACCGCGGCTGTGCTGTTGCAGACAGTGAAATGGGTCTGCTTGCTGGCGGCGACCGTATCGAGGGCACACTCTTCGGTAACGGTGAGCGTACAGGTAATGTCGATATAATCACACTCGCGATGAATATGTTCTCACAGGGTGTTGACCCCGAGCTTGATTTCTCCAACATTCCCGAAATCAGTGCACTTTACGAAAAGGTAACACGTATGCGTGTTTATGAGCGTCAGCCTTACAGCGGCTCACTTGTTTTTGCAGCATTCAGCGGCTCACACCAGGATGCTATTGCGAAGGGTATGCATTACAGAGAAGAGAAGAATCAGGAAATCTGGAACGTGCCCTATCTTCCCATCGACCCCAAGGATGTCGGCAGAGAGTACGAAGCGGATGTTATCCGCATCAACTCACAGTCGGGCAAGGGCGGTATCGGCTATCTTATGGAAACCGCTTATTCGCTCATCCTTCCGCCAAAAATGCGCGAGGTATTCGGCTACCACGTCAAGAGTGTATCCGACCATGCTCATAAGGAGCTTCAGCCCTGCGAGGTTTATGACATATTCATGAAGAACTACGTCAATATCGAGGATAAGCTTGCTGTGCCGGATGTTCACTTTATCAAGGGTGAGGGCGTCAAGGCAGCTGTTACCTTCCATATAGACGGCGGCGAGCAGTATGTTGTTGCAAAGGGTAACGGTTCACTCGATGCTGTATCAAACGCAATCAAAACAATTGTCGGCGACAAGTATTCGCTCGAATCATACACTGAGCACGCTCTTGAAGACGGCTCAACCTCACGTGCCGCATCTTACGTTGCAATCAAGCACACCGAAAGCGGCAAGATGTTCTGGGGCGTAGGTATAGACAGCGATATTATCATTTCTTCGGTTAAGGCTCTTGTCAGTGCCGTAAACCGTATGCTTAACGCATAATTGAAGTTAAAGGATTTTAAACTATGAAAATTACAGGTTCACAGATTATTATAGAAACACTCGTTGAACAGGGTGTAGATACCGTTTTTGGTTATCCGGGCGGTCAGATAATCAATCTCTACGATGCGCTTTATCAGAACAGCGACCGTATCCGTCACGTTCTCACTGCTCACGAGCAGGGTGCGGCGCATGCGGCAGACGGTTACTTCCGCGCAACGGGCAAGGTCGGCGTTGTTATTGCAACATCGGGCCCCGGTGCAACAAACCTCGTAACAGGTATTGCAACCGCAATGCTCGATTCTGTTCCTATGGTTGCAATTACGGGCAACGTTCCCTGCGACCTTATCGGCAGAGACTCCTTCCAGGAGATTGATATTACGGGCGTAACGCTTCCTATTACAAAGCACAACTACTTTGTAAACGATATTACACAGCTTGCCGATACCGTGCGTGAAGCTTTTCAGATTGCACGCTCAGGCAGACCGGGTCCCGTTCTTATCGACGTGCCCAAGGATGTTCAGCAGGCACTTTGCGAGTTTGAGCCCGAGCCGGCAAGAGAGCTGTTTTCAAATAAGCTTGCCAAGGAAGAGCAGATTGAAAAGGCGGCAGAGATTCTTGCAAACTGCAAGCGTCCGTATATTTACATAGGCGGCGGTTCACTCGGTGCAGGCATTACAGAGGAAATTGCGGCATTTGCCGACAAGATTGATGCAGTAATCGGCTGCTCACTTATGGGCCTTTCCGCTATCCCGACAGATAACGAGCGTTTCCTCGGTATGCAGGGTATGCACGGCCATTACGCTTCGTCAATGGCGCAGAACAATGCCGATGCAATTCTTGCAATCGGTGTACGCTTCAGCGACAGAACAACGGGCAACAAGAAAAAGTTTGCTGTCAATTCGCAGATTATTCAGCTTGATATAGACTTTGCGGAAATCAATAAAAACATTCCCGTTCAGGTCGGCATCTACGGTGATATAGCCGATGCCTTCCGCAGAATTGTGGCAAAGGTTGAAGAAAAGAAGCGTCCCGATTGGATGACTTTTGTAGATAAGCTCAAGAAGAAGGAAGCGGCTGTCGATATGCCGACGGATACGCTTACTCCCAAGAGAGCTGTTCAGATTATCAACTCCGTAGCAACGCCCGATACGGTTATTGCAACTGACGTCGGTCAGCATCAGATGTGGGCGGCTCAGTACTGTAACTTCAAAAAGCCCCGCAAGTTTGTTTCAAGCGGCGGTCTTGGCACAATGGGCTTCGGCCTCGGTGCTGCAATAGGTGCCGCAATAGGCAGCGGTGAGCGCACAGTGCTCATCACGGGTGACGGCAGCTTCGGTATGAACCTCAACGAGCTTGCAACAGCAGTTTCAACAAACGCTCCCGTCAAGATTGTTATTTTCAATAACGGTGTTCTCGGTATGGTGCGTCAGTGGCAGACACTGTTCTTCAATAAGCACTACTCAAACACAGTGCTCGAGCGTAAGACGGATTTTGTCAAGCTTGCAGAGGCTTTCGGTGCAAAGGGCTACCGTGCTCAAACAGCCGAGGAGTTTGAGGCTGTTATGAAAGAGGCCTTCAATGAGGATGGCCCGACGGTTATCGACTGCCGAATTGATAAGGACGAATTTGTTCTTCCTATGATTCCGCCCGGAGGCAGTATGGACGACCTTATTGCGGAGAAAGGAGCAATCAAATGAGTAACAGATTTGTAATTGCTGTTTACGTTGAAAACAAGTTCGGTGTGCTTACACGAGTAACGAGTATGTTCACACGCCGCGGTTTCAACATTGATGCCCTTACCGTAGGCGAAACAGAAAGCCCCGAGTATTCCCGTATAACGCTGACAATGAGCGGTGACGGCTATGCAAAAAGGCAGATGATAAATCAGCTTCGCAAGCTTCACAACGTCAAAAAGGTTGAAGAGCTTGAGGCTGACAACTCCATAAACCGTGAGCTTATGCTCATCAAGGTTCGCAACAACCCCGAAACAAGGCAGGACATTATGTCCGCCGTCAGCGTTTTCCGCTGTAAGATTATTGACTATTCGCTCGAAGCTCTTTCAATAGAAATTACGGGTGAGCCGTCAAAGATAACCGCATTTATTGAAATCATGAAGCCGTTTGATATCATCGAGATGTGCCGTACAGGTATCGTCGCACTTGAAAGAGGCAGCGGCTCTATGTTAGAAAAATAAGAAATTATACAAAAGGAGATAATAAAAATGGCAAAAATTTACTATCAGCAGGATTGTGATCTTAACAGACTCAGCGGCAAGACCGTTGCTATCATCGGCTACGGCTCACAGGGTCATGCACACGCTCTCAACCTCAAGGAGTCAGGCGTTGACGTTATCGTCGGCCTTTACAAGGGCTCAAAGAGCTGGGCAAAGGCAGAGGCAGCAGGCCTCAAGGTTATGACAGCTGCAGACGCAGCTGCAGCAGCAGACCTTATTATGGTTCTTATTAACGATGAGAAGCAGGCAAAGCTTTACAAAGAGAGCATTGAGCCCAACCTCACAGTGGGCAAGACTCTTGCATTTGCACACGGCTTCAACATTCACTTCGGCTGCATCAAGCCCCCCAAGAATGTAAACGTTATCATGGTTGCTCCCAAGGGCCCCGGTCACACTGTACGCAGTGAGTACCAGGCAGGTAAGGGCGTTCCCTGCCTTATCGCTATCGAGCAGGATGCAACAGGCGATGCACTTGAAATCGGCCTTGCTTATGCACTCGGTATCGGCGGCGCACGTGCAGGCGTTCTTGAAACGACATTCCGTACAGAGACAGAGACTGACCTCTTCGGTGAGCAGGCTGTTCTTTGCGGCGGTGTCTGCGCACTTATGCAGGCAGGCTTCGAAACTCTTGTTGAGGCTGGCTATGACCCCAGAAACGCATACTTTGAGTGTATCCACGAGATGAAGCTTATCGTTGACCTTATCTACCAGAGCGGCTTCGAGGGTATGAGATACTCAATCTCCAACACAGCAGAGTACGGCGATTACATCACAGGCCCGAAGATCATCACAGAGGACACAAAGAAGGCTATGAAGAAGGTTCTCTCCGATATTCAGGACGGTACATTTGCTAAGGACTTCCTTCTTGATATGTCCGATGCAGGCTCACAGGTACACTTCAACGCTATGAGAAAGATTGCTGCAGAGCATCCCTCAGAGGTTGTCGGTAAGGATATCCGTAAGCTCTACAGCTGGAGCGATGAGGATAAACTCATCAACAACTAATCAAAAATTAAACATAGCCTCCCTCTGATGAGGGAGGTGAGATTTGCAAAGCAAATGGCGGAGGGAGAGACAATAATAAAAGAATTGCTTATCTCTCCCTCAGTCGCTTCGTGACAGCTCCCTCGTCAGAGGGAGCCAAAGCTATTTTTTAAGTTAAACTCATTTTTTACACGGAGGAATCGGCAATGATTAAAGAAACAGTAGTTGACGGTTTCGGCAATGCGCCGCACCGCTCACTCTATCACGCACTCGGTCTTACAAAAGAGGAGCTCGACAGACCGCTTATCGGTATCGTCAGCTCATATAACGAAATTGTTCCCGGCCATATGAACCTTGACAAAATCACAGAGGCTGTAAAGCTCGGCGTTGCAATGGCAGGCGGTACACCCATCGTGTTCCCCGCAATCGCAGTGTGCGACGGTATTGCAATGGGTCATACGGGTATGAAATACTCTCTTGTAACACGTGACCTTATTGCCGATTCTACCGAATCAATGGTGCTTGCTCACGGCTTTGACGGTCTGGTTATGATTCCCAACTGTGACAAGAATGTGCCCGGTCTTCTTATGGCTGCGGCAAGACTTAACATTCCCTCAATTTTTGTCAGCGGCGGTCCTATGCTCGCAGGCAGAATTGACGGCAAAAAGACAAGCCTTTCAAGTATGTTTGAGGCTGTCGGCTCATACACAGCAGGCAAAATCGATGCAGATAAGCTGTATGAATACGAGCTTAAAACCTGTCCCACCTGCGGCTCCTGCTCTGGTATGTATACTGCAAACTCAATGAACTGCCTTACCGAAGTTCTCGGTATGGGTCTGAAGGGTAACGGCACAATTCCTGCTGTTTACTCAGCCCGTATTGAGCTTGCAAAGCATGCAGGTATGCAGATTATGGAGCTTGTAAGGAAGAACATCCGTCCTCTTGACATTATGACGGCAGACGCTTTCCACAACGCACTCACAGCCGATATGGCTCTGGGCTGCTCGACCAACAGTATGCTTCACCTTCCCGCAATCGCAAACGAATGCGGTGTCGAGTTCAATCTCGATATGGCAAACGAAATCAGCGAGGTTACACCCAACCTCTGCCATCTTGCTCCTGCAGGCCGTACCTATATGGAAGACCTCAACGAAGCAGGCGGCGTTTACGCAGTGCTCAAGGAGCTTACAAAGAAGGGCCTTATCAAGACAGATGCTCTTACCTGCACGGGCAAGACTGTCGGCGAAAATATTGCCGATGCTGTCAACCTTGACCCTGAAACAATCCGTCCTATCGACAATCCCTACACCGCAACAGGCGGTATCGCAGTGCTCAGAGGTAACCTTGCACCCGACGGCTGTGTTGTCAAGCGTGCGGCTGTTGCACCCGAAATGCTTGTGCACGAAGGTCCTGCAAGAGTATTCAACTCTGAGGAGGAAACAATCAAGGTCATATACGAGGGCGGCATCAAGCCCGGTGACGTTGTTGTTATACGCTACGAAGGTCCTGCAGGCGGCCCCGGTATGAGAGAAATGCTTTCTCCCACATCTGCAATTGCAGGTATGGGCCTTGATAAAGAGGTTGCTCTTATTACAGACGGCCGTTTCTCCGGTGCTACAAGAGGCGCATCTATCGGCCACGTTTCACCCGAGGCGGCAAACGGCGGCATGATAGCCTACGTTAAGGACGGCGACATTATTTCCATCAATATTCCCGAATATAAGATTGAGCTCAAGGTTTCAGATGAAGAAATTGAAAAGCGCAAGGCAGAAACAACGCTTCTCAAGAAGAACGTTTCCGGTTACCTCAAGCGCTATGCATCAATGGTTTCTTCAGCAGACAAGGGCGCAATTATAAATAAAAAGTAATCTCCAAAGGAGGTAAAATCCAATGGCAATGACAATGACGCAAAAAATTCTTGCGGCTCATGCAGGGCTGGAGAAGGTTGAGGCAGGCGAGCTCATTCTCGTAAACCTTGACCGTGTGCTCGGTAACGATATCACTTCTCCCGTTGCAATCCGTGAGTTTGATAAGCTTGGCTTTGACAAGGTTTATGATACGGAGCGTGTGACAATGGTTATGGACCATTTCGCTCCTAACAAGGATATCAAGGCCGCTATCCAGTGCAAAATGTGCCGTGATTTCTGTAACGAAAAGAACGTTACACACTTTTACGATGTAGGTCAGATGGGCGTTGAGCACGCACTTCTTCCCGAAAAAGGTCTTGTAGTTTCGGGCGACGTTGTTATCGGCGCTGACTCTCACACCTGTACATACGGCGCACTCGGTGCATTCTCAACAGGCGTAGGCTCAACAGATATGGCCTGCGGTATGGCAATAGGCAAGGCTTGGTTCAAGGTGCCTTCCGCTATTAAGTTTGTCCTCAAGGGTAAGCTTAACAAGCACATCACGGGTAAGGACGTTATCCTTCACATAATCGGTATGATTGGTGTTGACGGTGCGCTCTACCGCTCAATGGAATTCACAGGTGAGGGTGTTGCATCCCTTTCTGTAACAGACCGTCTTACGATTTGTAATATGGCAATCGAAGCAGGCGCCAAGAACGGTATCTTTGAGGTTGATGAGCAGACACTTGCGTATATCGCAGAGCATTCCGACCGTCAGCCCGTTGTCTATAAGGCAGACGAGGATGCTGAATATGACAGGGTAATTGAAATCGACCTTTCGACAATCCGTTCCACGGTTGCTTTCCCGCATCTCCCCGAAAACGCAAGAGTTGTTGAGGAGCTTGAGGAAGAGGTCAAGATTGACCAGGTCGTTATCGGCTCGTGCACAAACGGCTTCTATGAGAACATCAAGGAGGCCGCTGAAATCATAAAGGGTCACAAGGTGGCAAAGGGCGTACGCGCAATCATCATTCCTGCAACACAGGAGATTTATATGCGCGCAATGAAGGAAGGCTTGCTTGCTGATTTCATTGAGGCAGGCTGTGCTGTTTCAACACCTACCTGCGGTCCCTGCCTTGGCGGCCACATGGGTATCCTTGCTCCCGGTGAGAGAGCGGTTGCTACAACAAACCGTAATTTCGTCGGCAGAATGGGCGACCCCACATCCGAGGTTTATCTTGCTTCCCCGGCTGTTGCCGCAGCAAGTGCAATCCTCGGCAGAATAGCTTCACCGGAGGAGATTGAGAAATGAAATTTGACGGTAAAGTAATCAGATATCAGGATAACGTTGATACCGATGTTATCATTCCTGCACGTTATCTTAACACAATTGATAAAAAAGAGCTTGCATCACACTGTATGGAGGATCTTGACAGCACCTTCCAGGAGCGTGTCAAATCCTGCAAAATCATTGTTGCGGGCAACAATTTCGGCTGTGGCTCATCACGTGAGCACGCACCCCTCGCAATTAAAGAGAGCGGTGTCAGCCTTGTAATCGCAAAGTCATTTGCACGTATTTTCTACCGCAACGCTATCAACATCGGCCTTGCTATTTTCGAGTGTCCCGAGGCAGCAGAGGGCATTTCAGACGGCGATGAAATTACAGCGGATGCTGATACGGGCGTCATCAAAAATCTTACAACGGGTGCAGAGTTCAAAACAAAGCCCTTCCCCGAATTCATCGGTAAGATTATTGCTGACGGCGGTCTTATTGAATCAATCAGAAAGGGCAGCGTGAAATAAAATGGTTATGAATATTGCTCTCCTCAAGGGCGACGGCATCGGCCCCGAAATAGTCGATTCAGCTGTTGAGGTTCTCAAGAAAACAGGCGAAAAATACGGCCACACTTTCAATTTCACACCCTATCTTATCGGCGGCTGTGCCATTGATGCAACAGGCGAGCCTCTGCCCAAGGAAACCGTAGAGGGTTGCCTTGCGGCAGACAGTGTTCTCCTCGGTGCTGTCGGCGGCCCCAAGTGGGATACTCTGCCCGGCAATATGCGTCCCGAAAAAGCACTCCTCGGCATCAGAGCCGCTATGGAGCTTTACACAAATCTCCGCCCTGCAAAGCTTTATCCCGCACTTAAGGATGATTGTCCTCTCCGCCCCGATATTGTTGCAAACGGCTTTGATATTCTCATTGTCCGTGAGCTTACAGGCGGTATCTATTTTGGCGACAGAGGCTACCGTGAGGGCAAGTACGGTGAGGAAGCTTATGATACAGAGTGCTACTCACGTATGGAAATTGAGCGTATTGCAAGAGCAGCTTTTGAAGCCGCACTTGTACGCCGCTGCAACGTTATCAGCATCGATAAGGCAAACGTTCTTGAAAGCTCCAGACTCTGGAGAAAAACAGTTCACGAGGTTGCCGCAGATTATCCGACGGTTACCTGCACGGATATGCTTGTTGACAATGCAGCTATGCAGCTTGTCAAGAATCCCTCTCAGTTTGACGTTATCGTAACATCAAATATGTTCGGCGATATCCTCTCCGACGAGGCTTCACAGATTACAGGCTCAATCGGTATGCTCGCTTCTGCATCACTCGGTGCAACAAAGCGCGGCCTTTACGAGCCCATTCACGGCTCAGCACCCGATATTGCGGGCCAGGATAAGGCTAACCCGATTGCTACCGTCCTTTCCGCCGCAATGATGCTGCGCTATGCATTCGGTCTTGAGGAAGAGGCACGCAACATCGAGCGTGCTGTTGACGATGTGCTTGAGGCAGGCGTACGCACTGCAGATATTGCACACGGTGTAAACGCTGTCGGCTGTAAGGAAATGACAGCAGAAATTCTCAAGAGACTTTAATATTTTATGCCCGATTGCCGTTTTGTTTGCGGCAGTCGGGCTTTGCCCCTTTATAATTTATCCCAAGAAGGAACTTTTTTATGATTGGCTCACTTTCAAATATGCTCTCGTCAGTTGTGCTTTTCAGAGGTGTTACGGGCAGCGAGGTTATAAAAAATCTCAGCTCGTTTTTACACTTTGCTTCAAGCACGGATGAAAACCTTAAAACAGAAAAATATTGCGCTTTTGTTGCTTCGCTTTATAAAAACGGCTGTGACCTCGGTGAATATATTGAGGATGCGCTCAGGTGCGACGATAATGTTTATGTCCGTCTTTTTTCTTCACGCAAAGCTATTCCTGCCGTAATGCAGAAATGCTTCGAGCGTGAGCTTGGTATTTTTACAGCTTTGACAAGAGTTACGGGTGAACAGCTTCTTTCGTTTGCACAGCTTCCCGAATCTCTGCCTGCTTTCAATAATACGGCAAAGGATTTTTCGGTCATTGTTCCCGCAATACTCGAAAATTCTTCAAAGCTCGGCTACGGTATTTATGCACGCTACGGTATGTTCCGCGTCGGCTCAAAGGGTGAGCTTGTGCCCGTTCTTGCGCCCGACCCGATTACTGTTTCTTCCCTTGTCGGCTACGATATTGAGCGCAAAAAGGTGCTTGACAATACTCACGCACTTATCGAGGGCAAGCCTGCGGCGAATGTTCTTCTCTGCGGTGATGCAGGCACAGGCAAGTCTTCAACGGTCAAGGCTGTTGCAAATGAGCTTCGCAGTGAGGGTATAAGACTTGTTGAGCTGAGGAAAGACCAGCTTTCTCTCTTGCCCGAAATTATGGGCGAAATTGCAGATAATCCGCTTAAATTTATTCTGTTTATTGATGACCTCTCATTCTCAACCGATGACGACGGATTCGCCGCACTTAAGGCAGTGCTTGAGGGCTCTGCGGCGGCAAAAACACCAAACGCTGTTATTTATGCCACAAGCAACCGCCGCCACATGGTAAAAGAAACCTTCTCCTCGCGTGAGGGTGATGATATTCACCGCCGCGACAGTATGGAGGAAATGCTCTCGCTTTCGGCACGTTTTGGTTTAACAGTGCTTTTCGCAAAGCCGAATAAGGAGCTTTATTTAAAAATCGTACATTCGTTGGCAGAAGAAAAGAATATCACGCTTGATAAAACCGAGCTTGATATCAAGGCAGAGGCGTTTGCCCTCAATAAGGGCGGCAGGTCTGCCAGAACTGCAGGGCAGTTTATTGACAGCCTTCTGACAACTGACATATAAAAATTGAGGTGCTTTAATTATGCTTACATTGGATAAGGTTTATCACGCAGGTTATGTGCTCAAAAACGTAATCCGCAAAACCGACGTTATCAAGTCACAGCGCATCAATCCCGATGCAGATGTATATCTCAAGACCGAGAATCTGCAGATTACAGGCTCATTCAAGGTCAGAGGCTCATACTACAAAATTTCACAGCTCACCGATGAAGAAAAGTCACACGGTGTTGTTGCCTGCTCTGCCGGTAACCACGCACAGGGTGTTGCACTTGCCGCTACAAAGAGCGGCATCAAGTCCGTAATTTGTCTGCCCGACGGTGCACCTATATCAAAGGTAGAGGCAACCAAGCGCTACGGTGCAGAGGTCTGCCTTGTTGAGGGTGTTTATGACGATGCTTATAATAAGGCTCTGAGCCTTCGCGATGAAAAGGGCTATACATTTATTCATCCGTTCAATGATGAGAGCGTTATTGCAGGCCAGGGTACTATCGGTCTTGAGCTGTTTGACCAGATTCCCGACCTTGATGCGGTTGTAGTGCCGATAGGCGGCGGCGGACTTATTTCGGGTGTTGCCTTTACTATGAAAAACCTCAACCCCAACATCAAGGTTTACGGTGTTCAGGCGTCAGGTGCGCCAAGTATGTATAATTCGGTTAAGGACGGTGCTATCGAGCGTCTTGACAGCGTTTCAACCATTGCAGACGGCATTGCCGTCAAAGAGCCGGGCGACCTTACCTATGAGCTTTGCAAGAATTACGTTGACGAAATTGTAACGGTAAGCGACGATGAGATTTCAGCCGCTATCCTTGCACTTATCGAGCAGCACAAGCTTATTGCAGAGGGCGCAGGCGCAGTTGCGGTTGCAGCTGTAATGTTCAACAAAATTCCGATTAAGGGCAAAAAGGTTGCCTGCCTTGTTTCCGGCGGTAATATCGACGTTACCATCCTTTCCCGTGTCATCAAGAGAGGTCTTATTATGTCCGACAGAAGCTGTCAGCTTCTTCTTGAGCTTGTGGACAAGCCCGGTCAGCTTATGAACGTTTCACGTATTATTGCAGAAAAGGGCGGCAACGTAACGAGTGTTCACCACGAGCGTGCAAACGAAGGTTCTGATGTCAACGGCTGTTACCTGCGTATCAACCTTGAAACAAGAAACTACGAGCACATCCAGGAAATCCGTAAGGCACTTACAGATTTCGGTTTTAAAATTTTATAATTAAGGAGCAAATAAAAATGAAAGTTATTTCCACATCCTCCGCACCTGCGGCTATCGGCCCCTATTCACAGGCAATGGTTACGGGCAACCTGCTTTTCACTTCCGGTCAGATTGCTATCGACCCCGCAACAGGTAACGTTGTTGAGGGCGGTATTGTCGAGCAGACTGAGCAGATTATGAAAAACCTCGGTGAGGTGCTCAAGGCTGCAGGCGCAACCTTTGATAACGCTGTTAAAACGACCTGCTTCCTTGCAGAAATTGCAGATTTTGCCGCATTCAACGAGATTTACGGCAAATACTTCACATCAAAGCCTGCAAGAAGCTGTGTAGCTGTTAAGGACCTCCCCAAGGGCGTGCTTGCAGAGGTTGAGGTCATTGCAGAGCTTTAATCGGGCTTGCAAAACATACGGATATGTGTTATTATCCGATTGTAATTTGATTTGAAACAGGGTGAATTTATTGAAAAAAGTTTTCGCTTTGCTTTTATGCGCTGTAATGCTATTTACCTTTACAGCTTGTCTTGCAACTCCCGAGCCAGAGGTCACAACCGCACCTACAACAATTCCTTCAGAGCTTCCTGTGTCGGGTGTTCAGGGTGATTTCAAGTTTGACGAATACTCTACTCACGTTATCATCACTCAGTATACAGGCAGGACGGCAAACCTCACGGTTCCCAATAATATCAAGGGAAAACCGGTTGTTGCCTTCGGTACGGCTTTTAAAGGCAATATGAACCTTGTCAGCATCAATATCGGCTCAAACTGCCAGGTTATTGAGGACCACGCTTTTCAGGATTGCTACAATCTCCAGCGTATCCAGATTGACGGCGGTGTAAGGTCAATCGGTGAGCTTGCATTCTTTGGCTGTCAAGCTCTTAAGCTTGCCTACATCCCCGCAAGTGTAGAGCGTATTGCACCCGATGCTTTCAAGTATTGCACAGACCTTCTCATCTACGGTGATGCGGGTTCTGCAATAGAAGAGTTTGCTTCGGGCTACAGCAGCATCTATTTCAGAAACCTTGCAGAAATTGTCGGCACTACAGCCGCCGAAGAATCTTCTGCCGCAGAAGAGCTTTCTTCACAGGACAATATATAATAAAAAAATCGGCACGTCGGAGAAGTTTTTCTCCTGCGTGCCTTTCTTTTGCTTGAATATAACTCTGTTTTATAGTATAATAAAATAAATATGTCTATAAACACAGTATATTTCCGGAGGTTGAAAGCTGATGAAAGAAAAGCTTTATTGGGAAAATCCGTTAATCATCAAAGAGAATAAAGAGGATGCACATTCGCTTGCATATCCCTACAGTGATTTTAAAGCGGCAGTCTACGGTGAAGAGCCGCCCTATAAAAAAACACTCAACGGCACGTGGAAATTCCATTGGCAGAAGGGTGTTGATAAGCTGCCGGGTGAATTCAGCAGCACTCAGCTTGACGACAGCTCGTGGGATGATATTGACGTGCCTTCAGTGTGGCAGTTAAGAGGTTACGGCAAAAACGTATACCTTTGCTCGTTTATTCCCGGCGCCCTCTCAACCATTAAGAGTCAGATTCCGAAAATCAGCCATTCAAAGAATGAGGTGGGCATTTATCGCCGAAAGTTTACTGTGCCCGATAATTTTGAAGGCAGAGAGATTTTTATTCACTTCGGTGCGGTCAAATCCGCATTCTTCCTTTACATCAACGGTCAGCGTGTCGGCTACTCACAGGGTTCAATGACACCTGCCGAATTCAATATCACAAAATATCTTGTGCCCGGTGAAAACCTTGTCACAGCCGAGGTTTACCGCTACAGCGACGGCACATATCTTGAGGACCAGGATATGTGGTTTTTCAGCGGTATTTACCGTGAGGTTTATATTTTTGCAGAGCCCAAAACAACAATATGGGATTTTTATGCAAGAGCACAGCTTGATGAGGAGTATAAAGACGGTAAGCTCGACATTGAGCTTCAGCTTCGCAATTTCTCCGAAGAAGCAGTTGCAGTTTATGCAGACGTGCTGTTTATGGAGGATAAAGAAAATCCGCAGGTTATCGGCAGTGAGCAGATTATTGTTCAGCCCGGTGAAAGTTATTTCAATTTTGCTCACACTGTTTCGGAGCCTAAACAGTGGTCTGCAGAAGCTCCAAACCTCTACCGAGTCAGCGTTGTTCTTCGCACAAAGGATGATATTCTCTGTGTAAAGACCTCCCGCATTGGCTTCAAGCGTGTTGAGAAAAAGGGCAACGTGCTCTATATCAACGGTAAAAAAGTGCTCATTAAAGGTGTTAACCGCCACGATTACGACCCCGACAACGGTTGGGCAGTTCCCAGACAGAGATATTATGCCGACTTAACGCTTATGAAGCAGGCAAATATCAACTCAATCCGTACCAGCCACTATCCTAATGACCCGTTTTTCTACGACCTTTGCGACGAAATGGGCTTTTATGTAATGGATGAAACCGACCTTGAAAGCCACGGTGTGCGCCGCAAAAACTGTCCCGGTGACGACCCGAGATGGACTGCCGCTTGTGTGGACCGTGCACAGCGTATGGTTTTGCGTGACCGTAATCACGCCTGCATCTGCTTCTGGTCACTCGGCAACGAGGCAGGCGATGGTGAAAACTTTGCATATATGCGCAAGGCAATTCTTGCCCTTGATAATACAAGGCTTATTCATTACGAGGGTGAGTTTAATTTTGATAAGTCCGATTTTATCAGCCGTATGTATCCTGTAGAAAGCTATGTAGAAAAGCTTGCAAATAAACAGGAAATCAAGGTCAACATAATTGAAAACGTTCTCAATATGCTTGCCGCAGACAGTAAGCCCATTGACCCGAAATTCTATGAGGACAGACCCGTTATCTTCTGCGAGTATGCACACGCAATGGAAAACAGCCCCGGCAATTTCAAAGAGTATATTGATGCGTTCAAAAAATACGCCCATTTCTGCGGCGGCTTTATCTGGGACTATGTTGACCAGGCGATCCACGTCAAAGA
>JAZUOH010000004.1:0-11128 GCA_045604525.1 Acutalibacteraceae bacterium
GCGTGAAGAATCAATTGACGGTCAGATTCGTGAATGTACTCAGTATTGCGAAAAGAACGGTATAACAATCGTGAATCATTATATTGACCGTGCATTTTCTGCAAAGACCGATAACCGACCCGAATTTTTACAAATGATAAAGGATAGTGCCAAGGGAAACTTTGAAGCGATTATCGTTTGGAAGCTTGACAGATTTTCAAGAAACAGATACGACAGCGCTCACTACAAAGCTCTTTTGAGAAAGAACGGAGTTAAGGTTGTGTCTGCAACAGAAAACATAGCAGACGGCCCCGAAGGAATTATTCTTGAATCGTTGCTTGAAGGAATGGCGGAATATTACTCTGCTGAACTTGCAGTCAAGGTAATTAGAGGTCACACGGAGAATGCGTTGAAATGCAAATATAACGGCGGCACTCCGACTTACGGTTACACGATTGACGAAGAAAAACATTATCAGATTAATCCGTTGACCGCACCTGTTGTTCTCGATATTTTCAAGATGTACGATGACGGAATGATAATGAAAGAAATCCGTGACCGACTCAACGAACTTGGTGCAAAGACAAACAAAGGCGGCGACATTGACCTCAACTTTGTTTCAGGTATTCTTCATAACCGAAGGTATATGGGCGAATACAAGTATCGTGACATTGTGATTCCCGACGGAATCCCCGCCATCGTTCCGAAAGACTTGTTTAACAGAGTTCAGGAACGGATGGAGAAAAACAAAAAAGCTCCGGCTCAACGTAAAGCCGAAGACGATTATCTGCTGACAACAAAATTATTCTGCGGAACCTGCGGTGCGTTTATGGTTGGCGAAATAGGAACAAGTAAATATAAGAGCAGAAAATACAGATACTACCGATGTGCCAACACAAAAAGAAAAAAGACCTGCAACGCAAAACACAAATCAATCCGCAAGGATAAGATTGAATATGTTGTTATCAAGTATGTCAAAGAAATGATTTCAGACGATGATTTTGTAAAATACTTTACGGAAATGGCGTATGAAGCACAGGGACAGGAATGCGGTGAGTTGCCGATGATGAGGAAACAACTTGCTGACACCGAAAAGGGCATAGAAAATATGCTGAATGCCATTCAGGCAGGCATTATAAATGACTCTGCAAAGCGAAGACTTGATGAGCTTGAAGAAACGAAAAGAAAACTTGAATTGAGCATAATTCAGGAAGAAATCAAAAAGCCGACTTTCTCTTATGAACAGATAATGTTCTACATAATGAGTTTCAGAAATATTGATACGAATACTCTTGAAGGTCGCAGAGCATTAATCGACAGATTTGTAAACAGTGTAGTCGTTTATGACGACGAAATTCTCATAAATCTTAATTACCGAAAAGGCGCAAAGCGTGTTTCTTTCAAAGAGATTGAAACCGCTTGCGCGGGTTTGGATATATCATCTTTACTCCGACCATAGTGAGTATTCATAACACAAGTGAATACTCACTTTTCTTTTTACATTTCCTCATAGTTTAATTTAATATAATTCGTTATGTATCGAGCAGGTTTTGAGCCTGCTCTTTTTTTGTTATGCCGTGAGATATTCCACGGCAACACCTTGTCTTGCTTCAAGGACTATATTTTCCTCTTTAACAGGATTTTCAATAACCCCGATAAAGCGGTAGTGAATAACAATCCTCTGTGTTTTGTTCTTACCTTTACCCTCAATAGAATGGACTTCGATTTTCTCAATCAGCTCATTCAAGAGTGCAGGTGTTAGTGTTTCCATCTGCATAAACTTACGGACTGCTAATGTGAATTGCTCTTTGCTTGTACGAAGATTTTCAATTTCTGAAAGTTCTTCTTGGTACTGCCTGATTTTCAGTTTCAGTTCATCACGCTCTGTTTCATACTTCTGTGATAACTGCATAAAGCTTTCTTCATTGACAATTCCGTTGATGTGCTTCTCAAAGAGTTTTTCATACATTACGGCAACTTCCTTTGTTCTTGCTGTTGCCTTATCAATACTACTTTCAAGAAACTTCTGCTGACTGAGGATACTTTTGTTGGTCTTTGCTTCAAGAATATCTGCGAACGCTTCTTCATCTTCAATGAGAAAACTTGCAAGACTTCTGAGCTCAAGCATCACAATCTGCTTCAAAGAATCAGCTCTGACATAATGTGTGCCTTCACAAGTACCTCTGCGACCTTTGTAGTTGGAACACATAAAATACTTGATGTCTGTGTTTGGGCGATTCACATTAAACCATAAAGGACTTCCGCAATCGGAGCAGTATAACAATCCGCAAAACATATTCTTTTCAGCGTGTTTGGGATTGGGCGCTCGGCGCTTCGCCTTGGCTTTCATTTTCTGAACAGTCTCAAAAGTGTTTCTGTCAATAATCGGTTCGTGAACATCCTTAAATACTGTCCAGTTTTCTTCAGGATTTGGTATTCTTGTTTTGTTCTTGAAGTTCTTGGAGTAGGTTTTAAAGTTGATAACATCACCACAGTATTCCTGCTGAGCAAGTATTTTCTGAACTGTTGATTTATTCCATTTATACGGATTGCTCTGTGTTTTCTTTCCACCTTTCTTAAGACCTTTGCTTTGCCAATATGCCAGCGGTATAAGAACTTCACTTTCCTGCAGGATACGGGCGATTGTTTCGTTGCCTTTGCCCTCAATACACATTGCAAAGATACTTTTAACAACTTCTGCGGCTTCGGCATCAATAACCCACTTCTTTTTGTTGTTCGGGTCTTTCATATACCCGTAAGGCGGTTGAGATAACGGTTCACCGAGATTTCCTCTTATGCGGTGAGAACTCCTGACTTTCCTTGAAATATCCCTTGCATACATCTCATTCATAATATTTTTGAATGGTGCAATTTCATTATCACCGTCATTACTGTCAACCAAATCATTGACAGCTATGAACCTGATGTTGTGCTCAGGAAAGAAGTTGTCCGTATAGTGGCCAACTGAAACATAATCTCTGCCGAGACGGGATAAGTCTTTTACCATAACGGTTGTTACATATCCCATTTCAATATCTTCAAGCATTGCCTGAAAACCGGGTCTATTGAAATTAGTTCCCGTATAACCGTCATCAACATAATACTTTGTGTTGGTGAGCTTCAATTCTTTTGCTTTTTGTGAGAGTAACTTTTTCTGATTACCTATTGAGTTGCTTTCGCTGTCTGTACCATCATCACGGGACAATCGGCAATAGATGGCTGTTATGCCAAAATTATCTGACTGCATTTATCCTCCCTTCTCGGGCAGTCGAATTTACATATTCTGTATTAAGTGTATTTATATCATTGGCATTTGTCAAATGTGCAAAATCGCTTCCGATAAAAGCTGATATTTTTTCTTTCATTGTTTTGTTTTCTGTTTTGCTGAATTTTGGGGTAACAATATATCTGACACCGTTGATTTCATATTCTTCGGTTTCAGGTTTTTCTATTTTACCTAATACGCATTCTGCACGAGTACCGCTCAGCACTGATAAGCTTCTGAGTTTCACATACTTCCAAAAGGATACAATCTTTTCTGTCATTATCTCGCACCTCTGTCTTTCTGCCTCTGAAGATACTTTCCGTAATACTCAACAGCCTTTGCAAGGAAATCTTCTTTTTCCTTTACAGTAGCAGTAGGCTTGAGGTATTTACTGATTTTATCATCGGGGATTTTAACTGTCAGCACTTGATTAGCTTTAGGCTGTTTCATAATGGAAGATATTTTCTCTTCGTTAAGTGTGCCTTCCTGAGATATGCTTTTCAGCTTCTGAGCTTGTGCAAGTGACGGAGTGCAAAGCTCTTTCTCAATAAACTTAAACAAATCAGTTTGCTCTGTTTTTGTGAGATACGAAAGTTCAACGCCCACAGAGAAAGAGATTTTATTCTCATCAACCATACTGAGAAGCTTTGGAATGAGCTTTGTCAGACGAATATATCTTTTCACTTGAGATGCACTATCTTCATTCGAGATTTCCTTTGCAGATAACTTCGGTCCGACTTGGTCCGAAGTTAAATCCGTGCGTTTACCTTGCTTTTTCAGGGCATCCATTTTCATCTTGTAAGCAAAGGCTTTTTCCGAGTGAAGAATATGCTCACGGTGCAGGTTACTGTCAACGAGGATGATGTCTGCTTCCTCTTTGCATATATCCAATACAACAACGGGAACTTCAGCCATTTCAAGCCTTGTTGCTGCAAGGTATCTTCTATGACCGGATATGATTTCATATACATCCGCCTTATCATCCTTTCGCACCATTAGAGGCTGAATAATACCGTTTTCACGAATACTATCTTCCAACGGCTTCATATCCTCCTCACGACACTTGTACGGATTCTTGAAATTCGGGACAATGCTTTTCATTGGCATTTGCACGATTTCGGTTGTCTGAGGCTTTGACACCTCTGTTCCTTCTGTTTTTCCAAACAGTTCTTCAATAAAATTTTTTTCTTTATTCATTTATCTATTCCTTTCATATTTCTTAGATTTTGTTCTTCCTTTAGCCTGATTTACCAGCTCGTCAATTTTCTCTTTACCGAAGAACCTTTGTAAGAGAGAATAATCCTTAACCTGCCGGATAAGTGACCTGTTCTGTTCACGAAGCTCACTGTTTTCCCTTGCAAGAATTGAAACACGCCGCTGCAAACTGCTGTTATAACCTCTTGCTGTTATTCGAGCTTCAACTGCTTTCAGATATTTTGCGAATACTGTTTTCATAAGGCTTTTCAGCTTCGATATCAACGGCTCTGCATATTTTGCTTTGTACGCCTTGGCTGTCATAAGCGGTGCCGGTTCGGGTAATGAGAACTCATTACTGTTTAATTGCTCTATTAAGTTTTCAATACCTCTGCCGTCATCATAGGTTTCAATCTGCTCTCTGACTGTTTTAAGTTCACATTGCTTTTCGGCTATTTCATCTTTAAGAGCTTCAACCTCCTGGCTACGCATTTTCTTTTCATAATCAAGAACCGACAGATGCTTTTCGTGAGTACCTTTCTGTTCCCACTCTACACCGTATCTCTCCATAATTTTTGATAGCTCTTCTTTTTCGGACAGTACCCATTGATTCCACTCTGTATCGCCACGAGTGCCACCCTTGAAACCTTGCTTTGCAAGAGCTTGTTTTAATGATACTCTTGTATCAAGACCACGCTTGCTGCCGGTTGTGAATGGTACAAAGTCAATATGCAAATGAGGTGTAGCTTCATCCATATGAAGATGTGCAGAGAAAACACGGAGATTAGGATTTCTTTCCTGAAATGTTTTGATATATTCAGTCAGTATTTTTTCGGCAAGTCTGCCTTCATCTGTTTCTGCATTCATATCATCCTTATTACCGATTTGCAGAATAACTTCGTGAAAGGGCTTTTCCTGTTTTCCTGATACTATCTTTTTATAGTAATCATCTATTCTTCGGTCAGTTCTGTTTTGTTTGGCATTGTAATCTTGCAGTGCTTTGTCAAAAAGCTCATGATACACATCCTTGATATCTTCGTTTATGAAAGATGTGTTCAGATAGCTTCTTGTCGGGTCGGTATTGAGAGCATTAAACTTTCTTTCATTGTGTCTTACAGAGCCTTTTCCAACCATAACACTTATACTTCTTCTAATATTCTCACATCCTTATTTAAAATATATTTCGTCTGGTTTTGTTTAATAAGGTGCGAAGCACCGTCATTCAACAAAATTCTATGTCGCGTCAGCGACTGCGGTAACACCGCAAAATACAAGCAAAGCGAAGTATTTTATTTTGTTACTTTTGTCAAAAGTAACGCAAAAGCACTTTTGACATCTATAAGGCTATCAAAAGATGCTGTTGCGCCCTACGGGGTGGTGTTAGGGCTTTGCCCTGCAATTTGCGAATTGCCACCCAACAGGGCTGTTTTTGTAAAACCACCCTGTACCCCGTAAAACTTTCTTCTCACCATTTATGAACCGTACAGATTATTCATAAATGGTGATGCCGTCGCCTCCATGCCAATGAAGCCTCTTACTCTGCGATGCTCTCTGTTGTAAACATTGTTACTGCTTTTAATACCGTACTTATTTTCATTGGCAATCAGAAAGTCGCTCAGGCTTCTTGAACTCATAGGCGACAAGGCATTTTCTTCGCACCACAGCTTGTAAATCTCATACAAATCCTTTGAGGTTATGCTCTTGTCTTCTGCGAATACAAAGTATCCGTCTGACTCCATAAATTCAACTGCATTGACATTATTACGCTTAACTGTCTCACGGTTGCTTATTGCTCGTTCACTTTCTGTAAACTGAAAGTTATTTGAGAGTAGTCTCTGCAAGCCTTCAAATGCCCACAAGAATATGCCTTCAATTTCCTCACGCATTTTATCTGCTATATGAGGGTCGTCTATTCTCTCTGTGTTTTTGTCCTTGGTTGTCAGTACAAGCTGACATCTGAAAAAGCCGTCGCTTTTATCAAACATAGCCTGCAGGTCACCGTTGCTGAAAGCAAGAAGTCTTGCATACATATATCCCTGATAGCTTTGCTTGTTCTTCTTTTCGAGGTCCATCTTACCTTGTGCGGTTACAATGGATTTGACATAGTTTGTATGCTTGAGCCCTTCCATACGAAGGTCATCATCAATGCACAGCAAAATATGTTCAAGGTCTGCTCTTGCAAATCTGTTCTCTGAGATTTTGCCTATACTTCCGTCTTTCATATTGCTACCGAAAAGCGTTGTCATAACAGCGCCTATCTGCGATTTACCTTCGCCGCCGTTACCTTTGATAATCATCATTCGCTGACCTTTATTACTCGGTATAAGGCAATAGCCTATGAACTCCTGAAGTGTGGGAATGTCCTCGGTATACAGAAGCTCACCGAGAAAAGACAACCACAGCTTTGGCAGCGGAGCATTGGGGTTGTAGCTTATGGGGAGTCTGCTTCTTACAATCTCCGATTTACTTTCATCAAAAGTTCCGTCAATATACAGTGTGCCATTCTGCAGGTGTATTCTGTCGGTTTCAGGTGCAAAGGTTTCATCAAGTGCCTGTATTTTCAAAAGCTCAACGATATTGGAAATCTTCTGCGGTACATTAGCTACTGCACAGATTTTCAGGTCATCAAATACCATTCTCTTAAGAGGTATTTCGTCAACGACTCTGCCTTCGGCAGTAAAGAACGAACCACCCGAGAAGAGAATTTTATGCTTACTAAGAAACTCCTCACAAAATATTGCTTCGTTGATTATTTTCCCGTCTGCCCATGCAGGACCCTCAACACCAAACTCTTCATTTGAAAATTTATCATCTGAACCTTTTCTCATTTCTTTTTCCTCCTTTCTTCGGCTTCGTTTGTTTTTTGCTCCTTTCTTTTTTATTTAACCTCCTTGCCGCAGGGTAGGTCAGTGTATGTAGTTCTACTTATATACCGCACAAATTTCGGTGTTATGCTCACCATAATCAAGAAAAAAAATATATATGAGATTTAAGCGATTTTTCTGCGTACGTGCGTACAAGTGTACGTATGTACGCAGGAAAATGATAAAACTTGCTCTATATATAAATGGGAATTGAGAGTCTGAAAATGTTCCTGATATATCAGAAAGTTTTCAAGGTGGCTGTAGTATCCTTTATACAGGCTTCTGCTGTTTCACCCGAAATAGTTCCTGCACCGGAATCTCACCGCAGCGTTGCCTTGCTCATATCATCGCAAAGTCGTATCACTTCCGGACGGTCATTCAGTTGTCAAGGTGCACGAGAGAAAACATCCCTCAAGGGGTAAGGGTTTAGAACGGCAAAAACGAAAGCATATTTTAAAACTTTTTTATTTTCGTTAAAATTGCACAATAAAAAAGCCGTCACATAGACAGCACAAATAGCGGGAGAACATTTCATCCTCTCGCACAGTTTGCACTGAAACTATGTAACGGCTTAAACTTTAAGCTCTGATTGTCCGTATGTTACTAACCGAGTATCGGACTATACTTTTTCGGTCAGATAATATGTGTTGGCATAAAGCCAATAAGCAAAAAAATGTGTTTCAGATTATATTTAGTTGTATGGCAAATACATTATCTACCAATTCATTATTATACAGAACATTTGTTTACTTGTCAAGAACTTTTTCGAAAAAGAAAAGATGGTGTCGGTTTTCACCGACACCACGTAAACATATTATAAAGATATTTTCATTGTAAAATGAAGTGTTCCTTCTGTATCCCGGCTCATTGTTAATTCTGCCAAGATAGTAGTTGTATGCCCTGACAGCCTGTTCGGCTCTCATATGGTGATAATCAATGCTGTTGTTCATTTCCTGTGCAGAAAACACTTTGTTTTCCGTACCGTCAAAGAATGACTTTACTGTTCCGATATCTTCTGGCAAGATGCGCTGATAGGTTTCCTTGCCGCCCTTACCTCTGCGGACAACGACACAAAGATAACCTGATTCATCTTCCTTCAGATCGCTGCCACGAATATTCTTAAGCTCGTTCCTGCGTATTCCGATACATCTCTGCAGCTCAACCGTTCTTGAATACTTGCTGTTGTTTTCATCACCGTCCGAACGGTAATGTTTGTTAATTCGGTAATTCTTCACGATGACAGAATTGATTTTTATTTTAACTACAAAGAGGGTGCAAAAACGCTCTCTTTAAAAAAGCTCAAAAAAAGTTCGGATATGTTAACTGACTTTCCACCATAACTGCACACCTGTTTTGATACAATGCGTATCATCAAGAGTGTGCAGTTTTCTTTTGCCGAAAGGCTTGATATATGGGCGCTTGCGAACACGTTTTATATATCTTTTAACGATCGGTAGTAAGGGTGCAAATTTTTGCCGTTTTTTTACCTTTCGTTAAATTGTTTGAATTGGAAAAATAAGGCGTTTGATTATTTGTTAATTGGTTTATCAGTAACCATTAATACCATATCCATCCAAAGAGGACAACTTTAATGATCCACTGCCACCATGTGTATTTTACAGTAATCTTGCAGGTATCAGTGACGGTGTTGCCGCTCTGATCGGTGACAGTAACTTTGATTTCAGCCGTGCCCTTCTCTGCGGCATAGACGTTGCCGTTGCTGTCCACCTTTGCAACCTTCGGATTTGAAGATTCATATTGCACGGTATACTCCGCGCCGTCGTCAGCCGTGACTTGAGGTATGAGTGTAGTTGATTTTTTACAATTAAGTGTTACGTCTGCAACACAAACGGATTTGACGGTTTTAGGGCTTTCGGGGTTTTCAGCCGCAGCTTTCAGTTCGTCGTATTTTGCCTGGGCTGCCGCAAGAGTTGCGTGATTGTCGACAAGAGCTTTTTGCTCTGCAGTCAAAGCGTTGTAAGCAACGGCTGCGTCGTTGATCTTCTTTTTGCTTTCGGCAGAATATTCAACCGTTCCGATCGCGCTGATTTTCGCGCTCGCTGAATCTGCGGCGGCTTTGTCCTCCACTGACTTTTTCATTTGGGCATATTTTGTTTCAGCCGCCGTAAGCAGATTAAAGTTAGTTACAAGCGATTTTTGTTTGTAGGAAAGGGCGTTATACGCATTTCTCGCCACGTCGATTTTCGCCTTGCTCGCGTCGGTGTTATCAACCGTACCGATTGCGCCGATCTTGGCGATCACCGCGTCTGCGGCAGCCTGATCAGCAGCGGCAAGATCGGCAGCTGCTTTCAATTTCGCGTATTCCGCTTCGGCGGCAGTCAGCGTTTTGTAATTGGTTATCTGTGCTTTTTGCGCATCGGACAGAGCGTTATAGGCGTTTCTCGCCGCATCGATCTTCGCTTTGCACTCGGTGGTAAAGCCGACCGCGCCGATGGCGTTGATCGCGTCAATCGCTTCGTGTAAAGCTTCCATCTCCGCGTATTTTGCTTCTGCTTCCGTGAGCACGGCGTAATTGGTAACAAGAGCTTTCTGCGTGGCGGTCAGCGCGTTATAGGTATTTCTTGCTTCGTCTATTTTCACTTTGCAATCGCTTGTGTATTCGACCTTGCCGATGGCGTTGATTTTCTGCACCGCGTTCTCTACGGCGGCTTTATCAGCGGCTGTCTGATTGGCAGCAGCCTGCAACTGCGCATATTTTGCCTCGGCTGCTGTGAGTACGGAGTAATTGGTCACAAGCGCTTTTTGCGTATTGGTCAGCGCGTTATAGTCATTTCTCGCTCTGCTAATTTTCAGAGCGCTCGAGTCTGAATATATAACCGTACCGATGGCGCTAATTCTGCCGATCACATCGTCCGCGGCGGCTTGATCGTAGGCTTCCTGTTTAAGTTCGTCGTATCTCGCAATAGCCGCTTCAAGCACGTCGTAATTGGTCACAAGCGCTTTTTGGTCGGCAGTCAGAGAAGCGTACATCTTTTTCGCAATCGCTATTTTTTTATTGCTTTCGCTGCTAAAGCTGATCGTGCCAAGGTTATTGATGCCGGCGGTCACGAGATTCGCCTTGCGCTTATCCTCCTGGTTTTTGAGCTGTTTGTATTCTGCCTGAGCCGTTCTGAGCGTATTGAAATTGCCCACAAGAGCTTGCTGTTCGTCGGAAAGTGATTTAAAGGCGGCCGCAGCGGCGTCGATCTTTGCCTTGCTCTCGGGGGTGAGTTCCACCGTGCCGATGGCGTTTATTTTGCCGATTACAGCCGCGGCGTCCACGTCATGCACGTCGCAGTTGCCGCACATATGCGTCGCTTCATTGTAATCAAGGTCGCACATCGAGCAGAAATCGCCGCAGTTTATGCAGATATCCGCGCATGCCGCGCAGTTATGGCAGCCCCCGCATTGATCCTCATTGCCGCAGCTTTCGCAGGTGTCACCGCAGGATGGGCATGCCGAATCGACGTTGCAGTCGCCGCAGGTGTTGCAGTTACCACACCAGCCTTCCGTACAGTCAATACACACGTCGCCGCATCCCGTGCAGACCGTAGTGCAGTCGGCGCAGCGGTAACAGTCTTTGCATTGTTCAATCGTTTCACATTCAAGACAGGTGTTGCCGCAGTCGGGGCAGGCAGTGCCGCCGTTACAGTCTGCGCAGGTGTCGCATCCGGTGCACCAGCCGTCCGCCGCACATTCCATGCAGATTTCGCCGCAGTCGGCGCACAGCAACACGCAATCGGAGCAGGTGTGGCATTCCGTGCATTGCGGATTGGCTTCGCACAGCGCGCAGGTGTTGTAGCAGGTTTCGCAGACGGTGTCACCG
>JAZUOH010000005.1:0-120269 GCA_045604525.1 Acutalibacteraceae bacterium
GTAGGGGCCCTATTGGCCGCCCGCCGTAAAAGAGATATGACAATAAAAACGGGCGATTCATGAATCGCCCCTACGTATTGATTGTCATTCCGAGCAAATCGAGGAATCTGTACGGTGGCTTTTCGTTGGCTCACTTGTCTAAAGGGTGACAGGACACTAATTGGCACAGTGGACAGCTCCTTTTCAAAGGAGCTGTCGAACGTATGCGAGACTGAGAATTGAAATTTGAAAAAGCACAGTGTTTTGCAATCTTTCGTCACGGCTATCGCCGTACAACCTCCTTTCCAAAGGAGGTTAAATAAACGGCATCAATAATGAAAAACAATACGGGCGAGCAAGTGAATTGCCCCTACCATATATATTTATTGCTTGTGGTTTTTCAATCTGCTTAATTGTGAGTTAAAAAAATCTGTATATACATAAAAATTCGGATGATCGAGAATTTTAATCAGCTCAAGTGCTTTTTCTGTTTCAACTATTGCTTTGTTTTTTTCGTCCTTTGCTTCATAGCACTCTGCAAGCTTCCACATCATCTGAATCAAATTTTCAAAGGAAATCCATTTTTGTTTTTCTGCAGCTTTAAATTTCGGCTCTCCGTCAAGAAGATATGCGATTTCTGTGAGCTTTGTAAAATATATTTCGGGAATCTGTTCTATTGCATTTTCTGCACTTTTCAGGTCGCCTTTCTTTTTGTAGGCGTAAGCAAGAAAACGCAAGGCATCATATTTAATTTCATTATTAAGCGTTCTTTCAATAAGCTGTGAAGCGATATCAATAGTTTCATCCGGGTTTGTTACAACGTAAAGAACGTTGTTGAGCAGAATATCGTTTTCCGGATACTTTTTTAGCCCTTCTTCTAATATTGCTCTGCTTTTTTCAGGGTCGCTTTCTCTGTATTTGTATGCCTGGTCCGTTATTTCTTCAATTTCCTTTTCTTTTTCAGCAAGGCTGAATTCAAACAGCTCATCCATCGAAACTCCGAAATAATTTGCAAGAGCAGGAACAAGTGTTATATCCGGAAGCGCTATGCCGTTTTCCCATTTGCTTACCGCTTGGAACGAAATGCCTATTGCTCCCGCAAGCTGTTCTTGCGTAATTCCTCTTGCTTTTCTTAACGATTTTATTTTGTTTCCGATATTCATAAGTTTTCACCTCGCTTGAAATATAGCACAGTGCTTTCAGTTAGACAATAACATATCAGGCGACATTATTCAACTGTGAGTTGAATGTGCTTTGGCAAAAACCGCCGATACTCTTTTTTGAATATCGGCGGTTTTTTTTATACTATTTCAAGTGATTCTTCAGTTTCTCTTATTTCAAAGAAAGCTGGTCTTTCATCGGGCTGATTGTTCGGTCTGTGAAGCGTGAGCCTTAATTTGCCTTCAAGGTCAGTAAATATCATGCCGTGGCCGCCATCTTTCTCGAACAGAGTAGGCAGGTGAGACCACTTGCCGTCAATTTTGCCGCTATCGGATATTGCAACGCACTGTGCATAACCGTTTATAAACGTTGACCATATCATCAGCAGCTTACCGTCGCTCTTTTTATACATAAAAGGGCCGTCGGTTATGTAATGGTCATTTTCGTCTTCGGTTTTGCCGACCAATGAGCTTGCTTTAAACAATTCTGTCGGCTCACCGACGGGCTCTTTAAGGTCGGGTGTCAGCTCAACACAGTTTACCGTACCGTCGAGAATCTGTGTGTGCTCGTGGCAGAATACACAGTAGGGTTTACTGTCTTCAACAAAGAGTGTGCCGTCAAGACATTCCCATCCCTCAGGTGTTATAGCTTTGCCTGTAAGCGGCTTGAACTCGCCCTCGGGTCGGTCACTTACAAGAATATAAGTGCCTCTGAGTCCGTCCGGCTTCATAAACGTTGCAAGCATATAAAACTTATCGCCGAATTTATGCACCTCGGGTGCCCAGTTTGCCTGTTTGTTCAGTCCGTATTTTTCGCTGTCAAAAACAGGTATAGGGTCTGACCAGTTTTCAAGATCTGTGCCGATGTAAACGTCAACGCCGCCTACACCCTGGCCGAAATTTTTGCCCCTTGTGCCGTACATATAATATTTGTTTTCGTGAACAACGATAAACGGGTCACGGATATGAATTTCACAGTTTTTCATAAGTTTTTACCTCAGTTTTCTTTTGTAAGCCATTCGTGCTCCGGTGCATAAAACCTTGTTGTCTTATACCACGGGTCGTTTTCAAGGTGGCGTATCATCCACACATAGCACATTTCGTATCCCGGTGCAACAACCTGCTGGTGGTCATTTCCGTCTGTAATACAGGCAACGGAGCCGTTTGTGCTTTTAAAAACATTATCGCCTATAAAGCAGGCACCGAAGCCCTGCGGTTTGTCAAACTGATAATAGTAAACCTCGGGCTGAGGGTGATGGTGAGGCGGATAGCTTGACCATTTGCCCGGCTGATTGAACACCTCTCCGAGTACCATATTTGAATAGGGTGCGTTGTCATAATCGAAAAGGGTAGAGCAGATTCTGTGTCCCGTGCCGCCCCACTGACCTTTGCCGAATTCCTGGTAAAGGCACATATCGGGCGTATAGAAAACGGGCTCAAAATCACGCTCGTTGTCTGTTTGCTGAATGAGTATCTCTGTGCCCTCGCTTGCAGTTATGCAGACCTCAGTGTTTCTTGGCACATGCAGACAGTACGGCTTTTTCTCAAACGGGTCACGACGCTCCATCTTTTCCGTTCTGTTGTTCCAGCTTATTTCAGCTTTGCCCCTTTGAATCAGAAATGCGGTTTCGCAAATACCGTCAAGCAAGGTAAAGGTTTCGTTTCCTTTGAAGCGTTTGACCTTTATTGTCATAAGCATTTCGGCATTTTTGCCGCCCATTTCGCAAAGGGTGAGTATGCCGTCGGCATTGAATTTCGGGTAATCAAACATAATTTACATCAGCACCTTTCGTCAAAACAATAAAATTATTTATCGTATATTGATTCCAATTGTTTTATTGTGTAATCGATATTAAAAAGCTTTGCTTTTTCTTCAATCAGCGGTGAACATTTTTTTTCGAGAAGTGTATTGATTGATTTTGCCCAAACTTCTTCTCCTTCGTCAAGCGATAAAAACTCAGTGCGACCTATATTGCTTTGTATAGGTACTCCGTTTGACGCCAAGCATTTCAAACCGGAAAATTGAGCTTCTATCAAAGAAAACGGAAGGCCTTCGAATAAAGACGGAATAATAAACACATCACAGCAGGCAAGTAGTTGAGGAACATCTGTGCGTGAGCCGATAAAATACACAGTATCATTTAAGTTGAGTTGGTTAACAAAGCTTTTGGCTTCTTCAGTCATATCTCCATCGCCGACCCATATATAAGAGAAATCATCTCTGATTTTTTTTAGCTCGTTTATTGTGCGTATTGCAAACATAACATTTTTTTCAAATGATATTCTTCCTACCGAAATGATTCTGTATTTTCTTGATGGAAGAGAAGAAATATGTTTTTTTATAAGCTCTTCTTTTTTTGAGGAATCAATAGCTGCGAACTTCTCTGAATTTATGCCGTTGTAAATGACAGTGCCGCCGCTTTTTCCATAGAAGTAATTGCGTGCTTGCTCAGAACAGGCTATTCTGTCGGTAGAGAAATTTGACATTAGCTTTTTCATTGCTTTGAAATACATATTTCTGAGTATCTTTTTGAATTTTGAAGTAATGTCAATTTGTGATTGCAGTGTGTGCGCATGACATATTCTTTTATTTATTCCTGTTATTTTTGCGAGCAACAGTATAACTCCATCAAAAGAACCTGTGTTGGAGTGGACAATATCGTAATTGCCGTTTTTAAGCAAATAGTATACTGCTTTTATATATTTAAGATAATCAGGAAGTGAATCGAGCTCATTGGTATGAATTATTTTTATCCCCAACTGTTTAGCTTTTTCTTCATATAAATCTTCTGTATGAGGAGATGTTGCAAGCACAAGCGAGATGTTATACTTGTTTTTATTGATTTTTTCGAATACATTTATTAAAAATGATTCTGCTCCGCCGATTCCAAACCGACGGGAGAAAAAAACTATATTTTTCATAATAGATTTAAAAATTCACCTCACAGATAATTTGTACAATTATACCATATATAGAATAAAATATCAAATATCTTGCAATCGGATGAAGATTTTGATAAACTCAAACGCAAGGGAGGAATGTTATGCCTTATCTTTTTACTCATTTTAAAGAGAAAGTTACACCTGACGGTGAGCAAGTTTATTTTTCCGTAAGCCAAAACGGTACTGATTGGGAGTCGGTTAACGGCGGAGAGCCCATGCTGACAAGCACTATGGGCACGTGCGGATGCCGTGATATTGAAATAATCCGTCTTCATACGGGCGGGTTTGTGATTCTTACAACCGACCTTTGTATTGCAAATATTATGGACGAAAACTACTGGGTTGACTGGAAAAAGGTCAACAGCTCGGGCAGCAAGTTCCTTTGTATGTGGCGCACTGATGACCTTGTGAATTTCTCCGAACAGAAGCTTATTTATTTCGGCAGGGATGATTTCGGCTGTCTGTGGGCACCGGAGATATTTTTTGATGAGGAAAATGAAGAATATATTATACATTGGGGCTCTACTGTAGCGGAGGATAATTACACCCACATGTCAATTTACTGTTGTACAACAAAGAACTTTGAAACCTTCTCCGAGCCTAAGCTCTACTTTACTAAAGAAAACGAGATTCTGGATTCGCATATCGTTAAAGCAGGTGGCAAATATCATCTGTTCTATAAAAATTCAGACAAACCGCCGATGAATATGCACGCTGTTTCCGATAATCTTTACGGCCCGTTTGAGCACGATGAAAGCTTTGAAAAGCTTATGTCACAGCTTGAAAGTCCCGGTGCTTATGAAGCGCCTACAACGCTCACTCTGCCCGACGGCAGATGGTGCCTGCTGATTGACTTTTTCGGATGTGAAAAATCAAAAATGGGTTATGTGCCCTTTGTCGCTTCCGAGCCGGGTGCCAATGATTTTGTTAGATGCGATGAAATGTTCTCATTCCCTTACGGCTTTAAGCATGGCGGTGTGATTGAAATAACCGAAGAAGAGTACGAAAGGTTGAAAAATATCTGATTTGTGTCCGTTTGCAGATGCAGACGGACTTTTTTATTACTGCAAACAGGTAAAGTAAATAAACTTTACAATAGGTAGATTTTAGTTTAGCTTTTGTTTTTTATATGCGTTAAACCCAGCAGAATAGCGAATTAAACGCATTGAGAAAAAATGAAAGAAAAGTCAAAAAATAGTAAATATGTAAGGTTATACAGCTTTACACAATGTGGTGGATGTTGTTAATTCTTTATCCATATATTATAGTTGACTAAAAAAAAGCTTTATGTTAAAATAACAAGCTATCAACGGTTTTACATACGGGCGTAATATAAACCGTATGAAAACGAAAGGAATCATAATCGAAAATGGCAAGAGATATAATTTTACGTTCAATACCCACAGTCGCCATCAGAGGCATGGCTGTGTTTCCGAATATGCAGCTTCATTTTGAGGTAAGCCGCAAGCAGTCGGTTTCTGCTCTCAAGGCGGCAATGGCAGGCAACCGTGAGGTTTTTCTTGTAATGCAGCGTGATTTGCGTACTGAACAGCCCTGCGAGCCTACGGAGTTTTATCCTATGGGTGTAATCTGCGATGTTCAGCAGATTCTCAGCGCACCGGGCAGCGACAATCTGCGTGTTGCGGTTGAAGGCATCAGCCGCGGCAGTATTGTTGAGTTTCAGCGCACATCGCCTCATCTTGTTGCGCTTGTTCAGCAGCGCACCACAACACGTGTCAGGTCTGAGGATAAGGACTATGCGCAGGCACTTGTGCGTGTGTGCAAGGATGATTTTCAGGATTATTCATTGTTTACACCGAATATGCCGACCGATTTTATTCTCGATGTGCTTTCAAGAGAAGAGCCGGGCGACCTTGCAGACTTTATAGCAAGCAACACTGCTATTGACCCTGCAAAAAAGCAGATAATTCTGTGTGAGCTCAATCCTCTGCGCCGAATGGAAAAGCTTTGTGCAATTCTTCGCAGTGAAACCGAAATTCTCAAAATTGAAGAGGATATTCAGGATAAGGTGCAGGAGCAGATTGACCAGAATCAGCGTGAATACTATCTGCGCGAGCAGATGCGTGCAATTTCCGTTGAGCTTGACGGAGAAGAGGCGGACGAAGCCGCAATTTTCCGTGAGCAGATTGAAGCACTTAATATAAGCGAAGGCGCACGTAAAAAGCTTTTGCAGGAGTGCGCAAGGCTTGATAAAACCAACAAATCCTCACCCGAGGCAATGGTAATACGCACCTACCTTGAAACGTGTATTGCTCTGCCCTGGGGTGTTTATACGGAAGATAAGCTTGATTTAAGTAAGGCACGCAAGGTGCTTGACGATGACCACTACGGTCTTGAAAAGGTCAAGGACAGAATGATTGAGATGCTTGCAGTGCGCAAGCTTTCGCCCGAAATAAAGGGCCAGATAATCTGCCTTGTCGGTCCTCCCGGAGTCGGTAAAACCTCGATTGCACGCTCTGTTGCCGAAGCTATGGGCAGAAAATATGCCCGCATTTCGCTTGGCGGTGTAAGGGATGAGGCTGAAATAAGAGGCCACAGAAAAACCTATATCGGCGCAATGCCCGGCAGAATCATAAATGCTGTTTCACAGGCGGGCAGCAGCAATCCGCTTATTTTGCTTGATGAAATTGACAAGCTCGGCGCAGATTATAAAGGCGACCCGTCATCGGCACTGCTTGAGGTGCTTGACGGTGAGCAGAACGGCACATTCCGTGACCACTACGTTGAAATTGAATATGATCTGAGCAAGGTGCTCTTTATTACAACGGCAAACGACCGTGACGGTATTCCTCAGCCTCTGCTTGACAGAATGGAGCTTATTGAGCTTGGCAGCTATACCGCACAGGAAAAATTCAATATTGCAAAGAAGCACCTTGTTCCCAAACAGGCAAAGCGTCACGGGCTTAACGGGCGTACACTGCGTGTCAGCGATGCCGCAATACGCGAGATTATAGAGGGCTATACACGTGAAGCGGGTGTACGTAAGCTTGAACGTGAAATTGCCTCTGTCTGCCGAAAGGCGGCTGTTGCCGTTGCAGACGGTGCAAAGAGCTATAGTGTCAAGCCTGCAGACCTTGAAAATATTCTCGGTACACGCAAATATCGTAAGGAAGATAAATTTGCAAAGGACGAAGTTGGTGTAGCAAGAGGTCTTGCTTGGACAGCTGTAGGCGGCGAGATGCTTGACGTTGAGGCGGCAGTGCTTGACGGCACAGGCAAGCTTGAGCTTACGGGCTCACTCGGCGATGTTATGAAGGAATCGGCACACGCCGCGGTAAGCTTTATCCGCAGCCGTGCTTCACAGCTCGGAATTGATGCCGATTTCTATAAAACGAAAGATATTCATCTGCATTTCCCCGAGGGTGCAGTGCCGAAGGACGGCCCCTCTGCCGGCATTACAATCACAACCGCACTTGTTTCCGCACTTACGGGTATTCCCGTAAAGTCGAGTGTTGCTATGACGGGTGAGGTTACTCTGCGCGGCAGAGTGCTTCCCATAGGCGGACTTAAAGAAAAAACAATGGCGGCATATCTTGCAGGTGTCACAACCGTGATTATTCCTCAGCGAAACACATCAGACCTTGATGACGTTGAAACCGTTGTTAAGGAGAACGTTGAGTTTGTGCCTGTTTCGGACGTTATGAAGGTGCTGGAAACCGCACTTGTAAGAATGCCGGGCAATGAACCTTCGCGCAAAAAGGCAAAGGCTCACATTGAAGAGAAAAGTATCTCTGTGCACGATTATGCGCAGTGATGAGGTGAAAAAATGAATTATAACAACGCTCAGTTTGAGGCGGCATTCGGCACGCTGAAACAGCTCCCGAAATCGACAAAGCCGGAGGTTGCTTTTGCAGGACGCTCAAACGTCGGCAAATCGTCAATTCTCAATAAAATATTCAACCGCAAATCGCTTGCACGTGTCAGCTCTGTGCCCGGTAAGACAATTACGGTCAATTTCTATTCGGTCGGCGACGTAAGGCTGGTTGACCTGCCCGGTTACGGCTATGCCAAGGCGGCACCGGGCGAAAAACGCCGTTGGGCAGAGCTTATGGAGGGCTATTTTAAAACCGAGCGTGATATACGTCTGGTAGTACAGCTTATTGATATGCGCCATAAGCCTACGGCAGACGATATGACAATGCTCGCCTTCCTCAAGGAAACGGGTATGCCGTTTATAATTGCGCTCACAAAGTGCGACAAGCTCAATAAGACAGAGTTTAACGCAAGGCTCGAAGCACTTAAAACCGAGCTTGCGGATTACAGCAATATTGTCAGAATTCCGTGCTCCTCGGTTAAGGGTGACGGAATTGAAGCGGTAAAGGCAGAGATTGAAAAAGCCTTGAGCTGATTTTAAAAAGGTGGAATTTTAAAATGTTTGTTTCGGATTGTTTATCGGTAAATGAAAAAGGCAACCTCACAATAGGCGGGCTTGATACCGTTGAGCTTGCCGCAAAATACGGCACACCGTGCTACGTTGTTGATGAGGATAAGATAAGAGAGAATTGCCGTGCCTACGTAAAATCCATTGAGGATAACTACGGCGGCAACGGTCTGGCTATTTATGCCTCAAAGGCATTCAACTGCAAGGCAATGTGCAAAATCATCAACGAAGAAAAAATGGGTCTTGACGTGGTTTCGGGCGGTGAGCTCTACACTGCTCTCAAGGCAGGCTTCCCTGCAGAAAAAATCTATTTTCACGGCAATAACAAAACCCTCGCAGAGCTTGATGAGGCTGTAAATGCAGGTGTCGGCAGAGTGGTTGTTGACAATATTTACGAGCTTGAAAATTTGAGCAAAGCGGCAAAAAAGCAGGGTAAGACAGTTGGTGTATTGCTGCGTATAAAGCCCGGTATTGATGCCCATACACACTCATTTGTGCTTACGGGTCAGATTGACAGTAAGTTCGGCTTTGCTCTTGAAACAGGCGAGGCGATGGAAGGCGTAAAGGCTGCAATCGCCGCAGAAAATATCGATTTCAAGGGTGTTCACTGTCATATCGGCTCACAGATTTTTGACGTTGAGCCCTTTGAGCGTGCGGCAGAGGTTATGATTGGATTTATGGATGATATCAAGGCTCAGACAGGTGTTGAGTGTGAAGAGCTTGACCTTGGCGGCGGCTTCGGTATCAAGTATTCAAGTGATGATAATCCGCTTGCTTACAGCGAATACATGGCAAAGGTTGCGGGTGTTATCAAGAACTGCTGTGAGAAGCATTCTCTCAAGACACCGTTTATCGTAATTGAACCCGGCCGCTCTGTTGCAGGCAGTGCAGGTATCACTCTTTATACCGTTGGTGCGGTTAAGACAATTCCCGATATCAGAACCTACGTTTCAATTGACGGCGGTATGGGCGACAACCCCCGCTATATACTTTATCAGTCAACCTACGAGCTTGTTTGTGCCAATAAAGCGGACAAGCCGAAGGACTTCAAGATAACTCTTGCAGGCAGATGCTGTGAAAGCGGCGACCTTATTCAGGAGGATGCACTTGTTCAGCAGGTTGAGCCGGGTGATATAATGGCTGTGCTTTCAACGGGTGCATATAACTATTCAATGGCTTCAAACTACAACCGTATCCCCAAGCCTCCCGTTGTAATGGTTAGCGGCGGCGAATCAAGAGTAGTTGTCAGACGTGAAACCTATGATGATATAATCGAAAAGGATATGTAATGCAAAAAGCTGTAAAAACCCTAAAGTTTTTACAGCTTTTTTTGTAACGATTTTTGTTTTGACACGTCTTATATATGAAAGGAAGTGATTGCGTGACGGATTTCGGCGAGATTTATAATTTGTATATGAAAGACGTTTATAAATACGTGCTTGCAATTTCACGCAATCCCGACGTTGCCGAAGAGATAACGCAGGAGACGTTTTTTAAGGCTCTCAAAGGTATCGATAAATTCAAGGGTGAGTGTAAAATCAGCGTGTGGCTCTGCCAGATTGCTAAGAATACTTATTATTCTTACTGTGCGAAAGAGAAGCGCAGGTCGGAGCATATTGAAGATATTACGTTCAGTATTGAAGACGATATGATGAATAAAGAAGCTGTTTTTGGGCTTCATAAAAAGCTTCACGGATTGCCTGAGCCATACAAAGAGGTGTTTTCGCTGCGGATTTTCGGTGAGCTTTCTTTTGCTCAAATTGCAGAGCTTTTCGGTAAAACTGAAAGCTGGGCGAGAGTAACCTACTATCGGGCAAAATTGAAAATGGAGGACAAGAGAGATGAAACATAACTGTGATATTATCAAAGACCTGCTTCCTCTTTACTGCGACGGAGTGTGCAGTGATGCAAGCAAAAAGGTCGTTGAGGAGCATCTTGAGGAATGTGACGGATGCAATGAAGTTTGCAAAAATCTCACAGCTGATTCCCTTTGCCCGATTATAAAAAGTGACGAAGAGGAGAACAAGGTGAGATTTATGAAAGATGTCAAAAACAAAATACTGTTTAAAAAAATCATTTTTGCAGTTGTTGCTGTTGCGGTAACACTTGGCATTTGTTTCGGCGTTTATCGTCAGTGCGAGGTGCCTAAGTGGGGAATTGAATACAGCAAAGATGCTTTCACCCTTGCTGATTACGGTGATAATATGGTTGCGATAAGTTACAACGGCAGAGATTATGCAAAGCTTGAAAGAATAGATAATATCACCATAACGGTTGACGGAGAAGAAAAAAATTGTTGCTGTATAAGATTCCTTGAGAATATTTCTTCAAAATATATAACCTCGGGTAAGGACCGCAGACCTCTTGAAAAAGGTGGCGACTTAATGGTTTCAAAAGAGTTGGATTGCGTGTATTATATCGAAAACGGATGGACACACGATGAAGTGATTGATATTGATTTAATGAGAAACAAAATAGTCAACGAAGGCGTTTTAATCTGGTCAAAAGAATAAAAATAAGGAGCTGTGAAAACAGCTCCTTATTTTTATAACTTTCTTGCTTTTATTACAATCGACAGCGGAAAATGCTTTGCTTTAAAATCGGCATAATAACCCGAACTGAAGTCTGCTGATTTTTCAAGAACGGTTTCACTTGTTCCTTCAATAACTCTTTCAACAGCAAAGCCTGCATCGGCAAGGGCGTTGATATAGGTTGAAAGCTTGCGGTTTTGAAGTGTTAAGGGATTGCCGTGTTTTTCGAATGTATAATAATCCTCTTCAAGATAGTTGCCGCTGAAAATAATGCGTTCTTCGGTTTTGGCGGTTCTGTTGCCGCCCGAAATAGCAACGCTTTCCAAATCTACACAATGCAGAAGCGGATGATCCCAAGAGAAAATATACGTGCCGCCTTGCTTTAAATAAGATGCGGCATTTTTTATTGTTTTCTTAAGGTCGGTTGTCCAACCGATTGCGTAGATTGAATAAACAACATCAAAATAGTTCTGCGGAATATTCGTGTTATCTTCCATAGGCTGATGAAAGAGTGTGCAGGAATATCCGTTTTCATTCAGCAGCTTCTCTGCGGTTTTAAGCTGTTCTTCGGATATATCAAGACCGAAAAGCTCCTTTGCACCGTGCTCTGCACACCATTTGAGCGAATGACCGCTGCCGCAGCCCATTTCAAATACAGCCTTGCCGTTAAGGTCGGGGAAAAGGTGCAGTTCATCCTCCGTCGGAATTGAACAGCCGAGCACAGGCAATGCGGTTACGCCGAAGAAATCTTCAGCCAACGCATTCCAGCTTTTTTCGTTTTGTTTTAATATATCGGAGTTCATATCTGTACCTCATTAAAAAGAAGCTTTTCCATAGTAATGCGAGGACGCCACCAGGCTCGTGCCTGTTCAAATTCGGGATATGGAGTGTACCATTTCCAAGTGATGTCAAATCCACCATCTTCCATTTGCAGTTTGCCTAAAATATCCTTTTCTGCGGCTATAAGTGTTTTTGTTTCAGGTGTGATAAATTCCGAATATGTGCCGGAGAAAAAGTCGGATGGCATTGGTATATATTCAACACCGTATTTTGAGATATCTTTACAAATAGAATTATCAACAGCTTTACATAATAAATCTTTGAAATGTTCCAAATCAATTATATCCTTAATACTGTTTGATTTCAAAAGCTCATATGCAAGCAGAAAACATTTCAATGAATCTCCGCTGATTTCTTCGGCTGTTTCAAGATACTCAAATCCCTCTTTTATGATTTTTTCATAAAGAGAAGTGCGATTGCCGTAGCAAATCAAAAATGCCGCTAAAGATATTGAAGGATTAAATCCGCTGATACCGTCACCTTTCTTTTTCCACCAGATTGCGTGAGGATAATCCTTGTTACTGTCTATTGCAAACAACCAACGTTTTTTATCTTCATCAAAAGAATCGTGAGATTCAAGATATCTGACAATTCCTTTTAAAATGTCAGAATCTCTGTCAAGTGCGTTTACACGGCAAAGAGTGATTATAGCATCATTTGTTGCAATGGGGCTTGAATTGGGATTGAAAAAATCGGGTTCAACAGCATTGCCAAAACCGCCATCGTGATTTTGAAATTTTAAAAGCTCATCGATAACAGCTTGGTTTGATTCGTTTTCAAAGAAATATTTATAAACCGCCAGATCAAGAGGTCGTGCGTTTTGTAAAATAAATTTAATTGCTGCGTTTTTGTCCATAGCTTTATCCTTTTATTTCGCTATAATGTTGTAACTACAGATTCCTTTTTTAACCTCCTTTGTAAAGGAGGTGGCACGGCGCAAGCCGTGACGGAGGATTGCGGAAGATATTTTAACAAATCAATCCTCAGTCTCGCATCCGCTCGACAGCTCCTGTAAAAAGGAGCTTTTGACAAGCAAATTTACGCTTGCCGCCTTGTATATGAGCGTAGGGCAACCCTGTGTGGTTGTTGATTCACCACTCATATTTTGTCAGCTTGCCCTCGCATAATAATTCGGGGTAATCCCACTGTCTGAGCACCTCGTAAACCCCTATTGCGGCGGAGTTTGAAAGGTTGAGGCTTCGTGCCGCAGAGTCGTTTATCATCGGTATTCTGACACAGCTTTCGGGGTTTGATTTGAGCAATTCTTCGGGCAGACCCTTTGTTTCTTTACCGAAAACAAGATATGTGTTATCGGGATATTCGACGTCGGTGTGACGGTGTGTTGCTTTGGTTGAAAAATAAAAGAAATTACCGCCCTTGTTCTTTTCGAAAAAATCCTGAGTATCCTTGTAATATGTAATGTCGAGCAGGTGCCAATAATCAAGGCCTGCCCGTTTCAATTTTTTGTCATCAACCTTAAAGCCCATCGGCTCAACAAGGTGAAGCCTTGCACCCGTTGCCGCACAGGTGCGTGCGATATTGCCTGTGTTCTGCGGTATTTCGGGCTCTATCAGCACAATGTTAAGTGTTTTTTTGCTCATATCAACTCAAGCTCCTTCATCAGCGTGGGAAGCTCACCCTCAAACGCTACTCCATAACGCACGTCGGGTGTGTATTTAAGTGTGCGCTCAATACATTTACAGGTGAATTTTGTGGCAATTTCTGCCGCTTTTGTCAAATCTTTGCCGCACATCAGTGCACCGCAAAGTGAGCTTGCAAAAACGTCTCCCGTGCCGTGGTAAATACCGTTGAGTCTGGGCATCATAACATAGTCGATTCTACCGTTGTCCCAGCAGGCACAGCCGAGATTTTCACTGTCAAAATAAACACCTGTAAGCACAATTCTTTTCGGGCCGAGCAAAGCGAGTTTTCTGAGCATATTCTCAACGTATTCTTTTGTGTAAGGGCCGTCTTTGTATTCTTCACCCGTCATAAAAGCAGCCTCGGTGAAATTGGGCACAATAATATCGGCAAGTGAGCAAAGCTCAGCCATTTTTACGGCAAAATCCATATCAAAAAGCGCATACATTTTACCGTAGTCTGCCATGGCGGGGTCGCAAAGATAAAAATTATTTTCTGTCTTGAAATCTTTTACTATTTTTTTGACAATTTCAATCTGCTCAAACGAGCCGAGATAGCCCGAATATATTGAATCAAAGCCGATATCAATGCTTTTCCAATGCTCAGCCATAGGCAGCATATCGCCTGTAAGGTCACGCCACGTGTAGCCTGTAAAGCCGCCTGTGTGGGTTGAAAGCACGGCTGTAGGCATAACTGTTGTTTCAATTCCGCAAGCTGAAATAACGGGCAGGGCAACTGTCAGCGAGCATTTGCCGAAGCCCGATATATCGTGTATTGCAAGCGAGCGTTTTATTCTGTCCATTACAAATATCACCTATTGAAAAAATTACCAAATTATTATAACACAAAGCTTTGCGCAATATCAATACTTCTTCCATTAACTTCACCCGTTTTTCTCGCCTTCTGCCGTCAAAAATAATATCAACTTGAAATTTGTGAGGTGATAGAAATGAAGTCAACGGCAACAAAGGTAGCTCTCGGTATGCTTGCAGGCGGTGCGGTTACTGCAATCGGCTCTGCAATGATGAGCCCGTCGCTTAAAAAGCAGACCAGAAAAAACGCAATGAAAGCTATGAAGACTGTCGGCACGATGATGGACAGCGTGCAAAGTATGATGAAATAACTTTATTTTTGCAGAAAAGTGTAGTATAATTTAACCGGACAGCGGCTTTAAGCCGCTGAACATAGGGTGCCGACAGCCTGTCGGCACCCTCAACTGCCAAAATCATCTGAAAATCCTCAACTTTCAGGTCGAAGATTTTTTATTGAGAGGATTTTTGGCAAATCAAGGCAAAAACGCAGCAAATCCGAAAGGATTTGCGAGTATTTTAACAAAGAAGTGGCGGAAATCATCCGATAAAAACACGATTAGGATTATTACCGTCACCCTTGAGAGGGAAAGAGAATGAAAAAGTCAGTTCTTTTATCGCTGAGCATAGGTCTTCTTGTTGTTGCCGCAGCAGTTTTTATCGGTAACAAAGACCTGCTTCTCGGCACAGAAAAAAATGATAAAACAAGTGCTGTGCAGATAACGGAAAACACCCAGGTAAACAAGCCTACTGCAGTTACAGTTACACCCACAACCCTGCCTGCAACAACGGTGCCGCCAACTACCGTAAAGCCTTCTGTTACAACGGTTAAGCCCGTTTATAAAAATCCGACCTTCAAGGCGGAAAGCATAACCGGTGCACCGAGCGCAAATGCCAAAACCTATACAGGCTTTATGCCTTTGCCTGCTGTCGAATTTACGGTGAATGACCCCGAAAACAGCAGGGGACTTGCAACCTCCGCAATCAATCACAGCTTCGGTGTTGCCAAGGATTCAAAGCCTCATCAGATAAGCGTTGATTCGCAGAAATTTTTTGATTCAAACAGCTTCAATGCGGTAACCTACGACACAAAATCGAGTGAAAAAGTGCTGTATCTCACCTTTGACTGCGGCTATGAAAACGGCTACACCTATACTGTTCTTGATATTCTTAAAGAGAAAAATGTCAGCGCCGCTTTCTTCTGTACTCTCGACCATATCAAGGCAGAGCCAAAGCTGATAACACGTATGATAAAAGAGGGCCACATCGTCGGCAACCATTCGACAAATCACCCCAATTTCAGCAAGATAAGCCGCACAAAAATGGCTGAAGAAATTCAGACGGTTGAGAATCATTTGCGCAGTGAATACGGCTATTCTTCGCCGTATTTCCGCTTCCCGGAGGGTGCTTACAGTAACAGTGCACTCGACCTTGTGCAGTCGCTCGGTTACAAGTCTGTTTTCTGGTCGCTTGCCTATGCTGACTGGGACACTTCCGCGCAAAAGGGCGGCGATTATGCTTTTAAAACAGTCACTGCAAGACTGCATCCCGGTGCGATAATTCTGCTTCATTCGGTTTCTGCCGATAATGCCGCAGCACTCGGTGATATTATCGATTACGCACTCTCTCAGGGCTATGTTTTCAAGCCGTTGACAGATTTGCCTGAATAAAATAAAGGAGCAATGTGCACATAGCGCAATGCTCCTTTTTAATTATATTGCTTATTGACTTAACAGATTTTTTCAAGTAAAATAAAAAGAAGAAATTTTGATAGGAAGTGTTTTTTGTGATAAACGTAACCGTCTATAACGAATATGTTCACGAGCTTGAGGATGAAAGCATAGCCGCCGTATATCCCAAGGGCATACATAACTGCATTGCAGATTTTCTCGGCAAAAACGATGATATAAGCGTCAGAACAGTAACCCTTTCAAGCGTTGAAGAACTTACGGAGGAAGTCCTCGGGGGCACGGACGTTCTCATCTGGTGGGGCCACTGTGCACATGAAAAAGTTCCGGATGAAATTTCCGAGCGTGTTTACAATCAGGTAATGTGCGGTATGGGCTTTATTGCGTTGCATTCGGCACATTTTTCAAAGCCGTTCCGCCGCCTTATGGGAACAACCTGCTCGCTCTGCTGGCGTGAGGGTGACAGAGAGCGTATGTGGAACATTATGCCGTCTCACCCGATTGCACAGGGCATCGGCGATTATTTCGAAATCCCTGCAGAGGAAATGTACGGCGAACGTTTTGATGTTCCAACTCCCGATGAGCTCATATTCCTCGGTTGGTTCAAGGGCGGCGAGGTGTTTCGCTCGGGCTGTTGCTGGAACAAGGGTCTTGGCAGAGTGTTCTATTTCCAGCCCGGTCACGAGAGTAACCCCACATATTATATTCCCGAGGTGCAGCGTATCATAACAAACGCTGTTCGTTGGGCTGCTCCGATTTACCGTCAGCCGTCGGTTGAGTGTCCTCACACTCCCTCACCAGAGGATGCACTTAATGCATAAATTTGTTTTCAAGAGGTGTAAGGTTTGAAAAAAACAGCTTTACTTTTAGCGCTTTGTTCGGTTATTTCGGTATGCCTTTTTGGCTGTGCAAAGCCGAACGAGCCCGAACAGCCCGAAGAAACCACGCTTTCCTTTGAAGAGAAAGCCTCTTACTATGACAGCCTTGCGGATGCGGGCGAAGTAGCAAGCGAAGATGTAACTCAGGCAGGCGCACTGTATAGTATTGCCGGCAGCAAGGTTATGGTTAACGGCAAGGTTTATTCAGCCATTGTCGATATTTTTAACAGGAATTATCCGCAGATTTATTATAAATACGGTGACGAGTACTATGAGCCGAAAATTACACTTAATTTCGATCCGACGTATCTTCGTGACGACCCTGCGAGCGTTGTAGGCAACACTATCAACATAAACATAAATTGGTTTAATGCCAATCCCGAAAAAGCAAGTGTACTGATTTACTATATTGCAACAACTGTGCTCGATTACAATCCTTCCGCCGAAGCCTGGATGAAAAACGGCATCAATTACTATATCGCCGCAGAGTTCGGTGCCTACGGCTATGAGCTTGCAGGTATGTATTCGGGCGGCTCGTATTTAGATGATGCTGCTGAATGCGCAAGCTTTTTCAAGTGGATTGAGGCCAAATACAACACAAATATCGCATACCGTCTTGATAAGCTTCTTTCTTCAACAACCTGGTATGAAGCAAGCTTCTGGCGTGATGAAACAGGCAGAAGCCTTGAGCAGCTCTGGGCACAGTACAAGGCCTCATAACGGATATGAAAATAAGAATTTTTGACAAAAAGCCGGATATATCACAGCTTGAGTTCATAAGCCTTTCCAATCACCTTTGGGCAGAAACTTACCCTTGCTTTTTTGAAAGCAAGGCAAGCGTCAGCATAATCAAAAACAGCGGGCTTTACGTTGTTATGATGTCTGATGAGCCTTCTCCAAAAGTTGTTTATACAAAGCGTGATGAGCCTATTTATAAGGACAGCTGTCTGGAATTCTTTTGCCGTCCTTTTGAGGATGATGCTCGCTACTTCAATTTTGAGATAAATCCAAACGGTGCTTATCTGAGCGAAGCAGGAACTCAGCGCAAAGACAGAAGCTTCATAAAAGATATAACCGGTATTGAAGCCGAAGTTACAGTGCTGACCGTGGAAAACGGTTGGGGCATCGGCTTGTTTATTCCCGAGCGGCTGATAAGTGAGGTTTTTGGCAGAGAATTCAGCCTGGCCGAGCTTGGGTACATAAGCGCAAATTTCTATAAATGCGGGGAAGAGACAGATTCGCCGCATTTTTCCTCGGCCTTTTTTGTCGGCACGCCTACGCCCGATTTTCACAGACCCGAATATTTTGAAAAGCTGTATATCCGTACAGCCTGAAAGGATAAAAATATTATGATAAAAAATCTTTTTGACATTGACGAGATAATGGCCAACTATACGTTCAAGGGTGAGTATTATGATTTTTCAACCCTTAATAACGGCCATATCAACAACACCTATCTGCTTAAATTTGATGATGACGGTTTTGAAAAAAGCTACGTTCTTCAGCAGATAAATACCGCTGTTTTTAAAGATCCCGACGTGCTTATGAAAAACTACGTCGGTGTAACTGAATTTGTCAGACGCAAGGTGGAGGAAGCAGGCGGTAATCCCAAGCGTGAGTCAGTAAAGGTTTACTATACAAACGACAATAAGCCGTATTATCTTGATAAAGACGGCAGATATTGGCGTGTTATTAACTATATCATCAATACGGTCAGCTACAACTTCCCCGATAATGCCGAAATCTGCCGTAAGGCAGGCAAAACCTTCGGCAATTTCCAGCAGATGCTGGCGGATTATCCTGCAGAAACTCTTGCGGAAACTATACCGAATTTCCATAATACGGTGTCACGCTACGCTGATTTTGAGGCCGCACTCAAGGCAGACAAAATGGGCAGAGCGGCTGAGGTTAAAAAAGAAATTGATTTTGTCATAAGCCGCAAGGCAGATTGCTCTGTTCTTCTTGATTTGCTTGAGAAGGGCGAGCTTCCCATACGTGTAACACACAACGATACCAAGCTCAATAACGTTCTTTTTGATAAGAAAACGGGCGAGGGTATATGTGTTATCGACCTTGATACGGTTATGCCCGGTCTTTCTCTTTACGATTTCGGTGACAGTATGCGCTTTGCAGGCAACACTGCCGATGAGGATGAAAAGGACCTTTCCAAAGTCAAATTCAATATGGATATATACCGCAGTTATACCGAGGGCTATCTCTCTGCCGCAGGCAAAAGCCTTACGGAAACAGAGGTTTATTATCTGCCGTTTTCCTGCAAGCTTATGACTCTTGAATGCGGTATCCGTTTTCTGACCGATTATCTCAACGGTGACGTTTATTTCAGAATAAGCCGTCCCGAGCATAATCTTGATCGTTGCCGCACACAATTCAAGCTTGTTGAGGAGATTGAAAAGCTTTATCTGGAAATGCTTTCAGTTACTCAGTCTATCTATAACAGCATTAAATAATTTTTACCGAAAGAGGTGTCGGCAGTGAAGAAAAAGCTGTTGATTATCTTGCCTGCCTGCGCACTTGTTGCCTTGCTTTTGTGCTTTCTGTTGTTTTTTAAAGGGCAGGATAATATGACGCTTATTCAGCGTGCAAAGGCAGATAGCTATCTGTCGGAAAATATTTTTTTCAACGAAGAAACGGGCGAGGAAATACGCACGGTTAAAGTTGCTGCGGCTAATGACAGCGAGGCGGCGGAAGAAGATTCGTTTTTGTGGTTTCGCAACAGATACGAGAGTATAGCAACTCATGTTGAGCTTAACATAGCGTTCAACAGTGAAGGCATGGCGTATCTTGCCGATTCGTTTGAAAGCGTAAATGAGAATTCGGTTCCGTTTGAAAGGGTGCTCAGGTTTGTCATTGGTGGGGAGGATACTCGCACCGGATTTGTGCTGAATCTGCATGAATATACAAACGTTTCAATCCTTGCCGCTAACATAGAATCGCTCGAGTTGGATGGTCGTACCGTCATAACGGGCGTTACCGAGAATTCGGTTTACGCAGTCAGCAGATACTTCAGAAACACACCTGTGCTGTGCGATTACAGCGGTGATAACATCCTCACCCTTGAGCAGCTTCGTGATAGGGGAGCGGACGGAATTCTCTGTTCATACAAGGATTTTTCGCTATCTCTTGCGAAGAAGGCCAAGGAGCTGAAAATGCAGGTTTGGGTCGATTGCGAGGCGGATCTTTACGGTACGGTGAATGCCGTTTATAACGGAGCGGACGGCATAATTTCATCAAAGCCCGACGTGGTTTCTCACTGCGTACGAAATTGGGGTGATGAAAGAAACCTCGATATTTTATTAGAAGAGTTTGAATAATTATACATTTTCCCCGGGAGCGAAGCAGCTTCCGGGATTTTTTTTGCGGGATTTTTCTATTATGCAATTTTGACAAACTTTTCGTCTCGAATTCTACAGATTTTACAAATAAAACTATAATTATTTTTAAAAAACGGGAAATCGTTGACTTTTATGTTACGAAGTGCTAAAATTACATCGTGTATTTCTATCTATTTTTTTAAGTATTATAATATAACAAGTAATTATCAGAAATTTTCGAGTGTAAGGGGTTAGGCAATAATGGATGAAAACAAGCAGCTTGCCGCACAGCAGGAGAACGCACAGCCCGCCAAAAGGGGCGGCAGACGTCAGCGTTCAATGGAGCTTATGTTTGAGCCCGTTTTCGACGTTCATCTGAATATGGCTCTTGACTATGAGGCGACGGTACGCATCCTCGACCCCAAGATGGGCATTATGCTCCCCGAGTATTATGTGCCCGTTGCAGAAAAGAGCAACCGTATTTGTGAGATTAACCGCTGGGCTATCGAAGAGGGCTGTGAGGTTATCAACAGGGCAGATGCAAGAGACGCAAGCATCAACCGCCTGATTATGAACATCTCGGTGCGCTACCTCTCAAAGCCGTATTTCGCAACGCAGGTCAAAAAGATTCTCGAGAAGCACGGCGTTGAGCCCGATAAGTTCTGCTTCAATATTACCGAGAATATCTACGAAGCGGTAAGCGCCCAAGTGCTCAAAAACATCCGCGAGCTTCGCGAGTTCGGCTTCCTGTTTTCGATTGACGACGTCGGTGTCGAATACACCTCAATGTCAAACCTTTCACAGTACGAGGTTGATTACATAGGCATCAACAAAAAACTTGTTGAGCCGATTCAGCCTGAGCTTTACGAGGATGAAGACAAGCCCAGAACGGTTGTTCAGGCAGTTATCGATTTTGCAAAGAAAATCGGCGTGAAAACAAAGGTCGGCGGTGTCGATAACGAAGCACTTGCACTTCTTCTCACAAAAATGGGTGCAGACCAGATGCACGGCAAGTTCTACTGTACAGACCTCTGGGACGAAAAGAAAATTAAGTAATTCACATATAATTCTCAAACAGAATCGGAGATGATTTGAGTTGGCAAGAAAGAAAAAATCAGCCGAGCCCGAGGTTGCTCAGCCTACAAACGGCGGCTTTGTACCCGGCGCAACAGGCTCCTACATACCCGCACTTGACGACCCGATGGGCAAGTACGATGTAAACACTTCAGCCGAAAAGGTCTACAAGCGCAATTGGCTTCTCAGAATTGTGGCAATTATCGTCGGCGTGCTCTTGCTTCTGCTCAGTATAGGCTATGCCTGTACAGCGGTTATTAACAGCGCAGGCCGCTTCACGGTCAGCATGGCAGGCAACCTCTACGGTATCCAGCTAGCAGACAATGAAGATTTCGAAAATTCGACGCTTCAGCTTTACGGCTCAGCCGTTGAGAATATGGACAACATCACAAAGCACTGGCTTCTCAATCACTTCGGTGAGCTTGGTGATGACCCTGTTTACAAGACCTATGCCGATATCGACAAGGTCTACGGTGACCATAACGGCACCAATTACCTCGCCTATACATTCGCTGTCCGCAATGGTGGCCAGGCGGCAGAGGGTGAGGATGCAATAGTTGATTACATGGCAAGTCTCGAGGTAGTTACAGCCTACAAGGGCGCAGACGAAGCGATTCGAGTCATGGTATTCATAAACGGTGAGCCCACGGTTTATGCAAAACCCCGTGTGGGCACCGAAAACATCAGGGAGCTTTTTGCTGTCGATAAAAACTTTGTTTCCGACACAACGGTTATGGAGTACGTCCGCAGCAATTTCGAGGTAGGCGGCATTGACCGATATACGGTTGTCGTCTGGCTCGAAGGTGAAGATCCTGAATGTGTCAACGATATTATGGGAGGTGAAGTCAAGCTCAAGATGAACCTTGAGGTTCTTGAAAGACCGGATGCCGAGTAAGTTGGGGGAGACTTTTCAAGGCGAACATAATCCGTCTTTCACGGTTTGATTTCTATTTCCCGCAAATATCCACGACATTTTACGGATAAAGTGTTCAAAAAACACAACTCTAAACATGGAGGCAATAATTATGAAAAAACGTTCACTCGTGGCAGCACTTGCGATGCTTGTAGTGTCCGCAATTGTTCTCACATCATCCACCTACGCATGGTTTGCGACATCATCAGAAGCTAAAGTTGAAGCAATGTCAGCAAAAGTTTCAAACAATGATGGTTCTCTTACTGTACAGGCAACAGGTGACTGGGCAGCAGCAGGCGCAACTAAGAAAACAGTTCTTACAGCATCTGATTATCTTAATACAGTTGCAACAAAGCTTATTCCTGTTTCAGTTTACCTCGATAACGGCTTTAAGGCTGGTAAGGTTGAGTATGATGCAGCTTCTTTTAAAAACTATACTGAGGCATCGCCCAACACAGAGTATCTTACATATCAGTTCACAGTCGAGTATGTTGCTGCAGCTGAGACAGATGGTAAAGTATTCATCAAACCCACATTCTCAACAAGTTCTAACTTCTGCTATGGTCTTCTTGCAATTACTGTTGATGGAACAACAACATATCACAAGTTCACTTCATCAGGCAGCTACGAAGCAGTTAAGGCTTGCCCGTCAGCTGTAACAGATAATAGTAACAGCATCATCGATCCTGCTGATACAGGTTATTCGGCAGCCAATATGGTGGCTGATCCTCTTGCAAGTGCAACAGCTGCAACAAGCGGTACATCATTTGAGCTTATGAACGTTACAAAGAACACAACAGGCAAAGCTGTTGTTGATGTATACGTTTGGGCTGAGGGTCAGGATGCGCAGTGTACAGGTAATGTTAGCGCTGCAGATTCTTACTTCACATTTGATTTAAATGCAGCTTAATTGTAGACATTGATAAAGAATAAATTGATTTTACTCAGGTCAGGTTAACCTGACCTCAGTATCCCCCCCTAATTTTCTCCCCCGAGGTAGGGGCGGCGCTAAGCTGCCCTACTAAAAAGTGATTTAGCTAAAGCACAAAAAGCAGGGCTGTTTAACACAGCTCCTACGCCATTACCGTCCGGTCCGTTTGTGCCGGACTGGACGGTACGGTGGCTTTGTGCAGAAAAACCGCTGACTTATATGTTGAATATATATAAATATTTATTTCAATATATAATTGAGTTGTTTTTTGAAAAATAAACACAAAACGTGAGGTTATGTAAATGAAGAAAGTAGGACATATTCTTTCAAACGTATTGGTTGCCCTGATTCTTGTCTTCTCAATTGTTATGACGGTTGCTGTTCTTTCAACAACTAAAGATGAATCGGGTCTTCCAAACCTTTTCGGCAAGGCGATAATGAATGTTGAGACAGATTCAATGCTTAGTGAAAACGGTTTTGACGCTGGCTCGCTTATTGTCGTTGATCTGGTGAATCATGATAATGATGATAATGTTGTATATAAGGTTGGCGATGTTGTAACGTTCTGGCGCTATTACGAAGACCAGAAGTATCTTGAAACACATAGAATCGTTGAAAACACTTATGCAAATCAGAATGAGGTTGTTGACGGTGTCTGGATTCACGGTGGTACACCTTACTATGTCACAAAGGGTGATAATACGCCTGATATAGATTTACAACAAGATTTATCAATCGATTATCTTAGTAATTCTCGTGTTGTTGCTACTTGGACCGGAATCGCAATCCCTCACCTTGGCTCAGTTATGGGCTTCCTCCAGTCACAGCTCGGCTTTATGCTCTGTGTTGTTATTCCCACAGCTATCTTCTTCTTCTTTGAGTTGTTTAAGTTTATTTCAGTTCTTATGGAGAATAAGAAGGAAAAGGCTCTCGCAGCTGTTAAGGATGCAGAGGAAGAAATCAAGCAGAAGGTTGTTGCTGAAATGCTTGCAAAGCAGGAGGCTGAAAAGTCTGCAACCGAGAAGAAGCCCGAAGCTCCTGCAGCACCTGCCGCAGAAAGCGAAGAGGATATCAAGAAGCGTGCTGTTGAAGAATACATAGCACAGCAGGAGGCTGCAAAGGCAGCTGCCGCAAGGGAAGAGGAAATCAAAAAACAGGCAATTGCCGAATACCTTGCAAAGCAGGAAGCTGAAAAGAATTCAGCATCCGACGAAAACGAATAAAAACCACATAACCAAACGTATTTTAGAGCGTAAGGCTCTGTAAATAAAAAATCTAAGTAAAGAGGGTAAACAAAAATGGCAAAACGTAAGTTAGGACTTTCCATCATCGTTCTCATCGTTGCCGCAACAACAATGGTTTCAGGTACATACGCCTGGTTCCTCGTAGGCGGTTTCGCAGAGCTGTTCGATCTCGGCTTTGACGTTATCGAGGCTGACGGTGGCATTGAGATTCAGGGCTCAGCAGGTAAGGCTTATGCCTCAACTGACGAGAGTGCAGCAGCAGTTGATTGGGGCTCATACCTCAGACGTGACTGTTTTGCTGACGGTGAGCTTATTGCAGAGGGCGGCAAATACTCACCCGTATCAAGCGCAAATGGCTCATCCTTTACAAAGGTCGGTCTTGAGGGCGGCTATTTCGCATCTCTCACACCCACAAAGGGCACCGATTATAACGAAATGACAATTAAAATCCGTTCCACAACAACCGAAACTGTTGACGGCAGAATGAACATTGCTCTCACAGGCCGTGACGGTGACAATGCAGCTGTTGATGCAGCACGTGTTTCCGTTACATATAACGGCACAACAACTGTTTTTGCAAAAGCAGGCGACACAACCTATGCTGTTACTTCAAACGATATCCCCATGGCTACCGTTATGGACAGCAACAATAACAGCATCATTGATTCTGCTGAAACACAGGGCGTTGTAACGCTTGTCGCTCAGTCAACAACAGAGCTTACAGCTTCTGCTGCAGATGCAAACAAGTTTGAGGCTACAATGGAGCTTCCCAATATCGCAGGCAACACAAGCTCAAGTGAAATCGTTGTCCGTATCTGGATTGAAGGTAACGACGCTGACTGTACAGGCGAAAAGCTCAGCGCAAAGCACCTTTCAGCAAAGATTACTTTCGGCTCCTCTTCTGAAGGAACAACCGAAACTCCGTAATATAATATTGTAAATAATTATTAGTGTACAGCAGGTAAGGTATTATGAAACGTAAGAATATACTTGACAACAGAATATTCCACATTGCGATGAATGTTCTTTCTTCCGTAATTCTTGTGTTTTCAATTATCATCTGCGCACTTGTTATCATATCCGCCAAATCGGCAACCGGTGTTGCAAAGCTCGGCAACTACTCAATCCTCTCTGTTCAGAGCGATTCTATGGAGGATGAGTTCTTCCCCGGCGACCTGATTGTAATCAGACGCTATGATAAAACCCACAGATACAAGGTGGGCGATATCATTTCGTTTCTCACCTACGATAACACAGGCACAATGTATATAAACACACACCGTGTCAATTCGATTATTCAGGGCGAAACCTCTGTAAGCTACGTCACAAAGGGTGACAATGTTGATGAGGTTGACAGAAAGCACGTTGCTTCTTCAAAAATTTTAGGTCAGTATACGGGCAAACGTGTTGAGGGGCTTGGCAAGTTTATGGATTTTGCCGCTACCTCACGCGGTGTACTGCTACTGATTGTTCTTCCTGCGGCGTTGATTGTAATCTGGCAGCTGTTTGGTTATCTTCGCTCTCTTGCGCTTGATAAACGTGTTCCCGTGACAGCGGCCCCGGCTACGGCGGCAAATGCCCCGCGGCAGTATTACCCTCCTGCAGCGGAAAGTGAAAAAGAGGCTATCATTCAGGAATACCTGCGTCAGCAGCAGGCCGAAGAAGCCAGAAAGCAGCAGATTATAGAAGAATATCTCGCTAAACAGAAAGAACTTGAAGAAGCCGAAAAGGCTAAGGCTGAGGAAGAAAAAATAAAGGCGATTATTGCCGAGTTCCTTGCTCAGCAGCAAGCGGCTCAAGCCGCACAGGATAAGCCGGCAGAATCATCAGATGAAGGCGGCAACCAAAATTAAAGGTCAGTTAAAATCTTTAACTTCAAAAATACAGCAAAGGTGGCTAACAAAATGAGCGGTATTTTCCAGTTTTTAGGCGATTTCCTTGAACAGCTTTTTGTTAAAGGCTTCTGGGGAATTATAAAGGGATTCGGTCTCGGTGTTGCAAACATCTTCAATATCCCTAAGTACGTAACTATTTTCAGACAGTATGCAAGCACACTCGGTGTCGGCGGTATCATTCTCGGCGCACTTTGCGTTCTGCTTGTTCTTGCACTTCTTGCAGGTATCGTTGTTCTCGTTGTTCTCCTGCTCAAGAAGTTCCTTCGTTTCCGCAAGACTGTTGTCAACCAGGAAGAGCTTCTCAATGAAGTAGCCACACTCAACCGTGAGGTTATGAAGCTTTCAATCGAGAAAGATAAGATTCTCGCTATGAAGGTTTCACAGCTTGGCCTTCGTCCCGGTGAAAACCCCTATCTTGAAGCTGCCGACGGCACAACTGCTGCAACAGCAGACGGTGAAGGCACAGAAAATGCAGAGTCCGATCCCACAATGGATGAGGATTACAGCCGTTTCTACAAGCTCACTCAGGTTGATATCGAAATGGCAGACTATGTTCCTCCTGTATACGATAACGAAATCACACTTCCCGGTATTATTGAGATGTTCCGCAACTTTGCGGCATCAAGAATGGGCCTTTATTATGAGCACAGAACGCTCCGCCTTTTCCTTGCGGCGTTTGCTTCAACCCGTCTTATCATCTTACAGGGTATTTCCGGTACTGGTAAAACTTCACTTCCTTACTCATTCGGTAAGTTCCTTCAGAACGATGCTATAATCGCTTCTGTTCAGCCTTCATGGCGTGACCGTACAGAGCTTTTCGGCTACTTCAACGAATTTACAAAGCGATTTAACGAAACAGAAGTTCTCAAAAAAATGTATGAGGCTACATATAAAGAGGATATCTACCTTACAATCCTGGACGAAATGAATATCGCACGTGTTGAGTATTACTTTGCTGAAATGCTTTCAATCCTTGAAATGCCCAGCCGTGATGAGTGGATTGTTTCTCTTGTTCCTTCAGTATGGCCCACCGACCCCAAGCACCTCTTCGACGGTAAGCTCAAGCTTCCGGATAATATGTGGTATATCGGCACAATCAATAACGACGACTCGACCTTCGCTGTTACTGATAAGGTTTACGACCGTGCTATCCCGATTGATATCAACACAAAGGGTAAGTTCTTTGAAGCTCCCTGGACAGATAACCTCACACTCAGCTACAAGCACCTCGAGTCAATGTTTGCAGAGTGTAAAGAAAAGTATAAGGTTTCAGAAGAAAGCCTTCGTAAGCTGGCAGAGCTTGATGACTACGTCATTGAACACTTCCGCCTTGCTTTCGGTAACCGTATTGTTAAGCAGCTTCAGGATTTTGTTCCTGCTTATGTCGGTTGCGGCGGTACGGAAATTGACGGTCTGGACTTCGTTCTCTGTCATAAGATTCTCCGTAAGTTTGAATCACTCAACCTTTCCTTCATCCGTGATGAAATTGCCGGTCTTATCACTTACCTCAACAAGCACTTCGGTAAGTCAAATATGAACGAATCCAAAGAATATCTCGAGCGTCTCCAGAAGATGATCTAATTTCAATTTCTCACACGCCTCTGTCAAGAGGCAGGGGCGTGTATATCAAAGCAACTTTTGAATTTAAGGGGCGAAACTTAAATGGGCACTTCATTTGAAGAACTTTACAGTGAATATACCAATGCGTCACTTCCTATTTTCACAGGTGACGAATACTACGGCGATATGCTTGAAGCTATGGAAGGCGGCAAGCACGAAATATCGCTGTTTAATCGCTTTTTTGAAAAGAAAATCGACCTCAAATGGGTTGAAGCCATTGAGGCTTGCACTGTTGCGCTCGATACAATTGTGCGTAACCCCCGTAAGTTCATTGTTCAGGAAGAAGAAATTGTTCCGATTGAACGTGCCAGAAAAATCACTGCTGAATCGGTTCGCCACCTTGCTCAGCACACCAATATGATTGCCCGTGTAGACGGCGACAGAGTTACTCCCAGCCAGATTCTTAATGTTTTTCGTGAAGAGAGCTTTGAGATTTATGAAAACCGCTTCATCTTCACACTTCTGCGTAATTTACGCCACTTTATCGATACGCGATACAACGTTCTGTTCAATATGGAGCAGGACGAAAAGAAATCCTCACTGAGCATGAACAGTGAGTTCCGTGCAGGTAATGAAAAAATCAGCTATAAGCTTGAGGTTTCTTCGCAGGCTGTTTCCACAATGTCTGCGACAGATGCTATAAATCCGGGCGACGAAAATGCAACAGCTCTTGCAAGAATTGAAAGAATAAAAAGAGTTGTTAACGGTTTCTGCTCATCGTCCTTTATGCGCGACCTTGAGCACTGCACACCCGTACGCCCTCCGATTATGCGTACAAACGTAATTCAGAAAGACCCCAACTTCCGTGCCTGCCTTAATCTGTGGCAGTTCATTTCGTCATACGACGAGGTTGGTTATGAAATAACAGCAAAAGAAACTAACGAAATGGTCAACGATGAATATAAAGATGACCTTTTCCGTCTTGCTACCGTCAACTATATGCTTCTCAAGAAGAATACCGGTGAGCAGGAGGCAGGCGAAATCAAACAGAAGAAGCGTAAGCTCAAGCCCAAGCTTCTAAAGCGTCTTGCAGAAGAGCTTGTTCTCAACTACGATATGGAAGAAGTTGAAATCCGTAAGGTGTTTGTTGATGAGCTCAAGCGAGCCAACAAGAAGAAGACAGCGGGCGAAACCAAGATTAACGAGGCTATCGACCGTGCATTGAAATCTGAAAATGACCGTAAGGCTGAAATTGAGGCTAAGATTCAGGCTGAGATTCAGCGTAAGAAAGAAATTGAAAAGCGCCGTAAGGAGCGCGAAAAGGCTAAGCTTGCCAGAGAGCTTGCTCTTGAGAAAGAGAGAAAGGCAAAAGAGAAGGCAAGGCTTAAAGCTAAGAAAGAAAAAGAGCTTGCTCTCGAAAAGGCCGCAAAGGCAAGAGAGAGGGAGCGTATCCGCAAGGCAAAGCTGCGTGAGCAGGAGCTTGCAAGAATTGCTAAAGAGAAAGAAAAGGCTAGAATTGCAAAAGAAAAAGAGCGTGCAGAAAGACTTAAGGCTATTGAAGAGGAAAAAGCACGCAAGGCGGCTCTTAAAGCTGAACAGCAAAAGGCAAAAGAGCTTGCAGCTCAGCAGGCAGCTAAAGAAAAAGAACGTGCAACCAAGCTTAAAGAAAAAGAAAAGCTGGCAAGGGCTAAGGCTTTACAGATTGAAAAAGAGCGTGCCGCTAAAGTCAAGGCAAAGGAAAAAGAGCGCTTAGCAAAACAGAAGGCTCTTGAAGAGCAAAAGGCAAAAGAAGCTGCGGCAAAGCTTAAAGAAAAAGAGAGACTTGCCAAAGAAAAAGCAGCTTTAGCTGAAAAAGAGAAGTCCGCCAAGGCAAAGGCTAAAGAGAAAGAGCGCATAGCTAAGCAGAAGGCTCTTGAAGAGCAAAAGGCAAAGGAAGCCGCTGCAAAGCAGAAAGCAAAAGAAAAGGCTGCCAAGGAAAAGGCTTTACAGGCCGAAAAAGAGAAGGCCGCTAAAGCGAAGCTTAAGGAAAAAGAAAAATTGGCTAAACAGCGAGCTTTAGAGCTTGAAAAAGAGAAAGCAGCCAAGGCAAAACTCAAGGAAAAAGAAAAGGCTGCAAGGGCTAAAGCTTTACAGGCAGAGAAAGAAAAAGCCGCAAAAGCTAAGGCAAAAGAAAAAGAAAAAGCCACAAAGAAGAAGGCGGCAGATTCCGCAAAATGATTACTTTTAAATAATTCTGTCCTTTCCGTTTGAAAGCTTGAATGTAAATGCAGAAAGAGGCATTTGGGTTTGCACGGATATCTAACGGACAATATCTTGAAATTTTTTGGAGGCATAAACCTATGAGAAAGAGTATTTTATTCCGCAGTTTAACTGTATTTTTGGCGGCGGCAACCTTGCTGTCGTCTACAAGCGCATACAATCTCCTGGTTTATGCCAACCAGGAGTTAGTATCCTCATCTCTTTCTGCAACAGGTGACGAGCAAGCTTATGAGCCAAACATAACAGTTCAGGGCGGCGAGCTCCAGCTTGAAACAAACGCTGAGGGCGACCCCGAGACCGATGCAATTTCCTGGGGTACAGATGCTAATGGCAATCCTGCAGACGGTTCGCAGCAGAATCCTTATCAGATTTCCTCACTCGAGCATTTCCTGCAGGTGAACGAGATGGTAAACGACAGCACAGGCTCTGTCGTTGCCAATCCGGTAAATAAATATTTTGTGCTTACTGCCGATATTGATTTAAGTTCGCTTACTGCGGCTGATTTTATCAATTACACCGGTAGTGCTTACTTTGTTTCTACGGACCATAAGAATCCGAATTCTTCTCAGGTTTACATCCATCTTGACGGTTCCTATGTTGATGAAAACGGAAAAACCCAGCGACACAAGATTACCGGCGGCAATTCCGGCTGGAATATTGAGATTTCCGGTCATCAGAACGTAGCAATCTTCGGCTATCTCAGCGAAAACTCTGTTATTCAGAATGTTATCTTTGAAAATATCAATATCAACGCTACTGTTGCAAATCCCCGCCAGATAGCAATTATCGCCAATAAAAACGACGGTGTAATTCAAAACTGTTCGGTTAATAACTGTTCGGTTACCTCTGCGCTCGGCACCAACCATACTGACCCTTATTATATCACTGACGGTGTCAATTTCTATAATGGCGTTGCTGCAGCTGTTACCGATAACGGCGGTACATTAAAGGATGTTTCCGTAAATGATATTGCAATCACACTCAAGGGTGAGGATGACTATATCGGCGCTGTTGTCGCACAAAACAGAGGCCTTGTTGACGGCTGTTCGGTTTCCGGTATCAAGGTTGCCGCAAATACGAATAACCACTACATTGGTGGTATAGCAGGCTACAATGAGCCCGATTCTGTTTCTCAGGGTGTGCAGAACTGCCAAGTAGATATGCCCGGCGCAAACGGAACAATGCAGAACTTTACAAAGGGCGCTTATGTCGGCGGACTTGTCGGCAGTAACGACGGCTATATTTACAATTCATCTGTTACGGGTTCATATCCCTCTTATAAAAATCCCACTGCTAATGCATACAATATGCTTGGTAACGTTACATATTCAAGCGGCGATATCACATATTACGGCGGTGCCGCAGGTATAAGCACGGGCGAAATCGTTAACGTAACGGTTTCCGATGTCGGCTTCTATTTCACTGCAAACACGTCTGCCCGTCGTGTTTATTACGGCGGTATTACGTCAACAGTCAGCAAAGCTTCATCAATTTCAAACTGTGTTTCTACCGGCTCATTTGCTTCCGATTCGGATGCGAATGTATATGCAGGTGGTGTAATTGGCTATGCCGCTGCAGATATCGCTGACGGTGCAATTGTAAATACATACACACTTTATCATATTGATAATCCCACCAAGGCACACGTCGGTGCTGTTATAGGCTGGGGTGGCAAGGCAACCACCTTGTCAGGCTGTTATTGGTCTGACCAGGTAAGCGGCTGCTCAACCTCTTACGTTCAGACCGATGCTGTTCATACCGATCTTATCGCAGGTGCAGATGCTGTCACAGGCAACCTTGTTTCTAGTAACAAGGCTATGGTTGCAGTCAGAAATATTGCAACAACAATTGATAGAAATACTCTTACACACAGTTGGGCCGGTTCCGGCGTAACATTCAGCCTTCCCGAAGCTGATGTAACTGCACCCACAAACGTTGTAAATAATTCGCTTGCAAAAGCACCCTATACCGTAACGGCAAAATTCCCTGCAGGTATCGGTGCTTCGGATAAGTCTGATTTGGATGTCGGCTTTAATGTTGACGTCTTTGTTACTACTGCCCTTGGCGACCCCGATAACGCTTCTGATCCGATGATAATCTCATCTTCGGCACAGGCCAAATATATTTATCTTGCACCTTACGGTCATTATAAGCTCAACCAGAATATCTCTGTTTCTTCTTCAGCTTCCTGGGAAGCTCCCGTTTTCACAGGTACGCTCGACGGTAACGGCAAAACCATCACAACAGATACCAAGCTGTTTGCGGCAGTGATAGGCAACAGAGCAGGCGATATCGGTTCAGCCCTTGATACAACCGTTTATGCAACCAACCCTGCAAATGACAATGCTGCTTATCTCAAGAACGGTTATGTCAAAGAACTCAATGTCGATCTTTCAGAAAACATCACTTCCGCTGTTTTCGGCGACATTATAAACGCAACTTTTGTTAATGTTGCCCTTACCGACGGCGATATTGCCGAGGACGACGGCAATGAAGCTACATTCGACGGCTTCTATGCAACGTTTACATCAAAACGTCAGGCAACCTTTGCTTCTTCAGCAAACGGTTATTCATATATTTACGGTTGTTCCACAAACGTTTCTGCTTACATCAGAGAAGACGGTCAGGGCATATCCTATAACGACCAGGCTATCTTTATAGCTAAGCTTACAGGTGAAACAACTGTAGATAACTGTTATATAAATGCAAGTATTTATGTTTGCGCAGGCCTTACTGCCAATACGGGTCGAGCTGCTTTCATCGGCGATATATCCGAAAACACAGGATATATACTCAACAGTGCCATAAATACAAGGGTAGTTAACTATGTAAGCGGATTAAGTCCGAGTCACTGCACCGTAATATTCGGCAAAATGGATAATATAACCAACAATTACGGAAAATACAAGAATCTTGTATGGTCAAAGAGCGAGCCCACGGCAGTACTCTATCCTTCTTCACAAAACTACGATAACAGTCAGATTATACTTTGGGGTTCTCATGCAACTGCAGGAGGAACTGCATACCCCGAAAAGACTATTGCTCAGGGTGTTTCAACTTCTTTCAGCATTAATGTGCCGCAAAATATTAAGGCTTTTACGGACACAAGAGTTTCCGATTTTTTGGTTTCAGCTGATGAAGGTGATGAAAGTGCTATTGAAGTGCTTTCGGTTTCTCTTGACGAAAATGTTATCAGCTTTACTATCAGAGCTAAGGCTGATGCTACAATTGATTCACGCGAATATATCAGAATTTATCATCAGCCCAGCGGCCTTACTACATTTGTAAGAATCGTTATAAAAGAAAGCGGTCTTACATATAACGAGGAAGACGGTTTTTATCATATAACAACTGCTACGGATATTAAGTTTATTGCAGATAATTTTGCTAAACCTGATGGTCGCGGTAAAACTTATGCTCAGGCAGCATACATTCTTGATAACGATATCGATATGACCGATGTTACAATCAGCCCTATCGGTACGGCAAGTATTCCTTTTACAGGTATATTCACAGGCCCCACCGATGAAAACGGAGAGCCTCTTTATACTATCTATAACCTTAAGGTAGAATCGCAGTCAAGCAATTCTGCTCTCTTTGGTGCTGCAGATTTCAGCGGAGCAGATATGGTGCTCGGTAAAGATTCTGTTTCGTATGAAAGAGGAATCAGCAATATTGCTGTTACCGGTGCAACAGTAAGCGGTGCAGATAATGTTGCTGTGTTGGTCGGTTATGCTTTTGACAGCAACACAAATGATAAGATATACGGAAAAACAAGTATTAAGAATATAGTCGTAACGGATTCAGTCGTTACTGCAGGTGCAGTAGGTTCAAACTCGGGAAAAAGTGCTGCAGCAGTTCTTGCATATGCGTATGATACCGATCTTAACATAACAGACATCAAGGTTGAGCGTGTCTGTGTCGAATCATATTATTATACATCAACACCGTATTATTTTGTTGCTGAGAGGGATAGTTCTAACAATAAATCCGGCGGCTTAGGCGGAGTTGTTGGTGTAATTCAGGAATATCAGAGAGGTAATAAGTTTGAAAACGCAATGACAGTCAACATTTACGATGTTGATATTTTGGGTCTTGAACTTAATGGCACTGATATTACCGGAACAAAGACGTATGCACCGCTTAATGCAGGCGGTGTTGTAGGTGTGTATTTTACACAATATACTGCTAATACAACTGTATATGCAACGCTGAATATCGGTGCCCCCGATTATGCAGGAGAGGGTTACGATATCAATGTAGAAGACAGCGTAATTATGGTTTCGGGTAATGCCGGCGGTGTAATTGGTGCAACAAACGTTAAAACTACCGTAAACAGTGCCCGAGTATACGGCAGTAAGAGCCCTGTAGGTGCCGAAGATGATGCCGTTATTCCTATGCAGATTCACGCAAAAACGGATTATTTTGTCGGCGGCATAGCGGGCTATATCGGCTCAAAAGTAAGAGATGATGTGAATACTTCCGACTCATACGACAACGCATCTTTTTCAAATGTTTACGGTACGGTTAAGAATTGTCTTGTAGAAAACGTTGATGTTAGGGCTATAGCTACTTCAACAGAACAGCTTACAAGAAATGTAACCGTAGGCGGCATTGTCGGTGCAATTAACGGCCATAAAGACAGTAACGCTGTTTATAATTCAGCTGTAAAGAACAGTCATGTTGAAGGTATAGTTGTAGGCGGTATAGTTGGTTCGGGTATTGACACTAATGGCTCTTTAGAGGAAGATATATTTCCCAATAATTCAATAAATATTGATTCTTGTTCAGTTATTGGATCTAGAATAAGAACGCTTGCAAATATTATACCTGCCACAGAGGCATGGGATGGTTGGTTGGCATACGGTGTTGGTGGTATTCTCGGAACAAATAAGCGTAACATATATAATTATGCCCAGCATACATCGATTCAACGTTGCATTGTTGATGAAAATACTTCAATCATAAATACCATTCCACGTTCTGCAAGTGGAACAACAGACACTTTCCATTCAGTAACAGGCGGAATTCTAGGTGCAGGATTTGAGAACGCGCTTGATGCAGGTCCTCTTGTTGTAAAATATAATGAAGTGTATGCATCAATTGTATCTGAAAATAATATTCCTATAAGTAATGTAGCTCCTGATCAAGCTAATGCTGTCTATAATGCGTTATCTGCTACTGGTGGAATAGTTGGTTCATTTATCGGCATTCAGTATAGAACATATGCTCCTCTAGCGAGTGATGCTGAGCTTTGTGAACTTTCAACAACAAGTATTCAACACTGTGTTTTTGGCGGCTCAATAGTTGGTACTGATGGTATAGGTGGTGCGATTGGTGTTATTTCTGCTGCATCTGCTTATTCTGATGACCCATCAAATCTTCTCAGCGATATTGTGATTACCGGTAAGCTTAAATCTGTACTTGATAATACAGTATATCGTGGTGGTATTGTTGTAGGACATATTGCAATCAAATCTAACGGTATTGATTCAAGCGATGATTCAACTTATTATGCATTTGATGCAGCGGTCGGTACTGATATTACGCCAATATTTAATAAAATTTATTTTTCTACATTTGGAATAGATACGAGTTATTTTCCTGTATTCGGTTATAACAATGCTACCAATGCAATAAATTCAGCGGATTATTCGCCACTTGCTTCAAATGCTCAGGCAATGCTAATTGAGTGTTATGAAGATGTTAACAAAAGAGATGATAATTTAACGATTCAGTTTAGTAGTGTTGAATCTGCAACAGATTATACTCTTCCGCTTGAGTTGTATCCCGCCACAACTCGCCCCACAAATATGGATGGTGCGTTTACAGTTAATAATCAAAAATGGTACGGTTCAAATTCAACAATTGCTGAGGTTGTAAGCGCAGGTCCGAATGATCTTACAGTCAGACCTCTTAATAGCGGTACAATCAGTGTTATGATTGACTATGTCGGTACAGTAGGTGACGAGACATGGTCTATTCTGGTGCATCTTCCTGTAGGCTTTAGATTCAAGTCAAATAATCAGACTCCGCTTGACAGTGTAACTGTCGGGGGTAAAACTTACTATCTGATTACAAATCCGTACGATTTGGCAATTCTCGGCAAAAATATGACGGATGCCGATAATATGGGTAATATAGATGCTGCTCATATGTCGCTCAATTATTGGATTACCAATGATATTGTTTTATCGGAAGAAATGTTTGAAACAGACGGATTTTATGATGGAGGATTTACTCCTGTCGGCACATCAAGTATTCCGTTTACCGGCACTTTGGCTTCAATGCCTGCTGGTCAGACATATACATCTGCTGCAGGTAAAGAGTATGTATCAGACGGTAATAATACAATTACCGGTATGCAACTTGCTCCGGCAACACATATGGGTTTGTTTGCTTATGTAAAAGGTGCAACATTTGAAAATTTTGCAGTTGACGATTTTACTGCAAAGGGAACGGATGAGACTGTCTATCTTGGCACACTTGCAGCTGTAGTAAGCAACAATGTTACAGTTAATAATGTAACGCTTTCAAATATCAACCTTACAGATTCCGATTATACAGGTGGCTTTTTGGGCGGTGTTTTATATGCTGACAATACGGCAGAGTCTGAACTTACTAATGTTTCAGTTATTGGTTCAGTAAATGATGATACTTACTCAAATATTATCAGAGCACATTATGGAGCTGCAGGTATAGTTGCTCATACAAGCCACTACAATACCAATTTAATTAATATAGCCGTTCAAGATGTACTTATTACACAAGAAGCAGATGTGGATAGTGATACATTTGACTATGGAGCTGCAGGTATTGCAATGGCATATTCGGGCAAAATCTCAGCTTCACCAGGTTTTCGTAATAAAGTAGAAGAATGTGAAATTGTTGGAGAGATTGCTGCTGGTGTAGTTACTCGTACATATACATCAACATCAGCAAATAGTTTTATCAATAAAACTTCTTTAACTTTAAGTGCTTCTAACCCAAGTTTTAGAGCAACAGATTTTGAACTCACATCTATAGATATAAAGTCTCTTACAATAACGGGAAACCATAGTGTATCATCAGTTATAGATAATATGTCTTTTGCTGCTTCTGGCGGTATTCTCGCTCGTGCCGATGCGATTTATGTGAATCATATTATAAAAGATTGTATTCTTGATAGTGAAACATATGTTAAAGCAAAATTTGGCGCTGGAGGTATGGTCGGTTGTTTTGAAACTCCTTATTCGGACTCTAGAAACTATGGTATACACCTTCCGTACTATATGTGTATAGATAGTTGCGAGTCTCAGGCAACTGTTGAAATTACGTCAAAGGATGCAAAAGTAAAAGTAAACAGCAGTATTCCTAATATTGGTGCTGGTGCAGTCATCGGATATATAGGATTATATACATCATTTGTAGAAATGAATGTAAAGAATACTGTAGCTAGCGGAAAAGTAAGAGGTTACGGCTGTATAGGTGCTTTGGTTGGTGCAATTTATTCGGAAAACTATTACCAATTGCCCGAAGATGCATCAAATCACTTCTTTGAAAACTGTGTTATTTCAACGAAGTTAGAGTGTTTTGATGATAATGGTCTTTATGTATCAGCTTTTGACAAAAATGTTTATGGTGTTGGTATTGTTGTAGGTCATGTGGCTTGTCTTACAACTTCTGAAGATATTTTTGAAGGAGCTGTTGAGTATTACGAAGGAGAAGACAATTATCCTTTCTATAATATCTATATTACTGATGCCTATTATAGAGATGAGTTTAATGTACGTCTTTTTGGAATATCTGGTGACGGAGTATATGGCGATAAGGAAATTTCACTCAGTGATTATCCTATCTATACAGATTATACCTATAACCTAAATAGAAAAGATGTATTTTCAATTGATAGGGAAAATAAAACTTACGTCCTCACTTTCTCTGATGATACAAACCGTATTTCAGTTGTTGGTAATGAGGGCGCAGATAAACACACTTTCAAACTTAATTACAATACCATTCAAACAGGAAACGGCAAAATTTCAACTAGCAGATTCCTTTTTGATTCAAGCGTTATCGATATAGACAACTTTGTTTTTGATTCTGCGGCAAGCATTAACGGCTTCACCGTTACAGCTGATGCTGCAAAGGGTGCAGTTGTTTCTGCCGGTGCTGAATCAACCGAGTTTGTTCTTGAAAGCATTACCTCTTCCGACAGCAGAATTACAATTTCACCTGTTGACGGTTCTGCTACAGAATACAGCGTAACGTCCGCACCTCTTACAAGCGGTGTATCCGGTCAGCTGTATTTCCACTATACAAACGGTCTGACACTGTCAGTAGGGCTTGAAGTTGAGATTAAACCGGAGGATTTCTGGTTTAAGGTAAGAGAAGATGGTGTTGAAGATCTGCTTATCTTTAATGCGGCAAACCTCAGCTTTGTCAAGAACAGAGCTTCGGCGACATCTGTTATTACCCAGTGCTATGATGTTTATTGGACTTTGTCGGATTCTGCTGTGATTGCTGCTGCAAGTGCAGCTATAGAAGGCAAAAAGCTCAGCGACGTTTACTCGGCAGAGTTTATAACGGCTCTTGCTGATTATAAGCATCCCAATCCGTTCTATGACGGTACAGATGCAACTGAGCTGTATGTAACCTTTGATGAAATGTTTAACAAGGATGCTGCAACTCGCGGTGACATTATGCTTTCAGAGCTTGTAGGCGAAATAGGTAACACGAGCTTTGAGGCTTACGGCGAGGATGCGGGTGCATCGGTTTACAGCCGTTCGGATGCATTTACAGGCACGTATAAGGTAGAAACCGCTAAAGTTGCTTCGGGCCTTACAGATGCAGGTGATACATACAAGATTTACGGCTTTGAGCTTCGTTCAAACAACGTAACGGCAAACGACGTTGCTTACACAGGTATGTTTAACCGTATCGGCGCAGGCGCAACAGTAAGCAACGTAACATTTGTAAATCCTGTTATCAATACCGTTAATTCACAGGCAGCCTCCAATTATGTTGGTGTGCTTGCAGGTGATATCACAGGTGCAACTGTTGAAGATATTACTGTAACCGAAATGAACGGTAACTCTTATGTAAGCAGCGTGCGCCGTATGACAGCGGCAAACACCTATGTAGGTGCTGTTGCAGGTTATATCGGTGCAGGCACAACCGTGAACGGTGTTAATATAAGCGGTGTGGATGTAATCGGTGCAAGTACAGCAGGTAACAGAGCAAGCAATGCAAACGCAATTAAGTTTGTTTATGCAGGCGGTGTTGTAGGCGCAAGCGACGGTATACTTAACAACGTTTGGGTTGATAACGTAAACGTATTCGCTAACAGAAACGAATCCTATGCCCGCGGCTATATCTCCTATGCAGGCGGTGTTGCAGGTAAGGCATCAGGCAAGATTTCCGGCAAGGATATTTCTGTGCTTGTAAGCGGTTGCGACATTACAGTCAATATTGATGAGAATGACTCTGCTACTGTAGAATATACCGCTAATCCTTCATCGGAAGCAGGCGACCGTCTCGGCGGTGTAGTAGGTCTTGCAAGCGGTTCACTTGATATTTCAGGTGCAAATCTTAAAAAGATTCAGGTCAACGCATTCGATGTTGCAGGCGGTGTTATTGCAGAAATTGTCAATGATGCTTCAGTTACTGTAAATGTAACAGGCTGTGATATCGGCTCTGATGAAAACAAAGCAAGCGTTACAATGACCGGCACAAGTAATATTACCGGTAAAACTTATGAGAGAGTTTTCTATAATGCAGTCGGCGGCGTTGTAGGCTTTACTGACAACGTTGCAATGCTCAAAATTACGGATTGTGATTTCAACGGCTTTGTCGGTCAGTATGAGCTTGAGCATAAGAACAGCACAGCTGGCGGTATTATAGGTCTTGTCGGTGAGAATCTGGCTTCGCTTGACAGCATTGTAATCGGTACATCTACCGTGCAAGGTGAAGTAGCGGGCTACCGCAGAGCGGCGCTCAGCGAAAGTGCAAGCCTGAGAATTCTCGGTGCAGCAGGCGGTATTATAGGTAAGATTTATAACTTTGCTTATAAGACGTTCAGTAATACGGATAAGATGATTTCCGATTCTGTTATGTCTGCAAGAGTTAATCTTTATAACTCTATTAACGGTACAACCGTAAAAGCAGACTACGCAACTCTTGAAAACATTTACAGTGACCCGAACGTCGGTAAGATTATCGGTGAGCTGCGTGCAGGCGATAATTTTGCTTATACTGCAGGTAGTGCTGATACTAATAATGTTCTGTTTACAAATTACATAAGCAACGTATACATTTCTTCATATCCTCAGAATATTGTGGCTTACGGCAGCAGTGCTTTCTATAACAATGCTGTTAATGACCCCAAGACAACATATATCGATATAAATAAAGAAAACAGATATATGTCATCCGAGGCTGAAGGTCCGGAAGATGTCAGCTCATTTATGGTTGACAGCACAATTGCAAGTTCGACAGATGAACCTGACGATTATAATACAGGTACATACTCGGATGTTGCTATTATCACGTTTGATGAAAACAGCTCTCAGCAGGGTACGGTATCTTCGAGATATTTCAGACTTGCTTATGATAACATCAAGCTCAACGAAAACGTTGATAAGACTATTGAGTTCAGTGAGCAGTTTGCAATTTCTGTTGAGGACAGCTCAATTGATTTGAACGATGTAACTGTTATTGCAAACTTCTATGATAAAAAGAGTCTCACTGAAACCGTAGACAGCACACACAGCTATACTTATCATCCGGGTGTCATTACTCTTACTTCCAATAAAAATGTTGACATTGTCGGTTATATTTCAGCTAAGTATAACTACGGTCTTGAAGCAGGTATTCAGTTTGTCAGCATGGAAATTGCAGGTAACGGTACTGAAGCTAACCCGTTTGAGGTTAAACAGCCCAAGCACTTCAAGGTTGTGCGTGCTCTTCGCGGTGCTTATTATAAGCAGGTTGCAAACATTGATTTTGCAGATCCGCTCAATAATCAGTACAGCTCTGCAACTCCCGGTGCTCTTTTTGCCGGAGGCAAGGGTATAGAGCCTATCGGTCAGTCATCAGCACCCTTTACAGGCAGCTATGACGGTGACGGATTTATTCTTTCAAATGTTTATATCGCCCGTCCCGATGAGGATAACGTAGGCTTCTTCGGTTACATCGGCACAGGCAATAACCGTGCAACGCTCAAAAACATACATATTGAGCTTGCAGGTGAAATGGATATCGCTGATGAAAACTCAGTTGTGACAACTGTAGTCGGCGGTATAACGGGTAAAGAAACGGTTGGCGGTCTTGTCGGCTATGCCAATAATGCTGAAATTACAAATTGTTCTGTAGCAGACGGGTTTGTAATGGGCAAGACAAAGGTCGGCGGTCTTGTCGGCAGAGCAGGTTCGGTTGATTTCAATTCCTGCTATACTGCAACGTCAACTTATTCTTACCTTGAAGCTACAGGCTCCGGCTTAACAAAGAGTGCTGGTGCACTTGCAGGTAACACAACCGGTACTGTAAGTATTAGTAAGTCATTTACTCTTGGTCTGGCAAGCGTTGGTACAACTTCGACCTCCGGTGTTGCAGGTGGCTTGGTTGGTTATGTCGGCTCGGGTACACTTTCAATCGGTGATTCACTTGTCGGTGCGACAGTTTCCAATTACGACAGCATTAAAGACAGCGATAATGTCACATATACAGGCATGACTGTCGGCCAGGCGGCAAGCTCGGCAAACGTAGCAGCTGCTAATGTTATTGTTGCCGCAACGTCTGCGTTGGCAATATCGGATAATAAGGTTGTTAATCCCGTTCTCGGAGGAAATGTCGGTGCATCGGTAACAAATATTTATGTTGATACCGATCTTGCCGGAATCCCGAACGGCACGGAAGCTTGTACTAAAGTCGAAAAAGACACAGAAGGCTATTACAAGTTCAGCGTTAGCCAAGAAGCAGCGGCTGATGAATATACGGCAGCCTATGTGGCTCTCGCTGTTATTCCCGTAACCGTAGAGGCTAACGAGGTTAAAGATCGTGACACCTACAAGAATCCCGGCCTTTACTATCCCGTTAGTCTCGGTCACGGTGGCGGATATACGTTCACAACGTCTGTTATCGACCTTACCGATACGGTTGCTTATCCGGACGGTCTTGACGAAGAGCTTTACGGCAACGTAACGGCAGGCGGAAACGATAAGAACACTGATTTGCTGTTCCGTGACGATAACGGTGTAACAACTGTTTATCCGAACGTATTCAGCAAGATACAGGGTGAGGTTCTTTCAGACGGTTCCGTTCACGAAAACGGAGAGGTAGCCTACGACAGCACTATGCCTTACTTTAACGTAAGCAAGAGCATTACTGTTAATGGCTCAGAAATTGAAATTACACGTAAGATAGTTTATCCGCAGCAGAGCAGAACGAGCACACGCATTTCCACTGCAAGACAGTTCTTTGCTCTTACCAACAAGGCTGAAAATGTCAGCGGTTCGAAATTCTATGATTTCTATACACTCAACGGTAAATCGGCAACTCTTTACGGAAACTATACCGTTGTGGCGGATATAGACCTTGGTGCAAACAACTTCACTCCAATCGTTGGCTATAAAGGCGTTTTTGACGGCAACGGTTATACGGTTGACAACCTGGTTATCAATATGCCGGGCAATAATGAAGTTGGCTTGTTCAGAACGTTGAGTAATGCTACAGTTAAGAATCTGACACTTGGTGTGAATCAGATAACAGGTGCCAATAACGTAGGCGGCCTTGTCGGTGCAATTATCACTGAGGAATCTGAAAGCATTACTTTCAATGCAATGGTGCAGATTGAAAACTGCCATGTTGTTCAGTCTGAAGGCGGCAGCGGCATCAAAGCAACCGGCAAGAATGTCGGCGGTCTTGTTGGTGCAGCTACACGTTCTCTTGCAAACAGTGACACTTATCTTATAAATAATTCATCTTCTTCTGCAAACGTCAGCGGTTACGATGTGGTAGGCGGTCTTGTCGGCTACTGTGAGCAGCCGGTAAGAAACAGCTATTCCACAGGCTCTGTAGAAGCTCAGATTACTTCGGGTTCAACTGTAACGGAGATTCACCCGTGGTATGTAAGCGGTACTACCGTTGTTACAGCCGCACCGTTCGAAAGCTCGGCTCAGCACGGTGTCGGCGGTCTTGTAGGTGTGCTTTGCAATAGCACAAGCACAAATAACGTTGCTCCGGCAGAGGTAAGCTATAGCTTCGGAAGCGGCATTGTGACCGTAAAAGATGCTGCTTGTGCACAGGGCAGTGTTTACGGTGTCGGCGGCCTTGTCGGTGTAAGCTGTACAGGCACAACAGTTGATACGTCCTTCTCCAGCGGTAATGTATATTATTGCTACGGCAATGAGGCCCTTGCTTCCTGCAACGGTATAACCGTAGGTGTCGGCGGTCTTGTCGGTGTCAATTACAGTGAGCTTAACAATGTCTATTCCAGCGCTTCCGTTGCAGCTGATTTCGGCGATGTAACAAGTGCAACTGCAGTCGGTGCAGGCGGTGTAGTAGGTGTCGCTTATGCGAAAATAAGCTCGTCTTATTCATCCGGTGCTACACTCAGCACTACAACAACGGCAGATTACAGTAATTGTAACTATGGCATGGGCGGAGTTATAGGCATTCTCGATTATGCAGCTGAAGAGTGTGCAAACCTTATCTTTGACCTTAACCTTTCAATTACGGATAAGGTTGCTGGCAAGATTCTCAACGGCAAAATACAGGAGAATAACTCCGGCGCAAGAACAACCAAACAGCTTACAAGCGAAACAGGCTTTATGAGTTTTGATTTCGGTTATGTTAAAGGCGCATACCCCTATTTGACGAATTTCTTCAAGAATAATGTTTCACTTGTAATCCGTATCAACGCTCTTTTGAGTATTGTTGCGCTTCAGCTTAACGAGTTGGATACTTCTGCCGCAAGCGGTAACGGTATTTCAATGGCTCTCAATATTCCTACCGAGTTTAATTACATTGCAAGCGGTACGGATGACAGCGATAATGCAGGTGTTTACGCATACGGCTATTCAGATGAAAACAGTCTGGTCGATGCGGCACAGGGCGTTATCGATACAGTGACTAACACACTCTCAATCCAGAGAACAGTTAACGAAGCACAGTATGTAAACTTTGTTATTACCGTTGCTTCAAAGGATAACAGCACAGTTTCTGCAGACGGTACAGAATACTCCAAGGTTGCAAACCGTCTTGTATCCCGTCTGTGCGCACCTATGCTCGGTACAGACACTCATCCTTATCTTGTCGCAACGCAGGAAGACCTCAGACACGTTGGTATGACAAGTACTGAGCTTCAGAGCGCAACGGGTATGTATAAGCAGTGGGCAACGCCAATTCTTGAAAACGGCACAGCTACATTAGGCAAGGTTAATTTCAGACTGATGGGTTATGTTCCGCTTGATGGCTACAACAGAACTATTGCAGACCTTACAGGTCAGACATACTCTGTTGACGGCAAGACAATTGCTTACGAGGGAATTACCTTTGACGGTAACGGATACTCAATCCGTAACCTTCAGACAAGGCTCTTCAGTAAGCTTGACAGCAGCTCAAAGCTTTCAAATATGACGTTTGAGGATACGGCTTTCAAGTCAACTTCTCTTATCGGTTCTCTCGAAGGTACGGTAGATGGTGTAAATATCTTCGGTACAGCTTCGGGCAGCAACACAGCGGCAATAGCTAACGCTGTTGCAAGCGGCGGTAAGATTATCGGCTCACTTGCCAACTTGGATTATGACGGCGGCACCGAAGCAGTCAGCAACATTGCAGGTCTTGCCATTACAAACAACGGTGATATCAGAATGTCAGCCTCTGTAGGCAACTTCAGCGGCTCCGAAGTTTCGGGTCTCGGTGGTCTTGTTGTTGAGAACAACGGTACAATTCTTGACAGCTTTACAATCGGCAATATCATCTTTACGGGTGATGCAACTAACCTTGGCGGTTTTGTTAATAACAATACGGGCAGCATTACAAACTGCTATACGCGTTGCAACATTGATATTGCAGCGAATACGGCAGAAAGAATAATTGCAAGCTTTGCCGCACAGAACAGCGGCACAATCAAGTCTGCTTACTCATCTGGTATGCTCAAGCTCGGTGTAAAGACAAATCCGTACAGCGTATTTGTTGCAAGCTCAACAGGCACACTCACCGACTGTATGTTCGATAAGCAGATGAGCGGCAGTCAGTTCAGCGAGATTCACACCCTTGCAGAGCGTACGCTTGATATTGTTAAGCTTACGAATCATACGGGTATGATTTCTACCAATACTCTTTCAGCCTATGAGTGTGTCACTCCCGAAATTGATGCGGCAAATAACATTTACCACAATGTTTACTATCCGCAGCTCACATCAATTCTCAATACCGAAGAGTATGAGAAAATGGGTGAGGGTGACGATACAACAAAGGTTGAAACCGTCCGAAGCCGTATGTACTCTGCTCTCAGAGCTTACTCGTTCATCAGCTCTGCAACGGCACTTGTCGGTAACGATAACTATATCGATAACCTTGCTTATGACAGCAAAACACCGCTCAGTTATGATGAGACTAAAGATACAAACAGAAATCTCTGGAGCAGAACGAGCGGCTCGGATATTGCATCCGTAACCTTCTACGGCACAGGCGGTAGCGATGTTTACGGCAGACATATTCTTGCGGGTGAAAATCCCAATAATCCGGATGCTTCAACCAACGCAGTTATCAGCGCAAAGTATGCTGTAAACAGCTTCTATGGTCTCAAGCTTGATGATGCTCAGCTTGACCTGTTCGTCAAGGTTACAGACGGTGCACATCCCAACTTTGCAGGCGGTGACGGCACGGCGGATAATCCGTACGTTATCAACACGGATAAGCAGTTTGTCGGCCTTTCATTCTATGGCACTAACCCCGACGGACACTTTATTCTCGGTAACGATATCGATATGAGCAATGCCGTATGGACCAATTACCTTGATAATTTCAAGGCAGACCTTGACGGCGACAATAAGGCGCTCTATAACGTTACAATAGGCGAGAGCGGCAACGATTCGCTCTTCGGTATGATTAACGGCGGTAAGATTGACAGCCTCGGTGTTGCAGGCATTGACGTAGCCGTTACGGGCAGTAGCGGCGGTATGCTCGCTTCCTCTGCTACAAACGGTGCATCAATTACAAACACCTATGTTGTCGGTACACTTAACACCTCAAATGATTCTGCACAGACCAATATCGGTGGTCTTGTAGGTGAAATTGACGGTTCTGTTATCGACGGATGCGTCGTATCCGGTAAGATAGTTTCCGATGCTTCCTGTACAGGCGGCGTTGTCGGTTCAGCTCTTGACGGCTCTAAAGTGTGCAATACACTTTCCACTGTCTATGTAGACGGCGGTGAGGGTACAGCGGCGGGTGTCGTCGGCACAGTATCCGGTGCGGTTGAAATCAAGTCCTGCGTATTTGCTTCCGACGTAAAGGGCGCAATAAAGGGCAACATTGTCGGTGACGGCAGTGCAGGCGATAACTGCTACTATGATAAGCAGATGTCTTCTGTGGTTGACAACGCAAACGGCGTATCGACACATTACCTCACAGGCGGCGCAACTATCAAACAGCTCGGCTTTGTTGACGGCGAAAACGAAACAATGGCAAAGCTTGACGGATTTGCAGGCTATCCCGTACCTGTAGGTATGGCAAGCAGTAACGGCAAGTTCCTTGCAGGCCTCAAGTTTGCAAGCGCAAAGATCAGCCTTGCAAGCGGTGCAGGCGCAGGTACGCTCAATTCGTTTACATCAATTACTGCTCCGTCAACACTTGATACCGGTGTTTCAGCTAAGCTCAGCTTCAGTGTCGGCGAAGGCGAAACCGCTTACCTCACGAACGTATCTGATACACAGATTAACACAGATACTGCAACCCTTGCGCTTGGCGAAATTGTCAACCGTAACGTAGCTTATAAGCTTGCAGACGGTGGCTTCGACGGCGGCAAGATGGTAAGATATCTCGATCTCTATGTAGGCAAAACTCTCAAGGTAACATATAATTATGTTGGCCTTGACAGTAATGCAAACGCTGTTCTCACCGCATACTCGGGTATGAGCAACGTTTCTGCGGTTACAGCCTTTGCTGTAAGCGGCAAGCACAACGATGTGCTTTGCAACAGTATGGTTGTTCCTTACGATGCAGAGCAGGGTGCATACATTCTTCGTATAGCTTCAGAGCTTCCGCAGGATAAGGTTATCAATACAGTTTCTGCAACAGTTAATCTCGACGGTTCGGCAAGCAACGATATAACCGTAAATGAAGAGAGGCTTGCAGACGGTATCTGGAAGCTTGCGTTTGAGCCGAAGAAGAGTGCGAACGGCGAAACAATACCGGTTGACTGTGATGAAATTATTATTACAGTTAATCTTGCAGATGCTCCGTGGGGCATCCACCAATACTTAAATCTTTTTTAAAAATTAACGAAAGGGGGATTAAGCTGATATGAAAAATATGAAAACCAACACCGTACAGCTCATAATTGCAGGTATCGTTGTTGTGCTTGTTGCAATCTGCGGCACATTTGCCTGGTTTGCGGTGAGTGATTCTGCCCGTGTCAATCAGATTGGCGCTACGGTCGTAAGCCCAAGCATTGAATCGGGTATCAGCGAAATCCAGATTTATGATCCTGAAAGAGGAGAATGGAACAGTTATAACGGCGATATCCCCCTTAGCTTCGTTCCCGGTCAGTCTTACAGCTTTAAGGTTCTCTTTTATGCGGCTGACACGCAGAATGTATGGCTTCAGTTAAGCGATCCTCATGAGCCGGAGTATACAACGGCTCTTGAGGGCGAAACAGTCGCTTATCTTCAGGATGCTTTGCAATACAGAGTTAAGTTCAATGAGAATGAAGAGCCAAGCTATTCAAACCTGAATATAGACGATACGCTCGGCGGTGCATATTTGCTTGAAAACAAACCTGCAACCGAGTTTTCAAAAGAGCAACAGATGTGCGTCTGCTATTACGACCTTATGCTTCCCGGCACAGCCGGCAATGAATATTTCAATAAAACCTTTGAGGCAGACGTAGAGCTCATTTTCTCTTAAATAATTTCAATCCGAAGGGACAGCTATGAAAAACGTAATCTCAAAAATCATAAATACAGTTCTCGTGCTTATCATCATATTTGCTGCAGGCGTTATGGTGCTCACGGGTATCAACGCAAAAAGCGGCAAGGCAACAACGGTTTTGGGTTACGGCTTTATGGCTGTCCAGACGGGCAGTATGACTCCCGAATATCCCATTGGTTCAGTTATTATTATCAAAAAAACAGACCCCGAAAAATTAAAGGAAAAAGATGTAATAACATTTTATTCAAGCGACCCTTCACTCAATAATATGGTCGTCACTCACCGTATTATGGAAATTACAGATGACGGTGACGGCACTTACAGCTATGTCACACAGGGTGACGCAAACGTACTTAAAGATGAATATCCCGCTGAAAGTGAGAAGGTAATAGGCAAGGTTGTTGCCAAAAGCTCACTTATGGAAAAGCTTGTCAACCTCAGACAGAATCCGACAACCTTTCTTCTTGTCGTGCTCCTGCCTATGTGTCTTATAATAGGCCTTGAGGTTTTCAGCATCAGCAAAAAGAGTGCCGCCATAAAGGACGGTAAGAACGATGAAGAAAAGAAATAAGCTTTTAACCGTAATCAGCGTTATCATATTTTTGTTGGCGCTTCTTGTGTGGGTGCCGAGGTTTTTGGGTTATAGCACATATTATGTCAGCTCAGACAGTATGGAGCCCGAAATTCATAAAGGCAGTTTTGCCTTTGTCGAAAAGGTTGAATTTGAAGATGTAAGGGTAGGGGAGGATGTCCTCGTTTTTGCAAATTCATTCAACTCCAAAACATTTATGCACCGTGTAATTGCCGTGAATGAATCGGCTCGACTTATTTACACAAAGGGTGACAATAACAACACTCCTGACCCGTTGCCAACCGAGTTTTCTGCTTGCAGCGGCAGAGTTGTGTTTCATATCCCGCTTGTCGGCTATGCCGCATGGGCGCTGGATACTTTAATCGGAAAAATTGCAGTAATTGCTTTTTATATAATCTGTGCGGCTGTTATGATTGAAAGCCGCAGAGCAAAAAAATCCAGGAAAGAGGTGGGTGCCTGATGAAAAATAAAATAATCTGCCTTGTGCTTTCTCTTGTGCTTGTCGGCGGCCTTCTTGGTGCCAACGGTGCCTATGCGTGGTTTATTTCAAGCTCAGGCGGTGCTTCGGGCGGAGCAGGCGGTCACCATCTGCTGACCACGGGCAATGTCGGCTATATGCTAACAGGCGGCTTCACAGCTGATTTTGACAGCAGTAAAATTGTCCCCGAGGATGAACTGCTTTCAGCTGTTACAGATGAAACTGCACTTGCTAAAATTACAGATTATTCAAGCTGTAAAATGTTCCTTGAAAGCACCTCAACTGTCGATACTCAGCTTCGTATAAAGGTTGTTTACGGCTACGGAGATGCAAATGATAATGTATACGACAGCTCGGATACATCACCTCTTACCGTAGAGCTTACAAATAAAGATGCGTGGTCGTATAACGGCGGCTATCTTTACTACGGTGCCTATGATGCAGAAACGCAATCATCCGCAGTAATTCCTGCTTTTGATGCTGCAGTTGAAGGCTCAACACCGCAGCTTATTCCGCTTTTTGATTCAATCTGCTACAGCGGTGAGAATACCGAAAGCACTCAGATTTCCGGCGAAACTCTCAACGTAAAAGTAATCTTTGAGGCAAGACAGTCCGAATATGTCAATTGGGAACAGGTCGGTACAATTCACACCGAAAACACAGGTAACTCATGAAAATATTCAATGTAATTTATAATATTGTCGCAATCACAATTACGCTTGTGTTCTTGCTTACCGTCGGTGTTATGGTTACGGATACAAAGGTTTTTGCCGTTGCAACGCCGAGTATGGAAACCGAAATTCCCGAGGGCTCACTTGTTTTTGTGCGTGAGGTGCAGGAATATAACGAGCGTGACGTAATCACGGCCCGCCTTTCAAACGGCAACATCTTCACTCACCGTATCGTAGCGGTTGACGGTGAAAAACAGCTTGTCTACACCAAGGGCGATGCTAACTCAGCACCAGACCGTTTACCTACACCCTTTGCCGATATTATAGGCAAGGTTGTGTTTACGCTTCCGTTTGCGGGTTTGCTTGCGCTGAATGTCAACAGCAACGCAGTTGTGCTTGTTCTTGCGGCAGTGCTTGTTGTTCTTATGATAATCCGTTTTGTTTTGCATAAAAAAACTTCCAAGGAGGTAACCGATAATGAAAAAGCTCAATAAACGCAGTGTTTTCAGCGCTCTGCTGGCGGTTATGCTTGTTTTTACCGTTGGCTTCTACTCTTCGGCTGAGCCTACAACTGCGTGGTTTACCGCTTTTGGAGATTCTGCAAAAGATTTTAATATGGATAATATTGAAATCACTTATTCGGGCGATACTGAAAATACGGTTGAGCTCAAGTTTGATGCCGCCACAAAGTTTGCCGATGCAGATGAGAGAAGCAAGATGTTTGAGCACGCCTGCAAGTTCTTTACCGTTACAATCACAAATACAGGTGAGCGTGATGCGCTTGTGTTCATCGACATAGCAGAGGCATCAAGGGCGGTTGCAACCGATAAAGGTGTGCGCTATTATATCTATGAATATAATGCTGACAAAAACACGACATTTGCCGATGTTACCGAGGTAGTACCCGGTGTATTTGAAAATGCAGAGGGTAAGCGTGTTATAGAAGAAAACGGCACTTATTTCAGAACGGAAAAAATGATTGCCGAGATTCTTGATGAAAAAATCGGCGACAGAACTCTTACTGCCCAAGAACAGGCGGATTTCTTTGACGGTGACTCATCAAATCTTGTTGAGCTTAAATCCGGTGAAACAAAGAGCTTCTGCTGTGCCTTCTGGGTAGAGTACGATTACTTTATGAACGACAGCCTCGTTACAATCGGCGAAGACGGTATACGCACTCTCGAGTGTAATGTTGACGTGCTTATAAACGCTGTTCAGGCAGACCACTATCCCGTTGAAACCACAACGGCAGCGTAAAAACAACAATAACTGAAAGGTCGCAAATAAAATGAGCAAAAAGAATATAAAAAAGAATAAAAAATTCAGGCTCAATCCGCTTGCGGTTGTTGCTTTGGTGGTTTGCGCCCTTGCAGTTGTATATTGCGCCACTACAGCATGGCTCACGGGTGAGCCGCTCAATCCCATTCGCTTTACCACACTTGAAGATTTCAAGTATGAGATGAATGTATACTTCCTGCAGGATGACGGCACAAAGGTTGAAGTGAATTCAGGCTCTGCAATTTCGGTCAATTATGCCGATGCCACAGCCCAGAACCATATCTCAAAACTTCGTGTCGATATAAAGCAGATTGGTGACGGCGTTGCATTCTCAAGGGTAAGGGTTTCGCACGAATGGCTCACCTCGACGAACGAAAGGCTCCAGGGCGATGCATATCTTCCCTACACCGTAAACACCGATGATTTTGCAGACGGCAGAAATGCCGACGGATATATTTATCACAAGGGTGCGCTTAATGAATCGGACGGATTTGTAACCGTTATAAACGGCTTTGATTCTGCGAGCTTTGACCCCTCGGCAGTCAGCTCGATGGACGGTGTTACACTTAGCGTGAACGTTTCTGTTGATGCGGTGCAGTTTAACCGCTATCAGCAGATTTGGGGTATAAGCTCACGTCCTTGGTAATATAACCTGATTTTTTTTGGAGATAAATAAATGGCAAACCGCAGACAAAAAAAGAAAAAAAGTGCAGCAGCCTCAAAACAGGCCGCTACACAGTATAAGGGCAAGAATGCTCCGATTAAAGCGGCTCCGATAAAAAAGCCGGTTGAGAAGCCGGTTGAAGTAACCTCAAAGCCGTCGGTGCAACCCGTAAAGCCCGAAATAAAACAGCCCGAAATAAAGGCTGAAGCGCCAAAAAAAGTAAAGCCCGAACAGAAAAAGAAACAGCCTAAGGCAAAGGCTGAAAAGAAAAAGGCAGCACTTAAAAAGCCTAAAATCTCAAAGAGAATAAAGGCAACGGCAGAAAAACTCGGCGCAACAAAGCTTGCGGCAATCGTGCTTGGTATATGCGCCGTTATTGCCGCAGTGTGTGTAATTGCGTGGGTTTCCTCAAGTCAGTTCGGAATTCCCGAGGATGCCGTGCCCAAGTATGCAGGCAGAAATATTTCTTCCGACATTACACTTACGGTTAATGACGACCTTCAGACGCAGTATGATTTAACTGATAAAATGAAGCGCAAGGGCGACGTTAAAAAGTTCCGTTACTATGCTGTTGACGAAATTGTTTTTGCCGAGAAAAATTCAATGGCAAATCTCGGCCTTGTAAATGTGTTTGACAATAACTGCGTTTTAATAGCTTCTATTGTTGATGAGTCGGGCAATGTTTGCTTCAGGTCGCTTGGTCTGCCTGCAGGTCAGTGCCTTACCGATATAAGTATTAACCCAAGGCCCTACGGCACTTATGATATGAAGCTTGTCGTTGCAGGCTATGACCCCGAAACCTATGAGCTTATCGGCGTGCAAAGCTCTGATTTGACCGTGCAGGTCGGAATTGAAGAGGAGACATCCGATGTCCAGGAAACTCAAGCTTAAAACACCCGTTGAGCAGGGTGAAAAAAAGCCCAACAAAAAAGTAGTGCACGCCACGGTTATGCTGTCGGCAAGCTGTCTGCTTTTGGTTGTTGCGGCTGTTGCGCTCAGCTCACTCGGCTTTTTTCATATGATTGGCGGCTGGTTTATTCCGCGAGGCGAGGTAAGAACAGGTGTTATAGCCGAAAAAGGCCAGATTGAAGAGCTCGGCGATAAGGAAATTGTCTACCGTGTGAATTCCGACGTTGTTTTTGAGCACACCTATGCGCAGGGCACAATTATGCTCGAAAACCCCAAAATATCCGAGCACAATCTTCAGTTTTCAATTTATCTGCCCAACAACCGTGTTGACCCGATTTATGAGTCACCTACGCTTAAACCCGGTGAGTGTATTTTAAGCGATAAGCTGACCGATACAATGCGTGTCAAAAAAGGTAACTATACCTGCCTTTGCATTGTCAGTGCATACGATGCCGAGGGTAAATACTGCGGCAAAAACACCTGCACAATCAGAATTGAAATTTTAGATAATTAAAAAATCAAGCTGTAACCAAACGAATCGGTTACAGCTTTTTTCTTTAATAGTTTTCAGGCTTTATCTGAAAGAATCCCTTGTCGTGTGAGCAGACGGGGCAGAGGCCGGGCGCATTTTTGCCTATTACAATGTGTCCGCAGTTTCGGCACTGCCATACCGTGTCACCCTCACGGCTGAATACAAGTCCGTCGTTGATGTTGTTTATCAGCTTACGGTAGCGGTTTTCGTGCTCTTTTTCGATTTCTGCCACGTGCTCAAAAAGAAAGGCAATGTGGTCAAAGCCCTCTTCTTTTGCTGTTTTGGCAAAGCCCGCATACATATCCGTCCATTCATAATTTTCACCTGCGGCGGCATCACCAAGGTTGTTAAGCGTTTCGGGCATCTGTCCGCCGTTGATGAGCTTGAACCATATCTCTGCGTGCTCTTTTTCATTCTTTGCTGTTTCTTCAAAAATTGCCGCAATCTGTTCAAATCCGTTTTCCTTTGCCTTTGCCGCATAGTAAAGGTACTTTGTGTGTGCCTGGCTTTCGCCTGCAAAAGCGGCAAAAAGGTTGTTCATTGTTTTTGAGTCCTTGAGTTCCATTTTTTCTTCTTCCTTTCTGTTGTTTTGTGGTTATTATTGGCTTTTTGCTATATATATATTCATATGCATTTTATTGAAGGCGCAGTGGGCTTTATATTTCGCTCGATCAATGTAAACATATAATAAGCGGCTATAATTTGACTTGAAAAACATTAAGTTAAATGTTATAGTTAGTGTAATATAAACAAACCTCCCTCTGATGAGGGAGGTGGCAAAACCGCAGGTTTTGACGGAGGGAGAGAAAATTGAAAGCTTATAACAAAGCCAATATTCCTCTTGCTAAAAACTTAAGAAAAAATATGACTCCTTGGGAAAGAAAGCTGTGGTATCAATTTCTACGTAGTTATCCGGTAAGATTCCAACGTCAAAAGGCAATAGGCAATTATATAGTTGATTTTTACTGTGCAAAGGCAAGACTTGTTGTTGAACTTGACGGTGGAGGTCATTATACCATAGAGCAAAATGAAAAAGATAAGGCTCGTACAGTCGAGTTGGAAAGTATGAATCTTAAGGTTTTAAGAATAAGTAATTTGGATATTGACCGTAATTTTAACGGTGTATGTGAATATATAGATTTGTGCGTTAAGAAATCTCTCCCTCAGTCAGCTTCGCTGACAGCTCCCTCATCAGAGGGAGCTTGCGGGAAAATTCATTAAAGGAGAAATAAAAATGGGAAAGATTGTGGCAATTGGCGGAGGAAGCTTTGAATACGGCGAAATATGGACGATGATTGAATATATACGCTCACTTACAGATAAAGAGCATCCGAAGATGCTCTTTTTGCCCACTGCAAGCTTTGATTCTCACGACGATACGCAGACGTTTATTGATGCTTTTGCAAAGTACGGCTGTACGGGTGAAGGGCTTTATCTTACCGATGAAAGCCTTACTTATGATGAAATAAGAGAGAAGATTCTTTCAAGCGATATTGTTTATGTCGACGGCGGCAACCTCAAATTCCTTATGGATACCTGGAATAAAACAGGTGCAACTCAAATTTTCCGTGAGGCTTATGAGAAGGGGATTATCCTTTCGGGCTTAAGCTCAGGTGCTATGTGCTGGTTTGATATGGGCTGGGATGATTGCCTCGAGGGCGGTGAGTTTGCCTTTATCGAGTGTGTAGGTTTGTTGCCTTATTGTAATTGCCCTCATTTCGAGTCTGAGTATTGGCACCGCTTTAAGGATGAAATCAAGGCACTTAACGGCCCTGACGGTATGGGTATTGACAACGACGTATGTGTCAGCTTTGTTGATGGCAAAATCAAGGTTGTAAAACACGAAAAGGAAAAATCCGCCTTCCTCTACCGCAAAGCAAATAACTTCGAAGAAGAGGATATGGCAGAGTTATATAAGTGATAATTTTTTTAATTTTTGCTTGACATTTACCTTAGGTAAATCGGTATAATCGGCACGAAAGGGGGCTTAGAGCCTTATGAAAATGAAAGAAGTTCTGGCTCAGACGGGGCTTACGGACCGTGCCGTGCGATTGTATATCGATAACGGGTTGATAGCACCCGATATCGAGGAAAACTACAGCGGAAGAAAAAACATAGAATTCTCGCAGTCGGATATTGACCGGCTTAAGAATATTGCTCTGCTTCGTAAAATCGGTTTTTCAATATCGGATATAAAAGAGATATCTCAGGGTAGTGAAAATACAAAGACAATAATAGAAGCATTCATACAGCAAAAGCAAGAGAATATCGAAAGTGATACGCTTGTTTTGGAGCAGCTTAAAAATATTCCTTTAGACACGAAAATCACAATGGAAAGCCTTTGTTTACAGTTATCTTCAGCCGCAGAAAACAAACAGGTGCCCAAGGAAGATTTGCAGCTTCCGAAAGCAGAAAAACGCCGCAGGGAGGATTATATAGCGATTGCTATAATCGGAATTATTGCACCTCTTATAATTATGACAACTCTTATTTTGCTGCGGTGTGTGGGGCATAAAAACCTTGTCTTTGATTTTGAAACAATTATGATGTATATACATCTTTTCAGCGGATGGTTTATCATAATTGTTTTGTCACTTGTGATGCTGCTTATAAACAGACCGAAATTTGTATCTGAAAAGAAGCAGAGAATAAGAAAACATTTGTCAAGAATACTGTTTAGTATCAATACTTTTGCCGTTTTTGCAGCTATGGGAGGTTCGTCTTTAGCTTTAATGCTTGCTATGCATACTCAGGAATATACTACTGACCCTAATGATTATATGTCGCTCGGCAGTTATTACGGGTCGGTTGAGAAAGAAGAAATTCTGAAAGTTTTTCCGTCTGAAATACCTGAATCACAAGTTATGTATAACGGATTATTTAAAGATAAATACAAACCGTCAACCGTATATTATTATCATAATATGGAATCGCTGGATGATGTTTCGGATATATTTGCTCAATGGCAGCTGCCTCGCAAGGAGTTTTATGAAGAGGTTGAATTAAAGCAAAGCAATGCTGTTGAAACCGTGCAAAAGGGTGATTGGGTAATGTGCTATTACAGCGGTAATGAAAAAAGTGAAAAAGAAGAAAGTTATTACGATATTCTTGCCTTTGCATATAACGAGGATATACTTACTGTCAGATATATTTGTTCGGGTAACATCGGTTATCAGGAATGTAAGCCCTATTATCTCAGTCTGGATTGGTAGATTTTTTTGACAAATAATTTGAAAGGATTTAAAAATGAAAACACATAAGTGTCTGATACTTTTATCGATTTTGTCTGCCGTCGTGTCGGTAGTTTTATATGGTGTAACATTCTTTCAGAGTGTAAGTATGCTCGAATTTCAATATGCACAAATTTTGTTGTTTTTAGCTGAAATGTTTTTAGTTTTAACAATATTGTTTTCAATCTTCCTTGCAATTTCATTTAAGAATGTTTTATCGTTGCCAAAGTTCAAAAAAATAATTATTGGCTTAGTTTTAGCTTGTGTTGCAGTGTGTATATTAGTGACGGGATACGGCTTGCTGTCTTGCTATAATTTATACACTCCCGAAAACATAATGGAAAATGACAAGGATTATGTTCAAAAATTTATGCCTTATCATAATATCCTTGACGATTACAAAGAAAGTACTGATTTGTCAGTATCGCATATTCCCGGAACAGATTATGTTTATATTAATTGCTATGGAACATCAGAGCTTGGTATACCGCTTAATTATGAAGTTGAATATTTCAAAAGCGTAAGTCCGTTTATGAATATGAAGTTTCGCTTTGAAAGAATGGTTCTTTCGCCTTTAAACAGATACGACCTTGACGTTGTGGCTGTTGGAGAGGATATGGAAATAGACGGAACAAAACTTACAGTTTATGTTGAAAACAATGACTATGCTGTATTGATAAAATCTTTCGGAAAGACCATTTATGCTTCGCTTATAAACGTTCCCGATGAAGTTACCATAGAGGACTTTGCCAAAGAGGTTATAAGGCAATTTGAATTGATTGACGATGCAACACAGAAAAAAGTTTTTCTTGATGTACCTCTTTTTTATGGTGAAAGTGTATGAGACGGGCAATTAAAATAATAATAATTGTTCTTGCAACGGTTATTCCTGCTACTGTAGGTTGGTTGGGATGCAATATCGTGATTAACGGTATTGAACTGCAAAAGCCGTATGTATCAACAAGCGTTGAAGAACTCAGGGATTGTTCTCGGTTTTTTGAAGATGTTGAAATGGAAAGTTGTAATTTTGTATGGAAAGGAACCTTCTCTTTTAAGGGTGATGTTCTTGAAGCTCAGGTTTGCGGCAGGGTAGACCTTACGGACGAATATTTTAAAAAAATAACCGAAGAGTATGAATGGATAAAATCTAAGAATCCCGATAAGGATTATTCCGATATCGAAGACGTACAAATTCTTACTTCTTTTCTGCAAAATAATGAATACTATATTTCCGATGATTACAGTGACGATGATTTTATGTGGGTGTATTTGTCACCGGAAGAAAAAGCTCTGTATTTTTATAATGTGATTGATTAGATAAAACAAAGAGGTAATGCAATTCGTTTGGAACTGCATTACCTCTTAAGTTCTTTGTATGATTAAATTTCAAATATCAAACTTAATTTATCTGCGGGGGCATACACTCGAGCACTTCAAGTGTTTCGTTTGCCTCTATTATGTAGTCAACTGTTTTTGCAGGCTCAAACAGGCAGTCGCCTGCTTTTACTTCGAGCACCTTGCCGTCTGCCTTGAATACGCCGCTGCCTTTTGTTATCGCGATACAGCAGGCTCTGCCGCTGTTTTTTCGCTCATAGGCTTTCTCAACGGTGATTCTGTTAAGTGCAAAGCAGGTTGTGTCGCGGTAGGTGATAAGGCTCTCTTTTTTGAATCCGTCACCTTCCTCAAGCACTGTTGATGTAAGCGCATATCTGTTAAGAAGCTCTTCCTTTGTCACATTTTCGTATGTGAAGCACTCAAACATTTTGTCAAATCCGAGACCCATATGGCAAAGATGGTCGGGCATAAGGTTGCCGCGCATATCGCACTTTTCAACGCTGATTGTGTAGTCAGTCGGCTCCTGAACTTCGAGAAGCATACATCCGGAGCCGATTGCGTGTGGAGTGCCGCCTGTGATGAGGAATACGTCGCCGGGCTTTACAACAATCTTGTGCATATATTCCTGCATAGTTGCCATATCCTGCTTGTCAAAAAGCTCTTTCCATTTTTCACTTGTTACGGGCTTTTTGAAGCCGAGCAGAATGTAAGGCTCTTCGCCGTCAATTACACGGCTGTCAAGAATATACCACGATTCTGTCTTACCGTAGTCGGAGTTAAAAAGTCTCTTAGCCGCATCCTTGGTGGGGTGTACCTGAATCGGCAGACGCTCTGCAGAATCAAGGAATTTTGTAAGCACACCGAAATTAACGCCGAATTCTTCTATGTGATTTTCACCGAGATATGTTTCGGGGTCGGAATCAATAAGCTCCTTGAGATAAAGCTCACTGCCGTCCTCAGTTTCAATTTTGCTCAGTCCCTCTTTTTCGGGTTTGTCAGCACGGTCGGGGTTATCTGCCACAACTACGCTTGCCAGCCAGTCTTCGGGGAAGTTGCCGTCCTCACCGTCGCCGTAGGCGTAGCCTCTCGTTTTGTCAATCAGCTTGCCGCCGTAGTAAAGCCGCCATACGCGGTTTTCTTTCATTTTAAGGGGAAATATCATTTGATTAAACCTCCCGGCAATTTGAGCGTGTATTTTTGTGCTTTTATCATCTGAACAAGCTGTTTTTCGTCTGTCGGTCTTTCTTCAAAGTAAACACCGCCCGGTGTTGAGCGGAAGGGCTCGTGATTGTCTGTGCCCGAAAGCATCATTCTACCGTGTACCCTTGCCCATTCATAAGCCACGCTGTTGCGTGAGTTGTGGCATGCGTTGCCGTTGTAAACCTCAATTCCGTCAAGCAGGTAGGGATTTACAACCGTCATACCGTTGCGGAAAGGGTGAGCGTGGAATATGAGGATATCTTCTTCACATTCGTTAATTACTTTTCTGAAATGCTCAAGGCTGGTTTCCGTGATTTCGGGGTGGTCAAGGTAAAACTGCTTGTCTGCACCGAATACAAGGTAGTCGTTATCGTGGTCCTTGAATCTCAGCTCAACGCCCTTGAGTACGGTGAAATCGTCTGTTTCGCATTCTTTAGCAATTTCATATCCGAGCCATTGTCCGTTAACTCTGCCTTCCCAGTCAAGCTGACCGTAGCGTCTGTCATCACCGAACGGTTTGAAGTGGTCGGTTATGATTATTCCGTCATAGCCGTTAAGTCTGTAGTATTCAACCATTTCCTTTGCGGGTATTTCGCCGCAGGTGCTCGATTCTTCTGTGTGAACGTGTGTGTCAAAAAGAAACATAAATATCTACCTTTCGTAAAAGGAATAAACACTGAAAATAAAACTTCGAGAAATCCGATTTTAAAGTCCTGTCTTCTCAGTAATATACTTTCTTGCAAGGCAGGCATATTCGTAGGGGTTGGCCTTTGCAGGGTCCTGCTCGGCTTCAACTACAACCCAGCCTTCGTAATCAGCTTCGGCAAGAATATCAAATACGGGTGTGAAATCAAAATCACCGTCGCCGGGCACTGTGAATGAGCCTGCACGTACTGCGTCAAGGAAGCTGTATCCCTTTTCCTTTGCGTCATCAATAACGCTCTGACGGATGCTCTTGAGGTGAACGTGCTTTACTCTGTTTACGTACTTTTTAAGCACGCCGATTGCGTCCTCACCCGAGAATGAGAGGTGACCTGTATCGTAAAGAAGATATACAAGGTCGGGGTCTGTGATTTCCATAAGCTTGTCGATTTCAGCTTCTGTCTGCACACCTGTGCCCATGTGGTGATGTACCGTGAAATACATTCCCTTTTCTTTTGCAAGTCTGCCCATCTCGTTGAAGCCCTTTGCAATAAGCTCCCACTGCTCGTCGGTGTAAACCGGCTTTTCGCCGAAAATGCTCACGCTCTTGCCCTGGATGCTGTTGCCCTGCTCGGATGCACCTATTACCTTTGCGCCGAGTGCGTGCAGGAAATCTCTGTGCTTGATAAAGGCTTCGATTGTTGCCTCATACCCCTCGGAGAGAAGGAGAGAGGAGAACCAGGCGTTACAGATGCGAAGACCTCTTACATCAAGCTTGTGCTTGAGTGTTTCAACGTCTTTGGGGTATTTGTTGCCTATCTCACTGCCCTTGAAGCCGCTGAGTGCCATTTCGCTGATGCACTGCTCAAATGTGTTTTCAGCGCCGAGGTCGGGCAGGTCGTCGTTTGTCCATGCAATAGGTGCTATTGCGAGTGATACTTTATCTTTGTTAAGCATTTTGCGTTATCCCTTCTTAATATTCTCTGGCTTTTGCTATATTTTCTGCCATATCTTCGTAAGCGGCCTGTACCTTTTCGCTTGTCGAAACCTCGGCAACGCCTACGCGCCACCAGCTGTCGTAGCCGTGGCTCATACTGCCGTGTGCAACCTTGATGTCGATAAGTGTTGATACGTCTTGCTTTTTGGAATCTTCAATAGCGTAAATAAGCTCGTCAACGTTTGTTGCCGTGTATGTCTTACAGCCGTAGCCTGCGGCACATTTTGCAAAGTCAATCGGTACTATCGCACCGTCAAGCAAGCCCGTAAGGGGATTGCGTGCCTGGAAACGTGTGCCGAAGGTGTCTGTGCCCTGGGAATTCTGCAAGTTTTCGATACAGCCCCAGCCGGTATTATCAAACAGCATTACGTTGATTTTGACACCTTCCTGAACAGCTGTGTAAAGCTCGCTGTGAAGCATAAGGAAGCTGCCGTCACCAACCATTGCATAAACTTCCTTGTCGGGTGCGGCAAGCTTTGCACCGAGTGCACCGCATATTTCATAACCCATGCAAGAGAAGCCGTATTCCATGTGGTATGTTTTGGGCTCGGTGCATCTCCAAAGCCTCTGCATACAGCCGGGCAGACTGCCCGACGAGCCGAGTGCGATTGCATCGGGTGCAATGCGCTTGTTGATTTCACCGAGTGCTCTTGTCTGCGAAAGGCCGTTTTTCAGCTCTGCATTGTAGCAGGCATCCATTTCTTCAACATAAGCCTTTTTAGCTTCGTTGAATTCTTCGCCCCAGCCGCTTCTGTAATACTTCTGTGAAAGTGCGGCAGAAAGGTCGAGCAGAGCCATTTTAGCATCTGCTATAACCGAAACAGCATCCATCTTGAATGCGTCAAATGAGCTGACGTTGATGCTGAGTATCTTTGCATCGGGGTTCTGGAAGCCCCATTTTGAGCAGGTTGTAAAGTCCGTAAGCCTTGTGCCTACCGCAATAATAAGGTCTGCCTGCTTTGCAATGACGTTTGCGGCTTCGCCGCCCGTTACGCCTATACCGCCGAGGTTGAGCGGACAATCCCACGGAATCTGACCCTTACCTGCCTGCGTTTCGCCAATCGGAATGTTGAAACGCTCTGCAAAGTACTGTGCGGCCTGCCATGCACCTGAATAGGTGACACCGCCGCCTACAATCATAAGCGGTTTCTTTGCGTTGTCGATAAGCTCTGCCGCAGCATCAATTTCTCTGCGCGTTGCAGGTCTGCGGTCAAGGTACCATACTCTCTTTTGGAAGAAGTATTCGGGGTAATCGTATGCCTCGCCCTCAACATCCTGCGGCATAGCAAGACATACTGCGCCCGTTTCTGCCCAGTCTGTGAGCACACGCATTGCGTTGAGGCAGGCTGTCATAAGCTGCTCCGGGCGCTCGATTCTGTCCCAATATTTGCAAACAGCCTTGAATGCGTCGTTTGCCGTTGTGGCATAGCTTGTGGGCTGTTCGATCTGCTGAAGAACGGGGTCGGGCTGACGGCAGGCAAACGTATCACCCGGTAAAACAAGAAGGGGAATGCGGTTTGCCGTTGCAGTGCCGCAGGCTGTTACCATATTAAGTGCACCGGGGCCTATTGACGATGTGCAGGCAATAATCTGTCTGCGGTCGCTCTGCTTTGCAAAAGCAATTGCGGCGTGAGCCATGCCCTGCTCGTTGTGACCCTGGTAGTATGTAAGGTCGTGGCCGCCCTGCTCGAGTGCCTGGCCGATACCTACAACACAGCCGTGGCCGAATATACCGAAAATGCCCTTGACAAACTTTGTTTCCTCACCGTCAAAGCTGACGTACTGATTATCGAGGAATTTGACAAGAGCCTGTGCCATTGTCAGTTTCATTATAAAATCAATCCTTTATCAATTAGTAGATTTCGGAAACCTTAACGGGTCTGCCTTCAGCAACGCTCTTCTTTGCGGCAAGTGCAACAACAATTGCGGCAAGACCGTCGTCAACGTTTGCGGGCACTTCTTTATCGTTGATTACCGCATCAACAAACTGAAGCATCTCATCACGGAATGACTGCATATAACGCTCAAGGAAGAAGTAGAGCGGCTTTTCACCCGTGCAGCCGTTTTCGTCCATAAGCACAACGTTTGAGGGTGTGTCGTTGGATGCGCAAGCGGCACCCTTGCTGCCGAATACTTCAACTCTCTGGTCATATCCGTAAGCGGCACGGCGGCAGTTATCAATAACGCCTACTGCACCGTTTTCAAACTTGAGCGAAATAACAGCTGTGTCAACGTCGCCTGCCTGACCGATTGCGGGGTCAACAAGGCAGGTTGCATTTGCATAAACCTCTGTAATGGGGCTGCCTGCCATAAAGCGTGCCATATCGAAATCGTGTATTGTCATATCAACAAACATACCGCCCGAAACTGCGGCATATTCTGCTGAAGGCGGTTCGGGGTCACGTGAAGTGATTTTTATAACCTCAACGTCGCCGACCTTGCCGTCGTTAATCATCTTTTTTATGGTTGCAAAGTTGTGGTCGAAGCGGCGGTTGAAGCCAACCTGAAGCTTAACGCCTGTTTCTTTGACTGTGTCAATAACAGCCTGCACCTTTTCGGGTGTGAGGTCAACGGGCTTTTCGCAGAATACGTGCTTGCCTGCCTTTGCTGCGGCAATTGCAATGTCTGCGTGTGTGTCTGTTGATGAGCATACAAGCACTGCATCAATGTCCTTATCTTCAAGCATTTCTACGTAGCTGTCGTAGATTTTTTCAATGCCGAGCTCCTCGCAAAGAGCGGGAAGATGGTCCTTGTATACGTCTGTAATGCCGAGAACCTTTGCTGTGGGAACGTTGTAGCAGATTGACTGAGCGTGAAGCTTGCCGATTCTGCCTGCGCCTATGATACCGATGTTAAGCTGTTTCATTTTGATAACCTCCGCAACGGAAAATTTTAACGGAAAAATTATAACACTTTTAATATAAAAAATCTATATATACAGACCAAAAAATTATAATAAAATAATATATTTTTACTTGTAAAATACACGCGTATGTAGTATAATATAAAAATTAAAATAGGGTTTTATGTCCCTTTTGGAGGTATTGGTTTGTCACAGCAGGATTTGCGTCGTTTTGACGTTCCTTTTGATGATATAAAAAAACAGCGTGAATATGCCGCTATGGCAAAAACCGTGCTTGATGCACGAATGGGTAGCGGCGAAAAGCTCGCCTACGTTCACACGTTCGGCTGTCAGGGCAACGTGTCCGACAGCGAGCGGCTCAAGGGCTGGCTGAGTCTTATCGGCTACAGCTTTACGGAGGATATTGAAAAAGCAGATTTTGTTCTTTTCAACACCTGTGCCGTGCGTGAGCACGCCCATGACAGAGTGTTCGGAAATGTCGGTGCACTCAAGCCTATAAAAGAAAAAAAGCCCGATATGATAATTGCTCTCTGCGGCTGTATGATGCAGCAGGAGCACGTATGGCAGAAGATTAAAAAAAGCTATCCTTTTGTTAATCTTGTTTTCGGCACACATTCGCATCACCGTCTGCCCGAGCTTCTCTACAAAGTTCTTCGCGGTGGCAAGCGTGTGTTAGATGTTTTTGAAACAGAGGGCTTTATTGCCGAGGGTATGCCTGTTCACCGTGACGGCACATTCAAGGGCTGGCTTCCGATAATGTACGGCTGTAACAATTTCTGCAGCTACTGTATTGTGCCTTACGTAAGGGGCAGAGAAAGAAGCAGGCGCAGTGAGGATGTGCTCAAAGAAGCACGTGAGCTTATTGCCGCAGGCTGTAAGGATATAACTCTGCTCGGTCAGAATGTCAATTCATATAACCGAGGCAGTGACGAAATGAGCTTTGCACAGCTTCTTCGTGAAATAAATGCTATAGAGGGCGATTTCAGAATCCGTTTTATGACCTCACACCCTAAAGACTGTACGCACGAATTGCTTGATGCAATGGCTGAATGTGAAAAGGTGAGCAAGCATCTTCACCTGCCCTTCCAGAGCGGTAACGACAGGGTGCTCAGGGAAATGAACAGGGGATATACAAGAGAAAAATATCTCTCCCTTGTTGAGTATGCCCGCAAGGTTATGCCGGATATAAGCCTCACCAGCGATGTTATCGTCGGCTTCCCCGGTGAAACCTACGAGGAATTCTGCGATACGGTTTCGCTTGTTGAGCAGGTTGGCTTTACCTCGCTCTTTACTTTCATTTATTCTCCCCGTGAGGGTACAAAGGCGGCCGCAATGCCCGACCCCGTAAGCCGTGAGGAAAAGGGCAGATGGTTCCGTGAGCTCACACTTGCGCAGGAAAAAATCGCATCCGAGCGTTGCTCAAATATGATAGGCAAAACCTACCGAGTGCTTGCGGAGGATTTCAATAACGGTATGCTTGCAGGCAGAACAGACGGCAGTGTTATGATTGACTTTGCAGGTGATGAATCGCTTGTCGGATCATTCTGTCAGGTCAAGGTGACCTCTGCACGCAACTGGACTCTTTCAGGCGAATTGATAAGTTAAAACCCCACTCAAAGTGGTTTTATAAAAATTAAAATATATTTTTAGGAGACGAAAACAATGGACATCATCAAACTCACAAGAGAACTCGGCAAGGCAATCCAGGCAGACGAAAGATATGCTAAGTTTGTCGAGGCAAGAGAAACAAACGAGAAGGACGACGAGCTCAACGAGCTTATCAGCAGAATGCAGCTTGTTCATATGAGCTATCAGCACGAGGCATCAAAGGAAGATGCTAAAGAGGACAAGCTCTCCGCTTACGAGGAGGAGTTTATGGCTCTTCGTGACAAGATTATGAACAACCAGAACATGATTAACTACGAAAAGGCAAGAATGGATATCGACGAAATGATGAACTACATCGTTGCAATTCTCACCGAGTGCATCAAGGGTGAGGACCCCGAGACCTGCGAGCCTCCCAAGGAGCACTCCTGCAGCGGAAACTGCTCATCCTGCGGCAGCGACTGCCACTAATTGTTGATTCCTTTATCGGATTTAAGTGTATGTGCCTTGCCACTGATTTCTTTGCATATTTTTGCCGTAATGCTCGGCAATACACAAAGTATTGCCTGCGCTTACGTCTTCAATCTGCTTTGAAATCAATCGGCAAATCACACACACCAATCCGAACAGAAATCAAAAAGCACAGAGTAAGCGGTATAAGTATATTGGTTTTATTCTGAAAATTTTTACTACTTTTGCGGAGGCGTGCAAATGGCTGAATTATCACCTATGATGAAACAGTATATGGAAATCAAAAAGAATTATAAGGATACTATCCTTATGTTCCGTCTCGGCGATTTCTATGAGATGTTTTTTGAGGATGCCGAAACTGTATCAAGAGAGCTGGAGCTGGTCCTTACGGGACGTGACTGCGGCCTTGAGGAGCGTGCACCAATGTGCGGTGTGCCTTACCACAGTGTTGATTCTTACCTTGCACGTCTTATTGCAAAGGGCTATAAGGTTGCCATCTGTGAGCAGATGGAGGATCCTTCAACTACAAAGGGAATTGTGCGCCGCGATGTTGTGCGAATCGTCACACCGGGTACTGTAATTGAGAGCAGTATGCTTGATGAAACACGCAACAATTTCCTTTGCAGCATTTTCTGCCGTGACGGTGCGGCAGGTGTATGCTTTGCCGATGTTTCAACCGGTGCAATGCACCTTACCGACGTTGACGGCAAACAGCTTGAAAATAAGATTATCAATGAGCTTGCACGCTTTATGCCTACCGAGATTATTCTCAACCGTGAGGCTGCAACGCTCAAATTGCTCCGTTCCTTTATTACCGACAAATGCTCGGCACTGACCGAGACCTTTGATGAGGATTACTGCCTGCTCAATGAGGCAACTGCGGCGCTGTGCTCTCAGTTTGGCTGTAACACACCCGAGGATGTTGCACACGGAATCGGCACGCAGGGTATTATGAGTGCAGGCATCTGCCTTAAATATCTGCGTGAGGTTCAGCGCAGTGACCTTGTCAATATCCGTTCTCTCGATTATTACAGCGAGAGCGGCTTTATGAAGCTTGACCTTGCGGCAAGAAGAAGCCTTGAGCTTACACGCACAATGCGTTCGAATGAAAAAAGAGGCTCGCTTCTGTGGACTCTGGACAAGACCTGTACCGCAATGGGTAAGCGTGAAATCAAAGAGTGGCTTGACAGACCTCTCACAAATCCTGCCAAGATTATAGGCAGACACAATGCCGTTGACGAGCTTACGCAGGATGCGATGCTCTGCGGCAATATTGCCGCTTCACTCAGCGGCATAAATGATATCGAGCGCCTTATCACACGTGTTTCCTACGGCACTGCAAATGCAAAAGAGCTTCGTGCTCTGAGTGCCGCAATAGATAAGCTGCCCGATGTAAAGGCAAGCATTTCACAGTGCCGTTCGGCACTGCTCACCGAAATCCGTTCAGGCATTGACACGCTTGAGGATGTTTCGTCGCTTATAACTGCGGCTATTGTTGACGAGCCGCCGTTCTCCGTTCGTGAGGGCGATATGATTCGTGACGGCTTCAATCCCGAGCTTGACGAGCTTCGTGATATTGTCAATAACGGCAAGGGCTTCCTTGCGGGTATCCAACAGCGTGAGCAGGACAGAACGGGTATCAAAAAACTTAAAATCGGCTATAACCGTGTGTTCGGTTACTATATAGAGGTTTCAAACTCCTTCAAGGAGCTTGTGCCCGAAGATTATATCCGCAAGCAGACCCTTGCCAACTGCGAGCGTTACATTACGCAGGAGCTCAAGGAGCTTGAGGCAAAGGTGCTCGGTGCACAGGGCAGAATCGTTCAGCTTGAGTTTGAAATTTTTTCACAGGTGCGTGATAAGACGGCACAGCAGCTGGGCAGAATTCAGCGCACTGCAAATGCTGTTGCAAGGCTTGATGTTCTCCGCTCGTTTGCCGCATCTGCACTTGAAAACGGATATATCAGACCCGAAATTACAGATTCTTCAACGCTCCGAATTACAGACGGCAGACACCCCGTAGTCGAGAAAATGCTCGGCGGTATGCCTTTTGTGCCCAACGATACGCATCTCGATTGCGGCGAAAACCGCTGTGCTATCATAACAGGCCCGAATATGGCAGGTAAGTCTACATATATGCGACAGATTGCCATTATCGTAATTATGGCGCAGGCTGGCTCATTTGTGCCGGCACGCAGTGCCGTTATCCCGATTGTGGACAGTGTGTTTACACGTGTCGGTGCATCGGACGACCTTTCGGGCGGTCAGTCAACCTTTATGGTTGAAATGAGCGAGGTTGCTTCAATCCTCAAAAATGCAACCTCAAAAAGCCTTATCATCTTTGATGAAATAGGCAGAGGCACTTCTACTTATGACGGTATGAGCATTGCACGTGCGGTGCTCGAATATGCCGCAGATAAAAAGAAGCTCGGTGCAAAAACACTTTTTGCAACCCATTATCACGAGCTGACCGAGCTTGAAAACACCGTTGACGGTGTTAAAAATTACAATATCTCCGTCAAAAAGCGCGGCGATGATATAACCTTCCTTCGTCGCATTGTCAGAGGCTGTGCAGACGGCAGCTACGGTATAGACGTTGCAAAGCTTGCGGGTGTGCCCGACAGCGTTGTAAAGCGTGCACGCCAGGTGCTTTCCCAGCTTGAATCAGACGACCCGAAGCAGACCTCGGCACCCAATTTCTTCAGCTCTGTTGACGATAACGATATGCAGCTGTCATTTGCCTCAAATGCAGGCAGTGAAATTGTCGATGAGCTTAAAAACCTCGATATAAATACACTCACACCCATTGAGGCTATGAGTGTGCTCTATAAATTTGTACAGAAAGCAAAAGAAACTTAAAAGCAAGGTGAGAATCAATGCCTAAAATCAATGTGTTACCAAGAGAGATATATGAGCTTATTGCGGCAGGCGAGGTCGTTGAAAGACCGTCATCTGCCGTAAAAGAGCTGCTCGAAAATTCCGTTGATGCTGGCGCTGATTCAATCACACTCGAAATCAAAGCAGGCGGTATCAAGTATATCCGCATCACTGATAACGGCTGCGGCATTGCACGTGAAGACGTTAAAAACGCATTCACAGGCCACGCAACAAGTAAGATTTCAGTATCCGATGACCTTGACTGCGTTGCAACTCTCGGCTTCAGAGGTGAGGCACTTGCTTCAATTGCCGCTGTCAGCCGTGTCGAAATGTTTACACGCACCGCAGAGGAGGAAACGGGCACTCACGCCGTTGTCGAGGGCGGTCAGTTTATAAGCGTTGATGATGCGGGCTGTCCCGTTGGCACAACAATTGTAGTGAGAGATATTTTCTATAACGTGCCTGCCAGAATGAAATTTCTCAAAAAAGACGTTACGGAGGCTAATTCCGTTGCCGCCGTTGCAGACAGGCTTGCTGTGTCCCACCCCGAAATTGCCGTGCGCTTTATCCGTGACGGTAAGCAGACTCTCTGCTCCTCGGGCGACGGTAAGCTTATCAGCGCAGTTTACGCTGTTTACGGCAAAGAGTTTGCAGACAGCCTTATTCCCGTCAGCGGATCTAACTCAACCGTAAAGGTTGACGGCTATGTTTCAAAGCCGCTTAACGCCAGGGCAAACCGTAATATGCAGCTTTTCTACGTCAACGGCAGAATGGTGCGCACAAAAACGGCCTGTGCCGCACTTGAAGAAGCATTTAAGGGCTCGATTATGGTTGGCAAATTCCCGTCCTGCGTGCTCAATCTCACAATGCCGTATAATTTTGTTGATGTAAACGTTCACCCCGCAAAGACAGAGGTGCGTTTTGCCAATGAAAAAGAGGTTTTTTCAGCTGTTTATTATGCGGTTAAAACTGCAATTGAGCAGGGCGACAGAGTGCCTGTGCAGGATGCCTCGAAAATTATAAATCAGCGTGTGCAGAAGCAGTGGTTTGCCGCCGCAGAGCCCGCAAAGCAGGTGCATTTTCAGCCTGTTGCACCTGCACCACAGAAACCTGCCGAGCCTGCTGTATGCGAACAGCCGTCGGTGCTCAGAGTGGAATCTCCCACAGACGGTTATTCTGCCGAAAAGGATGAGCCCGACCTTATCGGCGGTTTCACTTCGGTAAAAAAAGAGGTTGTAACCGCAGAAGCAAAAACGAAACAGCCCGAAAACAAAGAAGAAAAAATTGCTCTCACCACCGAGGATGTGCCGCAGGCACGTGCGATAGGTGAAGTGTTCTCAACATATATACTTGTCGAATACGGTAAGGAATTATTACTGATTGATAAGCACGCCGCACACGAGCGGATTATTTACGAACAGCTCAAGGCGCAGAATAAGAACATCGCTTCGCAGATGCTTATCAGCCCCGTTGCCGTGCATTTGAGCCGTGAAGAATATGCGGCAGTTACGTCGGATTTGGATTTGCTTGCAGATTCGGGCTTTTCGGTTGAGGATTTCGGCGACGGTACGGTGCTTGTCAGCGAATATCCCGTGATTCTTGAGGGTACGGATATTGCCGCCCAGCTTACCGAAATAGCAGGCTATCTTGCCAAAAATATCCGCCAGGTAACAACCGAAAAGCTGGATTGGATTTTCCACTCTGCAGCCTGCCGTGCCGCTGTAAAAGCGGGCGACAGCACATCTCTTTACGAAATGCAGAAATTTGCCGAAAAGGTGCTTTCAATGCCCGATATCCGCTACTGTCCTCACGGCAGACCCGTAATAGCCAAGCTCACACGGCACGAGCTTGAGCGACTCTTCGGCAGAGTATAAGAGGTGCAGATATGAGCAAAAAAATACCGCTTATTGTTGTTGCGGGGCCTACCGCATCTGGCAAAACGGCGCTCGGTGTCGAGCTTGCAAAAAGGCTTGACGGTGAGGTTGTTTCAGCCGATTCAATGCAGATTTATCGTGGTATGGATATTGCGAGCGCAATGCCTACCGAGGATGAAATGCAGGGTGTGCCGCATCATTTGATTAAGTTTTTGCCGCAGAGCGAGCGCTACAGTGTGGCGGCATACTGTCAGTCGGCAAATGAAGTGATTGCCGACGTTGTTTCAAGGGGTAAACAGCCCATTGTTGTCGGCGGCACGGGTCTTTATATAAATTCGCTTGTCGATAATATTGAATTCACGCAGGAGGAAACTGACCTTGCTCTGCGTGAAAAGCTGAACTCAAGGCTTGAAAAAGAGGGTATAGCCACACTGCTCAAAGAGCTTGCGGAGGTTGACCCCGAAAGTGCGGCAAGGCTTCACGAAAACGATACAAAACGCATCTTGCGTGCGCTTGAATTTTATTATCAGACGGGTGTTACAATAACAGAGCAGGCACGTCTTTCACGCCTAAACGGCTCTCCTTATAAGCCGCTTATTATCGGACTCAATGCCCGTAACAGAGAATTTCTCTATGAGCGTATCAACAGACGTGTCGGCATAATGGCAGAAAACGGTCTTGCAGAAGAAGCAAAAGCCTGTCTTGCCGATACAAAGGCTACCGCCGCACAGGCAATAGGCCATAAGGAGCTGATTCCTTATTTCAGCGGAGAAATAAGCCTTGAGGAAGCGCTGGATAATTTAAGACAGCAGACACGCCGCTATGCCAAGCGTCAGCTTACGTGGTTCCGCAAGGATGAGCGTGTGAATTGGTTATATATTGATGAGTATGCATGCTTTGAGGCACTTGCCGATGACGCATACAACCTTTGTAAAGAGTTTTTGAAAGGGGAGGAGAACAATGGCTAAAAAGCAGGAAAACGGTGCTCCCATAAGCCTCAATCCCGAGCTTGTTGTCAAGGCAAGGGGCTTTTATCAGGATAATAAGTCTGTTATTATGCGTGTTGTTACCGTTCTGGTTGCGCTTTTTTTCATATTCTATATTGCGTTTCAGTTCTATGTTACCGGTATTGAAAAGGTCGATACCGTAACGGCTTACGAGCAGTCGGTCAATAACAGCATTTTCACAAAGGGATACTTTATCCGCCAGGAGCAGTATATCGAAAATTCTGCAGTCGGTACTGTTGTGCCCGTTGCTGCAGACGGTAAAAAGGTTTCAAACGGCAATACGGTTGCAATCGCATTCGGCAGTGATGAGGATGCCGCAACCTATACCCGAATCAAAACCCTGCGTGCAGAGCTTGAGTGCTATGAAAAGCTCAGCGCAATATCACCTTCGTCGGCAATTGACACCAAAACGATGGATTCAATAATCAGCTCATCTCTTTCCGAACTTATGGACGGTGTGCTTTCCGGTGAACTCGATTCACTTTCTGCAGGCTATGCGGATTTACGTGATTCGATTGTCAAAAAACAGCTTCTTCTCGGCGAGGATATAAATTTCCAGGGTATTATTGACGGCATCAAGTCTGAACTTGGACGCCTTGAGCAGAAGCAGGTTGTTTCGAGTGAGATTCTTGCCGACGGCTCCGGATACTATATAAACAACGTTGACGGATTTGAAAACGTTTACGACTATACGCAAATCAAATCAATCACGCCCGAAAATGCATCCGCTCTTTTTGAGTGTCAGCCCAAAGAGGTTTCGGATAACGTTATGGGTAAGCTTGTAACGGGCTTTAAGTGGTATATCGTTTGTGTGCTTGATATTGAGCAGGTTTCTTCGCTCTCTGTCGGCTCTAAGGTTACTGTGGATTTCCCATATGCCGCTACAAATATGCTCAAGGCGCAGGTTGCCGCTGTCAATGTAAGCGGTGCGGATAAAGCGGCAGTCGTGCTCGAGTGTCAGGTTATGGACGAAGAGCTTGCAAATATGCGTGTTGAAGACATTGAACTTATTTTCAGCACCGTAAAGGGCTTTAAGATTCCCGTTGAAGCCGTGCGTGAGGTTGAAGGCGTAAAGGGCGTGTTTATTCTTCGTGCCAATCTCGTCAGCTTCAGAGAGATAAATATTGTTTGGTCAGATAAGGAATATGTTCTCACTGCAGACCCGCCGGTTCCCGATACATCGAAGATGACGGATGAAGAAGCTAAGGCGGCACTTGCGGCACTGCCCGAAAGTGAAATTGTTCAGTACGATGAAATTATAGTAAGGGGGAAGAATTTGTATGACGGAAAAACAATCCGTTGATGTACAGCGCTTTGCCGATATTGAGTATAATCTCAGTGTTATACGCGAGCGCATTTCAGATGCCGCAGTTAAAAGCGGAAGAAAACCCGAAGATATAAAGCTTATGGCGGTTACCAAAACCGTGGCACCCGAATATATAAACCACGCAATCAACTGCGGAATAGACCTTATCGGTGAAAATAAGGTGCAGGAATACCTCGGCAAAAAGCCCTTTTTACTGCCGTGCGAGGCTCACCTTATCGGACATCTTCAGACGAACAAGGTCAGACAGATTGTGGGCGAGGTTACAATGATTCAGTCTGTTGACAGTATCAAGCTTGCAAACGAAATTGCAAAGCGCTCACTTGCCGCAGGTATAACAACCGATATTCTTGCCGAAATCAATGTAGGCGGCGAAGAAAGTAAAAGCGGAATAGCGTGGGATTCGGCAGAGGAAACACTCGTTCAGCTTGCCGAAATTGAGGGCATAAAGCTGCGTGGCTTAATGGCAATACCCCCTGTTTGCGAAAACAGTGACGAAGCCCGTATGTTTTTTTCTAAAATGAGGCGTTTGTTTGTTGACATTCGCTCTAAAAAATTAGATAATATCAGTATGGATATTCTGTCGATGGGTATGTCGTCAGATTACTGTGAAGCAATTCTTGAAGGTTCTACGCTTGTGCGAGTCGGTTCGTCGATTTTCGGCAGGCGGATTTACTGATGAAAATAACGGAGGAAAGCTATAATGAAATTTAAAGATTCGGTTGATAAGTATATCAGCTTCAGCGAAGGCGAATATTACGACGATGCAGACGATATGGAGTATGGCTACGATGAAGAGGACGAGGAGGCTTTTGAGGAAGCTCCTGCAAAGAAATTACGCAGCTCAAAGGGCTTTTTCGATAATCTGCGCAGCCGTGCCTCAAGGGTAAAGCCCGGTAAAAAGTCTGAGGATTATTCCGATTATGACGAGGGTTATGATGACGACTATTATGAGGATGAGCCTCAGCCCCGTAAGAGCGGCTCGGCAAATGTAGTTGATTTCAACTCGAAATCAAGACCCGGCAGCACAAAGGTTGTTCTTGCAAAGCCCTCTATGTTCGACAGCGAAACGGCAAAGAACATTGCAAGAAACATCAATAAGCAGTGCCTTGTTCTTCTCAATTTAGAGATGATGAGCGACCCTGACGTGCGCAGAATGATTGATTTCCTCAGCGGTGTTGTTTTTGCAAATGATGGCAAAATCAACAGCATTTCACACAAGACATTTATTATTCTTCCCCACAATTACGATTTTTCGGGCGATGTTCTCGAAAACCTTAAAAACGGATATTACAGCATCTAACATAAATCAATCTCTTTAGGAGGATAAAAACATGACACCTGCAGAAATCAGAGCTCACAATTTCCCTTCAGCCGGCAGAGGCGCATACCGTTCAATTGACGTTGACGAGTTTATCGGCGAGGTAGCAACGGCAATCGAAGGCATCAACCAGGAAAAAAGCGAATACATAAGAAGAATAGCTGCTCTTACCGAAAAGGTAGAGGCTTATCAGAAGGAAGAAAACAATATCAGTGCGGCACTTCTTACTGCACAGAAAATGTCTGCTTCAATAACAGCAGAGGCAGAAACAGCCGCAAAAGAAAAGATTGAATCCGCTGAAGCACAGGCACAGGCAACTCTTGCAGATGCACAGGCAAAATCCTCCGCAATGCTTGCCGAGGCTGAAACAACAGCCAAAGAGGCTGTTGAAACAGCTACCGCTCAGGCAGAGGTTACTCTTGCAGATGCTGAATCTATAGCATCTGAGCAGCTTGCATCGGCAGATGCCGTATCACGTGATAAGATGCTCAAGGCAGACAGCTACTATAACGAAAAGGTTGCTGCGGCAGACAAAAAGGCCGCAGAGCTTGTTGCCGCTGCTCAGCAGCGTGTGGCAGAAATTAACGCTCAGCTTGAAATTGAAAAGGCAGAGCAGAATAAGCTTCTTGAACTGCTCAAGGTTGAGGCGGACGAGTTCCGTTCAAGCCTTCTCGTTTCTTATGCAGAGCACATTGAAAAGATTAAAATGCTCCCCGAGCTTGCCGCTGAGGAGGTTGCCGCTATGTCGGCTGTAACAGCTCCTGCCGCAGTTGAAGAGCCCGTGGCTGAAGAGTTTGAGGCTGTCGAGGAAGCTGAAAATGCAGAGCTCGAAACAGAAGAATATGAATCCGTCGAAGAGTTCGAAGACGAAGAAGAGTTTGAGGACGAGGAAGAACTCGAAGACGAGGAAGAACTCGAGGACGAAGAAGAACTTGAGGACGAGGAAGAGCTTGAGAACGAAGAAGAGCTCGAGGACGAGGAAGAACTCGACGACGAGGAAGATGACGAAGACGACGAAGACGAGGAAGATGACGAAGACGACGAAGACGACGAAGACGACGAAGATGACGAAGATGACGAAGATGACGAAGACGATGATGACGATGATGAAGATGATGACGACGATGATGATCTGATGGGCTTCAGCTTTGCTGAAGAGCTTGCAGACGGCGAAGAATTTGCCGATTTCAACATCGAAGGCTTTGAGTCAATCGAATCCGGCAACGTATCCAAAAACGGCACGGTTTACGAGGTTGTTGATGATATCGATGAGGATGAGGACGACGAGGATGATGCAGAGTCCTTTTTCAGAGGCTTCTTTAAGAAAAAATAACGGAGGAAAATAAATGTCGCCTGTTATATGTTGCGCTTTTGTCGCACTTATCGCTGTGGCAGACCGGTTGATAAAACAGTTTGTGCTTGCTTCGCCGCTTGCTGACGGTGAGGTTATGACGGTAATCAGCAATTTTCTGCAGTTTCGATATGTTGAGAATACGGGGGCTGCCTTCAGCCTTTTTACAGGCAAAACCGATATACTGTCTGTTTTCTCCGCACTTGTTCTGATTGCTGGTGTTGCTGTGCTGTTCAGCCGCAAAATCAAGTCTAAGCTGCTGCTTGCAAGCGTTGTTATGTTAATGGGCGGCGGCCTCGGTAATCTTATTGACAGAGTTACGCTTCATTTTGTTGTTGATTATATCGAGGTGCTGTTTATCGATTTTCCCGTGTTCAATTTTGCCGATTGTTTTATTACCGTCGGTGCTTTTATGATGATTGGCTATCTTATATGGGATATTTATTGCGATTACAAAAAAGGTAAGGTAAAGAGTGATGAGTGATAAGCGTGTTCTTTGCTTTACCGTAGAAGCGGCGGATGAGGGCGAGCGGCTTGACAAGTTGATATGCACTTTTGCTCCCGAGCTTTCACGCAGCTTTGTTCAGAAGGTTTTTGATGACGGCGGTGTTACCGTAAACGGAAAGGCGAGGAAGAAAAGTTATCCTGTAGCGCAGGGCGATGAAGTGCTCGTGCTTGCGCCGGAGCTCAAGGAGCTAGAGGCACAGCCGCAGGATATTCCGCTTGATATACGCTATGAGGATGAAAGCCTGCTCGTTGTCAATAAGCCCAGAGGTATGGTTGTTCATCCCGCACCCGGCAATCCCGACGGCACGCTTGTAAATGCACTGCTTCACCACTGTGCGGGCAGTCTGTCGGGCATCAACGGTGTTATACGTCCCGGTATAGTCCACCGTATAGATAAGAATACCAGCGGACTTCTTATTGTCGCTAAAACCGATGAAGCTCACGTGAGCCTTGCTTCACAGATTCAGGCGCACAGCTTCACACGTGAATACCGTGCTGTTGTTCACGGTAATTTCAAGGAGCTTTCCGGCACGGTGGATGCACCTATAGGACGCAACCCGAACGACCGTAAAAAGATGTGTGTCACATCCGTTCATTCGCGTAATGCCGTCACACATTACGAGGTGCTCGAGACCTATAAAGGCTTTTCTTATATAAGAGTAAGGCTTGAAACAGGCAGAACTCATCAGATAAGAGTTCATATGGCTCATATCGGCCATCCCGTTGCAGGTGACGATATCTACGGCCCCAAAAACGGTGTTTCAATGGGCGGTCAATGTCTGCACGCAGGGCTTATCGGGTTTGAACATCCCAAAGATTCACACTATGTTGAAATTGAGGCAGAGTTGCCCGATTATTTCACACAGTTTCTTAAAAAGCTTAAAAGTTAAGTAAATTATTTATGGTTATAATATAAATAAAATAATGTTTCGGAGGTGACTGTTTTGGACGCAGCAGCGAAAAAGCAGTTAAAAATCAAAGCAAACAAGGTAAGACACGGTATTATTGAGGGAGTTTACAATGCAAAGTCCGGTCATCCGGGCGGCTCTCTTTCAGTAGCCGATATTATGACATATCTCTATTTTTCAGAGATGAATGTTGACCCCAAAAATCCCAAGTGGGAGGGTCGTGACCGTCTTGTTCTTTCAAAGGGTCACACGGCACCCGCTCTTTATGCGGCACTTGCTCTCAAAGGATTCTTCCCGTTTGAAGACCTTAAAACACTCCGTAAGCCCGGCTCTATGCTTCAGGGTCACCCCAGCATGAAGCTTACACCCGGTGTCGATATGAGCACAGGCTCACTCGGCCAGGGCATCTCTGCCGCTTGCGGTATGGCACTCGGTGCAAAGCTCAGCGGAGCGGATTTCAGAGTTTACGCAGTCCTTGGTGACGGTGAAATCCAGGAAGGCCAGGTATGGGAGGCAGCAATGTATGCTTCCGCTAAAGGCCTTGACAATCTTGTAGCAGTTATTGATAATAACAATCTTCAGATTGTCGGTACTGTTTCACACGTCAACTCACCTTATCCGATTCCTGAAAAGTTCAAGTCCTTCGGCTGGAACGTAATCGAAATCTGCGGCGACAATTTTGATGAGATTGATGCCGCGTTCAATGCCGCAAGAAGCTTTGTCGGCAAGCCCACAGCTATTATTGCCAAGACAACGAAGGGCAAGGGCGTTTCATTTATGGAAGACAACTGCGACTGGCACGGTACAGCTCCCAATCAGGAGCAGTATGAGGCAGCACTTGCAGAGCTCGATGAGGAGCTTGCAAAGCTTGAGCAGATGTAATAGTTTCTTATTTATAAAGAAAGGTAATGGCACATATATTCGTGCTGTGTGGTGATATTATGGCAGATGTAATTAAAACAGCAACACGTGATGCTTACGGTAAAGCACTCGTTGAGCTCGGTCAGAAAAATGATAAGGTTATTGTTCTTGATGCTGACCTTGCAAAGGCAACCAAGACAATCGCTTTCAAAAAGGAATTCCCCGAAAGATTCTTTGATACAGGTATTGCAGAATGCAATATGATGGGTGTTGCGGCCGGTCTTGCAACAACAGGCTACACTGTTTTTGCAAGCTCCTTTGCAATGTTTGCCGCAGGCAGAGCCTTTGAGCAGATAAGAAACTCAATCGGTTACACACATCTCAACGTTAAAATCGGTGCAACTCACGCAGGTATCTCCGTCGGCGAAGACGGTGCAAGCCATCAGTGCTGTGAGGATATTGCACTTATGCGCTCAATTCCCGGTATGGTTGTTATTAACCCTGCAGACGATGTTGAGGCAAGGCTTGCAGTGCTTGCCGCCGCAGAAATCGACGGACCTGTTTACCTTCGTTTCGGCAGGCTTGCAACTCCCAGACTTTTTGATGAAAATTACAAGTTCGAAATCGGTAAGGGTGTTGAGCTTAAGGCAGGCACAGATGTAACAATCATCGCAACAGGCCTTATGGTAAACGAGGCTCTTATTGCTGCTGACACTCTCGCCGCAGAGGGTATCAATGCAAGAGTCATCAATATGGCAACAATCAAGCCTATTGACAGAGATATTATCGTCAAGGCCGCAAAAGAGACAGGCGTTATCGTCACTGCAGAGGAGCACAGCGTTATCGGCGGCCTCGGCTCGGCAGTAGCAGACGTTGTCTGCGAAGAGTGTCCCGTGCCCGTAATTAAGGTCGGTGTAGAGGATGAATACGGTGCATCAGGCCCCGCTGTTGAAATGCTCAAGCTTTACGGCCTTACTGCAGACGGTATTGTTGCCAAGGTCAAGCAGGCAGTTGCTCTCAAGAAATAAGTAATTACTCAACAGGAGATAGGTTCACATGGGTGAAGAAAGGCAGTTTAAAAAATCGGCCTTGGGCGGCTTCAACCGCAAGGACGTAATCGAATATATCGAACAGCTTATGAAAGAGCTTGAAGATGTGCGTGCGCAGCTTAAGCGCCGTGATGAGCGTATTGACGACCTTGAGCGTAAGCTTGAGCAGTACGAGCAGGCCTGCGCAACTACCGCTGCGGAAGATACTTCTGATGAAACGGTTGATGCGGTTGCTCAGCTTGATGCCATTCTTGCCAAATATCTGGGCAAGGGGGAATAATCGTGGCAGAGTTTGTGCTCAGTTCATCTCAGCTTCGTGAGTATTCCGAAAAGCTCAGCTGCGGTGACAGGGTTTTGCTCAGCGGCACTGTTTACACTGCACGTGATGCCGCTCATAAGCGCATTGTAACGCTTATGAAAAAGAGCGAAAAGCTTCCGTTTGAGCTTAGCGGTGCATCGGTTTATTATGCCGGTCCGACTCCTGCACCCAAGGGACTCCCTATAGGCAGCTGCGGCCCTACCACTTCATCACGTATGGACCCCTATGCTCCGCTTCTTCTCGATAACGGCCTTGTTTGTATGATAGGCAAGGGCCCGCGTAGCGGTGAGGTTGTTGATGCCATTGTGCGTAATAAAGCGGTTTATTTGTGTGCAACAGGCGGTGCAGGCGCACTTGCTGCAAAATGCATCACCTCGTGCGAGGTTATTGCCTTTGAAGACCTCGGTTGTGAGAGTGTAAAACGTCTCGAGTTTAATAATTTTCCGCTTATTGTTGCAATTGACAGTAAGGGAAACAGCCTGTTTAAATAAGTGATTTTGTTAAAAGAACTCTTATCCTTTGATAAGGGTTCTTTTTTTGTTATAAATCGGACAGGATGTGAATACATTTAGAGTAAACAAATTATGATTTATTCTGAAGGTGAGGTAAAACAAATGGATTTTAATGTCGATAAGCAACAGCTGTGCACCTGCAAAATTATTCGTGAAGCCAAGGCGGAGCAGGGGATTGACAGCGATATCACACTGCCCGATTACTGCCCCGATATCAAAAGCATACTGCGCTGCAGTATTGATGCCGGCGTGAATTCCGTAAATGTTACGGGTAACAGAATTACCGCCGAGGGCAATGCGCTTATACGCCTTGTTTATGTCAGCACTGAGGATAAGCTTGCTTGCTTTGAGCAGAATTATCCTCTCAGCAAGTATGTTGAAATGAGCCCGATTACACCCGACTGCGAGGCGATTGCAAACGCAAAGGTGAGCTATGTGAATTGCCGTGCGGTAAGTCCGAGACGGGTTGACGTACACGGCTGTGTTGCCGTTATTTTTTCTTTGCTCTGCTGTGAAAGTACGGATTTTCTTTGTTCAGCTTCGGGTGCAGGGGCACAGCTCAAGCTTGAGCCGATGAACACCTGCAGTGCGGTGGGCTGTGTGTCAAAGCTTTTCCAGATGAGCGAGGTTGTGCCCGTAAATTCATCGGGCTCAAATATAAAAAGCATTATTCACTCTCACGCTCTGCCCGTAATTACTGAAACAAAAGCAGTCAGTAATAAGCTTTTGCTGAAAGGTGAGCTTCAGCTTAACGTTTCAATGTGCTGTGAGGACGGCAGTGTCGTGCATACAGACCACAGTATGCCGATAAGCCAGATTGTGGAACTGAGCGGCATAAATGACAGCTGTATATGTGAGGTTAAGTGCTGCACCTCTTCTCTCGATGTTCAGCTCAGACCCGATGAAAACGGCAATATGTGCAGTGTTGATGCCGCCGTATGTGTGCGTGCAGATATCTGCGGTTATAAACAGCTCAGCTGTGCTTATGTTGAGGATATGTACTGCCTCAAAAGCGGTGTTGAACTCAAAACCTCTGCTGTTGAAACAAAGAGCTTCATCGGTAACCTTGATGAAAACTTTCTTGTCACCTTTCAGCCTGATTTTTCGGGTGCAGAGGTCGGTGAGATTATAGATTCCTGGTGTGATAACGTTACCTGCGTTGGTGCAACTTCGCCGGACGGTGTTGAGCTTGGCGGCACGGTTACCCTTTGTGTGCTCTATCTTGATAAAGAGGGTAAGCCGGCACTTGCACAGCGTCAGAACGATTACCGCTTCAATAAGGATTATAATTCGTCCGGCGGCAGATTTGTGAGCGAATGCAGTGTCGATGCCTGCGGCGTATCTGTAAGCGGTAAGGGCAACAGCGTAAATGCACGTATTCAGCTTCGTGCACACGGCAGTGTGTTTGAAGCCTGCGGTGTTACCGCCGTTTCGTCGGCCGAGCTTACGGATGAAAACACCTCTACTAAGCCGTCATGCGCAATAACGGTTTATTTCGGCGACAGCGGTGAGCGCCTCTGGGATATTGCAAAAAAATATAACACCTCGCAGGAAGCGGTGAGCCGACGTAATTCAATAAAAGGCGATATGCTTGAAAACGAAACAATGCTGATAATTCCGCAGGTAAATTGAGGAGGGAAAATAGCTATGGAGAATAAAAATATTTACAGCGATATTGCCGCAAGAACAAACGGCGATATTTATATAGGCGTAGTCGGCCCTGTAAGAACGGGCAAATCTACCTTTATCAAGCGTTTTATGGATGAGCTTGTTATTCCCAATATCGGGGATGAATCAAGAAAAAACCGCGCTAACGACGAATTGCCGCAGTCTGCTTCGGGCAGAACTATTATGACTACCGAGCCGAAATTCATTCCCGAAGAGGCGGTTGAAGTCACTCTCGGCGGCGGAATCGGACTTAAAGTGCGAATGATAGACTGTGTCGGCTACATAGTGCCCGGTGCTGTCGGCTATATTGAAAACGAGCAGCCCAGAATGGTGCGAACACCGTGGTTTGATAAAGAAATTCCGTTCAATATGGCGGCAGAGCTCGGTACAAAAAAGGTTATTGACGAACACTCTACAATCGGTATTGTGCTCACTACCGACGGCTCTATTGGTGAAATTGCAAGGGACGATTATATTGAGGCTGAAAAGCGTGTTATAGAAGAGCTGAAGGCTCTGAATAAGCCGTTTGTTGTGCTTCTCAATTCAGTTTCGCCCGATTCAACTAAAACCAAACAGCTTGCTTTGGAAATGGCTGATACATACGGCGTACCCGTATTGCCCGTTAACTGCAAAACACTTACCGAGGAAGAGATAAAGGATATTCTGCGCCACGTTCTATTTGAGTTTCCGATAAAGCAGGTCGGCGTTGACCTGCCGGGATGGATGATGAGCCTTAACGATACGCATCCCTTGCGTATCGCTGTTGACGAGAGCGTTGCAAAGGCCGCACAGAAATTGAAGCGTGTGCGTGATGTACCTGGCTTTGCAAAAAAACTGTGCGAGTGTGAATACCTTGCATCCGCAAAAGTGACATCAATGGATTTGTCAACGGGCAGTGCGGTTGTTTCTGCAGTTGCAGAGCCTTCGCTGTTTTTTGATATTCTCAGCGAGGTTACGGGCACAAAAATAAAGAACGAGCAGGCTCTTATGGATGAGCTGCTCGAACTTAATGAGATTAAAAAAGCATATTCAAGAATAAAAAATGCGCTTGATGAGGTTGAGGCGACGGGCTATGGCATAGTTATGCCAACCACTGAGGAGCTTACGCTTGCAGAGCCCGAAATTATGAAACAGGGCGGCAAGTACGGCATAAGGCTCTCTGCCTCTGCACCGAGTGTGCACATGATGCGTGCGAATATCACAACCGAGGTTGCGCCCATTGTCGGCTCAGAGTCGCAGAGCGAAGAGCTTGTAAGCTTCCTGCTCAAAGAGTTTGAGGAAGACCCGCTTAAAATCTGGCAGTCAAACATCTTCGGCAAGTCGCTCAATGAGCTTGTCAATGAGGGGCTTCGCAATAAGCTCGGCAGAATGCCGACGGATGCCCGTATGAAGCTGCAGGAAACACTTGAGAAGGTAATAAACGAGGGCTGCAGCGGACTTATCTGTATTATTCTTTAACTTTTATGTTTCTGGACTTCGGCGACAGCGAGCGCATCACAACGCTCGTTTTCGCTGTGTCCGTTGTGACCCTTAATCCATACAAAACTGACTTCGTGCTTTGCAATTTCGCAAAGAAGCTCTTCCCAAAGGTCGGCATTAAGTGCCGGCTTTTTGTCTTTTTTGACCCAGCCGTTTTTTCTCCAGCTTTCTGCCCAACCCTTTGTAACCGAGTTATAAACATACTGCGAGTCGGTTGTAACCGTTACTTTGCAGGGATATTTCAGTGCCCTCAAGCCTTCAAGCACGGCGGTTATTTCCATTCTGTTGTTTGTGGTGTCTGCTTCGCCGCCAGAAAGCTCTTTTTCTGTGCCGTTACAGCGCAGTATCGTGCCCCAACCGCCGGGTCCCGGGTTGCCCGAGCACGCACCGTCTGCAAAAATATCTACTCTTTTGAGTTCATTACTCATATATTTTACCGTCCGTTTGATTAGTATAACTATTTTATCATCTTTTTTGTTTTCTTACAACACACTGCGGATATTTTTATTCATTTGTGTCTATAATCAACCTGTACATATATTCTAAGGAGTTTTATTATGAAGTCATTTTGTGTTCTGAATCAAGCTTTGAATGAGAATGCGGGAAAGCTGGTCGGCTCTGCCGTGTGTGCCGCTATGGGCAAAAAAATCGGCATTATAAACAGCGCGGACGAGCAGGCCGGGGTTACGGCAGGGTTTCTGGCGGCAGGTATATCGGATTCAGGCGGCACAGCAGTAATGTTCGGTTGCTGTAATGAATCGAGAGTTGTTTTTCTCACTCGACGTTATGCCTTGTCTGCCTGCTTCTACGTTTCGGGTGAAGCTTATATCAGCCTTTACGGTGCAGACGGTAAGCCCGTCGGCAGTGAGGAAGAAAAGCTTATTTCAGAGCTTGTAACTTCTGATTTAATGTGTGAGGAAGTCGGCAGTATTGTTGAGGTGAGCTCGGATTCAGCTTATTTTTCATCTCTTGTTGAAGCATGCGGCAATCTTGAGGATATATGCGCTGATATATCCTGCAATAATCAGTCGCTTTCTGCTTTAATCCGCCGTGCCTTTGCTGTAGCAGGCGGAACTCTGTTCTCAAAGCCTCGCTTTTTTATAAGTCGGTCGGGTACCTGTGTCAGCGCTTTTGATGAGCGTGGCGGCGTTCATACTCACGAAAACCTTTTGAGTATATGCTGTGCGCACAGCCTTATGAGCGGCCGGTCTGTCGAGTCAGGCTTTACGGCACCTCGCTGTCTTGACAAAATTGCAGAAAGCAATTCGGCTTGCCTTATACGAAGCTTCAACGGCGGCAGTGAGCTGTGGCAGAATGACGGCACTTTTCTGGTTGCACGGATTCTTTATCTTATGGCTGAAAAAGGGCAGGGGCTTGCAACGCTTGCCTCGGTTTTACCCGATTACGCTTCTTCACGCAGAGTGGTTTCGTCCGCTTTTTCTTCCGATGATATTGCAGACCTTATTGAATGTAACGAGCTTATAACAGACAGAGAACGCAGAATCTACGCACGTATGCATGATGGCGAGGTTTTAATTACACCCTGCCGCACTAACGGAACGTACTGTATGGAGATTATCGCTCAAAGCCGCACAGCCGCTTGCGAGCTTGCGGATGAGCTCTGCTTGACAATAGGTGAGAGTTAATATATAATTTATTTGTATCAATATGAATTTTTTCCGTCTTGGGCGTTAGGCGGATATATATAAACTAAAATTACAGAAAGGATTTTTTGTGACACAATTTAAGGCAAATTATATTCAGTTAAAAGCTGTCGGTTAACCGATGGCTTGCTTTGCCGTAGTCACGTATACTGTTTATGTCAGAAAAAAACATCGGCGGCGAGAAAGCCGCCAACGAAAAGAAGAAGCAGAATAAGGCTTCGAAATTTGCACGCTATTCACGTATTCCGCAAAAGCGCAATTCACAGGCACAGCAACCCAAGCCTCAGCGTCAGAAACAGCAGAGACCGCAGCGCCAGAAGCAGCAGAAGAAGGCAGAGAAAAAGCCTGTACGCATAGCCTTCCTCGGCGGTCTCAACGAGGTCGGTAAAAATATGACTCTCTATGAGTATGGCGAGAGTATGTTTATTGTCGATTGCGGACTTGCCTTCCCCGATGCAGACCTGCCGGGTGTTGACCTTGTGCTGCCCGATTTCTCTTATGTTGAAAAGAATATCGACAAAATCAAGGGCATTGTTGTCACTCACGGTCATGAGGACCATATAGGCGGCCTTGCATACCTGCTTAAATCGGTGAATATTCCTATTTATTCCACAAAGCTCACAATCGGACTTATTCAGGGTAAGCTTAAGGAGCATAATCTGCTCTCTTCCGCAAAGCTCAACGTTGTAAAGCCGGGCGACCGTATAAGCTTAGGCGAATTTGAGGTTGAGCTTATTCACGTCAATCACTCAATCCCCGATGCAGTTGCGCTTGCAGTGCGCTGTGACGGTGGCACTGTTGTGCAGATGGGCGATTTCAAAATTGATACAACCCCCATCGACGGTGAGCCGATTGACCTTGCTCGTTTTGCACAGATTGGTGCGGAGGGCGTACTCTGCCTTATGTCTGACTCGACAAATGCCGAGCGACCCGGCTATACCGAAAGTGAAAGCAAGGTTGGCGAATCGTTTGACCGCCTCTTCCACAGTGCAGGCAACCGCAGAATAATCGTTGCGACATTCGCATCCAATATCCACAGAGTACAGCAGATTATCAACAGTGCCGCTGCCTGGGGCAGAAAGGTTGCACTTTCGGGCAGAAGCCTTGAAAACGTTGTTGCAGTTGCAAAGGAGCTCGGTTATATCGATGTACCCGACGGTATAATTGTCAGCATTGATACGCTTCGCAATTACCCCGATGAAAAAATTGTTATCATAACTACGGGCAGCCAGGGTGAGCCTATGTCAGCACTGAGCCGTATGGCATTTTCTGACCACCGCAAGGTAGAAATAGGCCCGATGGATTATATCATAATTTCCGCAACACCCATTCCCGGCAACGAAAAAACAGTCGGTAAGGTTGTAAATGAGCTGATGAAGCTCGGTGCCGAGGTTATTTACGAAAAAATGTACGACGTTCACGTTTCCGGTCACGCTTGCCAGGAAGAGCTCAAAATGATTATGAGCCTTGTCAAGCCCAAGTATTTCATACCTGTTCACGGCGAGCAGAAGCATCTGCAAAAGCACAGAATTCTTGCTGAATCAATGGGTATTGACAACAAAAATATTATCATTGCCGATAACGGAATTCTTGTCGAAATGAGCGATAACGGCATACGTGTTGCGGGCAGTGTGCCTGCAGGTAAGGTTTATGTTGACGGCTCCGGTGTCGGCGACGTTGGCAGTATTGTTCTGCGTGACCGTAAGCATCTCTCGCAGGACGGTATAATTATCGTCACCGCAAGCGTTGAAGCCGATACGGGCTATATCGTTTCGGGTCCCGAGGTTATAACACGAGGCTTTGTCTATGTCAAAGAATCGGAAGAGCTTATTGAGCAGGCAAAGCGCCTTGCTTACAATACGCTGGATGAGCGTCTTGGCAAGAATCCGTCCGATATTCTGGCGGCAAAAACCAGAGTCAGAGATGATATTTCACGCTTTGTTTTCGAAAAAACAAGAAGGAGCCCGATGATAGTACCGATTATTATGGAGGTGTAAGCCGTGTTGCGCTTTGTTAAGAACAATGCTTTTGTTCTGTGCATCTTCGCTGTCAGCCTTATTAACTGTGCGCTGACATTTTTCTACAATAAAACAGCGGCGCTGATTGAGCTTGCAATTGTGCTTATTCTTATTGTGCTCAGCTTTGTGAGCAATGCGGTTTCTTCAAAGCATTCGCATGAGCTTGTCAAAACCGTCAACTCTTCGCTCAGCTTCTCCGAAACACAGAAGCTGGCAGGCTTCCCTCTGCCTACACTCGTGTGTAATTCAAGCGGCAGAGTGCTGTGGTTCAGCCCGCTTTTTGAATCCCGTGTGCTTGACGGTATGCGCCTTGTAAACAGTGATGTGGAGCAGTTTCTGAGCGGCCAGACAGCGCAGGATATCGTAACGCACGACAGGCTTTATACCGATATATCAGACAGGTCTTATTCCGTTTATCCGTTCCCGATTAAGTATAGGGAAGAGGACTGCTTTATTCTTATTTTCTCTGACGAAACGCAGATGAGAAAAACTTATTATGAATATACCATGTCACGCCCGAGCGTAATGCTGATTTCGCTTGATAATATTGATGAGCTTATGCAGAATTTTTCGGACAGCGATGCTGATGCAATGCGAAGCAGAGCAGAAAAGCTTGTTGACGAATGGCTCAATGAATACGGCTGCGTTATACGTAAGCTCGGCGACGGCAGAATTATTGTCGTGTGTGAAGAGCGTGACCTTGTCGGAATGATTGAGCGCAAATTTGATATTCTTGATAAAATACGTTCTTACGAGTATGACGGAAAGCTTGTCGGCTTGACACTTTCAATCGGTATCAGCAGGGGAGATACATTGCGTGAGGGCGAGAAAAATGCCAGACAGGCGCTTGATATGGCAATCGGCAGAGGCGGCGACCAGGCGGCAATACTCAAAAACGATTCTTATGAGTTCTTTGGCGGTATTTCAAAGGGCGTTGAAAAACGAAGCAAGGCACGCACCAGAATTGTAGCTTCCGCAATACAGAAGCTTATGGAAAGCAGCAGCGACGTGCTGATTATGGGCCACAGATTCTCAGACCTTGACTCTGTGGGCTCTGCGGCAGGTGTGCTTTGTGCGGCACGAAGCTTAGGCAAGGAGTCGAAAATCGTAATCAACCGTGATCAGTCGCTTGCAAAATCTTTGCTTGAGCTTATCGGCGAAAAATATGAGGATGCCTTTATTACGCCGAAAGAAGCGGAGAAAAGCGTACAGAAGAATACTTTGCTCGTTATCGTTGATACACATAGGGCAGAGGTGCTTGAAAGCGCAGAGGTTTACCGCAAGGCACAGACGGTTGTTGTTATCGACCACCACCGCAAAAATGTCGATTTTATCAATAACAGCATTGTTTTTCAGCACGACCCAAACGCTTCTTCTGCAAGTGAAATGGTGTCGGAGCTGCTTCAGTATATGCCCGCAAAGCCTGTTATAACAGACTGCGAAGCAAATGCAATGCTTGCTGGCATTATGCTTGATACACGCAACTTTGCACTCAAGGCGGGTGTGCGCACGTTTGAGGCGGCGGCATTTCTGCGCAGCCGAGGTGCGGATACCGTTAAGGTGCGCAGGCTGTTTATGAATAAAATGGAAAACTTCAAGCTTCGTAACGACGTTATTGACAGTGCGGAGGTGTATCGTGGCTGTGCAATAGCTTTTGCCGATATTGCTTCACCTGATATACGAACAATCACAGCCCAGGCGGCAGATGAAATGCTCAACATCGACGGAATAAAGGCATCCTTTGCAATGTTCGATTCTGACGGCACTATGAATATTTCCGCACGCTCGCTGGGCGAAATCAACGTTCAGGTTATTATGGAGCTTCTCGGCGGCGGAGGTCATCAGACAATGGCGGCGGGACAGCTTGCAGGCTGTGACAGAGAGACGGCAACCACCCGCCTTTTTGCCGCTGTTGATGAGTATTTTGAGAAAAACAAAAAAGCATAATAAATTCTGTAACTATTTGTAACTGCTATATATTTGACTAAATAACAGAAAAATGATACAATACCCTTTGTTAAAGGTATTGTATCATTCTTTTTATTAGGAGCATTTTTATGATTAACAGTGAGCATCTTTGTATGGGCTGTATGAAGGAGATTGGTGAGGAGTCACAGTGTCCTTACTGCGGCTTCCACGCCGATACAATGCAGATGGCACCGTATCTCGGTGTAAGGTCTGTTATAGCAAACCGTTACCTCGTCGGCAAGCTTACCGAGTATAACGGCGACGGTGCAACCTACATTGCGTGGGATATCAACGAAAAAAAGCCCGTTACAATCCGTGAATATCTGCCCGATGCGCTCTGTACAAGACGTATAGGTGAAAAGGATATTACTGTTATGTCGGGCTGTGAGCTTTCTTATCGGGAATGCATGTCCGATTTTGTTGAGCTCTGGCGCAAGCTTACCCGTATGAGCGGTCTTTCAGCGCTTGTAAATGTATACGATGTTTTTGAAGAAAACGGCACGGCCTATGCGGTTTGCGAATATGTAAAAAGCATAACACTGCGTGACTATCTTCTTCGCCTCAAAACAGGCTATATCCCGTGGGAGCGTGCAAGGTCGCTGTTTATGCCCGTGCTTTCAACCCTCGGTATGCTTCACACTGCGGGTATTATTCACCGCGGTATTTCACCGCTCACACTTCACATCGGCCAGGACGGTAAAATGCGCATAGGCGGCTTCAGTATCTGGCAGGCACGCACAGCAAAGAGCGACCTTACAGCTCAGCTTTTCCCCGGATATGCCGCTATTGAGCAGTATGGCTTTGAGGGTAAGCAGGGGCCGTGCACGGATATATATGCCTTTGCCGCAACACTTTACCGTGCCCTTATCGGAACCGATCCGATTGAAGCCACCGAAAGATTAACAAACGACAGGCTTATGGTGCCCGGTAAGTTTGCCGAGCAGCTTCCCGCTTATGTAATAAACGGCCTTATAAATGCACTTCAGATTATGCCGGAGGAGCGTACACGCTCTGTTGAACAGCTTCGTGCAGACCTTTCTGCTTCTCCCGTTGCTGCAGTTGCGTCGGGTACGGAGTTTGATGCACCTACCTCACATACCAAACCGGGCGATAAAAAGCCGTCACCTGCAAAACCGCAGCCGGCCAAAAAGCCTGCAGCAGGAAAGTTTGATGTTATTACGGAAAATAAGCTTCTTGTTATACGCACAGCTTTAATCAGCGCAATAGTCGGTCTTGTGATTTTCCTTATTGTTGTTATTGCCGCAGGCGATAAGCTCGGCTTCTCAAAGGGCGAGCAGACTACAGAGCCGCAGACCCGTCAGGAAATGGTTGCCGTGCCCAATTTCGTCAATCGCAATTATGCCGAGGTCAGCTCAAACGCTTATTGGACAAATAATTTCACCTTTGAAGCAGTAGAAGAGTATAACGATAAGGTTTCAAAGGGATATATCATAGCACAGAGTGTGCAGGCTGATACACAGGTAAACGCAGGCACTAAGATTGTTCTCACCGTTTCAAAGGGTATTGAGCAGTTTGAGCTTCCGCCCGTTATCGGTATGGATTATGAGCAGGCAGAGGAAATGCTCAAAACCCGCCACTTCAAGGTGGTAAAAGAAGAAAAAGAGAACGACGGCACACATCAGGGAGGCACCGTACAGTCGGTTGTCAACCTTACCGTGGGCAAGTCCTACCCCAAGGGCTCTGAGGTAACGCTTATTGTCTGGGCAGAGATGCCGACACAGGCTCCCGACCCCAATGCGCCCGTTGAGCCCGAGCAGACAACTGCCGGCACGCAGGATAACCCCGAGCAGACAACTGCCGATTCACAGCCCACAACCCAACCTACTGAAGCTCCTACCACAGAAGCACCCACAACGGTCACAGAGCCTCCGACACAGGCACCAACACCTGCAGAATAAAGAATTAAACCCTTACGATTCATACGTCGAGTCGTAAGGGTTTTGTCTTTTGGTAGTTATTACTTGCTTGCTGTCAGCTTGAATACATCGGATGACTTGCCTATTACAACAAGGTGGTCGCCGTTTTCGAAAGTATAATCACCGCCGGGCAGGGGACGAAGCACGTCCTCTTTTTTTATTGCAATTATATTGATGTTGTAATTTCTTCTTACATTTACCTGTACAACGGTTTTGCCAACCCAATCGGGTACAACGGGTATTTCAAAAATCGAGTAATCGTCGGTAAGCTCAATATAATCATAAACATTGTCGGCGTTGAAGCGCACCGCAAGCTTTTCTGCAATTGCTCTTTCGGGGTAAACAACCTCATCCGCACCGACGCTTTTAAGAAAACGCGCCTGAATATCACGGTTGGCCTTTGATACAACATATTTTGCTTTCATATCCTTGAGCAGTGCCGTGATTTCAAGTGATGACTGGAAGTTTTCTCCTATGCAGACAAAACAAACGTCAAAATTATTAACACCCAACGAGCGTATAACACCCTCGTTGGTACAGTCGCCTATATACGAATCCGTGAATTTCGGTGCAAGCTCTTCTATGATTTCCTCGTTCTTGTCAACAATCATAACGTCATTGCCAAGCTCAAGCATCTTTGTGGCAAGATGTCTGCCGCTGCGGCCCATGCCTATTACAAGAATATTTTTCATAAAGCCCATTCCTTATCCGATAAGAATTTTTTCTGTCGGTCTTGTCAGCTTTGCGTGCTCTCTGCGTTCTGCAAAGGCAATTACAAGCGAAAGTCCGCCTATTCTGCCTGCAAACATCAGTAACATCAGAATAATATGTGATGCAGATGAAAGCGAAGCTGTTATGCCAACTGTAAGACCTACCGTGCCTGCGGCGGATGCAACCTCAAACACAACATCGTTAAGCGGCATATTTTCTAAAGCACAGATTGCACAAACCGCAAATATAACTGCCGCCGCATATACGCTGATTATAGCTCCGGAGCGTTTGACAGTGTCATCCTCAAGCCTGCGTTTGAATACGACAGTGTCTTTGTGACCTCTCGCAACAGCAATAAGCTCAATTATCATAACTGCAACTGTTGTTGTTTTGATACCGCCTGCAGTGGAGCCGGGGCTGCCGCCAATGAGCATAAGCACACTCATCAGTACAGTGCCGGATGCAGAAAGCTTATCGAGCGGTGCAGTGTTGAAGCCTGCTGTTCTTGAGCTGACCGATTGAAAGAATGATGCAAGTATCTTTTCTCCCGTAGTCATTTGAGCAAGGCTTGCATTCTGTTCAAATATGAAATAAAACAGCCATCCGCCAAGGAGCAATGCCGCAGAGGTTATGAGAACGATTTTTGTGTGCAGTGAATACTGTCTGACTTTTAGTCTGTGCTCAATTATATCCTGCCATACGATAAAGCCAAGACCGCCCGAAACAATAAGAAGGCAAGCGGTAAGGTTAACCGTTATGTCATTATAAAAAGGTGTCAGTGAGGAAAATTCGCCGTATACACCCATAAGGTCAAAGCCTGCGTTGCAAAACGCCGATACGGCGTGAAAAACAGAGTAATAAGCGCCCTTTGCAATGCCGAATTCGGGGCAGAATCTTGTGGCGAAAAGCAGAGCACCAATGCCTTCGCAGATAAAGGTTATTTTCACAATCTGCTTTAGCAGCTTTATAACGCCGTTTGTTCTTATTGTACCTGCCGAAGCCATCAGCAGCTTTCTCTCATAGATGTTTATTTTTCTTTTTGCAAACACGGCAAACATCGCAATTGTCGTCATAACACCGAGTCCGCCGATTTGTATCATTGTCAGTATAACAAGCTGACCGAAAAGTGACCAGTGTGTGAAGGTGTCGAACACAATAAGTCCTGTAACACAGGTTGCGCTTGTTGCGGTGAAAGCCGAATCAAGCAGGGGAGTCCACTCTCTGCTCCTTGATGATATCGGCAGACACAGCAGTAATGTGCCGCACAGTATAACGGCCGCAAAGAAAAGCACAATTATTTGGGTTTGAGTCAGCTTGAGTTTGGAAATTTTCAAACCGATTCCTCCGACATTATTTACATCATTTCAGCAATAAGCTTCTTGATTGTTTCAACAATCTCGCCGATTTCTGTCTTCTGGCTGATTGTCTTATCTCTGCTTACGATTTCGCAGACGTTTTCTTTGAGGTTTCTGGGGCTTGCAATTATTCTCAGCGGTACACCAAGCAGGTCTGCGTCAGAGAACATAAAGCCTGCGCTTACCTTTCTGTCGTCATAGATAACCTCAACGCCTGCATTCTGAAGCTCTTCATAAAGCTTGTCGGCACATTCCTTGGTTGCCGCATCGTCTGAACGTACACAGCAAAGGTGTACCTGCCAGGGTGCAATTGACATCGGCCAGATGGGGCCGTAGTTGTCGTGGTATGCTTCGCATACGCTTGCGGCAAGTCTGCCTACACCGATACCGTAGCAGCCCATAATAGGGTACTGCTCCTGACCGTTGCTGTCAAGGTATGTCATACCCATTGACTTTGTGTATTTTGTGCCGAGCTGGAAAATGTTACCAACCTCAATACCTCTTGAGAGAGTAACGCTGTGCTTGCCGCACTGCGGGCAGATGCCGCCATCCTTGATAGCGGCAACGTCTGCGTATTCAACCTCGCCGAGGTCACGCTCAACGTTGAAGCCTGTGTAGTGGTGGTCAAGCTTGTTTGCACCGCAGGAAAGGTTTGTTGTGCCCTTGAGTGAGCCATCTATAACAACTGTGATGCGTTCGTCCATATTGTACGGGCCGATAAAGCCTGCAAACAGACCGCAACCGTCTGTAATCTCTGCAGGGTGAATTTCACAGCCTACTGTGTTGCGAAGCTTTGTTTCGTTTACCTCAAGGTCACCTCTGACAAACGCAACGATATATGTGTCGTCTGCATTTCTCTGGTAAACAACAGCCTTGCAGGATTTTTCTACAGGTGTGTTGAGGAAGTTGCATACATCCTCAATTGTGTGCATATCGGGTGTGTATACAAGCTTGAGCTCTTCAAGCACTGCATCAGCTTCGTTTTCAACAATGCAGGGTGCAGCCTCAATGTTTGCTCTGAAATCACACTCACTACATACTGCAATGCTGTCTTCGCCTGCGGCGGTGAGAAGCATATATTCGTGAGATACACTGCCGCCCATCATACCAGAGTCGGATTTAACCGTTACAACCTCGGGAATACCACAACGTGCAAAAATGCGGTTGTATGCATCATAGCAGCGCTGATAATACTGCTCAAGGTCCTCCTGTGAGGTGTGGAAGGAGTATGCATCCTTCATTGTGAATTCACGTACACGGATAAGACCTGCTCTGGGTCTGCCTTCGTCACGGAATTTGGTCTGAATCTGGTATATCATAAAGGGGTATTTGTTATAGCTGTTTGCGTAATCTCTTACAAGGTGAACGGCGGCCTCTTCATGAGTCATACCGAGCACCATAGGGCTCTTGTTTCTGTCGGAGAAGCGAAGAAGCTCACTGCCGATTGATTCGTATCTGCCGCTTTCCTCCCAAAGAGTGGCGGGCATAACGACGGGGAACTGAACCTCCTGACCGTCGATTCTGTCCATCTCCTCACGGATGATATTTTCAATCTTCTTTGTGATTCTGCGCATAGGCATATATGATGAGTAAATGCCGTTTGCAACGTTTTTGATGTAGCCGCCTCTTACAGTCAGAGCGTGGCTTTCAATTATACAGTCTGACGGCTTTTCTTTAAATCTTTCGCCGACAAGCTTATCAAGTTTCATTGCTTTTACCTCCAAGGATTCTTATAATACAACATCCCTTATTTTACCTTTATATTATAAAAAAGTCAACTTTATAAAAAGAAATAACCCCGATTTGTATTAACCTACAAAACGGGGTTGATTTATAGTCTTGTGTTTGTTTTAAAATGCGAAGTATTTTTCTCTCTGTCGCTTCATTCTGCCCTGGATTGCCTCAAGCTGAGCCTTTGCATCGGGCTCACCGGTGACGTATCTCTTCATCAGCAGACCTTCCTCGTAGCAGAGCTCGTCATGAAGGGGGAAGAAGTTCTCGTAAAGGAAGCTTGCGTATCTTACAAGCCTGAAATCGCCTACCATGCGATATTCTGCGCTGATTGTGTCAACTGCAACGCTGTAATAATCCTTGATTGAGCTTATAAGACTTTCTCTTGTGTTTTCGGGGGCGAATACAATTGTTGAGCAAATGAAACCGTTGCGGTTGTTAATACTGCTGTGGCTGTCTGTGCTGCCTACAATGGGGTATTTGTTGCCCTTTGCACACTGCTCGTAATAGTAGATTGTCTGGAAGCCGTTCTGCTGGAAGTAGTTTTCACCGCCGAGCACTTCAAATGCATCAAAAGCTTTTTTCTCAAACATAGCATCTGTGAGTGAATCGGGCACGTGGTAAACGTCTGCAATCCAATAGGGATGTGCAAAAATGCTAAGACCCTCTGCCTCGCGTACCTGCTCTGTTATCCAGCTGCAGCAGGCAAACGGGAATCTCTCAACACCCTCGGGAATGTCGAGGGTGTCTGCGTAAGCATCAATTGTTGCCCAGAATTCTTCTTTTGTAATCGGGTCGGGGCAGTTGCCGTCAATACTGCGCTTGTCCTTGCCGTCGCCGACGTCTGCAATGTGTGAGCTGGCTGTGGTGAGCGCGTTTATGCTGTATTTGCCGCCGAAATTAACCATGTGAACGTCGTTTGTGTGGTATGAGTCACCCTTGGGCAGGTGTATCTCTTCACCGGGCACAAGTGTATACTCAAGCTCAACGTCCTTGTATGCTTCCATAGCCTCAAGTGAGGGATAATATCTCTGGTGGTCTGTTATAGCGAGGAAGTCGTAGCCGTGTCTGCGGTAGTTTGCCGCAACAATTGCAGGGGACTGCTTGCCGTCTGAACGGAAGGTGTGCATGTGAAGGTCGCCTGCAAAGGGATATCTGCCGACAAGGTCTTCACTTACCGAATAAACGGAAAACTGAAAATCCTTCTTCAAATCATCTTTGAGAAAGCGTATAAAATGTTCCTGCTCGCACTTGAATACGTGCTTTATGCGTATGCATCCGTCAGCATCGGGCTTTACCTTGAATTCCTCTGTTGCACCCGAGGTTTCGGGGAATGCCCATCTGGGTCCCTGCGTGAGAGGTAAGATTTCCATATAGTATTCGTCTTTGGTGAATGCGGCGTGCTCGCCAAGCGGCTTTATTGTGATTTCAATTTCCTTATCCTTCGGAAAAACCTTTGGGAATACGTCGTAGTTGTGAAGCTCGTTTTTCATTGCTTTCAGTTCTCCTTTGCGAATTTATCGGGTATTTTATCTGCAAATATCGAATAAGGATTCTCCGATACGCTGTCACGTTTTACACTACCGCTTTCGGCTGTGAATTCAACCTCAAAATACTCCTTGAATTCGGGCGCAAGGTGCTGGATATAATACTTGTTTTTACTTTCACGCAGGGTAATGATGAACTGTGTTCTTTCTTCACCCATAAATTCCATTTTTGATGTAATTCTTACTGATGAGGTTTTTTCGTCAAGCTCGACCATATAGTCTGCACCTGCGGTTTTGTATGTATAAACACCGTCAGTTTCTGTGATTTCAGCGTTTTCGGGCTGTGTGCCGTCTGTGATGTAATCAAAAACACTGTTTAAATATTCGGATGATATTATCATAAGCGATATGTCGGATACAGGTGCGTTTGCCTTGCCGTATTCAGTCTGCTTGAAAGCATCATAGGCTGCGACAAATTCGTCGTTAAACCAGGCCTTGAAATCTTCTTTTTTTGTTGTGTCGGAACAAGCGGCAAGCGTGAATATAAGTGTAAAAATTAGTAAAAGTGATGTAAGTTTTTTCATTTTGTCAGCCTCCTTGTAAGTCTGCTTTTATTTTACACTCGGCACAACGAGGTGTCAACATTAAATTGACATAAACACCGTGCGGTGATATAATTTCATTATTATTTTTAAGGCGGTGAAGCTGTGGAAGAAAAAAATGTGCGCACTGCAATGCTCATAGGTGAGGACGGTGTGGAGAAGCTTAAAAATTCATCCGTACTGCTTTTCGGTGTGGGCGGTGTAGGCTCGTTTGCGGCAGAGGCTCTTGCAAGGGCAGGGGTAGGGCATATAGGCCTTTGCGATAACGATACCGTTTCTGTTTCAAACCTCAACCGTCAGCTTGTCGCACTTAAAAGCACTGTAGGCAGACTCAAGGTGGATGTAATGCGTGAGCGTATTGCAGACATAAATCCCGATATAAAGGTGACTGCTTATCCCTGCTTTTATTCTGCAGAAACTGCCGATGAATTCAATTTTGACGAATACGATTATATTGTTGATGCAATAGATACAGTTACGTCAAAACTGCTTCTTATAAAAACCGCAAAAGAAAAAAATATACCCGTAATCAGCTGTATGGGCACGGGCAATAAGCTTGACCCGACTGCACTTACGGTCACCGATATAAAAAAAACAATTGGCTGTCCGCTTGCCCGTGTTATGAGGCGTGAACTTAAAAACCTCGGTATAAATTCGCTCAAAGTTGTTTTCTCAACAGAGCAACCTATTAAACCTCTCTTTCAGCCAGAATCTGATAAACGCTCCGTACCCGGCAGCGTTTCATTTGTTCCCTCTGCCGCAGGACTCATCGCCGCAGGTGAGGTAATAAATGAACTGATAAAATAAAAAAAGCGAGCGGCACCCAATTTGGATGTCGCTCGTTGCATTTTTTAAAGCCTCCCTTGCCTAAAGGAAAGGGAGGCTTTAAATTGATCAGTGATTCAGATACTCTTTTATCTCTTCAAAATCATTCTTAAACTGAACAGCGTTCATTCCTGCTTTCTCTGCACCCACAACGTTGTCCTGTCGGTCGTCAATAAACAGGCATTCTTCAGCTTTTAAACTGTACTTTTCAATAAGATGCTCATAGATTCTTACATCGGGCTTTACGGTGTGCACGTCTGCCGAAACCACAACACCGTCAAAAAAATCGAGGTCAAAATAACGGGGAAAATATTTGTAAAAGCTCTTGTGTGCGTTTGACAGAACATAAGCTTTATATCCTTTTGCCTTTACATAATCGCAGAATTCCTTTGCGCCTTTAACGGGCACCATACATACGTCCCATTCGTCTGTGCATTTTCTCAAATCTGCGTGATGTTCCTGCGGCACTCTCTGCTTTATGCTTTCAAAAGCTTCGTCAACGCTGATGTTGCCCAGGTCAAGCTCAATCCATTCATCACCGCCGAAAAGCTCTTTGAGAATAACAGGCTTTGCTTCTTCGCTTATTCCGAGCATCTGCATTGATACCTGCGGATTGAAATCAAGCAGTACGTTTCCCATATCAAAAACAATGTTTTTAATCATAAAAGAAAACCCTTCGTTCTCTCAATAAACTGCTTTGTGTCAATGGTGTCAAGCTTGTGCGCATCTGTGCCTATATTGAAATATACACCGACTTCTCTGCCTATGTTGTACATTCTTCTGCAGAATTCGGGGTAGCCCGCCATTGCGTTAAGATTCAGCTCGAATGCAGTTTCAAACTCTTTGCCGAGAGTGAGCAAATCACCGATCTCGTTGTCGCTGAAGCAGTTGGGTACACTGCCTGCCTCAAATCCGACGTTGAGCCTTTTGGAATTTGTCAGATATCTGTCGTGAAAAGGGTGCGCAATGCAGTCTGCTCTGCCCGATTTTATTAGGTTGGTCAGCGTTTCTATAATATGATTTTTGTATCCCGCAGGGCTTGTATCTTCGGGCTGAATCCACGATGAAACGTGATAATGGTTTTGTGCCCACAGTCTGTAATCCAGCTCAATATCGTTGTCCGAAAAGTTGAAATTGTTTGTGCCGTATGCTGAAAGCTCTGCACCGATAAGAAGCTTAACGGGCGAGTCAATTGTTTTTGCCTGCTCTCTGAGCATTGCAAGGCTTACTCTGAATTCGTCCTCGGTGTCAGCCTGAACGTGGTCGGTTACGGCTATCATCTCAAGTCCGCATTCCTCGGCTGTGCGCACAATGTCGCAAAGCTTCATTTCAGGCTTTGCACAGCCGGAAAAAGCAGAGTGTATGTGCAGATTCTGTCTGCAGAGTATATCTAAATCATAAGTAGGTTCGTGAAAATACATATTGCTGTTCACTCCAAAAATATATTTAACTTATTCATAATAACTTATTTCACAGCAAAAATAAAGAACAATATATTAAAATCATAAATTTTCTTTTAAATTCCAAAAAAGAATAATAACTTGACAAAGCGTGATTATAATCGCAAATGGATAGAGTTCGTCAAATTTCTACATTTAAGGAGGAGTCCTTATGACGTTTATGAATGTTGCTACGCTTTTCGGCGGCCTTGCGTTCTTCCTTTTCGGTATGAGCACAATGGGCGATGCGCTTGAAAAAAGTGCCGGTAACCAGCTGAAAACAATTCTGGGAAAGCTGACCTCAAATAAGTTCAAAGGCTTTCTTCTCGGTCTTATTGTCACAGCTGTTATTCAGTCGTCTTCCGCTACAACGGTTATGGTTGTCGGCTTTGTCAACTCGGGCATTATGCAGCTCAGCCAGGCTGTCGGTGTCATTATGGGTGCTAACCTCGGCACATCCGTCACTGCCTGGATTCTCAGCTTGACGGGTATTGAGAGCGATAATTTCTGGGTTTCACTCTTTAAACCGGAAACCTTTACACCTGTGCTTGCGCTTATAGGTATTATCCTTTATATGTTTTCCAAAAAAGCAAAGCGCAAGGATGTCGGCGTTATTCTGCTTGGCTTTGCCATTCTTATGTTCGGTATGGAAACAATGTCCGATGCGGTCAAACCTCTTACTGAGCTTGATTGGTTTAAGAATGCGCTTGTTCTGTTTACAAATCCTGTTCTCGGTATGCTTATGGGTACTGTTGTTACCGCTGTAATTCAGTCCTCCTCTGCATCTGTCGGTATCCTTCAGGCTCTTACACTTACCGGCAGTATCAGCTATCTGACAGCAATCCCGATTATCATGGGTCAGAATATCGGTACCTGTGTCAGTGCAATTATCTCCTGCGCCGGTGCCAACAAAAACGCAAAGCGTGCCGCATTTATTCACCTTTATTTCAATGTAATTGCTACGGTAATTCTGCTTACCGCTTTTTATGGTATAACCTCTGCTGTGAATATTCCGATTCTTGATGCCGCTGCAAATCCGCTTGGCATAGCAGTTGTTCATACAGGCTTTAAAATAGTTGCTCTTTGCATTCTGTTCCCGATGTCAAATCTTCTTGTTAAGCTTGCTTGCCTTACTGTTAAGGATAAAGGCGAGGACGAGAAAACACAGCTTCTTGACGAACGTCTTTTCAGTACACCTGCAGTTGCAATTGCGCAAAGCCGCAACGTTACCGTTGCTATGGCTCAGCTCAGCAAAAACACACTTCTTGATGCAATGCGGATGCTTACCGAATATGATGAAAAGGTTGCCGAAACCATACGTAAGGGCGAGAAAAAAGCCGATATGTATGAGGATACAATCGGCGGTTATCTTGTAAAGCTCAGCACACATAATCTTACAGACGAAGACAGCCGTGAATTGTCAATGCAGCTTCATCTTATCGGCGACCTTGAACGTCTTAGTGACCACGCTCTCAACATTCTTGAATCTGCTGAAGAGCTTAAGGAAAAGAAGATGTCCTTCTCCGGTGCAGCAAAGAAAGAAATGCAGAATATTGTTGCCGCAACAACAGAAATTCTGGCCCTTTCATACGATGCACTTGCAAATAACAATCTCGAAAGTGCCGCTCTCGTAGAGCCGCTCGAGCAGGTTATTGATGTGCTTAAAGAGGATATGAAGCATGGCCATATCGAGCGTCTTCGTAAGAATGAGTGCACAATCGAGCAGGGCTTTGTTTTCAACGACCTTATCACAAACCTTGAGCGTGTTTCCGACCACTGCTCAAATATTGCCGCCTGTGTTACCGAAACTGCTCACGCAAGGTTTGATATGCACAGATTTGTACGCAATATGAAGAAAGATTCCGAAGAATTCGACGTAAAATACAACGAATTCCTCGGAAAATACTCAGTATAATATTCAGATTATTTCACCTTCACAGCTGTCGTTGTCGGCGGCTGTGATTTTTACTTTGTAATAGCATCCGCACTCGGCACCGCTCTTAATTTTAACCGGTGTGTAGTTTGCAGTGTAGCCTGTGCAGACTCCGTTTTCATCCTTGGTTTCTGCGAGCACTTCAATGGTTTTGCCAATCTGCTTTTGCAGGAATTCGGCACGCACTTTGTTCGTCAGCTCTATCATTTTGTGTGCACGCTCTTCCTTTGTTTTGCGGTCAAGCTGATTCGGAAATTCTGCGGCTCTCGTGCCCTTGCGCTGTGAATAGGGGAATACGTGCACCTTTTCAAAGCCTATCTTTTCAGCGAAGGTAAGCGATTTTTCAAATTCTTCTTCCGTTTCGCCTGCAAAGCCAACCATAATATCTGTTGTTATTGTGCAGTCCTCAAAGCTTGAACGCAGTGAATTGCAAATTCTCTCATATTCATCTGCATCATAATGTCTGTTCATTCGTCTAAGCGTTTCGGTGCAGCCGCTCTGCAGGGAAATATGAAACTGCGGGCAAAGCTTTGGCTCTGTCTTTAAGCCGGCAATCATTTCGTCTGTCATGTGGTCGGGCTCAAGTGAACCGAGTCGCACCCTTTTAATCTCCGGCACTGCACAAACTGCCGCAACAGCATCGCAAAGTGAAAGTGAGCAGTCTGTACCGTATGAAGAAAGGTTGATGCCCACGAGCACAATTTCGCTGTAGCCGTTAGCTGCAAGTGCTTCGGCTTCTTTTTTTATTTCTTCAAGCGGCTTTGAACGCACTCTGCCTCTGGCATAAGGTATGATGCAGTATGAGCAGAATCGGGTGCAGCCGTCCTCAATTTTAATTGCCGCCCTTGTTCTTTCGTCAAAGCTGTTGATGCTGCAGGGGGCAAATACCTCATCTTTTTCGTGCTGAATTATATCTATTTCACGGTTGCGGCTTTGCATGAATTCTTTTATTTTTTGAGGTATTTCCGCATTGTTTCTGTTGCCTGCAACAATGTCGGCGCATTCAAGCTCTGCGGCGGCAACAGGATATGCCTGGGGCATACAGCCTGTCAGCACAACTATGCTCTCGGGGTGCTGACGTTTGAAGCGTCTTACAGCCTGCCTTGTCTTTTTGTCGCTCTCTGCGGTTACTGTGCAGGAGTTTATGATGTACACGTCGGCTTCTTCACTGCAGGGCACGGTCATAAAGCCCTCGCGTGCGAGGGCTTCGCTGAGTGCCTGCGTTTCATATTGGTTTACTTTACAGCCGAGTGTATAAAATGCCGCTTTCATAGCTTTTCTCCTTTGAAAAGTATCACTAAACTAAAATTATACTCTAAAGTTATACTTTTAGCAACAAGTAATTTATCAAAGATATATATCATATAGTTTACCGATGATATTTAAAGGGGAGATATGAATTGAAAAACAAGCTGTTGAAACTGCTTTCTTTTGTTTTTTGTGCGGCTTTGATTGTGCCTTTCTGCGCTGTTGCGGCTGATTCTGCCGAAAATGCGGGGATGCCCGTTACCGTCAATGCTAAATCTGCTGTGCTTGTTGATGTTTCAAGCGGTAAAGTGCTTGCCGCAATGAATGAGCATGAGCGGCTTTACCCTGCTTCCGTTACGAAAATTATGACGCTTCTGCTCGTTATGGAGGCGATTGATGCGGGTACGCTCAATCTTAACGATACCGTTACGGCAAGCCCGACTGCTGCAGCAAAGGGCGGCTCGCAGATATGGCTGAAAGAGGGCGAATCAATGACGGTTGACGAGCTGCTTCGTGCAACTGCAATTTACAGCGCAAACGATGCCTGCGAAGCCCTCGGCGAGCATATTGCAGGCAGTGAAGAGGCTCTTGTGTCTATGCTTAATAAACGTGCCGCAGAGCTTGGTATGGCAAATACTCATTTCGATAATTGCACAGGCCTTGACGATACCACAACTACTCACCTCACTACTGCTTATGATATTGCGCTGATGTCGGTTGAGCTTTTAAAGCACGACCTTATACGCAAATATACAACCGTGTGGATGGATTCGCTACGTGACGGTGCAACTCAGCTTGTGAACACAAATAAGCTTGTGCGGTTTTATGACGGTGCAACGGGGCTCAAAACAGGCACAACCGCAAAAGCTGGCTGCTGTGTTGCGGCATCTGCCGAAAGGGGAGGTACGCACCTTGTTGCCGTTGTTATGGGAAGCCCCACGAGTGATGACCGCTTCGGTGCCGCAAAAGCACTGCTCAATTGGGGCTTTGCAAATTATGAAACAGCTTCGCCTGTCCCTGATTCATCACTTCTTGCTGACGTAACGGTTATCGGCGGATACAAAGACAGCTTTACTCCAACTGTGGAATCTCCGAAGCCTATGCTTCTGAAAAAAGGCAGTGCGGAGAAATTGGAGCAGACTGCCGAGCTTGCAACCGATGTGCAGGCACCTGTTGCCGCAGGTGAAAGAGTCGGCACGCTGACCTTTTCGCTTGACGGTGAAATTATAGCCGAATATCCGATAGTTTCACCCGAGGAAATAAAAGAGCTCGACTTTCTTGAGGTTTTGCGTCGTTTTTTAAGTTCTTTTGCAAGCTTTACAAAAGCAAAGGTGTCAAAGCAGTGAAAAAATATTAAATTTGTTAAAAAAATTAGCGTTTTTGTCTTGCAATAAGATTATTTTTCGGTTAAAATAACAGTAATAATATTCAGTTTTAAAGGAGAGCGGCATATAAGCAAAGTGCCGCAAGCGCAAAACCTATGGCAATCAAGTTAAACAGTTCCTACGCAGGCGAAAGAGCATCAGCTGCAGAGCTTGCAAAAATCGAAGCAGAAATCGTAAATGCACACCAGATGCTTCACGATGGCACCGGTAAGGGAAGCGACTTCCTCGGTTGGGTAGACCTGCCTGTCAATTACGATAAGGCAGAGTTTGAAGCTATCAAAAAGGCGGCCGACAAAATCAAGTCCGATTCTAAGGTGCTTGTCGTTATCGGCATCGGCGGTTCATATCTCGGTGCTCGTGCGGCTATCGAGTTCTGCAAATCATCAAACTATAATCTTCTTGCCAAAGATACCCCGCAGATTTTATTTACGGGCAACACGATCAGCTCTTCCTCGCTTGCCGAGGTTATGAGCCTTGTCGAAGGCAAGGATTTTTCCGTAAACGTTATCTCCAAGAGCGGTACCACAACGGAGCCTGCAGTTGCTTTCCGTGTATTCAAAGGGCTTCTCGAAAAGAAGTACGGCAAGGCTGAGGCTGCAAAGCGCATCTATGTCACAACAGATAAGGCAAAGGGCACTCTCAAATCTCTTGCAGACAAAGAGGGCTACCAGACCTTTGTTGTGCCCGATGACGTAGGCGGCCGTTACTCCGTTCTTACCGCCGTCGGTCTGCTTCCCATTGCAGCCGCAGGTATAGATATTGACGCACTCATGCAGGGTGCGGCAGATGCCAGAGAGAAATATTCCGTCCCCTCACTCGAAAACGATTGCTACAAGTATGCTGCAATCCGCAACCTTCTTTACCGTGCAGGCAAAAAGGTTGAAATGTTCGTCAGCTACGAGCCTTCCTTCACTCTTATGTGCGAGTGGCTCAAGCAGCTTTACGGCGAAAGCGAGGGTAAGGAGAATAAGGGCATCTATCCTTCCTCAGCGATTTATTCCACCGACCTTCATTCACTCGGCCAGTACGTGCAGGAGGGCGAGAGAATGCTGTTCGAAACAGTGGTATATTTCGATAAACCCAAGACCGATGTCAGCATTGAGGCTGACCCCGAAAATGTTGACGGTCTTAACTTCCTCGCAGGTAAAACGGTTTCTTTCGTAAACCGCAAGGCCTTCGAGGGCACACTCCTTGCACATACCGACGGCGATGTGCCCAACATCGTGCTTGAGGTTGAGCAGATGGATGAGTATAACCTGGGTGAGCTCATCTACTTCTTTGAGAAGGCTTGTGCAATTTCAGGCTATGTGCTCGGCGTAAACCCCTTCGACCAGCCCGGTGTAGAAAGCTACAAGAAGAATATGTTCGCACTGCTCGGTAAGCCCGGCTATGAGGACATGAAAGCAGAGCTGGAAGCAAAACTCAATGGTTAATAATATAAAGGAGCGATTACTATGGTAAAACTTATTCTCGGCCACAAGGGCGCAGGCAAAACAAAGAAGCTTATTGAGCTTGTCAACGCAGCAGTTGAAAACTCAAACGGCAATGTTGTCTGCATCGAAAAGGAGTCGGCACTCACTTATGATATTACACACCGCTGCAGACTCACAGCGACCGACAATTATAAAGTAAGCGGCTATGATGCATACTACGGCTTCCTCTGCGGTATCTTTGCAGGTGACCACGACATCACAGACATTTTTGCAGATGCAACTCTTCGCATTGGCGGCAGAAACTATGACGAGCTTGCAGATTTCCTTCTCAAGGTTGCAGAGCTTTCCAAGAAGGAAGATAAGGACGTTACTTTCACCGTTTCCGCCGATAAGGAAGAAATTCCCGCAAAGGTATTTGAGGTTTGCGAAGTCCTGTAAAAAAATAAATTTTTTCTTGACAAAGCACGACTAAACAGATATAATAATCGTTGTGTGTTATTTGGCACGGTGCTCGTGTACCCTTTTCGGAGGTATAAACAAAGGTGTTTATTGAGCTTGAACCGATTTTTAACAACATAGGCGAAAGGCTGGAAATCGATTACGACCTCGATTTATCGTCGCTTGAGATTTCTACGTTCTATCCCTTTGCCGCACCCGTCAGGGTTAAGGGCAGTGTTTTCAACAAGGCCGGCATTGTTCAGCTTGTTGCAGAGGCAGCCTTTACTTATTCCGCACCTTGCGACCGTTGCGCCGCACACACAGAAAAAAATCTTACAATCCCCGTTGACCACGTTCTTGTTACCTCGCTCAACGATGAGGAGAACGACGAGCTGATTCTTGTCGAGTCACTGCGTTTCAACCTTGATGAGCTTGTTACGGAGGATATTTTGCTCGGCTTGCCGACAAGGCATCTGTGCAAAGAAGATTGCAAGGGTGTTTGTCAGTATTGCGGCAAAAACCTTAATCACGACTCATGCAGTTGTTCTGCGCCCATAGACCCTCGTCTTGCGGCATTACAGCAGCTGTTGAATAATAACGATGAGTAGAAGTTACACACCAGCAAGGAGGTTCCGAAATGGCAGTTCCGAAGAGAAGAGTCTCTAAGGCAAGAAGAGACAAGAGACGCAGCAGCGTTTGGAAGCTTAATGCACCTGAGCTCGTCAAGTGCCCCAAGTGCGGCGAGTACAAGAGACCGCACAGACTGTGTGCTAATTGTGGTTACTACAATGGCAGACAGGTAGTTGAAACAGAGGCATAAGCTTTAGGCTTTAAGGCAGAGAGGTGATTATTATCCTCCCTGCCTTTTGCTTTTTGCGGATGAATTTTACGTTCTTCTGCGTTGCTGCGGACTTGAAATATAAAAATATGTCTGCGTCCTTGCTCCTTGAATAACGCAAAATTCATCACGCAAAACCGTATTCTTAAAAATCCTTGAATAAAAGGTGATTTTAATGAGCATTTTCTGTTGGGATTTTGACGGCACTTTGGCTTGTTCCGAGCATCTTTGGAGCGGCAGTGTGTTTCGTGCACTTAACGAGACTGTAGAAAATCACAATGTCACTTTTCAGGATATCAGACGATGCAACGCAAGCGGTTTTACCTGGCACACCCCCGAAAAGGATTTCACAAATCTTGTCGGCGACAAGTGGTGGGAGTTTATGAATGCTCATTTTTATAACAGCTTCATTTCGCTTGGTATCAGTGAATCTCAAGCAAAGACCGCAAGCGAAAAAGTGCGTGAAATAATAATGCTTCCGTCAAATTACAGCTTGTTTGAGGATTCGGTTTATACACTTAAAACAGCAAAAGAAAAAGGACACAAAAATATAATTCTTTCAAATAACTATCCCGAGCTTCAGCAAATAACTGATGCTCTGGATATTACTCAGTATTTTGATATTCTTGTGATTTCGGGCCTTGTAGGTTATGATAAGCCCAGAAAAGAAATATTCGATATCGCAAAATCCTTTTGCAAAAACGAAAACTATGTTATGATAGGTGATAATCCCGTTGCCGATATTCTCGGCGGTAAAGCGGCTGGTATGACCACCGTTTTAGTCCACAAGGGCTATGATGAAAATGCGGATTATTGCTTTGATAACCTTACCGATATATGTTCGATTATGTGAATAAAGGCAGGTGACCGGGTGTGTCGGTTAAAATTAAAGACGTTGAAAAAGGCTCAATATGCTCTAAAAAAATATCGGGCGGGGAAATGCTTGTTGCCGTCAATTCTCACGAAATAAACGATGTGCTTGATTACCGCTTTTATACAAGCGCTTGCAAGCTCAAGCTTGAAATTGAGAACGGAAAGGGCAAGCGCCGCACTGTTAAAATCAAAAAAGGCGAGTATGACGACCTTGGTCTGTGCTTTGAAACCTATCTTATGGACAAGCACCATTCCTGCAAGAATAAGTGCATCTTCTGCTTTATCGACCAGATGCCCTCCGGGTTGAGAGAAAGCCTTTATTTTAAGGATGACGATTCCCGTCTTTCCTTTCTTTTCGGCAATTATGTCACGCTCACAAATCTTACTGATAAGGATATTGACCGCATTATTGAAATGCACATCAGCCCCGTGAATGTTTCTGTTCACACAATGAATCCCACTCTTCGTGTTGAGATGATGAAAAACCCGAATTCGGGCACTTCTCTGCGCTATCTGGGCCGCCTTGCAGATGCAGGCATCAAGCTCAACACACAGCTTGTGCTGTGTCCCGGTATAAACGACGGCAAGGAGCTTGAATTCAGCCTTTCTGAGCTCGGTAAGCTTTATCCTGCCGTGCAGAGCATAGCCTGCGTGCCTGTGGGTCTTACAAAGCACCGCGAGGGCTTATATGAGCTTGAAGCCTATAACGAAAAAACCGCAGCTGCCGTTATTGATACGGTTGATGATTTTAATATTCATTTCAAGCATTTCAACGGTGAAACAATTGCCTATGCGGCGGATGAGTTTTATCTTTCTGCACACAGAGAAATTCCGTCAGCCGATTATTACGGCGATTATCCTCAACTTGAAAACGGTGTCGGTATGTGGCGGCTTTTAGAGGATGAGTTCACCTCTGCTCTTGAAGACAGCGACTTTGAGCTCAGCGAAAAAAGGCATATCACTGCCGTAACAGGTGCCGCCGCTTATCCTTTGATAAAAAAGCTGGCAATTTCGGCAGAAAAAAGGTATAATAAATTAAGTGTCAATGTAATTCAGATAAATAACAGCTTTTTTGGTGAGAGCGTAACCGTTGCAGGCTTACTTACGGGGCAGGATATTCTGGCACAGCTTGAGGGTAAAGACTTAGGTGATGAGCTTATTATTCCCGATTCGGCACTGCGTGACGGCGAAGACGTTTTTCTTGACGATATGACACTTTCAGATTTATCGCAAAAGCTCGGCATAACCGTAACACCCTGCATTGCAGACGGCTATGCTTTACTTGAAAAAATTTTAGGAGGAGAGTGAGAAAAATGGCAAAACCTATAGTTGCCGTTGTCGGCAGACCTAACGTTGGCAAATCAACGCTTTTCAATAAGCTTTGCGGCAAGCGTCTCTCTATTGTTGACGATACTCCCGGCGTCACTCGTGACCGTATTTACGGCGAGTGTGAATGGCTTAACAGAAATATGATTCTTGTTGATACGGGCGGTATTGAGCCTCGCACAGACGATATTATTCTGTCACAGATGCGCCGCCAGGCACAGCTTGCAATTGATGCGGCAGACGTTATTATTTTTGTTTGCGATGTTCGTACAGGTGTTGTTGCGGCAGATGAAGAGGTTGCCGCAATGCTCCAGAAGAGCGGTAAGCCCGTAATTCTCTGCGTTAATAAATGCGACTCGATTGGTGAGCCGCCGCTGGAGTTTTATGAGTTTTATAATCTCGGCCTCGGTGACCCGATTGGTGTTTCATCCGTTCACGGTCACGGCACGGGCGATTTGCTTGATGCTGTTCTTTCTTACTGCCCCGAAGAGGCAGAATCAGAAGAGGATGACGAAACGATAAAGGTTGCTATAATCGGCAAGCCCAACGTCGGCAAATCCTCGCTTGTCAACAGCGTTTCGGGCGAGGAGCGTGCCATTGTTTCCGATATTGCGGGCACAACACGTGATGCGACCGACACGTATATTGAAAACGAGCACGGCAAATATGTGCTTATAGATACGGCAGGTCTGCGCCGCAAGAGCAAGGTCGAGGACCAGATTGAAAAATACTCTGTTCTTCGTGCAAGAATGGCTGTTGAGCGTGCAACCGTATGTGTCATTATGATTGATGCAAAAGAAGGCTTTACCGAGCAGGATTCAAAGGTTGCAGGCATTGCACACGAAATGGGCAAGGCTTGCATTATAGCTGTTAATAAATGGGATATAGTTGAAAAAGACGGCAAGACAATGGATGCTTACCGTAAAAAGCTTATGAACGATTTCTCGTTTATGTCCTATGCACCAATTATCTTTATTTCTGCAAAAACAGGTCAGCGTATAGACAGGCTGTTTGAGCTTATCAACTTTGTTGATGCACAGAATGCAATGCGTATTCAGACAGGTAAGCTCAACCAGGTGCTTGCAGATGCAACCGCAAGAGTACAGCCACCGACGGATAAGGGCAGAAGACTTAAGATTTACTATATGACCCAGGCTTCCACCCGCCCTCCGACGTTCGTTTGCTTTGTCAACCGTAAGGACCTTTTCCACTACAGCTATCAGCGCTACCTCGACAACCAGATTCGCGAAATCTTCGGTCTTGAGGGTACGCCCACACGCTTTGTGATTCACGAGCGTGAAGAGAAAAAGGGCAGAGGTTAATAGAATACTTTTCTCAGCTCAGTGCCGATTCGTTCTGCACTGAGCTGAATTGTTTGTGTCTCCTTGCCAAAGAGCATTGCACTGTTTTTTTCTTCTGCTGTCATAAATCCGCTAAGGGCCAGCACGGCAAGGCTTATTATAAAAACTGTAATAAAATAATATCTGAAATTGTTTTTCATTCTTTCTCCTTTAATTTTGAGCTTGGTCGAGCAGTTTTGCAAGTGCACTGCCGAGCAGTCTGCCGGAATATGCCGCCTCCTCAAGCGTGTTTGCACAGCTTCCCATCTCAATGAGCAGGTTGTTGTGCGATAAATCCATATTATACTTGCGCTGGCAGAAATAGACGGGGCGCATAACTCCGGGGTACATCTCTTCACATACGCTTTGCAGTTCAAGTGCAAACGTCAGGTTTTTTCTCCAATCGGGGAAGTCTGTAACCTTGCCTTCCTCACAGCCGGTTATTATCATCATCTGTGCCGCCTTTTTGCCGAGCACAGTTGTAACGGGCTTTATTCTGTTGCCGTTGTCAAGCTCAATGGCATCACGGTGTATGTCGAGCACAATCTGTATTTCGGGGTTTTCTTTGAGCGCTTTTTCAACGCTTTTTCTTGAGTGTGCATAAGCACCGGTGTATTTTGTGTCGTGTATCTGAGTGTCGTGTATAACATTGTAGCCTGCCGCTTCAAGCTGATCTTTTATCTCAATGCCGACACGCACCATATTGCGGTCTGATGAGTTGCTTCGTGTTATATAGTCCTGCGCATACCAGCTTCTGTCAAGCATCTCGTAGCTTTCTGTAGTGTGAGTGTGAAAAATAAGCACTGCCGGATTTGTTTTATCGCTTATTGTTATTTTGGGTGTTGCATCAAAAAAGCTTTTCAAATCAAGGTTTTGCTGTGTATCGGTGTTGTTTCGCACAAGAATGTTTCCTATCCTTTTTGTCACAGAGCTCTCACCGTATTGCTTCTCGGTTATTTTAGCGTCTTCAATATCGTCAGCTGAGCTTTTCTTTGCTTCTTCAATAAGAAAAGCAATGTCTTCGGGCGTTTTTGTAAGAGAGTCAAGCGGATTTACGGTGTAAACCGTGCGGTCCGCAGTCTTTGCATCTTCTTTACTGCTTTGGCTGAAAAAACGGTTAATATACTCCTGCGCCGTAACGGTGCTGTTGTGCGGCTTTATCGCCGATATTGCGGCAGATACAGCTTGACTGTTTACGCCTGTACCGAGCATAAGCGAAACGGCAACCGCTGTGAAAAAAGTGAGAATATCATAAATATAATCAAACCGAGCTTTCATTTAAACCTCCGCATATATAAATATATATTAAATCTATGCGGAATCAGCGGCTTTTATGAAACCAGCGAATATAGCTCACGTGCGCTCATATCTGGTTGCAGTGCACAGTTTATTGCCGTTGCAACAAGCTTTGAGGCACGCTCTATAATCAGGTCGATTTCACGGGGCGTTACCATCATTCTGTTGCCGCTTTTTTCCATTCGGGTTTCGCTTTCTTTCCCTATAAGGTCGTAGGCAAGTGTTGCGGCATCAACAACAGTCGGCACACCGACGGCTATCACGGGCACACCTATTGTGTCAAGGCTGATTTCTGCCCTTGCATTGCCTACACCTGAGCCGGGAGTAATGCCCGTGTTGCATATTTGCACAGTGCAGCCGAGCCTTGACAGCCTTCGTGAAGCGAGCGCATCAACGGTTATAAGTGCGGCAGGGGAGACCTGCTTTGTGATTCCTGCAAGTATTTCTCCCGTTTCAATTCCGTTTTGTCCGAGCACACCGGGTGTTATTCTCGCTACGGGTCGCAGAGATTCAAAGCCTATCGTTTTTTGCAGCTCTTTTCCGATGTGCCTTGTCGAGAAAATCAGCGAAGCACATTTGGGGCCTAATGCATCGGGTGTTATCTGTTCGTTGCCGAGACCTGCTACAAGTATGAGACCCTCTTTTGGCAAGAGCTTTTTTATCTGCTCGGCAACCGCTTGCATTGCACTGCCGAAAATATCGGCGTTTGAGCTGAAGGGCGGCAGGTCAACGGTAATATATTCGCCTTTTTTCCTTTTGAGCACATTTTCTCCGTTTTCATTTGTTATACTTATGTGTGTTATTTTGGCTTTTCCGATTGTTTGGGTGTGCTGCTCAATGCCGTCAATTTCGCTCTCGGCGGCAATTTCACGCTGTTCAACTGCCAAATCTGTGCGTAAATTCATAAGTTTTGCTCTCCTTTTTCGGTTATCTTTATTAGTATTAGATAATTATAGATAATTTTGCATTTTTCTTTAAAAATAACTTGCTTTTTTGTTTAAAAAATGATAGTATACATAGATGTGTGATAGTAAAAAGGAGGTGTACTCAAATGCCGAACATCAAATCCGCAAAGAAGAGAGTTCTTGTCAACAAGACAAAGGCAGCTCGTAACAAGTCTGCTAACTCCGCTCTCAAGACAGCAATTAAGAAGGCTAACGCTGCAATCGAGGCAAATTCTGCTGATAAGGATGTCCTTGTTAAGGCTGCAATCAAGAAGATTGACCAGGCAACAGCAAAGGGTATCATTCACAAGAACAATGCCGCAAGAAAGAAGTCTGCTCTTACAGTTAAGGCAAACAAGGCTTAAAGCAGCTTTATTGAGACCGATGCTTTGTGCGTCGGTCTCGCAGGCTGGCTTTAAAGCGCTTGCAGCCGACCTGTGTCCCTTGCTATTACGGGGGATAGAGGTCGGCTGCAATTTTTTGTGCGAAAGTATTGACTTTAACTGCTAAAATGTATATAATTTTATTGATATTTAATATCGCTATAAAAAGGAGGATATTATCAATGAGTTGTTTTAAAAAGATTTTGAAGGTTGTCGGCATTATCGCCGCTATCGCAGCCGTAATCGCAGGTGTTTACTATGCAATCACCAAGATTAAGGCAAAGAAGGAAGCAGAGGCTAACGACGAAGAAAACTACGTTTCCTGCTCCTGCTGCGAGGCACAGGCTTAAAACTATTTAATAAAAAACGAGAGGTACAATTCGCACGAATTGTACCTCTTTTTTGATTTATTATCAGAGTAAATCTGCAAGGTCGTAAATGAGCCTTTCTGTCTTTTCCCAGCCCAGACACGGGTCTGTTATGGATTTGCCGTATATGTTTTCGCCTATCTTCTGAGCGCCGTCTTCAATGTAGCTTTCTATCATAAAGCCCTTTACAATTCGCTTGATATCGGCATCATGTCGGCAGCTGTGAAGCACCTCTTTTGCAATTCTAATCTGCTCAAGATACTTTTTGCCTGAGTTTGCATGGTTTGTGTCTACGATAACACCCGGGTTTGCAAGGCCGCTCTTGTCGTAGCTTTCTGCAAGATGAATAAGGTCTTCGTAGTGATAGTTGGGCATTGACTGGCCGTGCTTGTTGACGTATCCGCGCAGAATTGCGTGTGCTGTGGGGTTGCCCTGTGAGTGTACCTCCCAGCCTCGGTATATGAACGTGTGCTTGTGCTGTGCGGCTGTTATAGCGTTCATCATAACGGAAATATCGCCGCTTGTGGGATTCTTCATACCTACAGGTATATCAAGACCGCTTGAAACAAGCCTGTGCTGTTGGTTTTCAACTGAGCGTGCACCGATTGCAACGTAGGCAAGTATATCGTTGAGATATCTGTAATTTTCGGGGTAGAGCATTTCGTCTGCACAGGAGAAGCCTGTTTCTTTAAGGGCTCTCATGTGAAGCTCTCTGATAGCAACAATACCCTTGAGCATATCGGGCTTTTCGTTGGGGTTGGGCTGATGAAGCATACCCTTGTAGCCGTCGCCCGTTGTACGGGGCTTGTTGGTGTAAATGCGTGGGATAATGAAAAGCTTGTCGCTTACCTTGTCCTGAACTGTGCGAAGGCGTGATATATAGTCAATAACGCTGTCCTCATTGTCGGCAGAGCAGGGACCGATAATGAGCGTAAGTCTGTCATCCTTGCCTGTGAAGATGTCGTTAATCTCTTTTGCACGCTTGTAAACAACTGCCGCAAGCTCATCCGAAAGAGGGTACTGTGCCTTTACCTCCTGCGGGATAGGCAACTTGCGTTCAAAAATCATGTTCATTTTAATACACTTCTTTGCTGAATAAATTTGCAGTTTATTCTACACCCAAATGAATAAAAATACAAGTGAAAAATTAAATATTTATAAAATTTCAAACACAGATAATACGTTTTTGTTGTCAAGTGCGATATATAATGTTAAAATAAAATTACAAAAGCAACGGGAGTGGTTTTATGATGAAAAGAATAGCGCTTACATTATGCGCAGTTTTAACTGTAGGTGCAGTTGTTTTAGGGATTATACTAATAAACAACAACCTTAAAATAAAGGAGTACAAATCAATGCTTATTTCACTGCCCGACGGTTTTTCATATACTGCTCATACTGGCTGTATGGGTACGAAGGATAATTCACTTGAATCAATTGACGCGGCTGTGAATAACGGTGCCGATATAGTTGAATTTGACCTTAATTTTAATAAGGACGGCGAGCCCGTATTGGCTCACGATACACCTAAGGGCGGAGAGGTTACGCTTGACGAAGCTTTTGAAAAGGTATGTAAATTAAACCGAATAAAGGTAAATGTAGATATTAAAAGCACAGATGCACTCGAAAAGATTAAGCCTATTGCAGAAAAATACGGTGTGCAGGACAGAATTTTTTACACGGGTGTGCACGACGGATTCCTTGAAGCAGTTAAATCAAACGGCGGCGGTGTGCAGTATTACCTCAATGTTGATGTTGAGCCCGAAAGAAAGCATACGCAGGAATACCTCTACAGCCTTGTCAAAAAGGTTAAATCAAGCGGTGCTATCGGTATAAACTTCAACAAAAACAACGCATCAAAGCAGCTTGTTGACATGTTTCACTCAAACGGTTTGCTCGTTTCAATCTGGACAGTTGATAATGAGGTTGATATTTACCGCATTTTATCCTATGCACCCGATAATATCACCACTCGAAACCCCGATAAGCTAAGCGAGGCAGTTAAGCTTACCTATAAATAAAATATCACCCCGAGTCAGCCAATGCAGATTCGGGGTGATTTATTACATCTGCTCCAGAATATAATTCTTTACGTCTTCAAGCTTGCTTTGTTTCCATTCTTCTTTTTCTGCCTTTTCGGCAAGCGGCACAAGAATGAAGAAATCCAGCGTTTCTCCTGGGACACGGCCTGTTCTGAGCGGCTCGGCGAAATGCTCTGCCCATTCTTCTTCAGTTGCGTTTTTAAAGCGGTCGGGGTTCAGATACGTCATTTGCCTTTTCGTTGCGGCAATGTGCATTTTAGCGGAAAGAGGAGAGAGAAGCTTGAATTCCTCCTCCTGCACATCGGTGAAAATCCTCGGCAGTTCAGCCTTTACAACATGCTCCTCGCCTCGCAAAATCTCAAGCCCCATAGGCTCCCATGTGAATTTGTTTTCAGTAAAGTTGAGCTTTACAAGCAGACCAAACTCGGTGTTATACTGTGCACGCTGATAATCGGTGTCAAAAATGAAATTGCCCAGAGAATAGAAAATTATTTTGTCCCCGACTGTTTCATAGTTCATCGGTACGTGCGGGTGATGTGAAACGACAATATCCGCACCCATTTCAAGATAAAGACGGTAACGCTCTCTCGTGTAGGGCGAGGGCAGGGGAGTGAACTCTTCGCCTGCGTGTGCAACGACAATGCACCAGCGGCAACTCTTTTTTATTTCGTTTATTGTTTTCTGTATCTCGTCAAGGTCGCTCCAGCTGTAACAGCCAGCCTTGTTTTCATCAGCCTTTCTGCAGGCACGCTGATAGCCTACGCCGAACATACCTATTCCGCCTGCCTCGTTGAGAATAACGGGCTTTCTGGCATCGATTATGTTCATTCCTGCGCCTATTGTTTTGGCACCGTTTTCTTTTGCAATTTCAAGCGTGCTTTTAATGCCGTATTCACCCGCGTCCATTATATGGTTGTTGCAGATGTTCCATATATCGGCATTCATATTTTTCAGCACTTTTACAGCCTTGGGGTCGATTGTGTGCAGCAGCTGTTGAACACCGTCTTTTGTCGTGTTCTGTTCAACCGGCGCAACGGGGCCCTCAACGTTTGCAACAACGTGGTCTGCGCTGTGCAGAAAACCGAGCACATCTTCGGATAAAAGCTCTTCATCATCCCACTTGCCGTACATATATCTGTCAAAGCCTATGTCGCCCGTAAATACAATAGAGGTCTTGTCTTTCATATCAGTTTTCCTCACAGAAAAAAGTATACTGTAATAATATCATAATACGCTGTAAAAGTAAATAAAAAAGCGGAGCAGATTGTTGGCTGCTCCGCTGAATGTGTGATTTATTCTTTTATCTGCTGAGCAAACTCAAGCTCTTCTTTCTTGCCGATGTTGTAAATAAATTTCATTGCAAGGAATGCTATCAGTGAGCCGATTGCAAGCACTACGAAGTAGAGCGATTTTACATCCTCGCCGAAAGTTGCGGGCTGAACAGCGTTTTCACCCTCAACAAAGCCGATAGCACCGAGACCGAGTGCAACAACAGCCTGACCTATACCCTGTGCAAGCTTACGGAAGAAGGAGTAAATAGCGTAAAGTGAGCCTTCTTCGCTCTTGCCTGTCTTTCTGTAGCTTACTTCAATACAGTCTGCAACAATTGCCCATACCGAAATCTGGAAGCCTGCGTTGCCGAGGTTAAGACCCATGAGGCAAACGATATAGACAATCATACCTGTTGAGTCGGGTGTGATGGGCACAAAAAGTGCAATAAGACCCGAAATTGCACCGATGAGCATTGTGGTGACAATAACGTTTTTCTTGCCGAATTTCTTTGTGAACTTGCCTATGAAAACCATAAAGAGAATCATAGGTGCATAGCTGCCTATCATTGCAATGCCGATTTTGCCTGTATCCTTGAAGAAATACTGGAAAACCATATTGTTAAGTGCCATTGTGGAGTTGAAAAGAGCGACGGAAGCAACGGAAGCGATTGTTGCGCCTACCATTGCACGGTTTGTAAAGAAGGATTTTGCAGAGGAAAGCATTGCCTTGACACCAACTGCTTTTTCGCTTGAAGTGTGGTTGACACGTTCTTTTACAAGCTTTGTCGTGCCCCAGAGCACAACCATTGCAATAACCGAAAGCACAAGCGCTACAGGCAGAAGGGTTTCGCCTTTAAGAATCTGTACTTCTTCGCCTGCGCTGTTTGTTGTGGTGTTGTAAACGATACCGGGAAGCACAATCATAATAACGATTGCGGGCAGAGCGGCACCGATACTGCGGAAGGTTGAAAGCGATACCTTCTGCTGGGGGTCATCTGTAATAACGGAATGAAGTGAGCCGTAGGGCACATTGACCATTGTGTAGGCGATTGACCACAGGCAGTATGAGCCAAGACACCATGCATATTTACCCCATACGGAGAAATTCTTGACCGGCGCAAAAATCATAACGTTAAAAATAACGAGTGTAACTGCACCGAGAAGAATCCAGGGCATATACTTACTCTTTTTGCCGATTCGCTTTGTGTCTACGAGGTTGCCGATTAAAATATCGTTAACAGCGTCAAATATTTTTGAAAGAATAATGATGATGGCGTAGGCTTCTTCTGATATGCCGATATACTGCATATAGAAAAGCTGCATGAATGTTGATACAAGCTGGAATGAAAAGCCGCAGCCCATATCGCCCATAGCATAGCCGAGCTTATCTCGCCAGCCGAAGGGTCGGATGCTGTTGTTTGCAGAGCTCATTTTGTTTCATCTCCCAATAAAAATTATAGTTTGAGTGAACGCTTTGTCACTGTTAATTCCAATTATATATTATATTTATAAAAAAGACAATAGGCAGATATTTGCAATTTCTTGATTTTACTGTTGAAAAGTGATAAAATGCATCTGTGAGGTGATTTTTTATGACAAATAAAAAAATGATGAAAGTATACACCGCTTTATGGACGGTAATTGCCGCAGCCTACGGAATTTGGATGGCAGTGTTTATGAGCTGGGATCAGTATCCGTACATAATCCCGACTGAGGCTGATATGCTTTTGCCGAAAGAAGAGTTTATTGCGAAATTTGACGGTATGCTTTATATGCCGCTTTTCCCTAATTCTCTCGTTTTCTGGATTTGGGTTATCGCTTCCACTGCACTTCTTTTCTGCTATGCTTTGTTTATCCGCAAAATTCTTTTTGCCGAAAAGCTTACAAAGGCAACAACAGTTTTTTGCATTATAAATCTTATTTTAGGCTGTGCATTCGTTACTTGGTACGGCTTTTTAAGCTATCCCGAGCAGTTTGGTAATATTTTAACCGATGTCACCGCAAGTATGCTTGGCCTTAAATATCCGTGGGAATTCAAAATGTGGGGCGTTCTGGCTTCACTTTCCGTTTTTACAAACACGCTCTATATGTACCGCAAGAATAACTATCAGGGCAAGCTTGGCGTAATTATAACCTCGCTCGGCTGTGCATCTATCTATATAACAGTAAATCTTCCGTCGGCAGGCACTGAAATTGTTATGACTCCCCGCTGTATCGGTCATTGGGCAACAGCGCTTATCTTTGCTTTCCTTGCCGCCGCAGGTGTTATTATCTTCCTTTTCCACAAGTGCAGACAGAAGGATAAGAAATACATAGTCGCAACCGTAATTTTTGTTGCAATACTTCTTCTTATGCTTGCTCTTCTCGTCTTTGTCGGCAAGAGTGCGTTTATTGAAAATCTGCCTATGTGGGTTGCTTACATACTGCTGTTTGTAATCAATTTCACTTCTTTCTTCGATAAAAAGCAGGCAAAGACAAAAGAAGCTATAACAGTATAAATGGAGATTTTGCCGTGAGAATAATGACTTTTAACATTCAGCACGCTCTGAATTTTAAAACACGCAAAATCGATTTCGAACTGTTTATCCGTTCAATTAAAAAATATGCTCCCGACCTTTGCGGTCTCAACGAGGTCAGAGGCAGGGGATGGATGCCCTCATACAAAAATCAGACAGGCATAATTGCAAAAGGACTTGGCTATCACGGCTATTTCGGCAGGGCTGTCACGCTCGATTTCGGCAATCCCTTCGGCAATGCCGTTGTCAGCCGTTATCCTTTCAAATCGGTTGAGACCGTGAAAATACCGGACCCCGTAAAAGATGAAGACGGCTACTATGAAACACGCTGTGTGATAAAAGCTGTGCAGGAGTATGACGGCAGGGACGTAATGTTTCTCATCTGCCACATGGGTCTTAACCTTGGCGAAAGGAAAAACGCTGTTGAGGTTATCTGCCGTTTGCTTGATGAAACTAATATGCCTGCCGTTGTTATGGGCGATTTTAATATAACGCCCGACGGTGAGGAGCTAAAGCCGCTTTATGATAGGCTGACGGATACCGACAAAACGGGAGAGTGCACTTTTCCGTCGGATAAGCCGTTTAAAAAGATTGATTATATTTTTTACCGCGGGCTTGAATGCACGTCGGTTACAACGGTTAATGATATTATATCCGATCATCTGCCGATAATTGCGGAATTTAATGTAATATAATTATTATTAGTATTGAATCTTTCTTTTATTTGTGATAATATAGATTGAATTTGATTTGTGAAAGGAATTTTACAATGCTTAACACAGACAAGACAATGGAAAAAATCGTTGCCCTTTGCAAGGGCAGAGGCTTTATTTTTGCGGGCAGCGAAATCTACGGCGGTCTTGCAAATACTTGGGACTATGGCCCTCTCGGCGCAAGAATGAAAAATAATGTTAAGGATGCCTGGAGGAAGAGATTTATCCAGGAACGCAAAAACAGCTACGAGGTTGATGCGGATATCCTTATGCACCCCAGAGTATGGGAAGCAAGCGGTCACGTTGCAAGCTTCTCTGACCCGCTTCTCGACTGTAAAGAGTGCAAAAAGCGTCACAGAGCAGATAACCTTATTGACGATTTTAATCCCGATGCACACGCAGACGGTATGACAAAGGAAGAAATGTTTGAATATATCAAGGCAAACTCAATTCCCTGTCCCCATTGCGGCAAGCACGATTTTACCGACATCAGAGAATTCAATCTGATGTTCCAGACCTTCAGAGGCGTTACAAACGACAGCAAAAACGTCATCTATCTCCGCCCCGAAAATGCACAGGGTGAGTATGTTAACTATCTCAACGTTCAGAGAACAATGAGGGCAAAGCTTCCCTTCAGCATCGGTCAGATAGGTAAAGCCTTCAGAAACGAAATCACTCCCGGTAACTTCACCTTCAGAACAATTGAGTTCGAGCAGATGGAATTCCAGACCTTCTGCAAAGAGGGCACGGATACCGACCTTTACGATTATTTCAAGGAGTACGGTCTTCAGTTCTATAAGGATCTCGGTATTGCCGCTGAAAACCTTCGCTTCCACGATCACGAAAAGCTTGCTCACTATGCAAAGGCGGCCTGTGATATTGAGTTCCTTTTCCCGTTCGGTTGGGGTGAAATCAACGGTACGCACAACAGAACCAACTTCGACCTTACAAGGCACCAGGAATACAGCGGTCAGAAGATGGATTACCTTGACCCCGAAACAAATGAAAAGTTTATTCCCTTTATCATAGAGTCAACCTACGGTCTTGACAGAACGGTTCTTGCTCTTCTTTGCGAGGCTTATGACGAAGAGGTTATTGATGCTGAAAAGAATGACACAAGAGTTGTTCTCCACCTCAGCCCTGCGATCGCTCCCTTCAAGGCTGCTGTTCTTCCGCTTTCAAAGAAGCTTTCCGGCGAAGCGCTCAAGGTTTACGAAAAGCTTCAGAAGAAGTTTATGGTTGATTTTGATGAAACGGGCTCAATCGGTAAGCGTTCCCGCAGACAGGACGAAATCGGCACACCCGTATGTATCACGTTCGATTTTGATTCACTTGAAGACGGCTGTGTAACAGTACGTGACCGTGACACAATGGAGCAGAAGAGAATCAGCATTGATGAGCTTGATTCTTATATCGAAGCTCTTATCGAGTTCTAATCTTTAAACTT
>JAZUOH010000006.1:0-42866 GCA_045604525.1 Acutalibacteraceae bacterium
TCCTGTCTTTCACAGGTTTTGAAATGGTATTTCAGATACAGTTCATAGGTTTCGTTATTCATTTTGTCTATTACTTCACGCATATGAAGGGCGTAACCGTCAGTTGCAAGAAAATGCAGTCTTTGAGCTTTCAGGTTTTCCGTCAATTCAAAGATTTCATCTCTCGTGTACAGCTTGAAAACACCGTGTGGCGGAAAGAATGTTTCGAAAGTTTCGGTATCAATAAGTCCGTCATCAATGCTTTGCTGTACCTTATTGTTTTTGAAAATTCCCGTTAAAACAGAAGGGTCAACCATACAATATGCAACGAAAACGTAACCGCCGCTTTTTGTGATTCGCATTGCTTCCGACAGTGCTTTTTTCTGGTCTTCAACCGTATAGAGATGATACATCGGACCGAGCAAAAGCGTTATGTCATAGCTTTCATCAGGATATTCAGACAGATTGATTGCGTTGCCTTGTCTGATGCTGATTTTTTCATTCGGCTGTGTTTTGGTTTTAAAAATCTCGATGTTATGCTCAATGAGTTCAACGGCATCAACTTCAAAACCTTTTTGAGCAAAGTAATGCGAGTATCTGCCCGTAGCTGCGCCGATTTCCATAATCTTCATACCGTCTTTCAGATATTTCTCAACATACTTTGTAGTTGTAAGGAATTCGATTCTGCCGTGTTTCGATAAAAGGCGAGAATCCTCATCAATACGGTTATAGAAATCTACAAGATGATCACCCGTTTTCACAGGTTGCTTTTTGAAAAGTTTCTTTTTGATTAAATCAAATAATTTCATAACAATTCTCCTTTGAGTAAAAAAATAAACGGAGTAAGCATCTGCAGCTGCTTACACCGTTATAAACATATTGAAATATAATTTTATCTATCCCAAAATGAATATAGAGGTATAAGCCTGCCAGATGACTGATAATCATGCTGTGCAAGCCAATTCATATCCATATCAAATTTTGAGAAAAGATATGCGTTCATGAATTTACCTCAAATCAAATTTTGACAAGAATAACATATAAATTCCGGGTTGTCAAGCTTTGTTTTGAAATAGCTGAAAATTTACATCTCAACGCATACCGTCATAATGCTCTTTGCAGGTATGCTTATGTCTCTTTCAAACTTGCCCTCATATATCTTTTCGCAGTTGTGTGTGCTGTCGGTAAGATAAATCTCTGCTTCGCCGAGTAAGCCGCCGATTTTAATGTTTTCGTCATTGTCTGCAGGGTTTACAATTACGGTGACGTAATTTGTGCCGTCGGTAAATGCAACAGTTTTAAGCGACGTATTTTCAAAATTATCAATTGCTCTTATTCTTACCATGCCGGGTTTGATGAATGATGTAAACTGCTTAAAAGCGTAGTAACGGTTGTAAGTTATAAGCTCGCCGTCAGCGTTTCTGTCAAGCAGACCATCGCCGTTTACCGCCGTCCAGCTCTGCCACGATACTGCGTTCATTTTTGTCAAGTCGTCAACTATAACCTGCGCCATATAAAGTCCGCTGTCAATGGTTGTGCTGTCAATGGTTAGCGGCAGCTCGCACCATTCGCTCATCTCATATTTGAAATACGGATATTTTTCTTTAAAATTGTCGCCAATTTGCTTTTTCTCTTCGGTCTTTGTATCCATCCAATAGGAGTGACCGCTGTATGTGTCGCAGAATTCGCGCAGGATTTCGCTTGCAAAGAACTTTTCAACGTACTCATAGTAAGCCCAGCTCATTTCGCCGCTTTCGGGTCCGTTGAGCTTGTATGGTGAGTTGCGTTTTTTCATTTCAGTTGCAAACATTTCAAGCACTTCTACCGTTTCGTCGGCTGTGTAGTGGCAGCCCTCCTGGCCGACCCAGTCACCGCCCCAACTCCACATAGGCTCGTTGATAGGGGATATGGCATAAATCGGATAACCCTGCGCAACAAACCAATCGGCAATTGTCAGCACATATTCAACAAATGCACGGTAGTTTTCTTTGGGTAGGTTAGAGGAATACTGCTCAAGTCCGCCCGAAGCGTGGCCGCTTTTTGTCATTGAAAAATGCGGGCTGTTGCAGAAAAGTATAATTTTTTCTGCACCGTATTTTAATGCGTAGTCCATAACACGTCTTGCATTTGCATCACGTGTGAAATCATACTCATATTCGCCCGTTTCTTTATTGAGTACATAAAAGCTTTCTGTTCGGCGTGAGGTGTCCCATATTCTGCATTCCGGGTTGTCGTGCTCACCACCGCCGATGTTGTAGCGGAATATTTTAAGCCCGAGACCTTCTTCTTCGCTGTAAAGCCTTTTGGCAATTTCGTCCGCCATCTCTTCGCTGTCAATAGTCTGTGCCCACCAGCACGAGCTCGTGCCGAATTCTTCAAAGGTCTGGTATTTGGTTGCTCTGTCAATCAAAATTTCGTGCCTCCCAAGTGCTTCGGTTAAGGGTAAAAAACAAAACTGAATTATTGCCAGGATAAGCGAAATGATTTTTAAAATCGGACTCACCTCAAATCTTATTTTTTATCAATGCTGTCAAGCAGCTTTTTATAGGGCATAAGCATACCCTCGTTCATCTTGTTGCCCATTTTTGATTTGATTGCTTCTGATGAAAGCATTGCGCCGACAAGATACATCAGCAGCATTCTACCTCGCTTTTTCTGCGGGAAATCGTACTGTCCGTGCGACTTGTAGAATTTGTGGTCGGCCTTCATCATACCCTGCATCTGCCATATAAGGTCACGGAATATCTTCATACCGCCTATGCCGTAAAAATTCTGCGGCGGCACGTATCCTGCGTTGAGCGCATACTCAAGCGTTTCTGCAAGCTTGTCAATTTCACCGTCGGGGTCAGCTTCGTCTGTTGCAACGCCTGCAAGGAAGTTGCCGCCAACCTGCGCACGTCCCTCAACTATCATCTGCAGGTTGTATTCTTCGCTGTAATTGCCGCTTATCAGATAACCCATAGGCATACCCATTGTTACGGTGCGGTGACCGTTGCAGAACTGTCTGTCATCATAAAGCTTAAAGGATGCGCCCATAGAGTGGTCTTTTATCGTGAATGCAATAACTATTGCCTGCGCTGTCTGTATAGTGCCGCGAAGAAATTCGTCGAATCCGTCTTTATATACGCATTTGCCCGATACAGCACAGTTAAAGCACCCAAGGCAACCGCCCTTGAACGGATATTCGCTTATGTTGATAACCCTTGTCTTGCGTGAGCATTTAGCCCGGAAACGTGCAATCATACTTTTAAGCTGTTCATCGTTTTCTGCACAGTTTGTTATAATTGCAACGTCGCCACTCTTGATGTCGCTTTCAGCCTCGGGAACCGTTACGGGCTTGTTAACAGCCGGTGTGTTCTTGACACAGGGCTTTTCGTAAAGGTTATTTTCAACGCTGAATTCAACAAATTCGAGGAATTCTTTGGCTTCCTTCTGACCTTTTTCAGTCAGCAGATCATCCATATCTGCTGAAAGCCCTTTGATGTATTTGAGACCGAGGTCTGCACAGTTATCCTGAATATAGCGAAGTGCCGTTACATCGTAAAAATGTTTTGACGTTGTAAGCTGTGTTGCAAATTTGCCCTCAAGTGAAACACCGCTTGACTTTAAAATCTCAATGAATCTGTGAAGCTGATAAGGGGCGATGAATGTATATACGGGGTATGAAAAAAGGATTAGCTCTGCTTTTTCAATAGCTTCAACGGCAGGGGAGAAGTCTCTTTCAAGTGCCTTGATTCTGTGGCCTGCATCAAGCACTTCAAAGCTGTGCTGAGGATAAAGCTTCTTAAGGTAATTAGTCGTTTGCAAAGTTATGCTGTATTTGCCTTTAGGACTTCCGTTGATAACGAGAATTTTCATAGTGATTTCCTCCGTTTGCGTTATGGTTAAATAATAGCATACTAAAAAGATTTTATCAACGCTAAATATATAATCGTGTCTTATCACGCAACCGATAATACTGATTTTTATCCAATAATCACAACGACTACCTATAATTTACTGTTCTGACAGAAAAATGCTTGACTTTTCTTTTTTAATCATATATAATAATCAAGCTGTTCGAAAACAGAATATCGGGGTGTGGCGAAGTTTGGTATCGCGCTTGGTTCGGGACCAAGAGGCCATGGGTTCAAGTCCCGTCACTCCGACCACGCAGAGTATTCATCAGAGACTTGAGTCCGATGAATACTCTTTTTTGTTTTTTCTTTATGTTCGACAGCTGAATTTCTTACAGAAGGCTTATGATAAAAATGATAAATTCACTTAATAACAAAAAATCCAACTTTCTTATTTTTCTATGCTGGGCCGCTTATACTGCGGCCTACGTTGCAAGACTCAATTATAACGCTTCAATGGTTGAGATACTTTCACAGCTTAACGTGACTAAAGAGGCGGCAGGTACTGTCAGCTCGTTCTTCTTTTTTGCATACGGTGCGGGTCAGCTTGTAAACGGATTGCTGTCAAAAAAATATAATACCAGATATTCCGTTTTTGCGGCTCTTGTCGCTTCTTGCGTTATCAATTTTTCAATGACTTTTTGCGGCAGTGTAGATTTGATGAAATATCTGTGGCTTTTTAACGGTGCGTTTCAGTCTGTGCTCTGGTCTTCGCTTATCAAAACACTTTCCGATAATCTGGCGGATGATAAGCTTTCAACAGCCGTAATGGTAATGAGCACAACCGTTGCCTCCGGCACCTTTGCCGCTTACGGTCTTGCGGCTCTTTTCTCGGCACTTAAACTTAGCTGGACTTTAATTTTCTATGTCGCATCAGCCGTTACGGGCTTAGTTGCGATTATGTGGTTTGCAGGCATGGGCACGATCCGTAAAAGCAATGCAGTGGCTGAATCCGTGAATAAGCAAACGCACACAAAGCTGAATTTAACTCCTGTATTTATTCTCACTGTCGTTGTTATTCTTATTTCTGCAGTTGCAAACGGCTTTGTAAAGGATGGCGTAACAACCTGGGTGCCGTCAATCCTCAAGGAGGAATTCGGCGTGCCGTCATCGCTTTCAATTATCGTTACCTTGCTGCTTCCTGTGCTTTCAATTTTCGGTGCAACTCTTGTTAAGGCAATGCATAGAAGACAAAAAGACGAAAACGCTCTCAACTGCATTTTTTACTTAGGCGCTACGGTGCTGGCGGGTCTTATCTTGCTTACACTCGGTTTGAAATCAGCACCGCTTACTCTTATTCTTTTCGGCGGAATTGCCTGCCTTATGGCGGCTGTAAACAATGTTATTACAAGCGTCGTTCCGCTTTATTCAAGAGATAAAATTGATTCGGGTCTCTCTTCGGGCTTGCTCAATACTTTTTGCTACGTTGGAAGCACGCTTGCTACCTCTCTGCTTGGAAGAATTGCGGATACTAAAGGCTGGTATGATGTTTTTATATGCATTGTTTTGTTTACCGGTGCGGCTTTTGCAGCTTGCTTAATATCGGTTTTGTTCAAAAAACGTAAAATTTATTAAAGGAAAGAAGAGTGGAATTATGAAGCCAATCAGTTTTTACCTGTTGACCGACACCCACTATTTCGAAAAAAACCTTGGTGCTGAGGGCGAAGCTTTCGATGCTTATATGCAAAGAGAGCAGTATTTTATGAAAGAAAGCAGTGCGATTGTTAAATCGGTTTTTGACCGTATTGCGGCTGATAAAGAAACCGATATTGTAATAATACCGGGAGACCTTACCAAAAACGGTGAGAAACAAAGCCATATCAGCTTTTTGAAAGAGCTTTATAAGCTTAAGGAAAGCGGTAAAAAAATTTACGTTATAACCGCAGGTCACGATTATAACGATTATTCATTCGCTTTTACAAATGATAAGCGCATTCAGGTTGAAGGTACGAGCTTTAATGAGCTGTATGATTTGTACCGTGATTTCGGCTATGCAGCTGCGATTACTTTTGATGAACGCACGCATTCCTACGTTACCGAAGTAGCAGACGGTGTTCGGATGCTTGCAATTAACTGTGACAGCTGCGGTAATCCCAAGGGTGCGGTTGACGGTGAGCTTACTGATTGGATTAAGGAGCAGCTCGACAAAGCGGCGGCTGATAACTGCTCTGTTTTTGTTATTTGCCATTATCCGATAATTCCGTCCGTTCCTGTTTTTGATTTGGTTGGAGATGCTAAAATCAAAGATTGGCGTAAGGTGGCTTCTTTCCTTGCCGATAACGGCGCAGAGCTTGTGCTGACGGGTCACATGCATATACAGAGCATCAATGAGTTTTACAGTGAAAAAGGTAACAGACTTATAGATATTTGCACCTCGTGTCTTGTGGGCAGCCCTGCAAAATACCGTAAAATAACTGTTGATAATAATTCGTCAATGAAGGTTGAATCCTTTAATGTTGACGGATTTGAATGCGATATGCAAGGGCTCACTGCACAGGAATATTTTGACAGACAGTTCGGCATTGCAATTCTAAACCGTGTTTACGGTGCGTTAAGCGGCGGAAAGGGTGCTGTAAAGTATCTGAAAAAATGCGGCAGAAAGGTTCTTGAAAATATTACCGTCGGCACTCTCGGGAGGCTGTTGATTATAAAAACTGATAAATCAGTCAGAAGAATGAAGCTGACTGACCTTGTAGTACGTATCGGACTTTCAATTTTTTCGGGAGATCAGCCTTTTGTTAAGGGTACACCCGAATATGATATGATATATAAATTCCTTAAACGATTTTCTTTTGTTATCAAGAAAATCGAGCCGAAGCTTGAAAAAGACAGCGTTAAAGTCAATCTTCAAGATATGATTCTGAATACCATAGGCAATAACAAGGGGTTTTCGGATTCAAACGCACGGTTTATTCTTAAATAACTGATTCTTTATTGTTCTTTTAACCGCTTTACAAATAATTGCCGATTTGTTAAACTGTTCTTAACAAATAGTTGGGGGAAAGAATATGTTTTGCGGAAAACGTATAGCCTTAATTTGCGCTTTGCTTATGTTGTTTTCACTTTGCGCTTGCTCCGGTAAAAATGAGCATATCGCTGAAACGACAAGCGTATCGGAAACCACAGCATCGTCTGATGATGCTGTTGCAGAAACCGAATTAACGGAGAATTCTGTTACTCAGCCGCTTGCCGAATTGACTTCGGCTGAAGAATCATCACAGATTCACGAAAATACAACATCTTTTCAGTCCGATGAGCTTACCAAGGCTGAAATAGTGGAGTTTTACAAGACAGCCGCTGTGAAATCTGACTCGCAAGTTAAATCAAAACAGGATATTTATCTTAAAAGTATCACCATAAACAACGGTCAATTTGAAAAGGTTATGGATTTCGTTACTCCGATAATGGCAAAGCTTCTTGCAAATAACTCAAAAGAAACTGACGGTATTACGGGCGGATATACCAATATGACGGAAGCTGATGTGCAGTCTGCAAAGGTGTATCAGGCAGGCGAAAATACCGCAATAGAGCTTTTTATGAAAACACAGGTAGGCGGCGCACGAGATGATATGTACGCAGGACCCGTGGGACACGCAGTTGCAACGGTGGGTGACATAGGTGTTGTAACGGATCAGCTTAAGGACCTCGGTTTACCGATGGAAATATCCGATGAAAACACATCTGTTCACTACACCAATCCTGCAGTGAGAGTAATTATTGACAAAAACGGTAATATTATAAGAGGCACATGGAGCTACACTGTTGATATAAGGCTTAATAATTATAAGGTTTTCGGTAAACCGGTAAACAGCACGTCTGTTATTATGGAAAATGTAATAACTGTAAACGGCGGCTTCAGCAAATAAATAACAAGGCGACAGGGTGAAATCAACTCTGCCGCCTTTGCTTTATTCTTTTATGTTTCCTTTTTTGATATTCTGTTGAATTATACCGTCAATAACATTGAATATTTCTTCTGAGCCAAGCTTTGTTTTACTCTGACGTTTGTAGATTTTTTCGCTTGTAACGCCGTGCCTTTTCCAATCTGCACCGTTGTTTGAATCGTTTAATATCAGCGGCTGAAGGTTATCCATAGCGTGAGCAAATTTTGATTCGGCTGTTTCATACTCTTCAAATTCATCAAACAGTGCAATGAAATCACGCTTTTGTTCATCGGGCAGAATAGAAAAAATTCTTTCCTTTGCAGCATCCTCACGTGCCTTCTGGGTTTCAAGGCTTTGTGCATCGTAAGCGTAAGTATCGCCGGCATCTATTTCAACAATATCGTGGATAAGACACATTATCATTACTTTGGCAATATCAATTTCTTCGTTCGAATACTCTTTGAGCAGATATGCCATAACTGCCATGTGCCAAGAATGCTCTGCGTCATTTTCGCTTCTGCCGTTATCGGTAAGATGCGTTTGACGGAATATATTTTTAACCTTGTCTATTTCGAGTGAAAATTCAAGCTGTTTTTTCATACGTTCATTCATAATCAACACTCCCGATTAAATCTATCATATATCCGTAACATCGTTTTGTCAATCATCCAAGTTTAATATAAAAACTAATTGAACTTTTATTTTGTTTTTGATATTATAAATAAGTAAATGATTATATTAGATAAAAATGGATTTCTTACAATTGCCACAATGATACTTATCTCATTTTTACAGGTTTGTTACAGGCGATAAGTGGCATATACTCAATGAAAGGTCTGAATTTAAATGGATTATCTTGTAAGTGTTTTTACTTGTGTCTATAATGGCGAAAAGACAATACACCGTGTTTTTGATTCGCTTAAAAATCAGAAGTATAAGAATATTGAACACATTATAGTTAATGATGGTTCCACTGACAACACTGCACAGCTCATTAAAAAGTATATGTCCGAGGTGGATTATCCGGTAAAATACTTTGAAAAAGAGAATGGCGGCAAACATACAGCAACAAATATCGCTTGGGATAATTCGGAAGGGTATTTTATTTTTCAGCTTGATGCGGATGATGAGATTATGCCGGATGCTTTGGATTTCCTTGTTGAAACATATAGAAAAATACCGGAATGCCAAAAGGATGAATATTGGTGTATTCTCGGAAGATGCATCGACCAGGTGAACCGTCAACTAATTGGGGTACCTTATCCCGATGATATAAATTTTATCCCTGCTGCACAAGCTAAAAAAATTTCCGCAAACATTGCCGGCGATAAAGTAGGCATAATGAAACGTGAAAGAATCGGGAATTGCAGATATCCTGTTCCAAATGGAGTCAGCTTCGTTACCGAATCGTATGTGTGGCACCCTTTAGTTAAAAAATATCGGACCTATTATACGAATGAAGTTGTTCTTCTGCATTATATCAACGAACGTGAAAGCTTATCTAATCCTAAAATAACGCATCAAATCTGTTCGAACTATGCATATTTCTTAAAATATGAGCTCAGTAATTGTCGAGAGTTTGACTTTGGTTTTAAAAAGACACTTAATAAATTTTTATTTTACATTGTTTATCGCGGTATGGCGACAAAAGAGTATAAAAAATCACATCCTTATTTTTTGAAGAATAATGATTGGCTTATGAATTTTGCTCTGTTTATGTTAGCTGTGCCGGGCAGATTGGCTTCATTTTATTTTGAAAAAAAATGGAAAGTTTCAAATTAACTCCACGGAGGTTATTATGCAGGTTTTATCTTTTGTTTTAAGCACTCTGGGCCTTATATCAATGATTACCGCTTCGCTTATTAAAGGAAAAAGAATGAAAACGATTCTATTTCTGGTTTTTTGCGGTAATCTCCTTGTTGCCATAAGCTATCTTGTAGGCGGCAGCGGTATCAACGGTGCGGCATCGTGCTTTATCGGTGCGGCGCAGACGATAATCAACTATTTCTTTGAGTCAAAGGGTAAGCCGCTTCCCAAGTGGCTGGTTGCAATTTATGTTGTTGCATTTATTGCTGTTAATCTCATTGTTTCGGGCTTTAATGCGCTTTGCATTCTCGCAATAGTTGCATCGCTTACATTTGTTATGTGTATCGGTCAGAAGAGCGGTGCAAGATACCGTTTCTGGACTATTGTAAATTCTGTTCTCTGGTGCTCGTATGATATTTTCTCAAAGTCATTCAGCGCACTTCCTACTCATATCATACTTCTTGTTTTTACTGTTGCGGGTATGATAATTCACGACAGAAAAGAGAAAAAGCAAGCATGATTTACGCTGTTTTAGACCTTCACGGTTATCCGCTTGAGGAATTTCATAGGCTTCTCGGAACGGCGAATTTCGGAGATGATGATTTTTGTTTTGTTCTCGGAGATGTTATTGACCGCGGCAAGGATGGTATAAAAATACTTAAGTGGCTTATGTGTCAGCCAAATTTTGAGCTTATACTCGGAAATCACGAAGCAATGCTTCTTTCATGTGATTTCCTTTTTGAAACGATTAACGAAGAGGCGATTGATAATCTAACAGGTACAAAGCTTCAGATGTATTCAGCGTGGGTTTCAAACGGCGGTCAGCCTACAGTTGATGCGTTATCTGTACTTCGTGACAGCGAAAGAGAGTATCTGCTTGAATATTTGTCAGATGCTCCGCTATATGATACCGTTACGGCAGGGGAGCGTGACTTTATTCTCACTCACAGCGGCCTTGGCTCTTTTGATAAGAATAAAAAGCTGTCCGATTATTCACAGCATGATTTAATATGGAACAGACCGAACCTGAACGCAAAATACTTTGATGATATTTATACTGTTTTCGGTCATACGCCAACTGTTTATTACGGCAACGAGTATAAGGGCAGAGCAATAATAACCGAAACCTGGGCGGATATTGATGCAGGTGCCGCCTGCGGCTTCAAGCCTATGCTTCTGCGTCTTGATGATATGAAAGAGTTTTATCTTGATTGATTATGATTACTCATCCTATTGAACCTGTTTATGACGAAAATTCAAAAATACTTATTTTAGGCAGCTTTCCGTCTGTTAAGTCACGTGAGCAGATGTTTTTCTACGGTCATCCTCAAAACCGTTTCTGGCGTGTGATTTCTGCTGTTTTCGGTTGCGATTTACCTGTGAGTGTTGAGCAAAAAAGAAAAATGTTGCTGCAAAACGGTATAGCCGTCTGGGATGTTATAGCATCCTGCGATATTACAGGCAGTTCAGATAGTTCAATTAAGAATGTCACTGCAAATGATTTGGGCATAATCTTAAATACCGCCGATATAAGACAGATTTATGTCAACGGTAAGACTGCAGAAAAGTACTATAATAAATATCTGCGTAATTCAGTAGGCAGGGATGCAGTTTGCCTTCCTTCAACCTCACCTGCAAATGCAGCGTGGACATTTGAGCGGCTTGTTGAAGCTTGGCAGATAATTAAAAAGTAAGTGGAGAAAGAATATGAACTTTGACCTTCGTGAAAAAGCAAAGAAAAATATAATTGTTGTTGCACACCGTGGCGCTTCGGGCGGCAATATTCCCTGCAATACAATGGCGGCTTACGAAATTGCGCTTATGCAGGGGGCGGATATGCTCGAAATTGATGTTGATTGCACCCGTGACGGCGAGCTTATCATTTTTCATCCGGGTATGGAAAAACCTCACCTCGGTAAGTTTACACGGCTTCCGTTTCTTAAATATGACACGGTCAAAAAACTGCGTTACCGCAATGTTGACGAAACCCCAACGCAGTTCGGCGTATCGAAGCTTGACGATTTTCTTGAGCAGTTCAAGGGCAGATGCTTTATAAACGTCGACAAATTCTGGGGTAATCCCGAGAAAATTTATAATGCAATCAAGCGTCACGATATGGTTGAACAGATGCTTGTAAAAAGCTCGATGTCACCAAAGGTTATAAAGGTGCTTGAGGAGCTTGCGCCAGAGCTGCCTTTTATGCCGATTGTCAAGGAAGAGCATCCGTCACACGAGGAACTTCTTAAACGCAATGTCAATTACGTCGGTGTTGAAGTGCTGTTTAAAAAAGATGATTCACAGCTTGCAAGTTCGGATTTTATTGAGCGTATGCATCGAGATAATACTCTCGTGTGGGTAAATTCGATTATTTATGATTATAAAGTACAGCTTTCAGGCGAACACAGTGACGACACGGCATTGACCGTTTCTCGTGACTATGGTTGGGGCTGGCTTGCGGACAGAGGGTTTGATTTTATCCAGACCGATTGGCCTATGATGCTTATTGATTATCTCAAGCAAGTAAATAAATATTACAGATAAAATTACGGCTTGTATGGTCAGTTCCATACAAGCCGTAAGCTGTTATTTAGTGAAGTGCTTCTTCCAATCGTCGCTTGAAAGAATCTTGCCTTTTTCAAGGTCAAATACGAGAGTTTCACGGTCTGTGACAACCTTGATTTCGTTTTTGCTGATGTATTCTGCAGAGATTATCTTCTCATCAGTCTTTTCAAAGAATAGTCTGAGAAGATTCTGTGCATCTGCATCGTAGTCGCCCGCATTATCTGATACGAAAAGAACATTGCCGCAAAGATTGTTGATTCTGCCAAGCAGATATTTTTGTTCGTTTGTGAATTTGAGGTTGTCTTTTCTCAGGAAGAATACGTCAGGGTCGTTCATCCATACTCTTCCGTTCATGTGGCGGCGGAATATGGAGTTGTTAATTGCGCACTTTGCGCTGAGCATTTCGTTTGCAACCTGAATTTTGTTATAGAACTTACCCTGATATGTAAGGTCAACGTCACAGCTGATTCGGCAAGCATCAACGACACCGATTGCGGCACCTATCGGCACACCGCAGCCGAGTATAAGCTTGTCGCCGACACATTCACGAAGAAATGCCATTGCATCACACATAATTTCACCGCGGCTTTTGCCGTGTCTGGGTTTGATACACTGGCTGTAGAGAAAGTCGAGCTTAACCATATCGTATCCCCAAACGTTGAGCACTACGTCAAATACGTGTTTGAGATATTTTCTGACTTCTTCGTTGTAAATGTCAAATGTGTAAGCGCCGCCCCAAGCGATACAGCCTACCATCGGCTTGCCGTTTGTGTCTTTTATAAGCCAGTCGGGGTGCTCTTTTGCCATTCTTGAAATCTTCTGGCAGTTGAATGGTGCAAGCCAGATACCTGCCTTGTAACCCTTATCGTGGATCTTATCTGCGATATATTTCATACCGTGAGGGAATTTTTCGGGGTTATCGTCAAGCCAGTCGCCGATATATGTTTCGTAACCGTCATCAATCTGATAAATTGAAACCTGGTCTTTGTAGGGGTCAAGGCCGTCAAGGTCACGCAGAATAATATTTTCGTCAATCTTCTGGAAGTAGTTATACCATGAGGTGTAGCCGCTCATCATACCGCCGCGTGTTTCAGGCATATCCCACATACCGAAGTAGTTGTCAAACACTTCTTCATAACCGCCCTCAAAGTATACGATATCAAACACCTGCAGCGGCTCGGATACCTTCTTGCCGGCAAGATCTTTGACAAAGTAAAAACGGTCTTCTTTCATTTTTACTTTGAAATAAGTAAAGCCTGTCTTTTCGGTCAGTGAGCCCCAAAGCTTCATATTTTCGCCGTTTCTGACGTATGTGTAGCAGTGGCTGTGGAATTCGCCGGGCTTTTCGGAGTAATCAACCATCCAGGAGTCGCCGGTTTTTCTTGCCAGACCTTTTGTGTATTCGCAGATGTTTGAAAGCTTGATTACACCTCGCATAATTTCGTCGGCTGTGTATTCTCTTGTCTTTGTCCATGACTGATATCCGCCGCCGAAGAATTTATCTCCTGCTTTGAATTTGAAAGGGAATTCGGCAAAGAATTCTACCATTTCAAAAGGCTTTTTGGGTGTAAGGGTTACTGTGTATCTGTTGCCATTTTGCTGAATATCGAGGGAGTAAACGTCATTTTCCTTGTCGTGAGAGATAACCTCTCTGCCGTCGAGTTTGTACTTAACGGTATAGATTTTGTTCATTTATATGCGCCCCTTTCTATATATCCTATATATAATAACAGAAAAAAGATTTATAATCAATAGCAAATAAAACTTATTGTTGACCGTGGAGGCTGAATATGGCATAATCTAATCAAATATCAAGTTTTGGGAGACAGCTATGGATAACAGAGAGTGGTTTAAGCAGGCAGGCTACGGTATGATGGCGCACTGGGGACTTTATTCAATGCTTGGCGGTGAATGGAAGGGCAGGCGAGTGCTCGACTATGCCGAGTGGATTCAGAGCTATATGGCTATCCCGAATGCTGAGTATTCAAAGCTTGCCGATATATTTAATCCGATTTATTTTAATGCCGATGAAATTATAAAGCTTGCCAAAGAGTGCGGAATGAAGTATTTTGTGTTCACTTCAAAGCATCACGACGGCTTTGCAATGTTTAAATCAAAGGCTGATAAATTCAATATCGTTGATGCTTCTCCGTTTGGCAGAGACGTTGTTGCGGAGCTTGGCGAGGCTTGCTACAAATACGGTCTTAAATTCGGCCTTTATTATTCGCAGGAGCTTGATTGGCACCATGAGCACGGCGGCGGATATGACAACTTTGCAGGCTGCTCGGGTGTGAGTTGGGATAACAGCTGGGATTTTCCCGACAGAAGCAAAAAGGATTTTTCAATCTGCTTCGAAGAAAAAATAAAGCCGCAGGTGCAGGAGATTCTGACAAACTACGGTGATTTGTGTCTAATTTGGTTTGATGTTCCTCACACGATTTCAAAAGAACAGAGTCTTGAGCTTAACAGTCTTGTTAAGCATTATCAGCCCGATTGTCTTATAAATTCACGTATCGGTAACGGTGCTTATGACTATGTTTCACTCGGAGATAATGAGTATCCTGCAGAATTCAAGCTCGATACTGATTCCGACCCCAACAGTCTCAACGGTATGAAATATTCGCCCTACGGTCTGTATGAAACTGCAGGCACTCTCAATACCTCGTGGGGCTTTAAGTATTATGACCAGAGCTGGATTACTGCCGAAGAGATTGTTTCAAGAAGAAAGAAGCTCAATGAGCTCGGCATAAATTATCTGCTTAATATCGGACCGGACGGTCTTGGCCGAGTGCCCTCGTTTTCTGTTGAAGCCCTCAAAAAGGCAGCAGAAATATATAACGGATAAAAATAAGGCATCATCTTCAAAAGATGATGCCTTAAAACTTATGCTGTTATCGTGCCGATTGCTCTTAAAAGTGAATCGGGGTGGGTTGAGGGCAGGTCGCAGGTATAATGCCATATCATAACTCCGCCGTAGCCGATATCAACCGCAAACTGTGTTTTCTGTGCAATAATATCGGGTGTGTTAAACCAAAATGTTTTGTTTAAATCAGTGTCTGTGTAGTAGTTGTTTTCGTCAAGCTTGTCGTAATAGCCTTTGTATTCATACCAATATGCGTCGCTGTCTGTGGGACGTGCATAGAAGGGGAGACCAAGGTTGATTTTTTCGGGCGGAATTCCCCTGAGGGTTGCCTTGAAGGAGCGGACTGTCGATTCGTCAAACGGTGCGTGTCTGCCTTCTTCATCGTAAATATCATACTGCATAAGCTCAAAATAATCCACCGCTTCAATAGCTGCAGTCGATATCTTCAAATCCCAATCTGCCACGGCAATTCCAAGCTCCTTTTCGTTAAGCTTTGAATCAAGCTCTACAAGAAAACCGCTGAAAACATTCCAGGCTTCTGCCGAAATAGGATATTCATAATCAAAATGGATGCCGTCAAAATTATACTGGTCGAGAACTTTTATAAGGTTGTCAGCAAGTACTCCACTTGAAAAAGCTACGTTGTGCTCGGCGGCAAGCGAAGCCATCTGTTCGTTCCAATCGGTTGAATCGGTGGTGTACGACGGGCCGAGAACGTTAAGCGTGATTGTTACGTCTCTGTCGCCGACAACTTCACGCAGGTTTTTAAGTGCAGGCACTATGACTTCTTCGTTAACGCTAACGTTGCCGTTGCGGTCAAACGTTACACAGCCGAAAATAATCGCATTTGTAATAATGTCAAAATCTTCACTGCAAAGCGCACTTTTATCAATAATGCGGTCAGCAACTATGTAAGTTGTTACACGAAAATCATCAACGGGCTTTGCTATGTTTATGCCCATTAAACTCATAACAGTTGTTATAATTGCAGTAATAACCGCAACAATTCTTTTTAAATGCATCATAATCGAATTCCTCCTTAAATTTTATTATACCATTTAACAGTATTGTTTGCAATATTTACAATTTAATTTATATTTGATATAATCTTTGGTTGAGGTGAGAATTTATGAATCTTGATTATATATACGGCGCTCTCTGTGATGAAAAACCGCTTGATACACTTGTTGCAGACGGTGGCTTCTGCGGCATTTTTCGCACTATTGCCTGTGTAGGTGACAGCCTTTCTTCAGGTGAGTTTGAATCTGTAGACAAAAACGGAGTAAAACATTACCACGATTTGTTTGATTATTCATGGGGACAGTATCTGGCACGTATGGCAGGGTGTAAGGTGTATAATTTTTCTCGGGGTGGTATGACTGCACGGGAATATTGCAACGGCTTTGCCGGTGAAAACGGCTTTTGGGATGAAGATAAAGCGGCGCAGGCGTATATAATTGCCCTTGGAGTGAATGACGTTATAAACGGCGGACAGACTGTAGGCAGTGTTGCTGACGTGTGCCTTGACGATTACACCAAAAATGCCGATACCTTTGCGGGGTATTACGCTAAGATAATTCAGCGCTATAAAGAAATTCAGCCCGATGCCAAATTTTTCCTCGTTACCAAGCCCAAGGACCACAGAGACGAGCGCAGTGACGGTGCAGATGCGATGTCGGGGCTGTTATATTCCTTTGCTGATACTTTTTCAAACACTTACGTAATTGATTTGAGAAGGTATGCACCCGTGTACGATGAACAGTTCAGAAAAAGATTTTTCCTTGGCGGTCACATGAATGCGGCAGGATATCTGCTTTCGGCAAAATTTATTGCATCATATATCGACTATATAATCAGGCATAATTTTGAGGATTTTTCCGAAATCGGTTTTGTCGGATATGATAAGGAAAGTAATAAAATTTTATAAAATAAAAGAACGCTCTCACTGTGAGAGCGTTCTTTAAATATTGTTATTCAGTTTAAATATTGAATATGTCAACAACCTTAACCATAAACAGAGCGACGCTTGCACCTACGATAAAGCCGCCGATAATCTCGGGGAAGGTATGGCCTTCAACCTTTTTAACGTCTTCGGTATCTCTGCCGTAAACCTTATCCTTGAGCATATTAAATGCTTCGGTAAGCTTCTCAACAGGTAAGCGCACCTTGATAGCGTCGAACATTACGATAAAAGCAAAAACACCGCTTACTGCATATACGTCCGAATCCCAACCGCTGTGCATACCTATGCAAGCTGCAAGGGCAATAACTGTTGCGGTGTGCGAGCTCGGCATGCCGCCAAGCTTGAACAGTGTTTCAAGGGTGACCTTTGTTGCACACTTGCCGTTCTTTTTATCAATAAAGTATTTAATTGAATTTATTATTACCTTAAGAAGCTGCGCCACAAACCACGCACATATACATACAATAAAAATTCTCATTTTTTCTACTCCTTTTCGACCGTTGCTACTATGTTACATTATTTTAACATAAATTTCAATAGGAAAACTTGAAAAAGTTAATATTTTGTGCTATTATTTTTAATAGTTTGTTTAAATTTCTCAGTGATTATTTTAACAGATTGTTTAAAAATAGTTTATTTTAACATTTTGGAATAAAAACGGAGGACAGTATGGCTAAGAAAAATAAGAATTTGGGCAATCCCAACATACCTACCTACACTACCCTCAAGGAAATTATTGTCAAGGGTACTCAAAAGGGCGGCGACAGTAAGCAGTTCGCTTTCCTCGACAAAAATAAGGTTGAGCAGACCCGAACCTTTAACCAGACATGGCGCGAAATGTGCGGTGTCGGTACCTATTTCCACACTCTCGGTCTTGTCAATCAGTCTAAAATTGCAATTGTTGCAGAGAATTCCTACGATTGGATGATTGCATATTATGCAACTCTTATGACGGGTAATATTTGTGTTCCTATGGACTGTAAGCTTCCTGCAGACGATATCGGCGACCAGCTCATTCGTTGCGGCTGTGATGCTCTTGTTTATTCCGATAAGTTTGAGCCTATGGTTGAACAGTTCAAGGCTGACCCTGAAATTCCCGTTAAGCATTATTTCCATATAGACGAGTTTGACAATTATAAGGAAATCGGTTACAAGGCTTTTGATGAGGGTGACACCTATGTTGTTGATTGCGAAGTCAAGCCTGATGACCTTGCCTGCATTGTTTACACATCGGGTACAACGGGCAAGAGCAAGGGCGTTATGCTTTCCCACTACAACATTGCTACAAACTGTTCTTCCTCAACACGTATACTTTCCGGTAAGCACGCTATCGGCTTCCTTCCTCTTAACCACACCTACGCTTGGGTAAGTGCACTATTTGCATGCTATATCCTCACAGAGTGGGGCTATCTTTGCGAAAGCATAAAGAGCATTCAAAGCGACCTCAAAAAGCAGAAGCCCTACAATTTCTCGGGTGTTCCGCTTGTTGTTGAAACTATTTATCAGCGTATCTGGCGCACGGCAAGAAGTACAGGCAGAGAAGAGATTCTCAAGAAGGGCCTTAAAATCAGCCGCTTCCTTATGAAGCTTGGCATTGACAGACGCCGTAAGATTTTCTCCACAATTCTTGATAATCTCGGCGGCAATCTTTCTATGATTGTCTGTGGCGGTGCTGCACTTGACCCTAAATATGAATCAGGTATGAGAGATTTCGGCATTGACGTTTACAACGGCTACGGTATGACAGAATGTTCACCTGCAATTACCTGTAACCGTCCCGATAACTTCAAGCCCGGCAGTGTAGGCCTTCCGCTGGATTGCTGTGAGATTAAAATCAACAATCCCGACGAAGAAGGTGTCGGTGAAATCTACGTCCGCGGCACTAACGTTATGGTCGGCTATTATAACGACCCCGAGGCTACTGCGGCAACATTTGACGGCGAATGGCTCAAGACTGGTGACCACGGCAGAATCGATGAGGACGGTTTCCTCTTTATGGTCGGCAGAAAGAAAAACCTTATTGTTCTTTCAAACGGCAAGAACGTTTCTCCCGAAGAGATTGAAGACAAGATGTCACAGTATATGGAATACGTTCAGGAGGTTCTTGTATACGATGAGGATGGTCAGATTATTGCTGAAGTATTCCTCAACGAGTCCGATTATCCCGATGCACGTGAGCGTATCAAGGCTGATATGAAAGAGTTTAATAAGACAATGGCTTCCTTCAAGCGTGTTAACAAGACAATTGTACGCGACGAAGAATTCCCCAAGACAACAACTCTTAAAATTGTTCGTAAGTATATGGAAGGCAAAGTTACTGTTGCAGACCCTTCCGCTCACAGCGACAAATAAAATAATAATGTTAAGAGCCAACTCCGCAAAGAGTTGGCTCGATTTTTTGGACACAAAAATCAGCCATCCGATTGGATGGCTGAATCTGTTTGTGTTGAATAACTTATGCTGCTTTTTCTTCCTTTTTCTTGTGGAAGAGAATCTTATCAACAGGGAAGTAGAGGAAGAACTGAACAGCAGAGCAAATCATTGTAGCAATGTTCTTTGCTGCTACTTCTTCGAGTCCCCAACCGACAAATACCTCTTTAAGTGTGGGGTTGAGCCATGCTGAGAAGAAGATAAGTGCTATTGTGAAAACTATGTAGATTGGGAGAGCAACTGCAACGTTTGCGCCGGAGTTAAATGTCTTTTCTTTATTGACAAAGAAAGCAACAATCTGTGCAATGATGTTTGCAACATTACTGACTATGAAGTAGCCGAGACCGCCGACTGCAACCGGATAGGCGAATACCCACCAGGCAAAATCCTGGTTGTAAAGCTCTTTGATAGCGGGGATGAGGTTGAGTGTGTTGAGAAGAACGAACTGAACTATCATTGCAAGAAGGCTTACAACGATGAATTTGACAAACTGCCAGATTGTTACAAGAACTGAGCCCTTGCTTTCAGCAGCTTTGTCGATTTGATTTAATTTGCTCATAGTAAAATCTCCTAACATTTTTATTCACTGTATTATATCACGTACCGCTATTGTTGGCAAGCCAAAAATAGCGGCACAAAATTGTGCAACATTACTTTATGAGGCTGTAGTGTGAAGTGTCGTTTATGTATCTGAACACAGTATCGCCCCATTTGTATGTTCCGGGCTTATAGTATGTAACTCTTGTTATGCCTGTGTTGTAGTAATCAATATCAAATGCGGGTGCTGTTTTATCAAGCCCCATAATTACAAAAACAAGGTTGGTTATAAATGCGGCGTGGCTTACAAGCGCAATCTTTTCGCCGTTATTGTAACGCTTGCGAAGATAATCCACTACCCACTGTGCACGCTCGTTTACTTTTCCGTTGGTTTCGTGAGTGTCGTACCTCATACGGGTTTCTGCGATATCGGTGCCCTCAGCATAAATCGCATTGGGGCAAAACGTGCGTATTTCGTCAATTTCAACACCCTTGTATTCAGGTACTATTCCGACCTCACATATCTCGGGCATGACGTTAAGCGGCTTTGCTTCGGGCTGTTTTTTTAGGATTTCCGTTGCTGTGCGTGCCGCTCTTAACAGCGGACTTGCATAAAACGCATCAAAGCTTATATCTTTTAGGAATTCACCTGCGGCAACAGCTTGCGCAATGCCTTTTTCGGTCAGCACAGGGTCCTGCGTATCTTTGAGCGTTGGGTTTTCTGTGCCTAAGCCGGCGTTTAATCTGCTTTCGCCGTGTCTGATAATATAAAGGTCAAGTTCAATAATCGGTTCCATATCTTCACCGCTTTTAATATATTCTTACTTTTTCTTCTCCGCTGAGCACACGGTTTGCACCTTGTGCAAGAGAGAGCATCTCGTTTTCGCCGGCAAGTATAAGCACAGGTGCAATATTGCCGACGTATTTTTTAATTTCGTCTGTAAGCTTTTCGGAATATGCCATTCCGCCTGTCAGCACAATAGCATCAACATTGAATTCAAGCACAGCAGACATTGCGCCTATATCCTTAGAAAGCTGATATGCCATTGCTCTGAAAATAAGCTTGGCTTTTTCGTCACCCAGGTCAAACGCACGGTCTACAACTGTTTTGAAATCCTTTGTGCCAAGGTAAGACAAAACACCTGCTTTACTGCTTATAATTTTGATTACCTCTTCCTTTGTTTTGCCGGAATAGCAAAGGTCAATAAGCTGGTGGACGGGAAGTGCGCCGCCTCTGTCCATTGCAAAACAGCCCTCATCATATAGATTACACACCTCTACGGCTCTGCCTTGTTTATGTGCTGCGCAGGTAACGCCGCCGCCCATATGTGCAACAACAAGGTTGCAGGTGTCGTAGGTCTTTCCGAGCATTTCGGCGGCCTTTCTTGCTGTGCTGCGGTGGTTTAATGCGTGAAAGAAGCTGCGTCTTTCCATTCCGTTAAGTCCTGTGATGCGTGCAACGTCAGTTATTTCGTCAACGGATACGGGGTCAACAAAATATGCGGGCTTGTCCGTATCTTTTGTAAGCTCCCAGGCAAGCAGGGGGCCGAGGTTTGAAGCGTGCTCGTGCACTGCAGAATGTTTCATCGTGTTTACAACGTTTTCGTCAACGAGATAAGTGCCTGCAATAACAGGTTTTGTAAAGCCGCCTCTTGCGCTTACGGCATCAATCTCATCAATACTGTGGCCTGATTTGATTAAGGTCTCTTTTATTTTTTCAAATCTGTATTCAAGCTGGTCAATCACGTGGTGAAAATGTGCCAAATCATCGTGGTCGTGTGTTATGTTTTCAACGTATACAGGGGATTCGTTTTCGTAAATTGCGATTTTTGTGGAAGTTGAGCCGGGATTTATAACCAGAACCTTCACAGAATATCCTCCGTTTATAAAAAGTTTATATTTATTTTATTATAAAACAAAGAAATTTGTCAAGTGAGAATTAAATTTGTTTTGTGTCACAAGTTAATCGTTTTTCATAAAATGGTTTGGTGATAGTATGTTTAGAGATTTGGTCATTGGTGTTTCCTTGCCTTTTATGGGTACGGTTATAGGCTCGGCATCTGTTTTGTTTGCAAAAAACGGCTTTAACACTTTTGTTCAGCGTATGCTCGGTGGCTTTGCGGCAGGTGTTATGGTTGCCGCTTCTGTGTGGAGTCTGCTGATACCTGCAATGGATTATTCCTCCGATATGGGTGCGGCTTCGTTTTTTCCTGCTGTGTCGGGCTTTTGGTTAGGAGTATTCGGACTTATGCTGACTGAAAGGGCAGTAAGCCATTTGAATTTGTGCGGTATATCAAACCGTAGTGATAAGGCAAAAAGTACGCTTATAATGGTGCTTGCCGTTGCTCTGCATAATTTTCCCGAGGGTATGGCTGTTGGAGTGGCTTATGCCGCACTTTTGTCGGGAGATGATACAATAACTGCTGCAAGTGCTCTTGCTCTTTCAATCGGTATTGCCGTGCAGAATCTTCCCGAAGGGGCAGTGGTCTCGTTGCCTCTGAGGCGAGCCGGCAGATTGAAAGCTTTCGGTTGCGGAGTGCTTTCCGGGATAGTTGAGCCTATCGGTGCAATTATGACAGTTGCTTTGTCGTGGCTGTTTTTGCCGGTTTTGCCTTACTTTCTCGGCTTTGCGGCGGGTGCAATGATGTATGTTGTTGTGCAGGACCTTGTGCCCGACTGCTCATCTGAAAAGAATTCGGATATCGGTGCAGTATTTTTTTCTCTCGGTTTTTCAATTATGATGACGCTTGACGTTGTTTTTGGCTGATTGACAAAGAAGTTTGTTTGTGACATACTTGGCTTATCTTTAGTTTTGAGGATTGATATAATGTCGGATTTATATTTTGATGTTTATTACAGAGAGGGCAGCAACCCCTCTTTCTGCTACCGAAGCGGTGAGCTTGTTTATGAGGAGATTCTTTATAACGGTGCACTTGTCACTTCAGGCTGGAACACCGCAGGCTATCCGCTTGACGTTCTTACAAACTGCCCGACTCATCTTGACAGAAGATTTTACACCGAGCCGTATTCCTTCAATATTGAGCTTGACGGTCAAAGTATTGATTATGACCTTGATTTTGTCAGCTTTGACACGGAAAAAACAAATGATAATATTCACGCTGTGCTTACACTAAAAAGCCGCATAAAGCCTGTTTTGCTTCGTGTACATACTGTGCTTGACGGCTCTCAGATGTTTACAAGATATATAGAAATTGTAAATCTCGGTGAAGCTAATATCAATATCAGCCGTATGAGTGTTATAAGCGGCGGTGTTGAGGATATGGACGTTGAAAAACTGACAGATTCGAGAGAAACAGAAAAATATTATTCGCTCGGCTTTTTTGCAGATGACAGATGGGGCAGGGAAGGTGAGTTTGTTTGGCGTGACCTGCAAACGGACGTTACGAGCATTGATTCACGCTTCAACCGTGACCGTTTTCGCCACCCGCTTATATTTATCCGTAACAACGTTATGGGTAAAATGTGGTTTGCACAAATTGGTTGGAGCGGCGGCTGCCGTTTTACGCTTGATTATAATGCAAAAGCTGAAACGGCATCTACACATCTCGCCTTTAAGGCTGAAATTCTCGCTCACAATCCTATGTATATCCTTCCTGCGGGTGATTGCTTTACAACACCCGAGGTGCATATAGGTGCTGTTTGCGGCGATTTTGATGAGGCTGTAAATCAAATGCATCTTCATACAAGACGTTCCGTGCTTAAAGCTGACGACAAAACGCTTCTTGTCGGCGGAGGTATGGGCGCAGAGCACGATATGAGTGTTGAAACAAGTAAATGCTTTGCTGACAGGCTTGCAAAAATGGGAGCAGAAGTGTTTATTGTCGATGCGGGATGGGCGTGCCCTCCGGGTGAGGAAATGCGATGGGGAGAGTATAACGGCATCAATTTCGATCACCCTGAAAGATATCCGAACGGACTCGTTGAAATTGCAGATTACTGCCATTCAATCGGTATTAAATTCGGCCTGTGGGTGGATATTGACAGCATAGGTAAGCTTGTGCCTTTATATAACGAATATCCCGAATACAGAGCATTAAATACTCTTTGTGAGCGAAGCAGTAACTTTCTTGATTATTCACGCCCCGAGGTAGAAAAAACAGCTTATGACGCACTTGTAAGAATAATTACCGACTATAAGATTGATTTGCTACGCATTGACTGTAACGTTGATTATAAAGATTATTTCGGTGTGCGCGACACAGGTTATGGCGTTAAAGAATGTACTTCGTTAAAGCACTTTGAGGCAATTTACCGCATTTTCAATAATCTTCGTGAAAAATTCCCCGACATTATTTTTGAAAACTGTGCAGGTGGCGGCGGCAGAACGGACCTGGGTATGATGAAGTCTTTTAATCACACCTGGGTGTCAGACTGTCAGTGTGCCCCTCATTCGCTTTACATAACAAACGGTATGACAATGGCGTTGCCTCCCGAGCGTGTTGACAGGCTTTTTGCAGGTATGGGCTGTCATTCCTTCGGCTCGTTTGCATTACAGATGCGAAACACAATGCTCACTCATATGTCGCTTAATGTAATTGCACCTGCGGCGGCACAGATGAACATAAAGCAGTTAGAGTTTGTAAAGCACAGCACCGATATTTATAAAAGCTTTATCCGTCCTTTCTTGCCTGAGTCACGGATTTATCATCATACTCCCGATACAAAAGAGGCTGTAAAGAAGGGATATATGGCGCTTGAAGTAACGTCAGCGGATAAATTGCACGGTGCGGCAGTTGTTTATACAATGACGATGTCAAATAATGAATATATCAATATCTGCCTTAAAGGTGTTGATCGCTCAAAATCATATAAAGTCACACTTGATAATGATAATGAAACATTTATTTTGAGCGGTGCAGAGTTGGCAGGACAGGGTATAAGGCTTAATCCTTCTTCACCGTTGCTTTCTGAGCTTGTGCTGTACGAGGCTTTGTAAATTTTGCATTATTTAAATTGTTTTTAAATTTTAAAAAAATCTTTTTTCAGAAAACTATTGAGTTTTTTAAAAAACAAGTGTATAATGACAAACGAAATAAATACAGGGGAGCTTGTGTCGGCAGGCTGAGAGGAAGTAATCAAACTTCGACCCTATAACCTGATGCGGATAATGCCGCCGTAGGAAGTCATACAAACCGATTTTTTACAGGAGGCACCGAGAGGGTTGTCTCCTGTTTTTGTTTCAATTTCATAATACCGGGGAGCCGTTCTTAACGGCTGAGAGGCAGGTGAGCCTGCGACCCGCAAACCTGATCCGGATAATGCCGGCGTAGGAAGCATAGTATAAGTACGTTGTGAAGCTGCAGTAAACAAACCGTACGCTGTGATACCTCTGCCATATTTTCCGGCAGAGGTAATTTTATTTTGGAGGTAAATTGTATGAAAGCAAGTATCGCAATCCAGGTTCTTCCTGCGGTGAAAAACCAAGATGAGCTTATCCGAATTGTTGATGAGGTTATCGCATTCATTAAAAGCAGCGGTCTGAATTGCCACGTTGGTCCTTTTGAAACCACGGTTGAGGGTGAAAGCTATGACCAACTTATGGATATTGTCAAGGAATGTCAGCACGTTGCTATAAGAGCAGGTGCTCAAAGCGTATCAGCTTATGTTAAAGTTGCTTACAGACCCGAAGGAGAGATATTGACTATTGATAAAAAGATTAAAAAACATGCTCAGCCGTAATATACCGTCGATTTCAGCCGTTATAATACTGCTTGTTCTATGGCAGCTGCTTTGTATAACGGGGCTTATACCGTCTTACATGCTGCCGTCACCCGTTCAAGTGGTGCAGGCCTTTGTCGGTGAATTTTCGTTACTGCTTGAAAACTCCGTTGTAACACTGCAGGAGGCTTTCGTTGGCTTGGTTCTCGGCGTAAGCGTAGGCTTTTGTGCGGCTGTGCTGATGGATTCGTTTGGCTTTTTGTACAAAGCATTTTATCCGTTGCTTATTATCACGCAAACAATTCCTTCTGTTGCAATTGCACCGCTTCTCGTGCTTTGGTTCGGTTATGAAATGACACCAAAGATTGTTCTTATAGTTATATCAACCTTCTTTCCCGTAACAGTAGGTTTGCTCGACGGATTTAAAAGTGCCGATAAAGATGCAATCGGGTTACTGCGTTCCATGGGCGCAAAACGCACGCAGATTTTTCGGTATATAAAATTCCCTTCAGCGTTGCCTCAGCTTTTTTCGGGCTTGAGGATAGCTTCGGCATACAGCGTTGTCGGAGCAGTGATAAGCGAATGGCTCGGAGGTTTTGGCGGTCTCGGTGTTTATATGACACGTGTAAAGAAGGCCTTTGCCTTTGATAAGATGTTTGCTGTCATTTTTCTTATTTCGGCTATTTCGCTTGCGCTTATGGCGCTGGTAGGTTTTGCGGAAAAGAAATGTATGCCATACCGTAATACAGATAAAAAGGAGAAAAATTTATGAAGAAAATAATAGCAATGTTACTGTCTGTTGCAATATTTTTTTGCTTAACAGCCTGTGGAAAAACAGAAAACAGTAAAATCACAATAGTTCTTGACTGGACACCTAACACCAATCATACCGGTATATTTGTCGCTGAGGCTAACGGCTACTTTGAAGAGGCAGGACTTGATGTTGAAATCGTTCAGCCGCCTGAAGGCGGTGCGGAAACTTTGGTGGCTTCCGGTAAAGCACAGTTCGGCGTTTCGTTTCAGGATTCTCTTGCCCCTGCATTCATAGGTGATAATAAAATGCCTGTCACTGCGGTAGCTGCTGTTATTCAGCATAATACATCGGGTATTATATCGCGCAAGGGTGAAGGTATGGATACCCCCAAGGGCCTTGAGGGCAAAAGATATGCAACGTGGGATTTGGATGTTGAAAAAGAAACAATACGTGAAGTTATGAAGACGGACGGAGGCGATTTTGACCTTGTTGAGCTGATTCCCTCTACGGTAACGGATGAAGTGTCGGCTTTGAAGAGCGGCTCTGTTGATGCAATATGGATTTTTTATGCCTGGGCAGGTATAGCTTGTCAGACAGCCGGGCTTGAAACAGATTATTTCGAATTTGCAGATATAAATCCCGTGTTTGATTATTATACTCCCGTTATCATCGGTAATAATGCTTGGCTTAATGATAACGCCAAAGAAGCAAAAGCTTTTGTTGAAGCTCTTTCAAAGGGATATACTTTTGCAACTGAAAATCCCGAGGCTGCAGCTGATATTCTTATGGATGCTGCCCCCGAGCTTAAATCAAACAGTGAACTTGTTTACGCAAGTCAAAAATATCTTGCGTCAGAGTACATTGCCGATGCAACGAAATGGGGCGAATTTGACCCGGAGCGTTGGGCATCGTTTTATAATTGGCTGAATGAAAAGAATCTTCTTGAGGATAAAATCAATCCGGATTTCGGCTTTACGAATGAATATCTTCCCGAATAATATGGAAAAATTAGAAGTAAAAAATGTCAGCAAAAGCTTTGACGGCAAAGCTGTTCTCAATGATGTTTGTATTCACCTTAATTGCGGCGAATTGGTATGTTTGCTCGGTGTAAGCGGTGGAGGAAAAACTACGCTTTTTAATATTATTTCCGGTCTTTTATCGCCCGATAGCGGTCAGGTGCTGCTTGACGGCAGGGATATCACCAATCAGCCGGGATACATCAGTTATATGCTGCAAAAGGATTTATTACTGCCTTACAGGACTATTGAGGACAATGTGTCATTGCCGCTTTTACTCAAAGGTGTTAAGAAAAAAGAGGCTCGTCGGCAGGTTTCGCCGATGTTTGAGCAATTTGGTCTTGACGGCAATCAAAAGAAATATCCTTCTCAGCTTTCCGGCGGTATGTGTCAACGTGCGGCTATGCTGCGAACCTATATGTTTTCAAAAGATGTAGCACTTCTTGATGAGCCTTTTTCTGCGCTTGATACCATTACTAAGAGCTCAATGCATAAGTGGTATTTGAGTGTTATGGAAAAAATTCAACTCTCTACACTTTTTATCACGCACGATATTGACGAGGCAATACTTATCTCTGACAGAATCTATCTGTTAAGCGGCTCGCCCGGAGTGATAACGGGAGAGATTGTAATCAAAGAACCTAAACCTCGCCGTGATGATTTTAATTTGACAGCAGATTTTTTGGAATATAAGCGAAAAATACTTTCATTACTGTAAAACAGATTATGCTGTTTTACGGTACCGCTTGTTGACATAATATTCTTTATTTGATAAAATAAAACATATTTTAAACAAGGGGAATGTTAAATATGAAAAGATTTTTAAGCGTTATCCTTTCTGTTGTTCTCGTCTTTACTTGTGTGGCTGTCGGTTTTTCGGCTTTTGCACAGGAGGCTGCAACAAAGTTTGCAGTTGCTTCCGATTTGCACTATGTAGTGCCGGAAGCGGAGGTTGAGGAAGAAATACCCGGTGAGCCTCTTTTCTGGTTTGCCAATCGCAGAGCACAGCTTGAAAATGAAAGCGGCTTTATTATTGATGAGTTTCTTCGTCAGTGTGCAGAGGATGAAAAGTGCGAGTTTGTACTTATCCCCGGCGACCTTGTAAACGACGGCAGAGTTATTGTTCAGCAGCACATTGACGTTGCAGCAAAGCTCGAAAAGTTTGAGAAGGAAACCGGTAAGCAGGTATACGTTATCAACGGTAACCATGATAACGGTGCAGGCGAGAACGATTTCAAATATGACGATTTTATCGAGAATTATTATAACTTCGGTTATGCCGAGGCAATTGAAACCGTCGAGGGTAATTGCTCTTATGTCGCAGACCTCAATGAGGATTACCGCCTTATTGCTCTTGATAGCTGTGATCCCACGAAGTCAACGGAAGACGGCATGAGTAAGGATAAGGTCAATTGGGTTATTGCGCAGGCAGAAAAGGCTTATGCCGAAGGCAAATATCCAATTCTCATGATGCACCATAATCTTCTCGACCATCTTCCCGTACAGCGTATTCTCAGCAGAAATTTCATCATTCGCAACCATCTTTCAACAGCTGATAAGTTTGCAAATGCGGGCATTAAGCTTGTCTTTACGGGCCACGAGCACTGCAGTGATGCCGCTGTTTATACAAGCACGCTTGGCAATAAGATTTACGATTTTGCAAACACATCTCTCACAATGTATCCTGTTGCATACAGAATGTTCACCGTTACTGACGATGAAATTAAATATGAAGAAAAAGAAATCAATAAGATTGATACCGAGGCACTCACAAGCACTGTTGCAGGCTATCCTCAGGAAGCCGTTGATATGATGAATGAGGATTTCAACGGCGTTTATGCAAAGGCTTTCCTCAAAAGCGGTGTAAAATACCGTTTGACACGTGACCTTACAATGGAAAAGATAGGCATTGCAGAGGGCGAGCCTTTCTACAATCTTGTTTATACTGCTGTAACAGGCCTCACAGGTCCGCTTGATATGCCTCTTTACGGTGAGGGTGGACTTCAGGAGCTTGCAAAAGAATTTAATATCGATATACCCGACAGTGAGTATTATAACGTCTGGGATGTTGCAATGGAGCTTGTAGGCGCACACTATGCAGGCAGTGAAAATTATACTCTTGAAGGTACAGAGGTAACAATCTTCCTTCGTACAGTTGCGTTTATTCTTCATTCCGACCTTGCCGCAATTGCCGATAATACACTTCTTGCAGGTGCAACAATGCTTCTTGAGAAGCTCGGCATTGAAGACGGTGTTATGACAAGCCTTACAAAGGCTGTGTCCGGTGTTCTCGGCGGTGTATCAACTGTTGAGTATTTCCTGTTAGCTCTCGTTTCTCCGCTCCTTCTTGAGTTCATTGCTGATGACGACGGTGTTGACGACAATAACGGTATCTTGCCCGGCTATGCTGTAACAGGTAGCGATGTCGCTTTTGGAAATATTACTGACAGAATAAAAAATATTTTTGATACTGTCATAATGTACTTCACTTATATCATAAAAATTATCACAAAGGCATTTACCGCATTACCGCTGTAATCCACGCAGAATAGGCATTTAAAAGCCGCCCTCTTGTCACGAAAAAATAAAAATAAAAATTTTTCAACTTTTTTTAAAAAAAGTGTTGACAAGAGGGCGGAAATGTAGTATATTAACTTGCGTCGCCGGTAATCAGGGGCGACAAAAAAACGGATATGGGAGCATAGCTCAGTTGGCTAGAGCACCTGCCTTACAAGCAGGGGGTCATAGGTTCGAGCCCTATTGTTCCCACCAAAAATGGCCCGGTAGTTCAGTTGGTTAGAACGCTAGCCTGTCACGCTAGAGGTCGACGGTTCGAGCCCGTTCCGGGTCGCCATTTTTTTAAATGCCTCTGTAGCTCAGTTGGTAGAGCAGTGGACTGAAAATCCACGTGTCGCTGGTTCGATTCCGGCCGGAGGCACCAGCAGTGTGCGGATGTAGCTCATCTGGTAGAGCGCCACCTTGCCAAGGTGGAGGTAGCGAGTTCGAGCCTCGTCATCCGCTCCATTTTTTTATCAAAAAGTAAATATGGCGCCATAGCCAAGTGGTAAGGCACGAGTCTGCAAAACTCTGATCCCCCAGTTCAAATCTGGGTGGCGCCTCCAACCAAAAGTCTCAGAAATGGCTCTACAGAGCCGTTTGTGAGGCTTTTTTCTTTTGAAAATCTTGCTCATAATAGCCTCCTTGAAGCACTTTATTATTCCAAAAGCGAACTATTCTTGACCCCAAACCTGCCCCAAAAAGCTTTTTTGAGGAAATTTACCACACTTTTGCCACAATTATGCCGAAATTTTTTGACTCATGCCGTCAAGATGCCGACAAGATGTGGAACTTTTTTCAAGGCATTTTTTAGGTGAAGAAAAGTGCTAACTCGTGCCTTGGAGCCAAAACCGCCCAAAATTGGGTTGAAAACTCGTGCCTTATACGAACAATATTTTCGCACTTGCCGAAAATTTTTTGCTCTTTTTCTTTTGTCTGATTTTTGCCGAAAATAGCTATTTGTCTTAAACTCGTGTCTTACAGCATTTTTTTCTGTTTTCACTCGTGCCTTATGACATATTACACTATTTTCACTCGTGCCTTGAAATTTATTGATGCAGATTTAAACTCGTACCTTGTGACTTGTTTTATCGTTTTTATAAAATCCTTGTTTTTACCGAAAATCTTTTTAATCTAAAACTTTATTTACCAAAAAAGTTTATGGAAATTGTTTATTTACCGAAAATCAATTCTCTTTTATCTAACTTATTTCTAAGTCAGATTCCTCTGCGGATGAACAGAGGAATTTTTTTGTTTCTCTTAACTGAATACATCACAGGCGAACTTTGCACCGTGCCTGAAGCCTTCTTTGTAACTACACAGTTCCAAATCTCCGCAGATAATGCCCCAAAGGTTTACATATTCAATAAAAAGCTCTTTTTCTTCGTCTGTAAGCCGTTCTCGCAGTGAATTCTCAATCTTACATAGCGAATCCATATCCTGCTTAAATGAGGCATTTTCTTTAACATTTCGCAACTGTGGGTCAATGTTGCCATAGTAAAACTCTTCAATGAAGCTCATTGGCTTGTCCTCCTCTCTCAAAACTGTAGCTATATTTTAAAACATCTTAAAGCCAAACGTCACGTTCTATAGCGCACGAAGTTTTACGCGAATTAAGAATTATGGCCGTCTATAGCGCACAAAATGTTGTTGAGTTATTACTTTTTCATTTCATTCTTACATACTTTCAATGAATAGAAGTTTGATGTTGAAGGCACATAAAGCTTCATAATAAATATTTATTGAAAGGACGGTAACTTAACTATGTACAAGTTATCACGTACCAACAGCAAAAAGGGCTTTAAGAGCTTTATCTCCCTTTTGCTTGTTGCTGCAATTGTTATTACCGGCGCACTCGCATATCTTACAGCAACAGATAGTAAGACCAATACCTTCACCGTAGGTAATGTAGCAATCGAGCTTACAGAGCCTAATTGGGTCGATGCCAACGGTCTTAATATCGTTCCCGGTGAAACCGTTGCCAAGGACCCCACTATCAAGAACACCGGCAGAAACGACGCTTACGTTTATGCTATGATTACCATTCCTAAGGCTGACGGTGTTGATGTTAATGAAAACGGCACAGTCACCTCTCAGGACGACTATCAGCTCTTTACATATGAAGTAAACGAAGGCTGGACTCTCATTGATTCTAAGGTTGATAGCGGTGACGTTAACAACTATTACCTCTACGCATACAATACAGCTCTTACTCCTGACCAGAGCACACCTGCTGTTTTCGATGAAGTTACATTTGGTAACATCACCGAAGGACAGATTGCATCTGACGAATACATCAACATCCTTGTTGATGCTTATGCAATCCAGTCCGATTACTATAACGGTGAAGCAACAAACGCTACAGAAGCATGGGATCTCTATACTAACCAGAATGGCTGGGCTTTTCCTGAAAACCTCGCAGGTGTACATTATAAGCTCGTTTCATATGATGGCAGCAAGTCTCAGAGCGAACCTATCGCTGATGACCAGACTACAATTGACCTGCCTGCAACAATGCTTACTAACGAGCTGCCCGACAACCTTACATTTGTAGGCTGGGCAACTCCTAACGGCACTGTTTTTGATGCAGGTACAACCATTAATGTTTCGGATGTACAGGTTATTAATGGCGAAACAAACGAGCTTTCAAACGAAAGTGCAGTTATTAAAGAGATAGTTTCTTTTGTCGAAACTAATGATAACGCTTCAGCCGAATCTGAATTTCCTGTAAAGCTTATGCCTCTTAATGAACAGAGTACAGCAGTTATCGAAAGAGGATATTGGTATATCTATGGTAGAAACAACATCAATATTCGTGACAATTTTGCAGAGTATACCGAATCTTACTCTACAGAAAAGTTCTTTACAATTAACTCGAATTCCGCAATAGATGGTTATGATTCCTTCGGAGCTGTAACAGAAGAGTATAATTATACTGTTGAAGCTGACGAAACATTTGACTTCTGGTTCGTTTACGGACTTGAAGAAAATCTTGCCATTGAAGATCTCTTCGGCAAATACCTCAGAGTTCAGGGTGATGGCTATGCTAAGGTAACAGCATCTGGTGGCGGAGTAGCCGGTACCGGCACTCTCATAGAAATATATGACCGTAACGGAACCGATGAAACTACCGACGATACGCTTGTTGAAAAGTTTTATGTAATCATTTACGGCGATGTAAACGGCGATGGTGTTGTTGATATAGTTGATAGCACAAAAGTTTCAAATGCTGCCTGCGGTTTTTCACCCGATGATTGGGATAAAAAGAACACACGAGTTGGTTATATACTGAAAGCCGCAGATATTAGTGAAGACTATACTATTACCGGTATAGATATGGGCATTGTTCGTGGTGTAGTAGACGGATCTTATATACTTAATCAGGTTACAACCGAAACTGTTTATATAGGAGATTAAATAGTTTTCTTATCTAAAACTTTGCTTGATAATTATGTTTTCTTATTTTTGTCTGTTCAGTTTTTTAATAATCAGAATGTTTATACTGAATTAAAAACTTTTGAACGCTTAAGTGAAACTTGAAGATTACGCCGAGTTTATACCGGAAGAGGATAAATAAACCAACAGCGTGCATTTTAGCACGCTGTTTTCTTTCTGTTATTCAATTTTAAAACCTTCGTTATTAAGTATGGTTGTATTTCCGTCATTATCTACTATTTTAAATTGTTTTATCAAAGGATAACTGCATTCATCGTCCTCAAATATTACGGAGAAATCCCCGTCGAAGTCGATGATCCTTTTTTGGTCGGGTATGTCCGGTTCTTCAAAGCAGTTGCGGATAAATATTAGTCGATAGGTGTGGGGAAACTTAAAATCCTGTATTACAAATCCGACTGCTGTGTTGTATATTCCACAGGTGAAGTATTCAATATCTTCGTTGATAACATTTCCTGTCTGGTCATCTAAAAGTATTCTTTTGTCAGTGCGGTGTAATTCTAAAATACCCTCGTTGAAATAATGGCAGTGCTCGTATTCCTCCGTTAATCTTGTAACCAGCGGAAGATATACTTTTACGCTTGATGAATCAAGCAAATATTTTTTTAGTTCAAAAGCCGAACAAGCGTTTATGGTGGATATGTAATCGTATTCGCAGGGGATTTCGATTTTTATGTCGCGGTAAGTGTCGGTTGCCTTATCATAATCGTGTTCAAAATGCACAAGGCCCATTTTGCCGTGTTTTACAAGCCTGAATATATTAAAGTTTGTATAGGTTATGTTATCGTACTCGAATGGTATTATTATGCTTCCCTCAAAGTTCAGTAAACCATAGCGGTTGTTTTTTAGTGCTATGTAGTAAATTTCGGTGCCGTTAAAAAGATATTCCGGCAAGCCTTCGGAACGTATTACCGTGTGTATTATCTGATAGTTCTGATTTGCCAGATTTTTTCTGGTGTCAAGAATGACCAGAAGCATTTTGTCAGAAAAATAATTTCGGTAGTGCTTTATAAGCAGGCCGTAATTTTCCGTTATCCAGTTTTGTGTCGGAATAGGTATTGACGGATAAGCGGAATAATCTTTAAGCAGAGGGATGCTTTCGTAGCCACTGTCTGTAGCAAACCAAAGCATAGGGTTTTCATCCGGTGAACGCTCTTCATCGAATGAAGGGACAAAGATATCTGTGTTCAGTCCGGTGATGCTACGGTCAATACACACTACCTTAAAAGAATTAAATTCAGCATTTTTGCTCATTGTTTTCAACCTCCGTTAATGTTTGGTATATCTAATAAATAACATTTTTGGTGGGGCGAAAAGGGGACACAAAAAGTTTCAAGCACCTGAGATTAATAATTAAACTCAGGTGCTTGAAATGTTAATTGATTTTATCTAATTCATCTTTTAGTTTTTTTAAATGTTCAATGTCGCTTTTATAATGATAACTTGGATGATAAACTTCAATTATTTTATACTTGTTTTCAGTTTTGATGTATTTTTCGAGATACCATTTTAACCATTTGCCGGCGCAAATTATAACAGTAGGTTCTAATATATCAATTTCTTTGGCAATTTCAGCATGGTAGGTTTCTATATATTTTTCTAAATTCTTTTTGTTGCATCGGCTTCTGCCGCCGCGTTTGTTTAAATTCATAAAAGAGATATATTTCAGTCCATTATGATTTTTGCTTGGGGTACTGAAGTTGTTGTTAATTAAGGCATTAGTAAGTAGTGCGATACCTTTTGAGAAATTAGTTTCCGGATATTCTTTTGTATAAACCTTTTGAAGCCAATAGTCATTTTGAAATTTTCTTCCATTTTTTAGATTGCTTTCTTTTGAAATAAAGAGGATTCTTGTTTTACAAGAAAAGTAATCTTCCGGAGAAATTGGTCCGTCAGGTGAAAAAGAATCAATATCAATGTCAGCGATATCATAATCTTTTTCCGCTGCTTGTTTTTTTCTCCATTTGGTAAATAAGTTTTCGAGTTTTTCTTGTTTTGTCATTTTAATACCACCTTTATTTAATCTTTCGGAAAATATTTACTATAATTACTTTGTAGAAATTGGTGTTCGAAAATATTGCTTAATGAATCGGCTCTTTTCTTTTCTTTATTTCTCTGAGTGATGGAGGAATCGAGTCGATATCCTGATCAAACAGCCATTCAAGCAAAAGCCTTTTTTCAGGATTAGTAGGCTTCTTGAGAATATATTCATCATATCCGGGATCTGAAGCCATCAAATTCCTTTTACTGAATTTGATTTCAGGATCAAGATAAATAACAAGTAATGTGAGCTTACCGCTTATGCTGTCCCACAGCTCATAATATTTCACCGTGTTAAACAGATTGGTATCAAAAGATATTACATTTTTATCTACATACGATTCATACAATAAGGAAAGCTTTTCAAATGCAGAATTATCAACCATTGCAAATAATTCTTCAAGTTGATTTGTCATATCTTTCCTCATTTTCCATATCTCTCTGCGGCGTTTCGCAGTTCGTTGCCTATTTCTTCTCTCAATGTTTTAGGTTCGGTTACGGTGATGTGCGGTGCATACTGCAATGCCCAGAATTTCATTGCCATTGCGCTGACTCTGACTTCTGCGGTGACTTCGTCTTCCGTTTCATCTGAAAACTTTACGTCTTTGCCAAACCAGTCGATGATTTCACCGACGATGTATTTCTTTGCAACAAACTTAACTCTTACGGTCTCGTCGCTGAACATATAAATATGCTCCGCCATGTGCTTGGGCAGGTCGAGACCTGCTTCAAGACCCTTGACGTTTTTCTTCTGCTTGACAGGGGAGTCGAGCAGCTTGATATCCGTAATCATATCTACACGGTAGTTGGCAAGGTTGTCATATTTATCATAGTTGCAAACAAGGTAATATCTGCCATTGGTAGCAACCATCTGATACGGGTTAATTATGTAAACTCTGTCATCACCGCTGCTTGACTGACGGGGATGAAGTTTTTTGTCCGTACCGTATCGGTTATACTTAAAGCTGACCTGTCTGCCTTTGCTGATTGCCTCGTCAAGCACTTCAATAGTGTAAAACAGTTCTTTGTTCTGCGGCAGATTTTCGGGCAGATTTCGGATGTGCTTTACTTTGTTTTTGAAATATCTGTTGGACAAGCCCTCAATTTTCTCAATCAGCTCTTTACACTGTGAATAGGGGATGTGCTTTGAAAAAAGCAGGCTGTCAATCAGCAGACGCAGCTCGGAATCCGTAAAATCGCGCACAAGATAAAAATCGGAAAGAATATAGCTTTCTTCCATTTCACCGGTTTTTTGATTTTTAACCATTCTTATGGCTTCGCTGTATTCAATCTCAAACCCGAATTCAATAAGGTTCATAAGGTTGCGCTTTACTGCCTTGCGGTCAACCTTCATATCGTATTCGGTCTTGAGTATTTCCGCAATTTCCTTTTGATTGAGCCTGTGGTCCTCGTCTGTGTACTTCTTGAGTATATCAAGAATGTTTATAATTATAAGCTTTTTCGGTTGCATGGAATCCATACTGATTACCTCCGTTTGTTTCAATATATCACTTATGAGCCTACTATGCAAGATGCGATGGAACAAAATCGGTACATATATATTAATGTCGTCAAGCTCCGTAACTGAAGGGTGCTTTGAGTATGACCTGTATCCTGTTTTTCGTTTTTGTTGTATTAAACTCAAAAACACAAGTTTACGTCTTAATCTCGTATGTGCGTAATATCATGTGATTGCTAATTAGACTCAGTGAACAGGTAGCTAAATCTTAGAAACTAAGATTTTTTCATTTGACTGTAAAGTTCAGACGAACTATAATAAACATGTGATCACGAGAACGGAGGCGATATAACAATTGGAAAATATTCTGGCAGTAAGCAAAATTATCAAACGTTACATAAAAATGCGAGGATACACTATCCAACAGGTTGCTGATAAACTTGATATGAACTATAAAACATTTGACGGTATTCTGAATAGAGATGCCGTTGATGCAAATCTGCTGTTTAAGCTTGCTAATTTGTTGGATATAGACCTGTGCTGGATGGCGCAGTTGTATGAGAAACGACGTCCTATCAGTTTTTTAGAGCAATTTCAGATGTCACGGATGAATGCTGAGATGAGAGAAGAAGAGTTAAAGATTGTTTTGCCTTGTCTGGACAGGCACATACAAGAAAATCCAAATAATATCAGCGATGTAAAAGCAAGTATAACGAGAGATTTTAATCAGCTGTTTTATCTTCTGGATGTTTTGCTTCCGGAAAACTATATCATAAGAATTTCTGTTGAGCGAAACAGGGAAAAATATTACTGTATGCCTATACAATCATACGTGCAATCAAGCTATTTGGGACGCGGAAGAAATGCAACAACACAGTTTTACGAAGGACATGAAATGTTAAAACGAATCATACTTGAAAGAAAGGCAGAGATTAATCAATGAACATTTTATTTTGTAACATCACTTATATGAATAAGTACATCGGAATTACTGATGAAGATATGCCCAACAAAGGCGGTTCATGGGTAGAGGAAAACAAAAGTGCTCACGAACAATGGAATTTTTTGAATTATAACGGATATTGTTACGGCTTTGTTATGAATAACGGTCAGCAGTTTGCTATCGAAAGAATCAATGAAAAATCGGTAAACAATGCAACAGTTGATGATGTTACTGTTGTTTGGTGTGCACTGAATGACAACAATGAAACCGTTATTGTCGGTTGGTATGAGAATGCAACCGTATACAGATGTTATCAGGATTCTATTGTTACTCCTGTTTTTGGCATTGACCGTTGGTTTTTCACAAAAGCAAAAGCGGAAGACTGTTATCTGCTTCCGGAAGCATCCAGAAGCTTTATCATCGGAAGAGCGGCCAAAGATGGGGTAGGCAAGGGCTTCGGTCAGAAAAATTATTGGTATGCAGAATCTTCGTATGCAAGAGAAGAACTTATACCGCAGGTTATCGATTTTCTGAATAATCATAAGCACGAGCGCATCAACCGTATTGACGAGGATTTTGATGCTCCGGACAATCTATCGGATCCGCTTACAGAATCGGAATACAATAAAGCAAACAAACATTTTGACGACAGCGAATATTTTGATTATCTTCCTTATGGATACAGATTGTTCCATTCGACCCAAAATGCAGATTATGCTTATAATATTGCAACTGCTTTGGCTGCGCTTCATCAATACGAATCGGCAATAAACTGGTACAAAAAAGTAGTTGAAACAGAAGGCGACTCATGGGAAACCAATTCAAATTTCCCTTATTTATATCAGCAATGCGAAATGTATGAAGAATCTACGAAAGCGGCAACAGAACTGTTTAAGTACAGAGAAACCGCTCCTGAAAATGTCAAACACGAAATCTATTCTATAATTGCAGATAACAATTACTATCTTGGTAATATAAAGGAAGGAATTGAGTGGCTGAACAAAATCCTTGTCGAAAGTACAGATGATATACTGTTAAAGCATACCGCAGCTGTTAAAGCAGAGTGGATGAATCTTATATAATTATGCCGTTGCTAATGTAGGTGTAGTTTGGGGATTTCAATCGGGTCTGTTTCAGAATCAACAACATTATATTTTTAAGGAGTTGCCTCACTTCGTGAGACAGCTCCTTTTTTCATGCTATACTGCGAAAACGTTGAGAAGAACGAACTTCTGACCCTTGTACTTGCTTTCAACCATCATTCGTGCGGCATACGCGCCGTTTGCTGTGACTATTTCTTCGCCGTGAACGTTGTTGATAAGAAAGACAATCTTCCATTTCTGCATTCGGTTTCACCTCCCGTTATTTTGATAAATCGATGTTAACAGAAGGTGTGGTATGTTTTGGGGACATACCATATTGTATCATAAATTTGCCGATGTGAAGTCCGTTTTACGGGACTGGCGATTTGATATAATCTGTTATAATGACAGCAGAATATCGAAAGGAAGATAGTTATGGTACATTTGAGACAGTTTAAATTGGCATCAGACTCAGACGAATTAGGTATAATATCTAATGAACGTAGAACCTGTTTCAACGGAGTTTATCCGATGAAGATTTTTCCGCAAAAGGGTCTTGAGTGGATAGAATTTGGAAACATAACCTGTTTTTACGGTTCAAACGGTTCTGGCAAAACAACGCTGCTTAATATAATCGGTGAAGAGCTTAATGTAATCAGACATTCTGAATTCAGCAATAGTGCGTTTTTTGGCAGGTACCTTGAATGTTGTGAAGCTTTCGGTAATGTTCCTGAAACAAGTCAGTTTCTTTCAAGTGACGATGTTTTTGATTATGTAATGAATATGCGATATCTTAATCAGGATATTGATGACCACCGTGAGCAACTGATTAAGGGATATGCAACAATGCGTAAGCGCGCAGGTGAGGACGAAGAATATCGCAAACTTCACGGACTTGACGATTATGACCGTTGGAAAGAGGCAAAATCGGCATTCAACAAAAATAATACTCAGTCAAAGTTTATTAACGAGCGACTTGCAAGAAACATAGATATGTTTTCTAATGGAGAAACCGCATTGCGCTATTTTACGGAACATATTGACCGAGATGCCTTGTATTTGCTTGATGAGCCTGAAAACAGCTTGTCTATAAAATATCAGCTCGACCTTGCAAAGTATATTGAAGATTCGGCCAGGTTTTATAACTGTCAGTTCATTATTTCAACGCATTCGCCGGTGTTCCTTAGCCTGAAAAATGCGTTGATTTACAATCTGGATAAAAAACCGGTAACAACTGAAAAATGGACAGAGCTTGAAAACGTAAAAAAGTATTATGAGTTTTTCAAATCCCACGAAGATGAGTTTGAAAATTATTGAAAAGAAAAATAATTAATGCTATATTAAAAATGAGGTGAGTATAATGGCTCATACAAAAGATTGTATTTTAAACGAATGTAAAAATGCTATGGCAAATCCGTCAACGTTTTATCAGCAACCGTTTGTCAATTACCGTGGAAGAACTACCGATACAGGCGAACTCTATAACGAGGTTGTTGCAGAGTATGTGTGCGATCATATAGATGAGTTTATTGACGGAATTAAAAGAATCACCAGAGAAGAGACATATAAAACAGAAAGTCATACGGGCGAGCATATACCGAGCGATGACAGATTGGAAGAGAAAATTGCCGTTGAGATTTTTAATCAGGGTAAAACAGAAGCTCTTGACTTTGTCGGTAAAATGATTGACTATCAGACACCGCTGAAAAATCAAAGAAACAAAGATAACAAAGGTGTCGGTAAAATTGATTTGCTGTCATACAACGAAAAAAACAATACTCTTTACATCCTCGAACTCAAGAAGCCTGATAGCAAAGAAACAATGCTACGCTGTGTGCTTGAGGGATTTACTTACCTGAAAACAGTTGATACCGGTAAATTGAGTGACAATTTCACCGGTTCTTCCGATAAGACTGTCGTTGCCTGCCCGTTTGTTTTCTGGGGCGGATGCCAGAATAGTGAAATGAACGAGGAAAGACCGTGGCTTAAAAAGGTAATGAATTTGCTCAACAGTAAGCCATATTACATAAAAGAAGAAAACGGAAAATATTTTGTAACAGACAAGGGGAAAATAATGGGAAAATATAACAGTTCAGAACGTAGAATTAAACCTCTTATGAATGCAATTGAAGATAATCCTCAGAATTTCGAAAAGTTTTTGAGCGTTATTGGGCTCGCCGGTTTAGGTGTGCCTAAAGAATATGCTTATGCCGATGACCAATCAGGAAAAAAAGAAAAAGCATTGAAACCGACCAAAAATCACTTGATAGGTTTGATTAAATATCTTTTTAATAAAAAAGCTGATAATTATTCCGTTATTGGTAAGGATCGTGTGGATTTGTTGAATGGAGAAGAACCGGCTAAAAAATCAGCAATATCTGAAATTGAGAAGAATTATGAAAATTTACCCGCCAAGGCATGGTATATCTTTGAAGGTCATACATACCCCGATTTGTATATTGAAGGCGATGATTATATCATTCTTTGCGAGGGTAAATGGACTGAGTCTCATATTACAACGGAAACAACTTATCTTAAAACCGCAAAAGGTGCATATAGAAATCAGATGGTTCGTCACATTCAAGGTGCATTAAACTCTGCAGGCAATAAAAAAGTTTATGCTTTCTATATTGTTGATAAAAACTGTGGATATACTATAGATTTAGAAAAAGACTCATTTGCAGAGCAGGTTGAAAAAGAAACCATTTCATTAAGTTATAGTGAAAAGATGGACGTTATATCTTCGTATTGCGGATATAAAACGTGGCAAGATTTTGAAAAGGTTATTGACGTGAAGTTTTTAACAAAAGATGAAATTGATAAATTGTCATAATCTGTGCCCCTAAATAAGACCACCTCCTGAATTATAATGAGTAAAAATAATTCAGGAGGCGTTTTTTATGATTTTGAGAAAAGCTTTATTGTTGATGTCTGCTGCTGTTTTGTGCTTGGGTTTCACGGCTTGCGGTGATGAAACGGCAGATGAAACAATTACAGCTGAAACAACGGTGCAGGTACAGATGTCAGCAACAACTGCATATGTTCCGCAGGAGATACGCACAGAAAAGATGTATTACCACGCGGCATTGCAGGGAGCGGTGATCGTTGAACAGGATGGCAGCCGGAACTTTAAATACCAGAAGAAGTGTGACGTGTGCGGATATCTTGACAACACCCGTGTGAATGTCAGCAAAGGTGTCGGAACGTTGGACACAAGCTTTCGTTGCCACGAATGCGGTAATCATCAGAAAGTTAATATCAGAACAACAGATTAATAAAAATGGACTGCTTCACCGAAAAAAGTGAAACAGTCCCTCTTTTTTGCATTTGTATGTAACTTTTCGACCCTTTTTGCCATTTATAATATAAGGTTATTGAATTGTGGAAATTTTTAAACTTTGCGTTTTATAAATCGTAGATAGTTTCTTTTATGGTTGCATTCAATTTTATATTGTAATATAATCAATATAAAGTTTTGAATTATTGAGATATTCTGTTTTGCTTAATAGAGGTGTTATGATATGAAAAATAGTTTATTATATGATATTAAAGAATTATTTAAATCGAATAATTTATTTTGCAGAATAATGATTATTATTTGGGCGATTATTTGTTCTTTTATGTTATTTTCTGTAGTTATTGGAGCAATAGGTATAGGAATTTGTATTCTCTTTTGTTCGTTTTTTTCTTTTTCGTTTCTTTTTCCGCCGTTAACGGTTTTAAAGTGCAAAAGAGCAACAGTGGATAAATCGAAAATTAATTTTTCTGACAAGTCATGGGGAATGTCGTTAATTCTATCAATACTTTTTGGTGGTTTTGGTGCACATCGTTTTTATACGGGCAGAAAAATTACCGGTATAATCTATTGCTTTACTTTAGGAGGATGTTTTGTAGGATGGATTACCGATATTGTTTTGTTGTTGATGGGAATATTCGTTGACGGTAAAGGAAGAATAGTTACCAA
>JAZUOH010000007.1:0-3291 GCA_045604525.1 Acutalibacteraceae bacterium
GTTATGAAGGGACAGTTTTCGGGCGCGTTGAAGCCTGACCTTGTAATTCCTTTCAAGCTCGATAAAAAAGCGGCAAAGGAAGCACTCAAAAAACATATTTCAACCAAAAAATTCGTGCCGAAATCATTCCTTACCGACAACCGCCTTGAAGAAATGAAGGGCGTTTATGTTCCGCATTGGCTTTTTACGTGCGATGCAATCGGCAACGCAAACTATAAAGCAAAAAAGGTAAAGACGTGGTCTGACGAAAATTACGAATACACAGAAACCTCGTATTTTGACATTTACAGAAGCGGTAACATAAGCTTTGACAACATTCCCGTTGACGGCTCAACCAAAATGCCCGACGACCTTATGGAATCCGTTGAGCCCTTTGATTTGTCGCAGGCTGTTGATTTCAACACCGCATATCTCGCAGGCTATCTTGCGGATAAATACGACGTTACAGCAGAAGAAAGTATGCCCAGAGCCAATGAAAGAATCAGACAGAGCATAATTGATTCGTTCAAAGAAACCGTAAAGGGCTATGACGAGGTTGAAAATCAGGGCGCAAATATGAACGTTGCCAACGGCATTTACAAATACGCTCTCTATCCCGTGTGGCTTCTCAACACAAAGTGGAACGGTGAGAATTTCACCTTTGCAATGAACGGACAGACGGGTAAATTCGTCGGCAATATTCCCACCGATAAAAAAGCCGTCACAAAGGCTTCGCTTCTTCTCGGTGCAGGCATAGGCGCAGCAATTTACGGCCTTTTGTGGCTGATTGAGCTGCTTTAAGGAGGTGCGGGAGATATGACTAAAAAGATTTTTGCAATAATTATTGCAGCTCTGATTTGTGTTTCGTTCGTATTCTCTGCATCTGCTTACACTCAGCAGTATGTGATAGATTATGCCGATAAGCTGTCTTCAAGTGAAATTGAAGAACTTGATTTGTTTGCCGAAAAGCTCGAAACTGATTACGGCATTACCGTGCTTTTCTGCATAACCGAAGGTACCGGCGATGTAACTGTCGATGAATTTGCTGCTCAAACCTATGGCGATTACACCGATAACAAAAACGGTATAATAATCGTTCACGACGATTGGAACAAAGAATATTCAACATTTGCTTGGGGCAATGCAGAAGAAATTCTGACAGATGCCGCTGTTGGCAGTATGATTAATGCGTATGACAGCAACGACAGCTATTACGGCGGAATATATGCTTGCCATGAGCTTGTGGAAGAGTATCTTGAAAACGGCTATTCCGGCGGATATGTTTATGACGACGAGCCTTTGAATAACGGTACTGATACAATAGGCGCAAGCGAAGAAAAGGACGGCGTTTCAATTATATGGTTGCCCGTTTCGCTTCTGATAGGTCTGCTTGTCGGCTTCCTTATCATTAACGGCATCGCCTCAAAAAACAAGTCGGTAAAAATGCAGGAAAATGCAACCGTCTATACCCGACCCGGCAGTATGGTTATAACAGGAAGTGCGGACAATTTCCTGTATAACAACGTTGCGCGCAGAGAAAAGCCGAAGCAAACAGAAAATAAGCAAAATTAACAAGGGTGACGAATATAATCCGAACTCGCCCAAAAGAGTGAATTTTTGCGGCTTTTCGGCGTTTCGGATTTGAAAGGCGACAGCCTGTCGGCATCCTCAACATCCAAAAATCCATCAAAAATTCGCACTTTTGGGTCTCTGATTTTTTGCGAAGCGGATTTTTGGCATATCAAGGTACAAAACGCAGTAAATCCTAACGGATTTACGAGTATTTTAACGAAGGGATGGCGAAAATCCGCCCCGTAAAAAACGGGTTCAGATTATACTCGCCACCCTATGGAGGAAACGATATGGATTTTATCGGCAAATGGAATTTTCATTCAATAGGTACATATACGGATGACGACGAGCTGGTTTATCTGACAGCAGAAGAGTATCTTGCTTCACCTATGCTTTACATAGATGAAACAGATGAAGATGCCGCTAACGAAGAAATGAAGGAGCGCAAAAAGATTATCGGTATGCAGATTAAAATATGCGATGACGGCAAAATGTATATGCTCATGCCGCTGCCCGAAGGCGTGTCTCAGGCTGAGGTGGATAAAGCGGTTGCAGCAGGATATTTCACTCTCGTTGACGGTATGATTGCCGACTCACCAATGCAGTGGGAACTGCGTGACGGTGAGCTTTGGTACGATACAGGAATTAATGGTGAGTTTTTTGACGAAAAAGCAGAATCATGGGTAAAGGCGCTTGACGAAAGCGGATATTTTACCTTTATGAATTACAGATTTATCAAAGAATAGGAGGAAGTACCAATGGGACTTTTTGATTCACTTAAAAGACAGGCAGAATCCGCACTTAAAAGAGAGATTTCACAAGGAATTAACAAGGCGGTAAACAATGCCGTGCAGGCAGTAGGTAAGGGAAGAAACCACACCGAAACCTTTACCTTTGCTTCACTTCCGACAAACGTTGCCGACCTTAAAGCTCTGCCCGAAGCAAGCCTTGATTCCGCCTTCAAAACAACGGCACTCACTCTTGCGGCTTTGTGCAACTATGAGCACAACCCCGACGCAACAATTGAAATGCTCAACTTCCTTAAAGGTCCCGGCGAAGTCAGCGGCTTTGAAAAGCAGTTTATCAAAGAGCATCTCGGCTCGGAAGGCTATAAGGCTCGCTCATATTTCGAAGGCGCAACACCGCAGAACAGCTATAAGCCCAACGTGCCCTATAAAATTACCGTTATCGAAAACCCATATTCCTTTGATAATGAGGATTGGGCAACGCTCTATGTTCACAGCGGCGGCGCAGATAACCCCAGACCCATGAAGCTGCGCAGAAAGCCTTCAACAGGCCAGTGGTTCTTGGTTGAAATCCAGTGTCTTGAGGATATCCGTGTGCCCGTAGAAGAAGACCCTTGGGCATAAATAAAGTAAAGGAGATATTACTATGAAAAAATTACTTGCAGTTCTTCTCGCACTTGCAATGTTGTTTTCTTTTGCCGCCTGCGGTGAAGATACTCCCGAAAAGCCCGATAACACAAAACAGCCTTCAAGCAATTCCGATGCAGCCATTGAAGCAACACTTTTTACCGTTGCTTACGGTGGCGACTGGATAAACGTTGAAGATGACTTCAAGAATGAAGAAGGATACTCCAAGGCTGTTCTTCAAATTCTTGACCCCGAGGACAACGAATATTACTTGGTCGAGGCAACAATCAGCGTTGAAATTGATGAGCCCTACGATTTCCGTGAGGACCTTGTATACTACGGCTTCAATCAGTATGAATACAAGGAA
>JAZUOH010000008.1:0-37989 GCA_045604525.1 Acutalibacteraceae bacterium
CACAACAAAATAAATATGCAACAAAAAAATACAAGACCCCGTCTGTTGAGGAGGTCTTTTTGGCTGGGGAATAGGGATTCGAACCCCAACAAACAGAGTCAGAGTCTGTCGTGCTACCGTTACACTATTCCCCATCGCGAAAAGTATTATATCTATTTTAAACAGAAATGTCAATACCTTTTTTAAAAATATTTTTATTATAATATTAAAATCAGGGGCAGATATTACTGCCCCTGAAATAAAGTTATATTTTATTTTACAAACATCGAGATAATTGATTTTACAAAGTCGATTATCATTTCAATAATATTAAAGAAGATTGCAAAATAGCTTTGTGATGTGCTCGAGTTTTCAAGGTTGCCCATATCGCTGCAGGTTGAGCCGTCAAAATCTGATGTGTGGGAGTAAAGCCACGAAATCATACCGTTGGGGCTCTTGAGAGAGACAGACTTGCCTGTGCCGTCAACTGTTGAGGCCTGCGGATAAGCGCCGTCGTTATAAGCAAACATATCGTTCTCTACTGCAAACCAAGCGTGGTGGTTGCTCGGGCAGGCTGTACCGTCGCCCATACGTGCACTTTCAAGTGTTGTGAAGCGACACTTTGAAGCAACCGTTGTAACGGAGCAAAGGCGCTCCCAACCGGGCTCAACGCTCATACCGTAGTTTACAATCGGGTCTTTGCGGGAGGATGTAAGCCATACGGGTATATCCTTTATGTACTTGAATTGCTCTGTTGAGGGGGAAAGAGCGGGGCAGATGGGGAATATAGCGGCAAACATTTCGGGGTAGGCCACAGCCATATTATAAACCATCTTGCCGCCCATTGAGTAGCCGCCGATATAAATTCGGCTAAGGTCAACATTCTTTTTGTTCTTTGCAATAAAATCGTCAATTGCGGCACGAAGAGGAACGATAAGGTCGTCGCCCCAATAGTTCTGATATTCTTCGTGTGAACGGGGGGCAAGAATGAAGGCGCCGTCAACGTTGCCGAAACGGCTCTGGAACTCGTCGCTTGCCCAGAAAGCGATGTAGTGCTTGCTTATCTGCTCGCCACGCTTTGAGCCGTCGCCCATACCGTGCACCCAGATAACGAGCGGATATTTCTTACTGTCGTTTTTTTCTACGGGTGAGAAGTACATATAGTCAATTGATTTGCCGTTTGACTTAGGGCCCTCTCCTGCCTTGAAGTCGGCTCTGAGGTCTTCTACCTGATCCCTCAGGTCAACTGCATTTACTGCAAATGAAGCACAGAAGACAAGCACAACTGCAAGCAGCATTGAAATAAATTTTTTCATAGGTTTGCTCTCCTTTTTTTGATTATATTTAAATTTTAACAAAAGCTGTCAAGTATGTCAACTATGTCGCAGGTTGTGTCAACAAACACATCAGCACCTGCGTTAATAAGCTCGTCCTTTCCGAAGCTGCCCTTAACGCCTGCAACGTAACAGCCGGCCGCCTTGCCTGCAAGCACGCCTGCAACGGCATCCTCAACGACCATACAGTTTTCGGGGGCAACTCCTACTGCTGCTGCGGCTTTAAGATAAATTTCGGGGTCGGGCTTTTTGTTTACAATATCACTGCCCGTGATAACTGCATCAAAAACGTTTTCGTCAACACCGAGCACGTTTATGTTTGTTACAACCTTGCGCCTGTCAGCAGAGGATGCAACGGCAAGGCGATATTTCTTTTTAAGCTCGGGCAGAGCGGTGCTCATATTCGGTGCGGCGTCAACAATTGTGCCTGCAAGCTGAATATAAATCTCGTAGCATTCGTCCTTCATCTGCGGCAGATATATGCCGCCGTTCTTTTCGACAACTCCGCCTATTGCAGCATCCTCACCCATACCGACAAAATCGTTGAAATCTTCAAGCTTTGCATCAATGCCGTACTTTTCCTTCAGGTGCTTTATACAGCACTTCATAAGCGGAATTTCGGAGTCTACAAGCACTCCGTCCATATCAAATAAAATTGCTTCAATCTTCCTCATTTTTATACCCCCAACCGTCAATGCCCTTGCGTTGCATTGCGCCTATTATTTTTGAGCGGATGTCTCCGTATTTTTTCTCATAGCCAGAAAGAAGTTGCTTCATACTCTCTCTTTCTGTCACTCCGTCTGCAGGACAGCGGCTTTTTACAACGGGCAGCTCCATCCTGCGCACAATTCTTGCCGGCTCACTCTCACGGCAGAATATCATCGGGCGGATTACGTGAATATCCTTGCGTGAAAGATAAGTAACAGGCGAAAAACAGCCGATAGTGCCGCCGTTTAGCAGATTCATCATAAAGGTTTCTGCCGCATCATCCATGTGGTGGCCAAGCGCAACCTTGTTGCAGCCTGCCTCTTTTGCGGTATCGTGGAGAGCGCCTCTGCGCATTTTGGCGCAAAGGCTGCATGGATTTTTTTCCTTGCGGTTTTCAAATATGATTTTGCCAAGCTCGGTGCGTTTGATTATGTATTCAACACCAATTTCTTCACATAGCTTTTGGAGCGGAGAAAAATCTGTCTCTTCACCGCCGAAGCACGGGTCGAGCGAAATTGCCACAAGCTCAAACGGCTCGGGATAAAAACGCCTGATGTTTGCAAGCGCAACAAGCATAGCTGTGCTGTCCTTGCCACCGGAAAGGCCGACTGCAACCCTGTCGCCCGCCGTTATCATATTATATTTTTCCATCGCCGAGCGCATATGGCTCATCATTTTTTGCATTTTTGATACCTCAGTAAAATTGCTTATCTGTCATACATTGAGACACCGAGGGAAGTTTTAGTCTCTGGTTTTCAATTTTTATTTTTACAACCCTCAGTCACCTACGGTGACAGCTCCCTTCAAAGGAGGTGGCACGGCATAAGCCGTGACGGAGGATTGTCCGTTAGTTCACTCTCTCTTTTACAGTGTTATCAATCACTGTGCACACTTCGTAAAAATGTTCGTTTATGTCTGTGTTGGAAAAACGCAAAACTTTTAAGTTTAAGCTTTCCAAATAGCAATCTCTTTCCGTATCCTTTGCCTTGCCTGTTTCTTCAAAATGCTGTGAGCCGTCAAGCTCTACTATCAGCTTTGCTTTGTCACAATAGAAGTCAACTATATAATTGCCTATAACCCTTTGCCTGTTAAACCTTATATGATAGGTTCTGAGGAACTGATACCAGAGTCTGTTTTCCTGCGGTGTTGCATTTTTTCGTAAAGATCTGGAAAAGCCTTTAAGCTTTTTGTTCCTTGGCAGGAATGAGTTTTCCATTTTTAAACATTCCTTTTGTTTTGTTTTCAATCCTCAGTCTCGCATACGCTCGACAGCTCCTTTCAAAAGGAGCTTTTGACAAAGCAATTTACATCGCTGTTTAGTAAAGCTAAACCTCCTTTTGAAAGGAGGTGGCACGGCGCAAGCCGTGACGGAGGATTGTTATTACAATAATGTATTATTTTGTTTTTAACTCAACGAACTTTTTTATATAACCAATCTGTGTAGGCATAATATTTTCCGGCAGATTATCAAGACTGAAAAATGCAAGCTCTTTGCTTTCTCGGTCGGGCTTCAATTCTCCAAAAAACTCGTTTATTTCGTAAAGAATGTCTGTATAATACACTTCATCCTTATTAGGATAAACCATATGAACATTGGCTTTTATATCAAAAAGCTTAGGGTTAGCTATATCAAGATTAGTTTCTTCTTTGATTTCTCTTCTCAAAGCTTCCTCTAAACTTTCACCGAGTTCTATTGCGCCGCCGGGAGTGCACCATTCTCCTGTATCTGTTCTTTTTTCGAGTAACAGACCTTGTTTTTCGTTATATAGAATCCCCATAGCGGCAACAGCCATAATCGGAGCATGACCTACAAATTTTCGCATATCGCCAATATAACTCATTTAATTTACCACTCCTTAAATTTCAACCAACTCCCTTCAAAGGGAGCTTTTTATCTCCATTTGAAAGGAGGTAGATTTTGCGAAGCAAAAGACGGAGGATTGTTACTGCTTTAACAGCCCAACGATTTCATCTGAAAGTTTTAAATATTCTTCCTGCGAATCGAGAATTTTGCGTGAGATGAATTTCCACGAAAAACGCTCGCTGTAATCCTCTGCCGTGTCATCACGGTAGGGATTATTTTTTATCAGGTCAATTATTTCACGGCTCAGGTCAACATCGCCCTTTCTCATCACACGCTTTGCAGTGAAGATGAGCGAGTATTTGTATGTGTTGAGCCTGCCGAAATAGACGCTTCGCAAATATTCATTTTCTGCAATCACACGCACCATATTATCCTTGTTTTTGCGGTGCATAAGGTAGCGGCTAGCGAGCCTTGCAAGGCAGGCACTGACTGCACGTGAATGCGAAAAAAGCGCCTCGTTTTCTGAAAGCAGGTTGAGCACGTAATCAAGCGCCGCCTGCGGGTTTTCAGCTGTCAAATCGTCAATTTCAAGGCCGATTTGTTTTTCATTTTCAATAAGATATTCAGCCTGCATAGTCAGCCACCATCTTTTTGAATGCGTTGCCTTTTTCTTCAAAGTTGCGGTAGCGGTTGTAGCTTGCCGCCGCAGGAGAAAGCAGGCAGGCTTTGCCGTTTGCCGTCAGCTCAAAGCTCTTTTCTACTGCTTCCTCGAGCGTTTCACAGCGCACAATTTTAAGCGTACAGCCCTTTGCTTCAAGAGCGTCTGCAATATTGTAACCCGTTTCGGGCATACAGATAAGGTTATCAATAGGCGCAGTCATAAGCTCGGCTACAAACTGTGAGTATTCAAGCCCTCTGTCCATACCGCCTATTATAAGTGTGCCGACGTTGCCCAAAGCCTTAACGTTGCCGATAACGGCGTTGGGAATTGTGGCGATTGCATCGTCATAAAAGCTGATTGAGTTTTTGACAGCAAAGCATTCAAGCCTGTGCGGTATACCCGTAAATTCGCTCACTGCTTTTTCAATTGCTTCGTCACTTACGCCGAATTCGCGCACTGCAGTTGCGGCAAAGAAAATATCCTGCCACTGATGCTCACCGGGAAGTGCAGGTGAAAGTGTGGTGAGTGATTTGAAAAATTCGTCACTCTCATAAGCCTTACAGCTTACCGTTTTTCTGCGTGAGCGCACAAAATCAAGACTGCCCACAACATCCTCAAGTGGCTGGTCGGCATTTGATATGAAAAGATTTTCTTCTGTCTGATAGCGCACGATGTTGAGCTTTGCACCGATGTAACCCTCAAAGCCGTTGTAATGGTCAAGATGTTCGGGGTAGGCATTAGTGAAAATTGCAACATCGGGCGAAGCGTGCGAAAATTCAAGCTGATGACAGCTCATTTCAATAACCGCAATCTTGCCCTCAATTTCGTCAAGGCTTTCAAAAACAGGTGTGCCGATGTTGCCCATAATCATAGAAGGCACACCGCCTGCCTGAAGCATACGGTAAACAAGAGTTGTTGTGGTGGTCTTGCCCTTTGTGCCGGTTATGCCAATCTTACGGCAGGGGACAAAGCGCAGAAACAAATCCATTTCACCCGTAACGGTTGTGCTTTCGTTAATTTTAACGTCACGCAGTGATATGCCGGGACTCTGCATTACAACGTCAAAATCATTGATGCAGTCCAGATAATTTTCACCGCAGATGAGAGTGACATTGTTGTCTTCAACCTTAACGGGATTTTTATCTGCTATGGTGATGTGCATATCGGGGTAGTAGCGGCGAAGAAAGGCGAGAGTTGCTCTGCCCTCTCTGCCAAGACCGAGAATAAGCACGCTTTTATCCTTAAAAAAATCAATAAGCTGCTGATACATAAGCTACCTTCTTTTTATCTCTGTTTTAAAACGCAACAGCGAAGAGGTGTTTTGCACCTCTTCACCGCTTGATAAGTTTATTTCTTCTGTGCCTGTGCGGCAGGTGATCCGCAGCATTTTTTGTATTTCTTGCCGCTTCCGCACGGGCAGAATTCGTTGGGGCCCACCTTTTCGCTTGCCGCTTTGCGTACGGGACGCTTTTTGTCTGTGCCGTCGCCGCCTGCGTTTGTGGCAACCTCTTTCACCTTCTGCTCACGCTTTGTGTCGTCCTCTGTCTTAACAACAGCTGTAAGAAGCACACGCACAGTGTCCTGTCTTATCTGGCGTGTCATATCGTCAAACATATCGTAGCTTTCGAAACGGAATGCAACAACGGGGTCCTTCTGGCCGTATGCACGCAGGCCGATGCCTCGCTTGAGCTCTTCCATTGCGTCAAGATGGTCCATCCACTTTGCATCAACGTTGTCGAGCAGTACCTTTCTTTCAAGCAGAGGCATAAGCTCGCCGAGCTCCTGAGTTCTCTGCTCATATCTTTCCTCGGCACGTGAAATAAGAAGCTCTTTTGCTTCTTCGCTGTCGTCAATGCCGTGTGCAAAATCCTCGGGAGTGAGAAGCCAATTCATGTAGTATGAGCGCAGACCTTCAACGCTCCAGTCGGCTGAATCGGCCGATGCGGGCAGATGGAAATCAACAGTGTCGCTGATGCTGTCCGTCATCATCTTCTTCATAACTTCCTTGAGGTCGTCGCCGTCAAGCACCTGGTTACGCTGCTTGTAAATCAGCTCACGCTGTTTATTCATAACGTCGTCATACTGAAGAACGTTTTTACGTATTGCAAAGTTCTGGCTTTCAACCTTCTTTTGTGCGTTTTCGACAATGTTGGAGAAAATCTTGGTGTCGAGCGGCATATCCTCGGGTGCGTTGAGACGCTCAAGCATCATCTGTGCTCTGTCACCGCCGAAGAGACGTGTTACGTCATCGTCAAAGCTCAGGAAGAATTGGCTTTCGCCGGGGTCGCCCTGACGGCCTGAACGTCCTCTGAGCTGGTTGTCAATTCGTCTTGAATCGTGACGCTCTGTGCCTATGATATAAAGGCCGCCTGCCTCACGTACCTTGTCTGCCTCGGGTGCGATTTCTGCCTTGTATTTTGCCTCAAGGTCGGTATATGTCTTGCGTGCCTCAAGAATTCCCTCGTTATCTGTTTCGGCAAAGCCTGTTGCCTCGGCAATCATTTCTTCCGAGTAGCCCATACGGCGCATTTCGCTCTTTGCAAGGAATTCCTCGTTACCTCCAAGCTTAATATCGGTGCCTCGGCCAGCCATATTCGTTGCGATTGTAACTGCACCGAATTTACCTGCCTGCGCAATAATTTCGGCTTCTTTTTCGTGGAACTTTGCGTTGAGCACCTGATGCTTGATGCCGCGTTTTTTGAGAAGTGCGCTGAGCACCTCTGATTTTTCAATTGAGATTGTACCTACAAGCACGGGCTGACCCTTTGCGTGGCACTGCTCGATTCTGTCGAGAATTGCACGGAATTTGATGGGCTCTGTCTTATAGATAACGTCGGGGTTATCCTTTCTTGCCATAGGCTTGTTTGTGGGCACCTCAACAACGTCAAGGCTGTATATCTCCTGGAATTCTACGCTCTCGGTCTTAGCTGTACCGGTCATACCCGAAAGCTTGTCAAACATACGGAAATAGTTCTGGAAGGTGATTGTTGCAAGAGTTTTGCTCTCGTGCTCAACCTTTACGCCTTCCTTGGCTTCAATAGCCTGGTGCAGACCCTCGTTGTAACGTCTGCCGAGCATAATTCGGCCTGTGAATTCGTCAACAATAAGTACCTTGCCGTCTTTTACAACATAGTCTATATCACGGCGCATAACGCCGTTTGCCTTAATAGCCTGGTTGATGTGGTGCTGAATTGTGAGGTTTGAGCCATCCATAAGGTTTTCAACGTTGAAATAACGCTCTGCCTTTTCAACACCGCTTTTTGTAAGCGTTGCGGTGCGTGCCTTTTCGTCAACAACGTAGTCACCGTCGTCACCTACGGATTCTACGGTTTCCTTCTTGTTGTCAACCTCACGAACTTTAACCATTTTGAGCGATTTTGCAAATCTGTCCGCAAGGTCGTAAAGCTGTGTTGAGGCTTCGCCTCTGCCGGAAATAATAAGCGGAGTTCTTGCTTCGTCTATAAGAATTGAGTCAACCTCATCGACGATTGCAAAATTGTGTCCTCGCTGAACACGCTGCTCTTTATACTGCACCATATTATCACGAAGATAGTCAAAGCCCATCTCGTTGTTAGTGCCGTAGGTGATGTCTGCGGCATAGGCCTCACGACGCTGATTGTTGTCGCAATCGTGCACTATAAGGCCGACTGTGAGACCCATAAAACGGTAGACCTTGCCCATCCACTCAGAGTCACGTCGTGCAAGATAATCGTTAACCGTAACGATGTGAACACCCTTGCCGCTGAGTGCGTTGAGGTATGCAGGCAGGGTAGTGGTGAGTGTTTTACCTTCACCTGTTTTCATTTCTGCAATTCTGCCCTGGTGAAGCACGATACCGCCGAGAATCTGTACGGGGTAATGCTTCTGCTTGAGCACGCGCCACGCAGCCTCACGGCAGGCGGCAAATGCCTCGGGCAGAATATCGTCGAGCGTTTCGCCCTTTTCAAGTCTTGATTTGAATTCGGGTGTCTTTGCCTGCAGCTCTTTGTCGCTCAGGCGTGCGTACTCATCCTCAAGGTCTAACACCTTGTTTTTGAGCGGAGTTATTCTTTTAAGTTCCTTCTTTGAATAATCGCCGAAGATTTTTGTGAAAATTGACATTCGCTTTACCTTCCTTACTGTCAGTTCAAATTTATATTATACTTTATATTTAATTAAAAATAAAGGGTTTAGTGTCGATATTTATATAAAACCTTTCAGCTTTTCCTCATCTTTGATGTACACGGCACTGCCGTTGAAGCTTATTGCGCCCGAAGAATTGAGCGAATCAATCGCTTTGAAAAGTGAATTCTTTCCAAGGCTCAACTGCTTTGCAAGCTTCATCATATCCTGCGGCAAAGCAACCTCACCTTTTGCATTTTTAGGTCGTGAAAGCAGATATTCCGCAAGAGCCTTTTCTGCACTGCCGCCTGCAAGCGTCTGCGCCTGAGACTGCGATTTGATAACGCTTTCGCTCAGCAGTGCGATATAGCTTCGGGCAAAATCGGAGCTGTCCTCAATCAGCATATCAACAGTATGGTGACCGATGAAAAGCACGCGGCATACCTGCGAGGCCTCGGATTTAAGTGCTGTGCTGCTTTGTGCGGAGTAAAGCTCTGCCAGTCCGAAAAGCGCACCTTCCTGCTGTACGGAAACAATTTTTTTGCCTGCAAGCGAGCGGCATTCACCGCTGAGAAGTATACCTATACAGTCGCTTAAACTGCGGCAGGGGAAAACCTGCTGGCCTGCGGAGAATTCCTTGAGTTGAACACCGTCACCTGCAACAAGTGACTGAATACGTGCGGCAGACAGTGCAGAAAACGGCGCAACCGTACTGAGCACCTTAACTGCCTTTTTCTCATGTTCGGGCCTCATTTTCATAATGTAACCTCCGCAGACTATATATTATATATAATATACAAATATAGTGTAAATGTCAATCTCAGCGCGAAATACAAAAATCCTCTTGCCTTTTTCCGTAAAAGCATATATAATTATATAGTTAAAATGGATTACTATGCAAAGGGGCGGGTGGAATGAAAATTTCTTTCAAAAATATCAGCCCGTTCGTTGCTTTTCTGCTGTTTGCTCTGGTTGCACATCTTTTTCTGCCGCTCAATTGGGGCGACGATAAAATCTTCGGTGCAGAAGCTTCAATGGCACTTGGCGATTTTCTTTACGGCAGCAGCAGAATAATGACCGACACAATGACCTATGTGTTTTCAAAATATCACATTCTGTGGCGGCTTATAAATCCGTTTGTGCTTACCTTGCTACCGTTTGCAGTTGCAAAGCTGCTTAAAGTAACAGAGAGAAAAACTCAAGGCTTAATCTGCGGCCTCTCGGTTTTTCCTGCAATGGTAGTGGTTGATGCAGGCTTCATTGCAACAACGGTGAATTATTTGTGGCCGGTTGCTTTTGGCTTAACGGTTTTGCTGATGTTTCAGAATATCGCATCCGATAAGCAATCTTTCGTGCATATCCTCGGTGTACCGCTTGCCCTCTATGCGGTTAATATGGAGCAGATGTCCGCAGTGTTGACCGCTACGCTTATTATCGGCTGTGTATATCTGTTTTTTGTAAAGAGACGGTTTAATATTTATCCGCTGATTTTTCTTGCAATAAGTGCTTTTGGCCTGGTTTATGCCTATGTGGGCAACACTTCGCAGGATAATTCACGTATGCTGAGAGAAACTGCAAGATATTTTCCCGATTTTGCTTCGCTTGGATTTCTCGAAAAGCTTGAGCTCGGTTTTTCTTCTACGATGTACTGCTTTACAATGGACGTAAGGTTTGCGTTTGCGGCATTTGTTGCGTTTACCGTTTTTCTGGCGGTTGTTCTTTTCAGAAAATCAAAAAAGCTGTCGGGTAGGTTAGCGGCGCTGTTCCCGATTGTGTCTGCGGTTGTGCTTACGGCAGTTAGTTTTATTAAACCGTTCGAAAGCTTAAAGCATTACCGTATGACAAAAGCGGTTTATCATTTTTCAGCGGTTGCAGATATTTATTTTGTTATTGTGCTTGCGTGTATTATGTACACACTGGCAGTTATTCTGAAAGAAAAACGGCTTGTAATCAAAGCTTACACCGTTCTTGCGGCGGGCTTTGCATCCCGTATGATTATGGGCTTTTCACCTACCGTATGGGCATCGGGTTACAGAACGTTTTTCATAATGTTTATTTCGTTTATAGTTGTTACTATCATAATAATGGAGAGAGAAAGGACTGCCTCTGAAGGCAGACTGGTGAAACAAAAATGAAACTTGGTATTGTAGGCTTGCCCAACGTCGGCAAGAGCACACTTTTCAACGCTATCACAAACGCAGGTGCACAGTCGGCAAACTATGCATTCTGCACAATCGAGCCGAATATAGGTGTTGTCAGCGTGCCGGACAGCAGGCTTGACAAGCTTGCCGAAATGTACAACCCCGATAAGTATACGCCTGCCGTTATCGAATTTGTTGATATTGCAGGTCTTGTAAAGGGTGCGTCAAAGGGCGAAGGCCTTGGCAACAAATTTCTTGCAAATATTCGCGAGGTTGATGCTATAGTTCACGTTGTACGCTGCTTTATCAATGACGATATTATTCACGTTGACGGCAGTATCAACCCTGCACGTGATATTGAAACAATTAACCTTGAGCTTATTTTCTCCGACCTTGAGATGATTGAGCGCAGAATTGACCGCACAGCAAAAGCAATGAAGGGAGACAAGACACTTGCCGCTGAGCTCGATTTCCTCAAGAGGGTAAAGGAAGAGCTTGAGGCAGGCACACCCGCAAGAAACATTGAGTGCGACGAGAATGAAAAAGAGATTCTTGCTCAGTCCACTCTGCTCACAGCAAAGCCCGTTATCTATGCCTGCAATATGAGCGAGGAAGACTTTGTTGACGGCCTTGACAAGAACGAGGGATACGTTAAGGTTTGTGAAATTGCAAAGGCAGAGGGCGCAGAGGTGCTCCCGATTTGCGCTGAGCTTGAGGCAGAAATTGCTTCACTGAGCAAGGAAGAAAAAGAGATGTTCCTCTCCGACCTCGGCATTGAGCAGGGCGGTCTGGACCTTCTTATTCAGCGCAGCTACAGCCTTCTCGGCCTCATTTCTTACCTTACGGCAGGTAAGCCCGAGGTCAGAGCCTGGACTATTAAAAAGGGAACAAAGGCTCCTCAAGCGGCGGGTAAAATCCACAGCGATTTTGAGCGTGGCTTCATTCGTGCAGAGGTTATAGCGTTTGACGACCTTATGGCTTGCGGTACAATGACAGCCGCAAAGGAAAGGGGCCTTGTCCGCAGTGAAGGTAAGGAATATGTAATGAATGACGGTGACATAGTTCTGTTCCGCTTTAATGTTTAATTATAATTTTAATTTAGAATTAAGGTTGTTTATTTATAATTATATAATTACCGAAATACACTTGACTACACTACGGTATAACCCCAAAAAACAAAAAGGGAATGAGGTTTATCGCAATGGGCTTCAGAGAATGTAAAAAAATACTTGTCGTGGGTAACTGCGGAAGCGGAAAAACCACGTTTGCAACACGTCTTGCCGAGATTATGGGTCTGCCGCTCATACATCTTGACAAGGAATATTGGCAACCCGGCTGGGGCGAAACTCCACGTGAGCAGTGGCTCGAAAAGGTTAAGAGCTTTGCCGCAGCTGACGAATGGATTATAGACGGAAATTACGGCTCAACACTCAAGGAGCGATTTCTGCAGGCAGATGCCGTGCTTTTTATGGATATAGGACGTGCCACCTGCTATATGAATCTGGTAAAGCGCAGAATAAAATTTCACTCAAAAGACAGACCCGATATGCCCGAAAACTGTCCCGAGTTTTTGCGTATGGATGAATTGAGAAGAACGTGGTTTTACCCCAATGCGGAGCGTAACCGTGTGCTCAGCTATATGATGCGCTATCCCAGAAATGAAATGCACACCTTCTATACTCTCAAGTCGGCAAACCAGTGGCTGGACAAATTAGAGGAAAAAATAAAGAAAGATAACGAAAACGGCAATGATATTTAAGAAAAAAAGCTTTTCTTCATCGGGTCCCGAGTGCCTTATCGTAGGTCTCGGCAACCCCGGCAGACAGTATGAAAACACCCGCCACAATGCAGGCTGGCTGTGTATGGAAATGCTGTCGGACAGGCTCGGTGTGAAGATTAACAAAATCAAGTTTAAATCTACGGTGGGTGAGGCGGATATAGGCGGACACCGCTGTCTGCTGATGAAGCCGCAGACGTTTATGAATCTGAGCGGTGAAGCGGTAGGCGAAGCGTGCCGTTTCTATAAAATCCCGCCCGAAAAGGTAATTGTTATATTTGACGATATTTCGCTTCCCTGCGGCGGTCTTCGTATCAGACGAAAGGGAAGTGCAGGCGGCCACAACGGAATAAAGAGCATAATTCAGCATCTTGGCAGTGACAATTTTCCGAGAATCAAGCTCGGTGTAGGTGCAAAGCCGCACGAGGATTATGACCTTGCCGATTACGTGCTTTCGGCCTTCTCAAAGGACGAAATACCGCAGATGAAGCAGGCTATGGAAAAGGCCTGCGATGCGCTCGAATACCTTGCCGACGGTAAAATTGATGAGGCAATGAGCAAATTCAGCCATTGATTTTACTTCTTCACTATTCACTTTTCACTATTACTTAAATATACCGCAGGGGGTGGGTAATACCATTCCCTGCCTTTCGGCGTTAATAATCAATGAATTGATTTGCAAACTTACTTTTGCATGATTTGTGTTTTTTCAAAACACATTTTTTATTGTGTACAGGCAAATAATACGGAGGAAAAATGTCAGCATTAACTAAATTTTCACAAGGACTTTTTGAATACGGTGAGCTCTCAAAGGCGATTGATAAAAATCAACTGCCTATGGGTGTGCTCGGCCTTTCTCACATTCACAAGGCACATTTTATTCATTCGCTTTGTGTTGAAAAAAAGCGCCGTGCGCTTATAATCACGCCCGACGAAAGCTCGGCAACAAAGATGCGTGACGACCTTATTTCAATGGGCACTGCGGCGGCACTCTATCCTGCGGGGGATTTCAGCTTCCGTCCTACCCAGGCGCACTCACGTGAATATGAGCAGCAGCGTTTAGGCGTGCTCTCCTCAATGGCTCAGCAGACTATTGATGCGGTTGTTATGAGCGTTGAGGCGGCGATGCAGCTCACTATTGAGCCGCATATTCTGCGCCGAAACACAATGGTTATTGAGGTCGGCAGTGAAATTCCGCTTGATATGATTGCCGATGACCTTGTTGCCGCAGGCTACGTAAGATGTGAGCTTGTTGAGGGCAGAGGTCAGTTTGCAATAAGAGGCGGCCTTATTGATATTTTTCCGCCTTCGCTTGAAGCGCCCGTGCGAATTGAGCTTTGGGGCGAAGAGGTTGACAGCATAGCCTATTTTGAAACCGATACACAGCGCCGCACCGAGCAGATTGGTCAGGTGCTTATCACGCCGGCAACGGGCATTCTTTTTGAAAGCCCCGAATCGCTTATCGGCATAATTGAACAGCATAAATTAACGCTTAAAGGCAAGGGCTCTGTTAAGGCAAAGGCTCTGCTTGATGAGGATATAGAAAAAATTAAAAACGGTGTGCGCATTGAATCGCTCGACCGTTATATGCCCTTGCTCGGTAACGGCGGTGCAACCGTTTTTGAGCACGCAGAGGGCTATATGCTTTTTGTCTGTGAAACCTCTGCCGTAAAAACTCACGCACAGGCAAGCGAAAAAATTCTCAATGAAGATATAAAGGCAATGTTTGAAGAGGGCGTGCTCTCAAAAGGGATGGATAAATTTGCCCTCACCTTTGACGAGCTTCTTTCACTCTATGAAAAACGAAGGGCAGTTTATATGGATAATCTGCCACGTGGCAGATTTGATACTCCCGTTAAGAACCTTGTTACCGTTTCCGCACGTCAGCTTCCGCCCTGGACGGGTCAGCTTCTTGACCTTATTGAGGATGTGCGCCCTGCAATATCAAAAGATTACAAGGCGGTTGTGTTTGCAGGAAGTGAAAAGGCGGCAAAATCGCTCGCCGAGGAGCTTGCGGATGAAAACGTAAACGCAATGTTTTTTCCCGTCGTGCCGCTTGAATTTCCGTCGGGCTGTGTGAGTGTAATTAACGGCAGTCTTTCATTCGGCTTTGAATATCCCGCCGCAAAATCGCTCGTTATAACCTACGGCTCACGGCAGGCAAATCTCGGCTCACTGCGTAAAGCAAAAAAGAAAAATAAGGGTCAGACCTTCAATAGCCTTGATGAGCTTCACAGGGGCGACTACGTTGTTCACGCAACGCACGGCATCGGCATTTTTGATGGAATAAACAGCCTCAATGCCGACGGTATGATTAAGGATTATATTAAAATTAAGTATGCTAAAGACGGTGTGCTCTATGTGCCCGTAACACAGCTTGACCTTGTTACAAAATATATCGGCCCCGGAAGTGAAACAAAAACGGTTTCGCTCAATAAGCTCGGCAGTGATGATTGGAACAAAACACGCTCGCGTGTGCGCTCAAGCGTCAAGGATATGGCGGCAGAGCTTATCAACCTTTATTCAAAGCGTCTTAATATTCAGGGCTATGCTTTTTCGCCCGATATTGATATGCAAAGTGATTTTGAGCGCAGGTTTGAATTTGAAGAAACTGACGATCAGCTTCGCTGCATTGCCGAAATCAAGCGTGATATGGAAAAGCCGCATCCTATGGACAGGCTTCTTTGCGGTGACGTAGGCTTCGGCAAAACAGAGGTTGCTCTGCGTGCGGCATTCAAATGTATTGCCGACGGCAAGCAGTGCGCAATTCTCGTGCCCACCACGTTGCTTGCAATGCAGCATTACCAGACAATCAAAAAGCGCTTTGACACCTTCCCAGTTGAGTGTGATATGATTTCACGCTTCCGTACACCCAAGGAGCAGGAGAAAATTCTTGCCAATTTGCGCAGAGGCTCGCTTGATATAATCGTCGGCACACACAGGCTTATTTCAAAGGATATAAAATTCAAGGACCTCGGCCTTGTTATAATTGATGAAGAGCAACGCTTCGGTGTTGAGCAAAAGGAAAAGCTCAAGGAGCTTTATCCTGCGGTTGACGTGCTCACGCTTTCCGCAACACCTATTCCGCGTACGCTCAATATGGCCATGACGGGCATCAGGGATATGTCTACGCTTGAAGAGGCGCCTATGGACAGGCACCCCGTACAGACCTATGTAATAGAATACGACCTTGATATTATTGCGCAGGCGATTGACCGTGAGCTTCGCAGAGGCGGCCAGGTTTACTACCTGCACAACAGGGTGGATGATATTGAGCGCTGTGCCGCAAGGCTTCACGATGTGTTGCCAGATGCAAAAATTGTAATCGGCCACGGCAAGATGAGTGAGGATGAACTCAGCGAAGTATGGCAGGCAATGCTTGAGGGTGAGGCTGACGTGCTCGTTTGCACAACCATTATTGAAACGGGTGTTGACGTGCCAAATGCCAACACGCTTATTATTGAAAATGCGGATAGAATGGGTCTTGCACAGCTTCACCAGATAAGAGGACGTGTCGGCAGAAGCTCACGAAGGGCAAGTGCTTATTTCACCTTTACTCTCGGCAAGGAGCTGAGCGATATTGCAACACACCGTCTTGAAGCGATAAGAGAGTTTACCGAATTCGGCAGCGGATTTAAAATTGCAATGCGTGACCTTGAACTCAGAGGTGCGGGCAATGTGCTCGGTGCACAGCAGCACGGCTATATGGAGGCTGTCGGCTACGAGATGTATGTCAAGCTTCTCGGCGAAGCAATAAGCGAGGAGAAGGGCGAAGAACCGACCGAACCCACAAAGGAATGTCTTATTGATCTTAGAGTTGATGCGCACATTCCCGAAAAATATATTTCAAACGTGCCGCAAAAGCTTGCAATGTATCGCAGGATTGCAGATATTAAAAACGAAGCGGATGCAGATGACGTGCTTGACGAGCTTATAGACCGCTTTGGTGACCCGCCACCCAGCGTTACGGGCCTTATCAACGTTTCGCTTTTGCGAAATTCCGCCGCACAGCTCGGCATATACGAAATCGGTCAGAAGATGAAGGTGCTTCACCTTTATCTTGAGCGGCCCGATATGAGCAAGGTTGCCGCACTTATTACAACAATGGGCAAGCGTGCTTCGATTGTTGCAAAGGGTGCAAAGCCGTATATCGCAATTAAAATATTTCCCGGTGATGAGCCTGTTGACCTGCTTCGCAAAGCAGTTTCGGCAATGGCAAACGCTTGATAATCCTATGCGATAATGAATTGATTTATCAATTCAAATCATGTTGCACCGCAACAAATCATAAAAACACAAACGTTAATACAGCGGTTAAAGTTTCCTCGGCGTATTTAACATTCAATAGTATAGCAACTTAATTAAGGTATTAAAATGATTTGCTTACGCATGATTTGAAAAATTTTATTTTGCGTGATTTGCGTTTAAAAAACGCATTGTTTAAAAATTGAAAATATCCGCATATTTCAAAGTTCCGTGGTAATGCTATTACCGACCGTTCAAACGGTAAAAAGGGGTGAGATAAAATGCTGGATAAAACATCTCTTGCGCTCGTTATAATCGGCGCACTCAATTGGGGCAGTATCGGCCTTTTTAAGTTCGATATTGTTGCCTGGATTTTCGGCGGTCAGGCTTCCATTGCCGCCCGTATTGTCTATACGCTTGTTGCCCTTGCGGGTATCTGGTGCATCTCCCTGCTTTTCCGTACACAGGCAGAGGGCGCAACAGTTATCACAACACAGGATAACAACACAATGGACTGATTCTCAATGGGGATAAATTTCCCCATACATAGGAGTGTAAAAAATGAACGTTGTACCGATTCCAAACAGCATAAAATATTCTGACGGATTTGTTAAAAATCCGGATAATATTGACAGCTACAAAATAAAAGACGAAACTCTCGGCGATGAGGGCTATATAATTACGGCCGATGAGAATTCCGTAAAGCTCACCGCACAGACCGATGCAGGCCTTTTCTATGCTGCAAAAACGCTTGAACAGCTTAAAACCGGCGGTATGATTCCGTGCGTCACGGTGAAGGATAAGCCCCGTTTTGCTTACCGTGGCTTTATGCTTGACAGCGCAAGACATATGCAGAGCATGGACGAAATAAAAAAGCTTGTTGATGCGGCGGCAATGCTTAAATTCAACCGTATGCATTGGCATCTGAGTGATGACCAGGGCTTCAGAATCGAAAGCAAAAGGTTTCCTCTTCTTAACGAAAAAGGTTCGTGGAGAGAGGGTGATGACTTCGGCGGCATACATAAAAAAGAACGCTACGGCGGATACTACACACAGGAAGAAATAAAAGAAATTGTCAGATACTGCAAGGAGCGTTTTATAGAGGTTATACCAGAGGTTGATATTCCGGGCCACACAAGCGCAGTTATTCACTCCTATCCCGAGCTTTCCTGCTGTGATGAAGAGGTTGCCGTAAAGACAAGGCAGGGCGTTTTTGAGGATGTGCTCTGCGTAGGTAACGAAAAAACGCTTGAGTTTGTTTGCGAGCTTCTGGATGAGGTGATTTCTCTTTTTCCGTATGAGTATTTTCATATCGGCGGTGACGAGGTGAAGTTTAACCATTGGAAATCCTGCCCGAAATGCCGTGAAAAGCTCAGCGAGCTTGTGACGGTTGATTATTCGAAACTCCAGGCTTGGTTTACGGGCGAGGTTATAAAGCACCTCAAAAAGCAAGGCAAAAAGCCGATTGTGTGGAACGAAAGCCTTGCGGGTGATTGCTTGCCCGAGGATACAACGGTGCAGATGTGGATGGACCCGAAAAAGAACAGTGTAAAGTGGGCAAACCGTGCGCACAGTGTCATCACAAGTGATTTTTACCACTATTACTGCGATTATCCCTACTATATGACACCGCTGAAAAAGACATATAATTTCAACCCCGTGCTCAAGGGTGTTGCACCCGTTATGGAAAAATATATTGCGGGTGTTGAGGTGCCGATATGGACGGAATATATATGCGATTTTGATAAGCTTTGCTATATGTTCTTCCCTCGCTTTGCCGCTGTTGCAGAAAACGGCTGGAGCAAAAAAGAAAGCCTTGATTATGAAAGCTTTGAAAAGCGATTTATTGCAATTACTCCTCTGCTTGAAAATATCGGAATTAAGCCTGCGCCGATATCTCATTGGAATCCCAAGCCGCTTGACCGTCTTTCAGGCACGCTCGGATTTTTTAAGGATAAAATTTCTGTTCAATCGCTTACGGATGCTTTGAACAATAACAAAAAATAAAAAGAATATATCATCTTCCTGCGGATAGAATATTTAATGCGGAGGTGATATAAAATGACATGTGATAAGGAAAACAAGTGCATCCGTTGCAGCGTTTCACAGTGCAAATATCATTGTGATACCTCCAACTACTGCACACTCGACACGGTTTCAATCGGCACACACGAGGCTAACCCCACAAAGCCCGAATGTGTTGACTGTAACTCTTTTATGAAGAAATAAGTGAGAGACTGTCTCACTAAGCGAAAAACAAAAGAAACGAAATAGAATGATAAATGGCTTGAGCAGGCAACTAAACCTCTCAAGCCATTTTGTCATTTTAAAGTTACAAACGATATATAACGTTTCTTTTTAGCTATTTTTCCGAACTCGACGTATATCAATACGCCTGTCGTTCGGAGAAAATGTCTTTTTCATCTTACTGAGACAGTCTCTTTTCTGTCAATTTCAGTGTACTATCGCAATAACAAACGTAAGTGCAACAAGAAGAAGGAATGTGATGCCGTACTTCTCAAGCACTGCGCCAATACGCATCACGATGTAGCCGGGGAAGAAAATTACCTTCAGCACGGGGTTGAGCTTTTTGTACTGCTCCTTCATAACAACTGCATCCTCAATAAGCGGGAAGATGTTTGTAAGCAGTGATACGCAAACCCAGGCGAAGAAGAAGGGCAGAATAAAGTCAAGTGTGTTGACCATTGCTTCTTCTTTAATTAAGGATGAAAGACCGGATGAAGCAACAAAGCCCTGGTAATTGCCAAGCAGACCGATGTTGATAAGCGGGAAGAGGCACAGAATCTGTGCAAGCAGGAAATTGAGCAGACCGGGAATGAAGCAGAACATATAGCTTGCAACGGGTCGCTCAATAAGCTCGTGGTCAACGTGGCCGCACATTTCGTCTGTGCGAAGGTAGCGGTTGTCCTCTACAGGGCATTTGAATATGCGGCACATAATCTGCTCAAATAAAGCCTTTGTCAGTGCGCCGGGAAATGTCAGAATTTTTGTAATAACATAAATCAGTCTCATTCAAATACCACCTCACCGTTCTTTATAAGCTGTTCAGCTGTGATTTCACCGCTGAGATATTTATCGACGCTCGGGCTGATTTTCATATCGTAGCCCTTGAGGAATTCTACAACAGCATCGTAGCCCGAATCTTTACCGAGCTTTTTGCTCAGCAGTGCGTAGAAGTTTACGCTATCGGGTGTCAGATAATACTGGTCGTTGAAGCAAGCGGAAGCATACTCGAGAGCTTTCTCATAGTTGCCGGCCATAAATTCACATATAAGAGCATCGTAGTATACGTCATAAAGCTCGTGTGTTTCCACTGTTGCTATAATTGCCTCAAAGCCTTTTATAGCTTCCTCGTACTTGCCCTGATAGCGAAGTGAAATTGCCTCGTATCTGTCAGCGTATACGCTTTCGGGGTTCTTTTCACGAAGCTTTGCAATGTATTCGTCAGCCTTTGCATAGTCGCCCGTCTGGATGTAGAGGGTGATAATGTTATCCTGATAAAGCCATGTGCACTCGGATGCCTGCTCTGCAACAGCCTTGCAGTACTTGAGCTGTGTTTCGGCATCCTTGCCGCAGATGCTTGAAAGAGCAAGCATGTAGTAGTTGATCATACCCTTTTCAAGGTCTGCTTCTGCTGCAGCAAGCTTTTCTTCATACTGTTTGATAAGGTCGTCGTAAGGAATTTCCTTCTCTGTAATCTCACCGTAGTAGAGCTTTTCATAATACTGATAGAAGAGCTCGGAATGTTCGTTTGCATAGTTGTTCATTTCAAGCACAAAGCCGTAGGTTGCCTTGAGCTCTTTGTTCCACGGCGCATTGATGTCGGATTTGCCGACCTTGTCTGCCCATGTGAGCGGCTTGTCCTCTTCAGCAGTTGTTTTATCGTAAAAATACATGCCGACAAGGTAATTTACATCGTCAACAGAGCCCATTTTGTAGCACATCTGTGAAACCTTGCTTGCGGTTTTCCAACCGATGTTGTTGAGAGAAGCGAGGGCGTTGAGTGCGCTTTCGGGCTTTCCCTCTGCCTCAAGTGCAAAGCCCTGCTCAATGCCTTCAAGCGTTGTGAGCTGTGAGCCGAGGAAGCCCATCCCCCATACGGAAAGAACAAGAATCGCAACAAGTGCAAGGAAACCCTTGAAGCGAAGCGGGCTTTTGATAAGGCTCTGCCTGCAGTCTGCGCAAAGGTCGTAGCTTTCGCCGAAGGATTTGTCAGCGGGCTTTTCGCCGCAGAGAAGGCACATTTCAGGCTCGTCTGATTCGGCATCGCTCTCAGGCTCCGTTATGGGTATGCCTGCATCCTCTGCAGTGTCTTTTGTGTTTTCTTCCTGAATTTCTTCAGTCAGTTCAGCGTTTTCGGGCATTTCGGGCACGTCGGGTGTGTCCTGAACATTTTCCTCTTCGGGAATGGGCTCAAGGCCGTTGTTCTCTTTGTAATCGTCCAAAAACAAAACCTCCCTTTAAAATAATACAGTTTATATAATAGCATATACTTATCGCTATTTCAAATATAATTTTTATTTTTTAAAATATTGTCACAGAAATGACAAATTAGAGTTTGGCTAGATGAGTTCAGAATGCAGAATGCAGAGTGCAGAATGAAGGGTCGCTTCGCTCCGATTTTAAAAAATATTGATTTATAGCGATTGTTATAATGGGTGAGGGCGAAGCCCTCCCAACATTCTGCATTCTTAACTCTGCATTCTGAACTCTAATTTGTTGCACAAACCTACATCTCTTTAATTGAGGTATTGAAAAAGCAGACCTTGGTTTACCAAGGTCTGCTTTGATACCGGTTATGATTATTTAACAAGCTCTTCAAATGCGTTCATAAGGATTGAACCGGATGAACGGCTGAATGCGATTGTTTCCTGATAGTGGTCGCCGAAGGGCTGCATATCGTCAAAGAAAATCATACAGTAGTCGTTATCGTTGAGGATATAGCCGATTTCGTCGTTGCAAAGACCGAAGCAAAGAAGCACGTCATCCTCTGTGATTTCAAGTGACTCTGCGCAGGATTTGCCGGGGAAGTCTGTGCCGGAGAATGCGTTTTCAGCATCCATTGTAACGCCGCCGTAGATAAGCTCGGGGCTGATTTCGCCGGGCATCATAGCAACCTTGATGTTCTTGCCGAATTCAACGTAGCCGATTTCTGTGGGTGTGCTGTATGTGCCGTCCTTGTTGTCGAGAATTCTGTGGTTTACAAGACCCATCTTACCGACAAGAAGGAGAACGGGGTTTTCAACAGTTACGAGAACTTCCTTGAGGGCAATGTTGAGAATGGGGTCAACCTTTACTTCGTCAACCTTCTCCCAATTCTCATACCAGAGTGAGTAGTGCTCGCCGCCGTTTGCAATTTCATCCTTGAGCTGCTGATTGTTCTTTACATAGTCGCTTTCAAGAACCTCGTCAAGAGTCTTGTTTATGCTCATTGTGATGTAAGCGAGCTCTTTGCCGTAACGGTCAGCCTGCTTCCAGCGTGCATCAAGCTCTACGTCATCGTTTGTCGGGCCTCTGTCGGAGTAGATGCCGAGTGTTGCGCCGATGATGGGCATAAAGTTGTAACCGTACTTGGAGAGAGTCTGGTTCATAGCTGCAGTGTAGTCGCCGGAAAGCTGCTTACCTGAGCTGTCGTCTGTCTTGAGACCTGTGATGTAGGGATGAGCAGGCTCGTTAACAATGTATGTTTCTGCGCCCTCAGCTGTGGGGTCAAAACGGAAAACGTACAGATTGCCGTCGTAACCGGTGGGGTCACGGTCGTCGGAGAAGTATTCGCTGCAGTCCTTAACGCTGAGTGTGAGCTCGCCTTCCTTCATATCTGCAACAGCTTTCTTTACTGAGTTGGCTGTGCGCTCTTTAAGGAGGTCCATAAATTTCTCATCGGGGCCGGGTATTGTCTTGAAGATGAGCTGGTTGTTGAGGGCTGCGAGAGTGTTATTTGCCATCTTGAGGAAGAAGGGATTCCAAAGGCCCATAGTGTCAATCTCACTGTGGCAGTGTGTTGCGGAAACGTTGATGGAAACTATGTTGTTCTCTTTTGCAAAGTCTGCAAGAAGAGCGCGGATATCACGGATATCTTTGTTGGAGATACCGATACACTCGATTGTGCAGAATGCAACCTTGCCTCTGCCCGAGCCGTCGTCCATAACAACTGTGTAAACGTTCATATCGTCAAGAACTTCTTCAACTGTGTTTGAGGGGAAGTTCTGAAGAAGGTAACCGCCGAGGTAGTAGGGTCTGTCAAGAATATCGTCGGGCACAAGGCTTGTCTGGTTGTAGCCGAGGCTCCACTTGCCGTTCGGGTTGGAGGTGATGAATTCCTTGTGGCCTGCCATAAAGTTGGGGCTGTTGTATTTGTCTGCATCAACAAATGTTGTGTTTGCAACGGGTGCAGGAACAGCAAGCAGGTTGAGGATATCCATAAAGATAAGCTCCATATAAGTAAAGCCGATGGTCTTCTTTTCCTGCTCTGTGTCAGCCTTTATCATAGCGATAATGGCCTGGATGGGGTTGAGCAGGTTGTAGGCTGTGCCGTCAATCTTTACGTAGACAGGGTCAAGAAACTGTCTGTTGCAGGTGATTGAGCTTGCGATGTAATCGTTGTTTGCTTCTTCGTCTGCTGATTTTGCGCCTGCGCCCATTGCTGTTGCAACAGCGGAGAACACAACCAGAAGGCTGAGCATAACAGCGAGAACCTTTTTGAATGTTTTCATTGTGGTTTCCTCCGTTTTTTATTTGTGTTAATCGGTTGATAATTCAAAACAATCAACTAATAATACATTATATATATTATCACAAACGAAATTTTAAAACAACGGCACTATAACAAAATTTAAAAGCAAATAATTGGTTAATATTACTGTATTTTATTCCAAGTCTTAATAATAGGTTGACTATTGCACGCTGTTTTGATAAAATACCGAATGGTAGCAATTGACTATTTTTTAGTGAAGAGGTTGGTTATGGACAAGATAAATTTTGTTACGAAGCTCCTCGATTTTTTGCATTTTCTTCAAAAGAAAACGTTGCTTCTTGCTCCGCTGTGGCTGCTTGTGGTTGCGCTCTCCGGTGTGTTTGAGCTTGCAAGTGCGGCAAACAGGCCCGAAGAAGTGAGCAAAACGATGCTTGTCAATGTCGATTCGTGGGACCGTTCGCAGGATGTTACAACCGACGGCGAGCATTTCTACTTCAGCTGTAAGTACGGCCTTGTTAAAACAGAGCTTGACTGTAAGACCAATACGGTGCGCAACTCAAACGCAATCCCCGAAAGGTTTGTCGAAGAATACGGCTCGGCTCACATAGGCGGTATTAGTTATTATAAGGACAAGCTCTACTGTGCTGTTGAGGACAGTAAGGTCTGGCAGCATCCGCTGATTCTTGTTTACGATGCGGCTACACTCGAGTTTACGGGTGAATTTTATCACCTCGATCCCGAAAAGCACACAAAGGGTCTGCCCTGGATATGTGTTGACCCTGAAACGGGTCTTATATACACCTCTTCAAGAGATAATTCAACCGAAATAATGTGCTACGACACAGCTTCGAAGAGCTACCTTGAAAGTGTTCAGCTTGTAAATTCCGACCCTGAATTCAATATCCATAAAATTCAGGGCGGTGAAATAAACGGCGGTATTCTCTACCTTGCTACAAATAACGCAACTCAGGCTGTCTATCAGGTTGAGCTTGCCGACGGTAAGGCAGAAAAGCTGTTTGACCGAAATCTTTTTTCGGGCAGCGAGGGCGAGGGCATAACCGTGCTCGAAACCGAGGACGGTGCATTCCTGCACTGTATGGATATGAGCCCGATTTTCCTCTCCTGCTACGTAAGACACTTCGCAAAATAAAGAAAGGCAAAACTCAATGTTAGAACTCAAAAATGTTTCGTTTACCGTTGAAGGCAGTGACGGAAGCCTTGAAATAATAAATGATGTTTCACTTACTGTAAACGACGGCGAATTTCTTGTAATCACAGGCCCAAACGGCGGCGGCAAGTCAACGCTAGCCCGTCTGATTATGGGCATCGAACAGCCTACGGGCGGTCAGATTCTGCTCGACGGTGTTGATATCACAAATCTCTCCGTAACCGAAAGAGCGCGTGTCGGTGTAGGCTACGCCTTCCAGCAGCCTCCGCGTTTCAAAGGCCTGACGGTGCGCCGTCTGCTCAGCCTTGCTCACGGTAAGGAGCTGCCCGAGGATGAGTGCTGTGCATACCTTACAAACGTAGGTCTGTGCTCAAAGGATTATCTCAACCGTGAGATTGACGCATCTCTCTCCGGCGGCGAGGTAAAGCGAATTGAAATAGCTTCGCTTATGGCACGTGAACTCAAGCTTGCTATTTTTGACGAGCCCGAGGCAGGAATTGACCTGTGGAGCTTTTCAATGCTTGTTGAAACCTTCAAGACTATGAGCAGAAGCAGACACAACAGCGTAATTATAATCTCCCACCAGGAGAGAATAATGCAGCTTGCGGATAATATTGCGGTTATTGCAAACGGTAAGCTCAAAACCTTCGGCACAAAGGATGATATTTTCCCGAAGCTTATGAGCGAACTCGGTGAAGGCTGCGGTTTCAGAGGAGGTAACAGCTGATGTTTGATTCGGTCAAAAAAAATCTCCTCTTCTCAATTGCGGATATTGACGGCATACCCGATATTGGTGCGTATAACATCCGTGTAAACGGCGGCGGCTTTGCACGCTCGTCAACCGAGGACGTAACTATTGAGCCTAAAAAGGATAAGCCCGGCATAGATATTACAGTCAAGCCCTTTGCAAAGGCAGGTAACGTTCACATTCCCGTAATTGTCACAGAGGCAGGCGTCAACGATACGGTTTATAACGATTTCTTTATCGGTGAGGGTGCCGAGGTGAGAATTGTTGCAGGTTGCGGTATTCATAACGACGGCGACTGTGACAGCAGGCACAACGGTATTCACCGCTTCCATATCGGCAAAAACGCAAAACTCACCTATATCGAAAAGCATTACGGTGAGGGCGAGGGCACGGGCGCAAGAGTGCTTGATCCCGTAACCGAAATCTTTATGGACGAAGGCGCCGAGTGCGAGATGGAAACCGTGCAGATAAAGGGTGTTGATTCCACCGAGCGCACAAGCACGGCTCACCTGCGTGCAAACGCAAAGCTTGTTATTACCGAAAGGCTTATGACTCACGGCAATCAGCACGCAAACAGCGATATGGTTATTAACCTCAACGGTGAGGATGCTTCGGCGCAGATTATATCCCGCTCTGTTGCCAAGGATAATTCCGAGCAGGTTTTCTATCCGAGAGCAGTTGGCAACTGCAGATGCCGTGCGCACGTGCAGTGTGACACGATTATTATGGACAGCGCAAGGGTGCGCTCAATTCCCGAAATTGCGGCAAATCACGAGGATGCGCAGATAGTGCACGAGGCGGCTATCGGTAAAATAAATAACGACCAGCTTACAAAGCTCTGCACGCTCGGTATGACACCCGATGAGGCGGAAGAGGTTATTATTGAGGGCTTCCTTAATTGATAAATAAACCCAAAATATAAAAAAGGAGAAAAAAACCATGGCACAAGAATACTTCTGTGCGCCCGGCGGTAAATTTAACCGTAAGCGCACAATCCTCACAGGCTTCGGCTTTATGGCAAGCTCAATAGCCTGGGCGATTTATGACCCGTACATCACAAAAATCCTCAACAAGCTTCTCAGCGAATCAGCAATGATTACAAGCTGGAGCGTAAAGCTTAACGAGGCATTTCCTTTCCTTGCAAAGTTTGCTGAATCGCAGGGCCAGGACGTTAACCTTGCAGGCGGCGGCATCACTCTTGTTCCGTTGTTTATCGGTATTATTATGACCTTTGATAACATCTTCGGTGTTATCTTCCAGCCGACCTTCGGCAAGCTTTCCGACCGTTGCCATTCAAAGCTCGGCAAGCGCCGTCCGTTCATTGTTTTCGGTGCTCCCGTTTCTGCTTTCCTTTTTGCGGTTATTCCGTGGGTTGCTCTTTCGAACTCACTTCCGCTTACAATGCTCTTCATCATCCTCTTTGTTTTCTCTATGTCACTCTGGAGAGCTCCCGTTGTTGCACTTATGCCTGCGCTTACTCCTCCCTCAATGCGCAGTGAGGGTAACGCAATCATCAACCTTATGGGCGGTATAGGCTCGGCAATCGGTATGTTTGCCGGTACAATCGTCGGCATTTTCTATAAGCTCGCAACAGGCATTGAAATCACAACCGAAAATGAGCAGATTGCCTTCCCCTACGTTTTCCTGACCGGTGCCGTAGTTATGGTTATCGGTATGCTCGTTATTCTCTTCTTCGTTAAGGAGCCTTCAAGCAAGCTTGAGGTTATCGGCGAACAGAACAGAGCGACGGATGCCGCTGCCAGAGCAAAGGCAGAGAAAGAAGCTAAGAAGGCAGAGAAGGCAGCAAGAAAGGCACAGAAGCTCTCCAAGGGCGAAAGAGTCAGCCTTATCTTTATGCTTGCCGGTCTGTTCTTCCTCTTCTGCGGCACAAACGCAATCACAACCTTCTTTGCACTGTTTGCTGCAGAGGTTCTCGGCAAAACAACTGCCGAAGCTACAATTATGACCACTCTGTTTGCTGTTTGCTCAGCTGTTGCGGCTATCCCCGCAGGCTATATGGGCAAGAAGATAGGCAGAAAGAAGACAATCCTTCTCGGCCTTGTAGTGTTCATGGCCGCATTCCTTCTCTATGTTGTTACACACAGCACAGCCATCATCTGGGTTGTTCTTGTTCTCGGCGGTTTTGCAAATATGTTCATCACCGTCAATACACTTCCGCTTGTTCTTGAAATCGGCGGCAACGACAGAGTCGGTACCTTCACAGGCTACTACTACACAGCTACTTTCTCGGCTCAGATTGCTTCTCCCATTGTTTACGGTGTTGTACGTATGCTTTCGGGCACATATATGTCGCTGTTCATATACAGCCCCGTTATGTTCGTTCTCAGCATTCTGTGCATCCTCGTTGTCAAGCACGGCGAGGCTCTGCCCGATGAGGTTATAAAGGCTGCTGCCGAAGAAGGCAACGACTGATTAAATAAAATTAAATTACCTGCGGAAGAGAAGTATACTTTTCCGCAGGTGGTGTGTTTTAAAAGGGTGAAAAATATGGCACAGCAAAAGCTTACAAAAAAGCAGAATATTGTTCAGACAATTAAATTTGTCCTTTTTTCTACCGGTGCGGGAATTATACAGACCGTTTCATTCACGCTTCTTAACGAGGTGTTAAAGCTTGATTATTGGGCTGCATACCTGCCTGCGCTCGTGCTTTCGGTGCTTTTTAATTTCACGGTAAACCGCAAGTTTACGTTTAAGTCTGCGGCAAATGTGCCTGTTGCAATGCTCAAGGTTGCAGGCTACTACTGTGTGTTCACTCCTCTTTCAACCTGGGGCGGAGAGCTGCTTGACACCTGGCTTAAAGCAAGCTTTCCCGCAATTGCTTCGTGGAATGAATACATAGTGCTTGCACTTACAATGCTGCTCAATCTCTCAACGGAGTTCCTTTTCTGCCGTTTTGTTGTTTACCGAAACAATATCAACACTAACGAGCTCGGTAAAAAAGAGCAGGAAAAGCTTGAACAGAACAAGTAATATCAAGGAAGACGTTTTATGAAAAAATTTATCAGCCTTATACTTTGTGCGGCAATTTGCCTGTTGGTGCTTTGCTCCTGCTCTGCGAATAAGCAGACCGTTATCAGCATAGGTCAGGCAGAGGTAAACAGTGAAATATTCGCTTACTTTTTCAGTGACGTTTACAGCAAGGCAGAAAGCAGCGGCGCAGACCTTATGGCTACAGATGAGCTGACTGAGGCGGCTGTTGACAGGTGCCGCGAATACGTTGCGGCAACAACGCTGTTCAATAAGCTTCAGCTGTCGCTTTCGGCCGACAGCAAAAAGAGCATCTCCACCTCAACTGAGGCTGAGTGGAAGCTTTACGGCGGCTACTATACAGATGCGGGCATCAGTAAGCAAACAGTGGCAAAAATTATTGAGGTCGAAGAATACCGCAAGCAGCTTCTGCTCTACTATTTCGGCGAGGGCAGTGAGTATGAGGTGCTTGAGGATGAAATTGAATATTATTTTGACCGCACTTATGTTGCTTTTAAAGCGATAAACGGCTATTTTACCACAGTGAATGAGGATGGCGATACCGTTCCGATTTCAGATTCCGAGATTATTGCACTCAAAGCAAGCTTTGAGGAGAAACGCAACAGACTTAATGCCGGCGCAGAGTTTTCAGAGGTGAACGACGGTAACGACGTTGATTCAACCTTTATTGCCGTATCAAACTCTGCTTATCCAAACGGATTCCTTGAAAAAGTGGCAGAGCTTGAATATGATACTCCCACCATTATCGAAACAGACGAATACATTTTCCTTGTTGAACGCCTTGATGCAAAAAAAGGTGCAGACAATTACTACGCAACGTACCGTACAAGCTATATTGAAGCGCTTCGCGGCGAAATGCTTACCGATATGCTTGTCGCCACGGGCGAGGAATATGACACTGATCTGAATGAAGGCAAAATCAAAAAGACCGTTAAAAACGTTATTTCTGTAAGAAACGACAGGAAATAAGAAGGTGTTTTCGATGACACTCTTTGTTAAAGACAAGAACTTCTACAAAAGCTTTTTCACAATGACGCTGACAATATCGTTGCAGAATGTTATTGTTTATGCGGTCAACCTCGCAGACAATGTCATGATAGGCGGATACAGTGAGCTTTCGTTGAGTGCTGTGGCGGTCGTCAATCAAATTCAGTTTATGCTGCAGATGATAGCGCTGGGCACATCAAACGGACTAATTGTCCTCACCTCACAGTATTGGGGAACAAGAAGAGTTCAGCCGATAAAGCGTGTTCTGTCGGTTGCATTGGTAATTGCGCTGGCTCTTACGCTTGTGGTTTTCTTTGCCGCCCTGTTTGCGCCTACGGCTGTGCTGACACTGCTTACTAACCAGACTGCTGTTGTTACAGAAGCGGAGCGATATTTGAAGATTGTTTGTTTTTCTTATATTCCGTTCACCTGTTCACAACTTCTTCTTGCGCTTATGCGAAGCGTTGAGCGTGTGCGGATAGGCTTTGGCGTTTCCGTGGTGGCTCTTGTTGTTAATGTTATTCTCAATTACGGACTTATTTACGGCAGAATCGGTCTGCCTGAGATGGGAATAGAGGGAGCTGCTCTTGCAACACTGGTTTCACGTGTTGTTGAATTGGCGGTCGTTGTTTTCTATGTTTTTGCTTTTGAAAAAGACGTAAAGCTACGACCTGCGGACTTGTTTCGTATAGAAAAAAGTTACTTGCGTGATTACATAAAGGTCGGTTTTCCGTTAGTGCTTTCTGCGGGAAGCTGGGGTATTGCCATGACGGTGCAGGGTGCAATTCTCGGTCATCTCGGTTCGGAAACGGTGCTGAGTGCAAACAGCATTGCAAGCACGGTTTTTCAGGTGATGAGCGTTGTTGCTTATGCGGGCAGTAATGCTTCAGGCGTTATAATCGGAAAAACAGTCGGCGAAAACAGAATTGAAGATGTCAAAAAATATACAAAAACGCTGCAGGTTCTGTTTATTCTTATCAGTGTTGCTTCAAGTGCAGTGTTCTTTACTTGCAGAGGACTGTTTATTTCATTTTTTGATGTTGAGCCGGAAACATATAAATTGGCAAATACTTTTATATGCATCCTTTGTGTAACGCTTATCGGCACCGGATATGAGGCACCGGTTCTCGGCGGAATTGTTTCTGCGGGCGGTGAAACCGATTTTGTGTTTAAAAACGACCTCATTTTTATGTGGGGTATAGTTTTGCCTGCTTCAATAATCTCTGCCTTTGTGCTTAAGCTGCCACCGGCTGTAACCTTTGCTTGCCTGAAATCTGACCAGGTGCTCAAATGTGCAGTTGCGGCGGTGAAAGTTAACCGCTATAAGTGGATAAAGAATGTGACACGATGAAACGGTGATGAAACTTCACAAAAAATACTGTTGACACTTCTATGCGGCTGTGATATAATCGCAGTGTATTATAACTATAAGTATCAGTGTTTGGTGCTTACAGCTTAAAACAAGAAAGGTTCGGTGCACGAATTATGAAAAAAATAATCTCTGCAGCTATAGTCTGCATATTTGTTTGTGTTATGTCATTAACTGCTTTTGCAGCAAAGAGCCCTGTTGCTCCCACAATCAACACAACCCGTCCCACAACAGCTCCCACAACAGTTCAGCCCACACAGGAGCCCACAAGCAAGGACGACGACAAGACATCACAGAAGCCCGGTGAAGATGACAAGACAACAGATAAGGATTCATCAACAACCGATAAGGGCGATGTTGACGACGTAACAACAACTCCCGATGATGCAACATCCACAACAAAGAATGATGTTACATCCGACAAGGGCCCGTCTTCACCCGACACAGGCTCATACTTCGGCAAGTCAGTTTCCGCAGCAGCACTTGTTGCTCTCGCACTCGGCGGTGCAGCTGTTTACACAAGCAAGAAAAAGGTCACAGAATAATCAAAGCCTTTAAAAATCAGACTTAAAAGCCCTGTGTTCTTTAAGGAACTTAGGGCTTTTGTAATCTCACTTAATCAGCAAGCTGTTTAATTCCAAAGAAGGAGGTATAAGGGCTTGTCCGAAAACAAAAACAAAAAAAGCAAGCTTTCCGTTGTGCTTATTGTTCTTGCACTGCTTATTTTTCTTTTCAGCGTCGGATATATAGGCTACACTTTTTTGCAGGATTATTCGGCAAAGGTGAATTACGGCGAGATTTCCGAGCTTGCCTCCGGCTCAACCGATGAGCAGGCAGACGGCTCTGCCTCAAGCCCCGTTGACCTTGAATCCCTCATAGAGATAAATTCCGACGTCTATGCATGGATTCGTGTGCCCGGCACCCACGTTGATTATCCCATTGCGCAAAGCACGGTGCACGATAACTATTACCTCCACCGCTCTATTTATAAACGCTACCTTTTTGCAGGTATGATTTATACGCAGTCCTGCAACAGCAGGTCTTTTACGGACCCTGTTACCGTAATTTACGGCCACAATATGCGAAGCACGACGATGTTTACCACGCTTCACTATTTTGAGGATGCATCTTTCTTTGATAAGCACGATACTTTTTATATTTACACAGCCGACCGTATGCTGACATATAAAATTGTTTCTGCTTATAAATACGATAACCGACACATTATGAATTCCTTTGATTTTTCAAATCCCGATGTGCTCAGGTCTTATCAGGATTATGTTCTCAATCCCATCACAACTCTCAGAAACGTACGTGCAGGCGTAACACTCGATAAGGACAGTAAGCTTGTCGTGCTCAGCACCTGTATGTCAAACGATAAAAATTCCAGATTTTTAGTAAACGGAGTGTTAATTAACGATGTCCCGATCACGCAAGAATAAGTACGATTCAGATTCAGAGGTTACACTCAAGCGCACCGATATAAAAGCATACTCCGAAGAGGATGCTTTCCCTGTTTATATTCCTACTGAAAACAGCGCTGTTGCAAAGGATAAAAAGAAAAAGAAAAAAGTACTGCTTATAATTTTTCTTATTCTCTTTTTGCTTCTTGCAGGTATTGCGGGCGCATTCCTCTATCTTCATTACGTCGGCCAGAGAAACCTTATGAATTATAACGATGCCAACATCAACAGTATTGATGAAGCTATAACGCAAAGCGACGGTAAGGTTGTTTATTATAACGGTAAGACTTATTACCTTAATGAAAACATTACCTCAATAGCCTGCCTCGGTGTTGATAAGGATGACCTTGGTATTTACGGCAATAAAATCGGTACAGCCGGTCAGGCGGATACAAATATGGTGCTTGCAATCGATACGCAGACGGGCAAGGTTACCGTAATCACAATTCCCCGTGACCTTATGGTAGACGTAAATGTTTACACCGTAAGGGGCGAGTATGTAGGCGTGCAGAATCAGCAGATATGTCTTGCTTACGCTTACGGCGACGGTAAGCATACCAGCTGTATGAATGCCGTTGAGTCAATTCAGCGTGTCCTTTTCGGTATGCCTGTAAATTCGTATATTTCGCTTGATATGGAGGGCATTGGCCCGATTAACGACTCTGTCGGCGGTGTCACAGTTGTTTCTCCCGAAACGATAAACGGCTTTGTTGCGGGTCAGTCCGTTAAGCTTTACGGTCAGCGTGCTGTCGATTTTGTTCAGAACCGTGGCGACGACGTTAACGCAAGTATGCGAAGAATGCAGCGCCAGATGACTTACGTAAAGGCGTTTGCCGCCTCTGCCGTAAACAATGCAAGACGTGATTTCGGCATTATCACAAGGCTCTACAATACAGCCACAAGATATTCCTGCACAAATGTTGACCTCGGCTCAGTCACATATCTTGCAACCACACTTCTTTCAAAGGGTGTTAGCGGTCTTGAAACTGTATCCGTGCCCGGTGAAATGAAGATGGGCACAAAATATGCAGAGTTTTATATGGACACAAGAGCTGCTTACGAAATGATACTTGAGGTATTCTATAACGAAGCGGCATAAATAAAAATAATCAAATCGGTTTGCGGTACAGTGCTTACTGCAAGCCGATTTAATTTGGCAAAGGAGGTAGGGGGAAATGACAAAAGCAAAAAAACAATCGACACTTCGCAGTAACCTTATAGGTGACCGCAGCTTTTATTCTCGTGTTTTTTCAATTGTCATTCCGATTATTATTCAGAACACCATCACAAACGTTGTAAGCCTGCTTGATAACGTTATGGTCGGCAGAGTCGGCACGCTCGAAATGTCGGCCGTTGCAATCGTTAACCAGCTTTTGTTTGTTTTTTATATCTGTATTTTCGGCGGACTTTCCGGTGCAGGCATTTTTGCAACTCAATATGCAGGCGCAAAGGATAACGAGGGTGTGCGAAGCTGCTTTAGAGTTAAGCTGATTATTGCGTTTGCAATGCTCGCTGTCGCAATGATTGTTTTTATTGCAATGCCGGATAAGCTGATTTCGCTGTATCTTGCAAAGGACACCTCGCCTGCAGATATTGAGGCGACTATGGGCTTTGCGTGTACTTATCTGAAGGTAATGCTCTGGGGACTTGTTCCCTTTGCGGTTGCTCAGGTTTATTCAAGCACCTTGCGTGAGCTTGGCGAAACAAAGCTTCCCATGATTTCGAGCATTGCGGCAATTGTCGTAAACCTTGTTTTCAATTATTTTCTCATTTTCGGCACCTTCGGCTTCCCGAAGCTCGGCGTAGTGGGTGCGGCTATTGCTACGGCACTGTCCCGATATGTTGAGCTTGCCATAGTCGTAATATTCACGCACAAAAAAAGCAAAGAGTTTGAGTTTATAAAGGGTGCATACAGAAGCCTTAAAATACCTCGTGCTCTTGTGAGCGATATTGTAAAAAGAGGTATGCCGCTGCTTGTTAACGAGGCACTGTGGTCGGCAGGTATGGCAACTCTCACACAGTGCTATTCAATTCGAGGACTTGATGTTGTTGCGGCTGTGAATATTGCCACAACGGTGGGCAACTTGTTTAACGTTGTGTTCCTTTCAATGGGTAATGCTGTTGCAATTATGGTTGGTCAGCATCTTGGTGCAAACGAAATAGCCAAGGCAAAGCAGACCGCCTGGCGGCTTATTGCGGCCACTGTTGCCGCCTGTGTTGTTATGGGCGCAATCCTTGCCGCCTGCGCACCGTTTATTCCTCTTATTTATAACACAAGCGATGCCGTTCGTCAGATGGCCACACGTCTGCTGTTTGTCATTGCGGTAATGATGCCCGTTATATCCTTTGCCCACGACTGTTATTTTACAATCCGTTCGGGCGGACGCACCTTCCTTACCCTTGTGTTTGACAGCTGCTTTATGTGGATTATTGCCGTTCCTCTTGCGGCGGTGCTTGCAAATTTCACTGCTCTGCCTATAATTGAGCTGTATCTTGTGATTCAGCTTCTTGAAATAATAAAGGGTGCAATAGGCTTTGTATTTGTTAAAAAAGGTATATGGATAAGGAATATTATAGATAAATAAACTTTTGGCGACAGAGTGAATTCTGTCGCCTTTTGTTTGGAAAAAAGTTGGATTTTTTTAGAAAAAAGTGTTGACAAAAAGAAAGACTGCGGATATAATTATTAACGGTTAGCGGTGGCTAACTAATATTTAGACTTTCGAGTTAGCTTTGGCTAACTTCTAAATACGGAGGGATAAAATTGAAAACACTCAGAGAGGTTAAGGTTGGCGGTACCGCAAAGGTAGTAAAGCTCCATGGTGAAGGTCCCGTTAAACGCAGAATTATGGATATGGGTATAACAAAGGGTGTTGAGATTTACGTTCGCAAGGTTGCACCGCTTGGCGACCCGCTTGAGCTTATGGTCAGAGGGTATGAGCTTTCGCTTCGTAAGGCAGATGCTGAAATGATTGAAGTGGAGTAAGGAGAGATATAGCAAATGAATATAAGAATTGCTCTTGCCGGCAACCCGAACTGCGGCAAAACAACGCTGTTCAATGCACTTACCGGTTCCAATCAGTTTGTAGGCAATTGGCCCGGTGTTACCGTTGAAAAAAAAGAGGGCAGAATGAAAAAATACGACGAGGTTACGGTTGTTGACCTGCCCGGTATTTATTCGCTTTCTCCCTATACTCTTGAAGAGGTTGTTGCACGTAATTATCTTATAGGTGAACGTCCTGACGTTATACTGAATATTGTTGACGGCACAAGCCTTGAGCGTAATCTCTACCTTACAACTCAGCTTATGGAAATCGGAATTCCCGTTGTAATTGCAATCAATATGATGGACGTTGTGCGCAAAAACGGCGATAAGATTGATACGGAAATTCTTGAGAAAAAAATCGGCTGCAGAGTGGTTGAAATCTCTGCACTTAAAGGCACGGGTATAGAAGAGGCTGCAGAGGCAGCAATTGCCGCTGCGCAAAAGAAAAAAACACTTCCCACTCACAGCTTTTCCGGTGCGGTTGAGCACGCTCTGGCTCATATTGAAGAGGCCGCAATTCACGATATGCCTGCAAATCAGCAGCGTTGGTATGCAATCAAAATTTTTGAGCGTGATGAAAAGGCTCTTGAACAGCTTGGCCTCAGTCAGGAAACAATCGGCCACATTGAAACCGATATCAAGGCCGCAGAAGCAGAGCTTGACGATGATGCAGAGAGCATAATTGCTAATGAGCGTTATATGTACATAACGGGCATCACAACGCAGTGCTACAAGAAAAAGAATCTCAGCAGACAGTCGGTTTCGGATAAAATTGACAAGATAGTTACAAACCGTTTTCTTGCTTTCCCGATTTTCGTACTTGTTATGATAATGGTGTATGTTCTTTCAATCGGAACGGTGGGCGATTGGACGGTTGTATTTATGAACGAAGGCCTTTTCGGCTCTTTCAAGGAGCTTGACCCGGAGTTTTTCGGCTATTCACTTTTCTCTAATTGGCTTAGTGTGCCGGAGCTTCTTGATAAGGTTCTGCTCGGTGCAGACGGAACGCCCGTTATTGCAGGCTGGCTTTACAGCCTCATTCAGGATGGTGTTGTCGGCGGTGTCGGTGCCGTTCTCGGCTTTGTTCCGCAGATTTTTGTGCTTTTCCTGCTTCTTTCAATACTTGAGGATATTGGCTATATGTCCCGTGTCGCTTTTATTATGGACCGTCTGTTCCGTAAGTTCGGTCTTTCCGGCAAGAGCTTCATTCCTATGCTTATCGCATCCGGATGCGGCGTTCCGGGCATTATGGCTTCCCGTACAATCGAGCAGGAGCGTGACCGAAGAATAACTGTTATGACTACGGGCTTCATTCCCTGCAGTGCAAAAATGCCCGTTGTCGGTATGATTGCGGCGGCTCTTTTCGGCAATAGCCCGCTTATTGCAACCTCAGCGTATTTCCTCGGTATAGGTGCAGTTGTTATTTCGGGAATTATTCTCAAAAAGACAAAAATTTTCGCAGGCAAGCCTGCTCCGTTTGTAATGGAGCTTCCTGCTTATCACGCACCTCTGCCTGCAAATATTTTCCGTGCAACGTGGGAACGTGGCTGGAGCTTTGTCAAACGTGCAGGTACGGTTATTTTTGCGGCAAGCGTTATTATCTGGGTTCTCAATTCACTCACCTTTGAGGGCGGGCTTCACTATATCACAGCCGATGAAAAATCAATTCTTAACGCTGTGGGTGAAATAATAGCCGTTATCTTTGCACCTCTCGGCTTCGGACGTTGGCAGGCGGCAGTTGCAACAATCCTCGGTCTTGTTGCCAAGGAAGAGATTGTCGGCGTTTTCGGCTCTTTGTCCTCTATGGCAGGTGTGGCCGAAACCAACTACAGCTTTATAGCCTCTGTTATTTTCGGCGGCAGTAAGCTTTCGGCATATTCCTTCCTCATCTTCAATCTGCTGTGTGCACCCTGCTTTGCGGCTATGGGCGCAATTAAACGTGAAATGAACAGCGCAAAATGGACTGTAGGCGCAATCGGATATATGTGCGTGTTTGCTTATGCGGTTTCGCTTATCGTCTATCAGCTTGGAACGTTCTTTGTAACGCTCAGATTTACTGTCGGCACAGCGGCGGCACTCATAGTGCTTGCGTTTCTTCTGTTTATGCTTTTCAGAAAAAACAGATATAGCAGAAACAGACGCAGAAAAAACAAAATAAATAAAACAACAGGAGTAAATTAAAATGGATTGGCCTACAATTATAGTTGCGGCAATTATCGCAGTGCTGTTTGCGCTTGTGGTCTTCTTCCATTTCAGAAACAAGAAGAAGGGCAAGCACTCATGCTCCTGCGGCGGATGCTCTGGTTGCGCAATGAGCGATGTTTGCCACGGCAATAAAAAAGAATAAAAATAAATCAGACCTCACACAGTTACGGTACTGTGTGAGGTCTTTACTTATTGTCTCTTCAGCAAAGATAAAACCCCCGGTTCTACCGGGGGAATAAAAAAGCTTTAGTAAAAACAAGACGTGGCGAGCAAAGGCAAGCCACAAAAACGTAGAGAAAAGATTTAACCTCCAAGTATAATAGAAATGGTTTGGCGACCGCATTACTAAAATACAAGGAGGTTAAAAACATGTACAAAAAAGATGGCAACAACGAAATAAAAACATTATCGCACTCAACATACAGGTGTCAGTATCATATAGTGTTTGCACCAAAATACAGGAGACAAGAAATATACGGAAAACTTAAAAAAGATATTGGCGAAATAATAACAAAATTGTGTGAGCAGA
>JAZUOH010000009.1:0-31327 GCA_045604525.1 Acutalibacteraceae bacterium
TCTGTTGACGGGTCTGTTGAGGGATCCGTTGAAGGCTCTGTTGAGGGATCCGTCGAGGGCTCTGTTGACGGCTCTGTCGAGGGATCCGTTGACGGCTCTGTTGAGGGATCTGTTGACGGCTCTGTTGACGGGTCTGCAGGAACTATATTCAGACGGCCGTTATTTCCGAGGAAGGTATCAATATGATAGCTGTTCTCTCCGTCGGGCATTACAACGCTCGGATAGCTGAAATAAGAAAGCGTTTCGGATGAGTTTTCCTCTTTTTCCTTGCGGAAATTGTCGAGTCTGCGGTAAACCGTACCCTCGGGTATGTAATAAGTGCCCTCGTCTGTTTCCAACGCTTTTTCAAGAGATTCGGGCGCAACAGGCTCAAACACCCAACTGATTTGAGCATCATCACCGTCACCGGAGAATTCAAACACTCTGCGTGCACGGTAATATATTTTTTCTGTGTCGCTGATATCGTTTGCAACCACATACTCCCCGTTTTCCATTACGTAAACAGGAGAATCCTCACGGAAATAATAACGGTCGTTTTCAACTGCGGGCTCAAAATCCGTTATTGTTGTAAGGTGGCTGTAAGGATCGTTATAGTCAATGTTGCCGCCGTCCTCATCGCCCCAGCGGTTTGAATAGAAATAATAGCTGCCGTCGGGTGCCTTGTGTTTATCACCTGCGTTTTCCATTATTTCGTCAACATTTGAGCTGTTTATATCGGAACGAAGGCCTGTTTCGAAAAGAAGCCTTACAGGCTCTGCACCGGTGTATTTTACGCTGATGTTTTCGGCCTCTTCAAAGCTGCCGCCTTCAAAAGAAATTTCATAAGAAACCGTAGGCACAAGCGAAGCCGGAATCTTCCATATAACAGCCTGGTGTCCGTTTTCGATATTGGTATGAACCTGGACGGACATATACATCATATTGCCTTCATCCATGCCGAAGTGAGTTTCGCCAAGGAATCCGTATGAGCGGTTGATATATTTTGCGCCGTCGGGTGCATCTGCATCCGAATGGCTCTCTTCCCAGAAGCCGAGGTATTTGCCGCTTTCGTCTGCATACCATCCGATATAGTTGCTGTATTCGCCCGTAATTTCATTGAGCGTGCTAAGCTGGCCGGCATTAAAAGCATCGTCCACCAGCTTCTGTGCTGTTTCAAGGTCTTCAATACCCAAACGGGTTCTTACCGAGCCAACAAACTCGTTACCAAGGTCAGTGGGATTATCTACCGTACCCAGGCCGTCTTTATTATTATTGAGCTTTGAAGCAAGCAAGGCACCCGTATAGAGTGTTTCGCCTACAAGAATGCCCTTGATATCCTTTACTTCCATAAACTCGCCGATTTCATCGTCAAAGCGGATGTAACCGTCGGTATGGTAATCGCCTTCATCGGCAAAAGTCGGGTAATAGCGTGACTGTGCGCTTATTTCGTTAACGATATCGCCGAAGGCTGCTGCAAGGCCGTCACCGTCGCTTGTGCTGAAATATCTGTTAACATAATCCTGATCAGTTTCACTGCTAATCCAATCGTTCTGGTATACAGTAACGTTAGTTGTGCCGGGGTTGCTTTTGTTTGCAGTGCCGGGCACGTTTCTGAGCGTAAGGCTGCCGCCTTTTTCCAGTGCCAGGAAGTTATCCCAGAGCTTGTCTATACCCGAGGTTGAATTCTCGGGGTCAAGCACGCTTGTACCTACTGCTGAGCCCTCCATAGCAAGGCCGAGAGTATAAAACAGCGGCTCTTTTTTATAGTGATTTTGAGTATTGTTGTATATCCATGCGGCTGTAAGCTGTGTTAAAAATGCAACCTCATCCGTTGCACAGCTGTTTGTACCGCTGCCGTTACCGTTACCTGTGTTGGAGGTTTTGACAGAGGCAAAGCTTGATGTGGCTGTAGTAGGCGCACCGTCGCTCATAAGAACGATAACGGGCAGACGGCTTTCGCCCTGCTGTGCACCGCTTTCAACTTCAACGTCTGCTTTTTCAAACTCCTGCCAAGCTTTGTATAAGCCGAGCTGAGTGTAGGTTCCGCCTCGGGACACCTTGCTGTAGCTTGATTCGTACTTGCTCCATTCGTTATCAACAAGCCTGGTTAAGCCGGATTCAAGTGAAACGTTCATATAATCGCCGCTTTCACTTGCCTTGAAGAAGTTGCCTTGAGCATTGCTTGATGCATAGCGGCCAAGAGGAAGAATAACGGTTGCAACGGAAGTATCCGAAGCACCGAAAGCATGGTTGCCCGAATAAAGCACAACGCCTACACGGTTAAGCTCATTGATTGAATTAAGCTTTTTAATAGCCGTGTTGAGTGCGCTGACCATAGGTGTAACGTCATCATGCTTATTGCTCTTGTTATACATTGAGCCCGACAGGTCAACAACAATCATTGTGTCGGTGGGTGTGTGTGAAATTCCGTTAATGGATTTTTTAGATGAAATGGCCGAGAGGGCAACAAGAAGATTATTGTCACCGTCTGTCATCTTAACGCTGTCCGGAAAAGCATCGGCATCAGCAAAAACAGACTTATCAGTCCATACACCGCCTGCATTAACGGTGCTTTTTACATCCTCGCCGAAATAGTTTTTCCATTCATCCATCGTGCTTTTGTCAACAACACGGTTGCTTGTTGCTTCTGCGGTTACCAGCATTGAAGAAACGGGAATCATACCCGCAACAAGTAGCAAACACAGTATTGAGGCAATAATTTTTTTCATTTGCATAGCTCCTTAAAATATTTTTTGGGGTTGTGCAAGAAACTTATTTTTCTAAATTAAAAATTAACATATATATAAATAAAAAGCAACCGTTTCGGCTATTTTTCTCAAAAAAAATAAAAAAATAAAAGCAAAGCATAATCTTTATTCCGAATAACAAATACGGACAATTTGTTTGAAATCACAAATTGAAGTTCGGTGCACTGCGCGGGTTCAAGTAAAAAACAGCTTGCATCCACTTCCTAACACGAGTGTATTACGCTGTCCAATCGAGCACTACTACAGCAAAATTTTGTTGACACCCGGCAAAATTTCACTGTATAATTAGCTCAACAAATACATATAACGGAGGCTAATATGAAAAGGTTTATTTCAGCTGTTCTTATAATGGTTATGATGTTTGCCTGTGCTGCACCGGCATTTGCCGTTCAGACTGAGTCTGAACAGGCAGCGGTATCTGCTGCAGAGGAAGAAAACGTTGAGAATACATTCGTTGCTTTCTTTGATAAACTGTTTGCAAAAATCAGGGCGTTTTTTGAAAGCGTGAAGTACTACTTCGTGGTAAAAAAAGATGGCGTTCCCAACACTATGAACAAAAACGCAATTCATATGCTCAAATCGGTTGAAGACGCTATAGGCGACAGCTTTATTATCACAACCGAGGACGGCAAGGTTATTGTAATTGACGGCGGTTATAAATTTGAAACCGATTACTTCATTCAGTACCTCAAGGCTGTCACGGGGCAGATTGTGCCGAAAATTGACGCTTGGTTTCTTACTCACCCTCACACTGACCATGTTCAGGTTTTCAACGAAGTTGCTGAAAACCGCACAAATCAAGTGAAATTCGACAAGGTCATTCTCAATTACGCTCCGTACGAATTTTATGCTGCCATTGATTCAAATGATGCCAGAGAGGGCGCCGAAATGGTAGCTGAGTTTGACAGGTTAAGCAAGGGCTTCCCCGAAAAGGTTCAGATTATCAACGAGGGCGATGTTTTCAATATCGGCACAGCAAAGTTTACCACGCTCTATACCTTCGACCCTGCTTTCACAATCGTTAACGATTCATCCCTGATACTCCGTATGGATTTGGGCGGAAAGAGCGTAATACTTACAGGTGATGCCGCTGTAAGTTCAGGCAACAAGGTGCTTGCCAACTCCGAATATAAGGAGCTTCTGGATTGCGATATATGCAAAATGTCACACCACGGACAGGCCGGTGTAACGAAAGAATTCTATGAGGCTGTTGATCCCGAAATCTGCCTGTGGCCTACGCCTTCATGGGTGTGGAATAATTCCCACGAATCTCTTGTGCTTCTGACACCTGAAGTTCGTGCATGGATTGAAGAAATCGGCGTAGAGAAAAACTATCTTTCCTGGCAGGGCTCACAGGTTATATATCTGGATTAGAAAGTACATATAACACAACGGCTTCTTGCGTGTGCAAAGCAGCCTTTTTTTTTATCTGAAATTTAAATGTGGCAGAAATTTTTTCTGTTTTTATTACCTCAGGTTATCAAAGCTCTCACGCATTTCGTCAACCGTACCTGTTGCGATATAGTAATTATATTCGCTCGGAACAAAGCTACGGAAAGTGTTATGCTTAACAGTCGCAATATATGATGTTTGCGGTGCTACGGACGGGTCTTTATCTGTGGTGGTTTCTCTGGCCAGGACACCGGCAAGGAAATTTCCATGGTGAGGCGTATAAATACCGATTCCGAAGCTGTCGTCAAACTCGCCGATAAATGCCGACCAGTTTTCCGTTGCCTGGAAATTGGGGTAGCCTGCATCGGGCCAGAAAATAAGCTTGTTTTGGTATGTGTAATTTTTATCTCCTGTCCACGGTGCATCGCCACCGTAATAAACGAATCTGTTAAAAGGTTCTATGCAGTAAAAGGCGGGAAGCTCCTGCGTTGTGTAATATTCGGGATAACCTGAAAAATCAACGAATCTGCATGATATCTCAACGGCACCGTCGCAGATGCTGTAAGTTGCCTCCATATACGACGGGCTCATATCCGTAGCAGGCTTTGCCCAGTCAAGGGGTCTGCACTTGATATAGATATAGTCATCGCCAACAATAAGGTCAACTATTTTGCTGCTCTCGTTATACTGATTTCCGCCCTGCACAGGGTTATAATTCCACTTGTTTTCGCCGTACATGGCGCTCTTATAATCATCGCAATCAAAGGTGCCGTAGTAGGACTGCTGAACAAGTCTGCCCGTATCGTGACGGTTGATGAGATTAACGTTATTGTTGACGGATTTTGCACCGTATCTTTTCGAAGCATCCGAATCAACCTTGGTTAAGCCGTCAACCATAACCGCCTGCACGTTGGAATCCAGGTCTTCGAGGTAATCCAGTGCGCCGCCCCAGAGAAGATTGACGCCGATTTTATATTCGCTGTTCTGAAGATAAACGTTTTTATCGGGCACTTTACGGTTAAACACGTCAACACCGACAAGCTCAAACACCGCCGTATCCTTGTTAAGAGGCTCAAACGTTATTTTGCAAAGAGTGTTTGACTTGGTCTTATCAAGCACGCCGTCAATGAAGCTGTAAAAAGGCTTTGTGCCGTCCGAAGGTTCAAGGAAGAATTCTTCGGAACACTGTTCGCCTTTGAGAGTATATGTAATTACGCCTTTCATATATGCGTCGGATTTATAGCTGATACCGTAATAATTGAACCAGCCGCAATCAGCATCGCCGAAATCAAACTCGGCTTTTTCCGATATAATACCGTTTTCAATTCCGCTTACGGACGCAGCCGCAATTGCCTCAATTGCAAAATCCGTATCTGCTTTTGATGGCAGAAAACTGAAAAGATATGAGGGGAAAAGAAAAATGAACGAAAGAATAATTGAAAGAATTTTTTTCAAAGCAATCACCCTTTTATGATAATTTTGAATTCTTACAAGTTCGTAATTCGAGAATCTGCGGTTGAATTACGCATTAAATATAACACAAAGCAATCAGATTTGTCCACACTATTCTATCATTTCATCAGTATAAACGAATAAACAATCGCCGTGTTCCGCTATGGCATATCTTTAGTTTGATATGGGAAGTTTTATTGAAAACGTTAAATAAAAGTATAAATCTCCTGTGCTTACATATCCTAACAACGCGATTTCAAAATTGTGTAGGGGCGGCAATCTGCCGCCCGTAAAAAAGCAAAACAAGGAGAAAGATATTTTTATGAAAGCAACAGGAATTGTCCGCAGAATCGACGACCTCGGCAGGGTCGTAATTCCCAAAGAAATCCGCCGCACTATGCGTATCCGTGAAGGCGACCCGTTGGAGATTTTTACCGCACCGGACGGCGAGGTGATTTTCAAGAAGTATTCGCCCGTAGGTGAGCTGTCCACGCTTGCAACGCAGTATGCAGAGGTGCTCTACAGAGGTGCAAACAGCCCCGTGCTGATTTGTGACCGCGACAGGGTTATTGCCTGCGCAGGCATACCAAAAAAAGAGGTTATTGACCGTCAGCTTACGCAGGAGCTTGAGGACTATATGGAGCGCAGGGAAATGTTTACAGCCAAGCGTGAGGGTGAGGGGATGACACCTGCGATAGGTGTTGAGCGCAAGGCGTGCATTGCCGCACCGATTATTGCGGCAGGCGACGTTTCGGGTGCGGTAGTGCTGCTCGGTGATGAAAAGCTTTCTGTGCCTGCTGCGGCGGATATTAAGCTCGTGCAGGTTGCGGCAAACTTTTTGGGCAGACAGATGGAAGAATAAAAAGAACAAGCACTGCAGTTCATTCTGAACACTGCAGTGCTTGCTTTTATTTTATCGAGCTTATAAGCTCATCCATAGCCGCAAGAATTGCACCTGCCGCCTGCGGTCCGAGTGAGTTTGTTTCCTCATAATGCTTTCTGCCCGAGGCATCAACCGAATTGTTAAAATAAGGAAGCCACTCGTGCAGGAAGAAATCGTTTTCGGGAATTATATAACCGAGCTCGTCGTTACAAAGACCGATAACAAAATTGTGCTCACAGCGTGTCATTTCGGAAAGCGGCTTATAGTCAACCTCAGTGCCGTTTGCCGCTTGCTCTGCCGACATAAAGTTGCCGCTTTCAAGCTCCGGCGAAAGCTCGCCCGGAATAAGATAAACACCTATCTGCTTATTGCCAAGCTCCATATATGAAACCTCGGTAATGATAGAGATGTTTTTATCTTCATCCTTGGCAACGTCATTGTTGAGCACCCCGAGAAAACGCACAAGCAAAAGCGCCGTGTTATCGCATTTTATCTCGGTTGCTTCGGTCTTTATATTGATTGCAGGCTCAAGAAGAATTTCATTATCTATGCTCATAACGGCTTTGCCTACGTCCTTACCGAATTCCTTGACGTATTCAAGGCCGAGCTCAAAGTTACGCAGAACATCATCAAGCTTTTCGCAGGTGATAAGTCCGCCGATGGCACCGTTTATGAAAACGACGTTTGCACCGCTCGCCTGCTCAACAATTTCCTTTTCCATATATGCGGGAAAATCTGCGCTGACAACAGTTGTTCTTGCGCCGAGACATTCGGCGTGGCACGCAAAATTAACAATATAGGTATCCTCACTGCCGTCCGCAGGGTCAAAGCGGATTCTTGTTATTGTTGCATCATAGTCAATCGGGTTTCTTGTGTCTATCAGAAGCCCTTGCGATTCTGCAGTGCCGAAATACAGCTCGCCGTCTTTTCTTGCTTCGTATGCCGCAATGATTGCTTTAGCCGTAAGCTCTTTAAGACGGTTCATAAAGCCCTCGTCTTTGCCGTCGGAAAGGAAATTCTTACCCCAAAGGCCTTGGGTATCAATAGCAGAATGGCTGTGGGTTGCACAGATGTTTATTGATTTGATATTCGGAATTTTTCCGCTTTCAATAACGATTTTTCTGATATCGTTGATATCCTTGCGGCTGATTCCGACACAGTCGATTGCGCAAACAACAACTCCGCCTCTGCCGCTGTTATCGTCAAGATAAACCGCCTTTGCATACATATCGTCAAGAACGGATTTTGCAGGGTTGTTTGTATTATAGCCTGCTATATAATAGGTTCCGGTTTCAATATCATCGGGGGTGAGCACTTCTTTTGCAAAGCCGACGCTCCATTTTTCGCCGTTATATGAAAACGTCTCATCGCCTGCAAGCATATACTTTGATGCTTCTTCAACGGTTGTATATGTTGAATTGGGTACAAAAAGAATTATCAGAGACAGCAAGCCGGATATTATACCTCTGACCAATTCGGGAAGATGAAGAAAACGAAGAAATTCCATTTCTATTTACCCCCAGACAGAAAGAAGTTCAAAAAATGCTTTTGAGAAGGCAGTGCCGCTCTTTGAGCCTGTTGAAACGGTTTCTTCGTAGTGGCCCTCACCGCCTGCCGAGCTGTAATCGTTATCGGGCACAATGTAGCCTACGGCATCATTACAAAGTCCGAAAACAAGCACTTCATCATCTTCGCCAAAGCAGGTTGCTATTCCCTCATAGGGATAATCTGTGCCGTTGTGTGCTTCCTCGGCAGAATAAAAGCCGCCGTACACAAGCTCGGGCAAAGCCTCGCCGGGAGCTTCAATAATCTTTATATCTTTACCGATTTCAACATAACCGATTTCGCTTGTAAGATATACTTTGCCGTCTTCCTTAAAAGCCTTGACGTTGCAAAGGCCTGCGCTCTCTGCAAGAAGGAAGACAAAATTATTAACCTCAAAATCAACCTGCATGTGCTTGACGTTGATAATCGGCTCAACAGCTTCGCCCTTTTCTGCAAGCTCATAGAGAACACCTGCGACAATGCGGCTGTATTCCTTCATTTTTTCAAATGATGTAAGGTCTTCGGGTATGCCGTTTTCAACGCCCATATCGGCATGGATTGCACCGCCGATTGCGCCCTGAACAAAGATGAAATCGGCATTCTTGGCCGTTGTTACTTCCTTTTCTATGTAATAAGGATAGTCGCCCGAAATCTCCGTGTTGCTCCAGCCGAGGTTTATGGGATGAGCACCGAAATTGGCAATATAAATCTCTTTTTTGCCTTCTGCATTGGGGACAAAACGGAACAGATGAATTTTATCATCAATTGAATACGGGTCTCTGCCGTCATAGAACAGTTCGGGGCAAGCCTTTGACGAATAATAGAGAGTGCCTTCACAGCGATTGTTATACGCTTCTCTTATCGCATCGGCTGTTTTCTGAATTACCGATGCAATATACTCCTCATTTCTGCCGCTTTTGGGAATGTTGCCCCAAAGGCCCTGTGTATCGATTGCACTGTGGTTATGAGTTGAGCCGACGTCAATGCTGATAAGCTTACCGTCGCCGGTAATATCGCTGAGCTTTTCACGAACGTCCTTTATGTCGGCGTTCATAAAGCCGATACCGTCAATCCAGGCGAATGCTGCAGCGCCTCTGCCCGAATTATCGTCAAGCACAACTGCTCTTACGCACAAATCGTCAACAACGCCTGTTGCTTCCTGCGCAGGGAATTTGAGAAATCCGCCGAGGAAATATCTGGCTTCATTTATGTCTTCGGGTGTGAGCACCTTGCGGGCATAGCCTGCTGACCAGTATTCCGCAACGGCACCGTCAATAAACTCTTTTGAGCCCTCAAGAAAATCTGCGCTGATTTCCTCTGTGGGTCTTTCATCGTAGCCGATTTTGGTAAGGCTCTGAAATACAGCCCCTAAAAGTGTGGGGAGACCGATAAGAACCGCCATAATTGCCGAAACCCATCTGATAACTACTGCCATAATGCTTTTCTCCTTTTTTGGTTTATATACCAATAATACAATATTTTGTTTCAATTTACAATTATTCAATCGGTACATATTACGCCTTGATTTTTGTGCGTTTTAATGATAAACTTTTTTCTGACAAGCAAAGGGATGTGATTAAATAATGGTAATAAGACCTTATGAAAGCAAAGATAAAGAGGCTGTGCAATTCGTACACCTTAACAGCGAGGGCCCCTGCAAAAGCTCAAAGCGAGGCATCAATTTCGGCCTTGCCGTTTACTGCGACTATTACATAGAAAAAGAGCCCGAAAACTGCTTTGTTGCCGTTGACGAAAATGACAGAGCTGTAGGGTATATTATCTGTGCGGAGGATTTTGACAAGTTCTATCCCGTGTTTGTTGACCAGTATTACACGAGAATCAAAAAGTGGGAATTCAAGCGCAGAAAATCTGCCTTGAGGTCAGTAATCCCTCACGAGAAATACAAGGAAGAATATCCTGCACATCTGCATATTGACGTTCTGCCTGAGTATCAGCGAATGGGCCTCGGGCACAAAATGACAGATGCGCTTCTTGCTCATCTTAAAGAAAAAGGCATAAAAGGCATTATGCTCACTACCTGGATAAAGAACGAAAAAGGCAGAGGCTTTTACGACAAATACGGCTTTATCCTGCTTAAAGAAATGAAGAACTGCGCCGTTTACGGATTGAAGCTGTAACAAAAACAAAGAAGAGGTGTAGAATATGAAGCCGACCAGGCGAGCCGTGCTGTGCGGTGCTGACGTTGTTTCTCGAGACGGGCTTGATTTAAAGGGCAAATGCGGACTTATAACCAACCACACCGGTGTTCTGCGTGACCTTTCTTCAACGGTTGATATGCTCAAAGAAAAGTGCAACCTTACCGCCCTCTTCGGTCCCGAGCACGGTGTCAGAGGTGACGTGCAGGCGAACGAAAACATATTGTCTTACACTGATAAAGAAACAGGACTCCCCGTATACAGCCTGTTCGGCGACGATATATCGGAAAGCGAAAAAATGCTCACGTCACTTGATAACGTTATCTTTGATATTCAGGATGTGGGCGCAAGGTTTTACACCTACGCTTATACAATGACGGATGCAATGAAGCTTTGTGCCGAACACGGTGTGAAATTTGTTGTGCTCGACCGCCCGAATCCCATCGGCGGAGCAAAAGCCGAGGGAGCTGTGCTTGACAGACGTTTTTCTTCTTTTGTCGGCAGGTTTCCTACACCCACCCGTTCGGGTCTCACTATAGGCGAATTTGCCCTTATGATGAACGAAACCGAAAATATCGGCTGTGACCTTATAGTTATTCCGATGGAGGGCTGGGAAAGAGGAATGTATTATGATGATACCGACCTTGTTTTCATTCAGCCTTCACCCAATATACCTACGATGGACACTGCATTTGCCTATATAGGAACCTGCATTTTTGAAGACACAAACATTTCCGAAGGCAGAGGAACGACAAAGCCCTTTGAAATGATAGGTGCACCCTGGCTTGACAGCAAAGCAGTTATTGAAGCTGCAGGCAAGCAGGAAGGAGTTATCCTTCGTGAAAGTTCGTTTACGCCGACATTCTCGGATTATAAAGACTGCTTTTGCCACGGTATTCAGCTTCATATTACCGACAGAGAAGCTTTTTCACCCTTTGCTGTGGGAATCAGATTGCTGGACGCAATAAGAAAAACACACAAAGAATTTGAAATTGAACAGTCTATAGTAAATCTGCTCGGTACAGACGATATTTTCAAAAGTGATTTTTCGCCCGAAGCTTTCTTGACACGTGAAGAAAAAAAGACAGCCCAATGGTATGAGCTGTCAAAAAATTGGTATTTATATTGATAGGGGATGTAAAAAAAGCGAAGACCGTATAAAACAAAATATGTCAAGGGGTTCTGCTTGTTAATAAACCTGCAGAACCCCTTTTAATCTGTCAAAAAAAACAGAGAAAATATCAAAAATTCTATGTTTTATACTACGAACAAACTTCACCTCTCGGCGTACCTTTGTACGCCTTCGGACAAGTAAAATCAAGCCTAAAGTCTTGATTTTTCTCAGTTTGTCCGTTCTTTATCTTTTTTATTTCCCTATAAAAGGAGCTGTAAAAAACGAACTTTCCATTCTTACAGTTCCGTTTTATGTCAGCTTTCTACTGCAAGACGGATATTCCAGCCGTTTTCTTCAAGAAGCTTTTCCGCCTTTTCATCGGTACAGCCGAGAATTTCGGTAACAATTCCGATCATTCTTCTGCGAAGCTTTTTGTTCGTAGGTTTAAGGTTAATCATCATATTTTCATAAACACAGCCGCATTTTACCATAGATGCGGTTGAAATCATATTAAGAATAATTTTCTGCGCAGTGCCTGCCTTCATTCTGGTTGAGCCCGTTATAACCTCGGGGCCTGTATCGGCACAGATATCTGTATCTGCCGCTTTGCCAAGCTCGGAACCGGGATTATTTGTAATCGAAAAAGCCTTGGCACCAATGCTTTTTGCATATTTGACGGCAGAAATAACATAAGCCGCCGAGCCGGAAGCCGAAATGCCTATCAGCACGTCCTTGTCACTAAAACCGCGTGCTTTAAGGTCGTCAATACCTGCTGTCGGATTATCCTCTGCATTTTCGGCGGCCTTGAACATACAGCCCTCACCGCCTGCAATAATGCCGTTGAATAGGCTGTAGGGCACACCGAAGGTGGGCGGACATTCTGCCGCATCACAAACGGCAAGCCTGCCCGAAGTACCGCTGCCGATATAAAAAATTCTGCCGCCCTGCTTTATAGCCTCGGCAACCGCATCGCAGACAGCTTCAATCTCGGGCAAAGCTGCCTCAACCGCAAGCGTTACCCTTGCATTTTCGCTGTTTATTATTCTGAGCATTTCAAGGGTAGACATTTTATCTATATTATAGGTTTCGGGGTTTCTCATTTCTGTTTTCAGCATATTTTACACAACCCTTTCGCAAGTGAAACTGCGCCGTTTACCATTGGCTTATCAAGAAATGTGAGAGATGCTTCACCTTTAATATATTTCATCAAAAAATGATAAAGTATTTCTTTTTGCTTGCAAAGCCCGCCGCAAATAACAATTTTATCATCGTCATTATTAAAAAACTTACGTGCGCCGTTGATTACTTTTGCAGCCTCATAAGCGTTGCGGTCAATAATTTCGGCAGCCGCTGAATCGCCGAGCTCAAACGCCTCAAAAACAACAGGAGCAAAAGACGCAATATATGCCGCACCGCCGCCGTATATATCGGCAGCCGCCGCTTCAAGCTCTTTGCCAAGCTTTTTTTCAACAAGCTTCAGAATAGTTTCACTTCCGCCTCTGCCGTCAAGAAATTCAAACGCACAGTTAAGCGCATCCGACCCAAAGTGAAATCCGCTTCCGCCCTTATCAATCATATATCCGCGGCCGCCTGCACGGTGAAGTCTGCCGCCGCAGCGTGAATACGCAACGATGCCCGTGCCCATTATCACGGCTGTTCCGTCCTCGCCCCCAAGCGCTGTTTCAAGTGCAAGATCGATGTCACTTGAGCAAGCGTATGAACTAAAACCGAACCGAGCCAGAAAATCGGTTATCTGCTTTTGCTTATCCGAAGCCTTAACGCCTGCAATTCCTGCAAAAGCCGATATTTCACCAAAATCAATTCCCTCACATACCTGTACGATTCCTTCGCTGAGAATTGCATAAGTATTTTCTATAGCTGTGCTTGTCGGGTTTGATGCACCGAGAACAGCTCTTGCGATTTGCTTTTCAGCTGAATCGGTAAGCAAAAACTCTGTTTTTGTTCCTCCGCCGTCGATGCCGAGGAAATAATGCGCTGTATTTTTATTAGCCATATTATCACCGCAGAATTTATTTATAGCTGATTATATCACACAAAGACTTAAATTTCCACAAAAAGATAAAAAGCACAGCCTGCCCTTCACAAAAGAAGAGAAGGCTGTGCTTTAAGCTTAATTACAATTGATAATTACGGGTTTTCGCTTTTAACAAGCTCGTTAAGAACTGAAATTGTTGTTGAGCCTGCCAAGCTGCCTGCCGAGAGCATTTCCTCATAATGTCTGCGGTAGGGGCCGAAGAGCTTGTCTGCACCGTCCATATCCCAGATTACGTCAGTGATAAAGTGAGCGTAGTCGTTATCGGGAAGAATGTAGCCTACAGCATCGTTACAAAGGCCCATTACAAGCACTGTTTTTCCCTCGGGAACAAAGCTTGCAGTCGGCTCATAAGTCCACTCGGTGCCACGGTATGATTCCTCTGCAGAAACAACGTTGCCGTAAATAAGCTGAGGAACGATTTCGCCGGGAGCAGTAAGCAGAACAAGGTCTTTGCCTATTTCAATATAGCCTGCCTCCGTAATGATTGAATAACCCGTCGGGCTTGAAGCATCCTCAACTGTTGTAGTGCCTATAAAGCCCTCTGTTGCACCGTAGCCGAAAAGACCGTTTTCCAGCGGGATTGCATACTCCGTCATTTTAACGTTGAGTATAGGTTCAATTTCCTTTAAGTTATTCTGAGCTTCCAATATAAGCCTTGCGTACTCATAACCAAGGAGTATTGCCGTTTCATAATCCTTAGCAACGGGGTCAGCGGCAATTTTTGCAGCGAGCTCATTGTCGGTCACCTCGGGCATATCGGCCCATTTATTGACGGAAACAGGTGCCTGTGCGCCCTGGATAAACATAAAGTTCATACCTGCACCGTTGATTTTTTCCTCCATAAAAGCAGGGAAATCTGCTGAAAGCAGGCTTGTTGTTTCATCAACAACAGTCGGGTGTGCACCTATGTTTGTGAAAATTGTTCCGACGGATTTCTCATTATCGGGAACAAACTTAAAGCAGGCAAAGAAATTCTGAAAGCCTTCGGTGTAATATCTTTTGTTTATGATATACGGATATTCGTCATCAAGATACAGACCGTATTCTTCATCCTTGCCCATACCTACGGTTTCAAAATAATATAACGAGCCCGTTTCCTTATTCATATATGCCTCAACAATTGCATCGGCGGTACGCTCAACCATTATATCAAGGAAATCGGTATTCACTGATCTTTTTGCTCCGCCGAAGAAGCTGAGAAAAATTTTCGGCAACAGGTCGAGTCCTATGCCCTGGGTGTCAATAACCGTGTGGCAGTGAGTTGCGTTTATGTTGATGGCATTGATATCGCTTTCAACACCCTTTGCCTTGAGCTTTTGCTCAACTGCAGCTCTGATGGCACGTATATCACGGTTGTTTACACCGATACCGTCGATTGAAGCAAAGACAGTCGTGCCTCTGCCCGAGCCGTCGTCAAGAGCGATTGCAACTGCCTTCTGGTCGTCAAAAACGCCGCTTACCTTTTGCGTAAAGTAGCCGCCGGTATAGTATTTTTTGGTTCCGGCACGAAGATTATCGGGCACAATACTTTCCTTGCCGAAGCCGAGCGACCATTTTGCACCTTCAGCGGCACTGTCGATAAATGTGTCCGTACCTTCATAAAAGTTTTGGCTGTCCGCCGCAAAATACTCTTCAACCGTCGGATAATCGGGTGTGGGAGCCAATACACCTATCAGCTTAATCAAGCCGTCAATGATGCCTCCGAGCACGTTTGTAACTGCATAAATGGGATTACTGCCCTGCTCGCCGGCGGCAAATGCCACCGTTGAATTTGCAGAAAACAGCATGGTAAACACAAGAAGAAATGCGATAAGAGAACGGTAATGTTTTTTCATATTGTACATCTCCTTATATTTTTGTTTTTATTTGTTAATTGCAGGCTGATTTAATCAGACTTTCTGTTTGCTCAAGAATGATTCTTCCCGTTTCGGGGCCCGTTGAGTTCGTTTCTTCGTAATGGTCTCTGTCCATATCGTCGGTCGCTTTGTTGATATAAGGCATTGTTTCGTTGAGCATAAAATCGTTCTCTGCAAGAATGTAGCCAAGCTCGTCGTTGCAAAGGCCGATAACAAATTTGTGTCTGCAATCCGTCATATCGGAAAGCACTTTGGGGTAGCTTGCTTTTCTGTGATTTGCGCTGTCAGCTTCGGTAAGGAATTCGCCGTTGTAAAGTTCAGGGAAAAGCTCGCCCGGAATGAGGAAAACACCGACGTCCTTGTTGCCCAATTCCATATAAGCAACTTCCGAATGGATGAAAACCTTGCTTCTTTTGTCCGTTCTTCCCAAATCGTTGTTGAGAACGTTGATATATCTTGCAAGAATAAGCACCGTGTTATCGCCCGGAACGTCAATACCTTTGGTTTTTATGTTCAGTATAGGTTCAAGCTCAGTTTCGTCATTTGCACCAAGAGCAATTTCACCAAGCTGTTTTCCGAAGCCCTTCATATATGCTTCACAGTCTATCGAATCTCTGTAAACCTTTTTGATTTCTTTTGCGGAAATCATACCGCCTACTGCGCCGTTGAAGAAAACAGCATTTGAATTCGGTACTGCTTCTTCAATCTCTTTTATAAGATATGCAGGGAAATCCGCACTGACAAGCGACGTTGTGCCGAGAAGCTCTGCGTGTGAAGCAAAATTCACTATGTAAACATCACCCGAATTATCATAGGGCGAAAATCTGAAGCGTGTGAGATTATTATCGTAGGTAACGGGAGTTCTTACGTCTGCCTGCATATCCTCCACGGGCGTAAAGCTCATAAACAGCCTGCCGTCTTTTCTGCTTTCAAAAGCCTCAACAATAGCCTTGGCCGCCCTTCTTTTGAGGTTTTCCATAAAAGCCTTGTCTTTGCCGCATTTGTAAATTTTCTCACCCCAAAGACCCTGCGTATCAACTCCGGCGTGAGTGTGGGTTGAAGAGATGTTAATTGATTTGATTTTGCCGAGCTTGCCGCTTTCGATAACATATCTTCTGATATCATTTATATCCTTACGGCTTATTCCCACGCAATCGAGCGCACAGAAGACAGCACCGCCGCCACCTCGGTTATCGTCAAGATAAACCGCCCTTGCGTAAAGGTCATCAAGCACACCTTTTACGGGGTTGTTTGAATCATAGCCCGCTATATAATATGTTTTATCTTTATAATCAGTGGGGGTGTAGGCCGCTTTTGCAAAGCCGCAGGTCCATTTTTCACCCTTGGCATAAGAAAATTTTTCGTCGCCCTTAAGCATAAATTCATCCGCACTCTGCTTTGTTATGAAGTAACTTTTGGGCATAGTGGATATAAGAAATTTCGTAAGAGCATTCACTGCTCCTTTTGTAAATCTATCCTTAAAATTCATATTCACCCCTCCAAAAAACTGTATAATTTTACTATACACTTATTTTGGGAAATTTCAAGTATTATTTCCTTGCCTTTTTTATTTTTTTATGATAATCTACAATTACAGACCGGATTGAGGGTGGTGAATTGTATGGTATCCATCAGAAAATACGAGGAAAAGGACCGTGATGACGTGCACTTTGTGTGCCACAACAGCGACGGACCCGAAGAGGTGCCCGATTATCTGACAGGGCAGTTTTATCACAACACATTCTGCAATTATTATATCGAGCACGAGCCGGAAAACTGCTTTGTTCTCGATGATGACGGCAGAGCTGTGGGTTATATTATCTGTACGGAAAATTTCGACAGCTTTAAAGAGATTTTCGACAGGGATTATCTTCCCCGTTCAAACAGCTTCGGCGAGGACAGATACGATTGGGCTTCCACGGCGTACAATGCCCAGGGCAAGTTCAAGGATGAATATCCTGCTCATTTTCACGTCGATATTCTGCCTGAATATCAGCGAATGGGTATGGGCAGCCGACTTGTTGACACCTTATGTAAACATCTGGCAGAAAAAGGTGTTCCGGGTGTCTGCCTCACCTGCGGCCCAAGGAATGAAAAAGCTTTGAATTTTTACAAAAAGCTTAATTTTACGCTCTTGTCGATTGATAATGACGATGCTTGCTTCGGCAAAAAGCTGAGGTAAATCACGGCGCAAACACTTTCTAAGTATTTTTAAAAAAGGAGAAACAAATTATGGCATCACCCGCTTTGGTTGAACAGCTTTATCAAGCTCTTCCCGATGAAACAAAAGATTTTTTAAATACAGCAATTGAAAAGGTTATTGAAGTTAAAAAGCGCGGCGGCAAGGTTGCAGCCGTTATCGGCAGCGGCCCCAACCTTCACGAGGGTGTTACAACTCTTATTGCTTCACTTATTCACGCAGGTCTTATCGACGGCGTTACAACAAGCTCCGCTGTTATTTCCCACGAAATGGGAGGCACGCTTGACCGTGTAAAACGCTTTGATGCCGATATTCTCGGCGACAAATGCCCCGAAAACATCCGTTGCCGAGGCAATATCTATGAGCTTACACAGCTCAGCGAAGAGGAGTGGGCTCGAATCCGCTCGGAGCTGCCTCTTGACGAAGAGCTCGTTTCCGTATGCGAAAAGGCAGAGGGCAAGGTTATTATCAAGGCAGCAGGTAATATGGCCTATCCTGTAGGCTATTTCAACGAAACCGTTTCAACAGAGGTTATGGTTGCGGCACAGACACTTGGCGAAAGCTTTGAGTATGTTGCAGGCCTTGGTGCAGACCCCAGAACAATGATCGGTGCAGGCGCAATCAAGGGTGTGCCCGTTCTCGTAAGTGTTCCCCAGCTTATCGGCGGCGGTCAGGTAGGCCTTTGCATATCCGACAGCATTCCCGTAAGCCAGCGTTGCAAGCGCATTGCAAAAATGCTTTCCGATGCAGACGTTATTATTGAATCTGCAGTTGCGCTTACACAGGAAATTCACGACGGCCCGTTTGAAACATACACAGGCCACGGCATTTGGGCGGCAATGAACGGCCTGCCCACATACAGCCTTAAGGACAAAACTCTCATCCGTTTTGACCTTGATGAAAACCTCAAGCGTTCATGGGATCTCAATAAAAACAGTGAGCTTATCCAGAAGGCAATCAACGAAGGCCTCCCCAAGACTAAGCTTACAAAGATTCCCTTCCGTATGGAAATGTCTGCTTTCACACGTCTTGAAAACAGCATCCCCGTTATCGGCGATATTGGCGAGCTGTGGCCGATTTTTGCCGACAGAGTTTGCAAGGCGCTCGGCGTAGAACTTGATTTCTCATCAGCACCCCAGAACACAGACGAGGGCAAGGAAATGCGTGAGCGTATCTGCGACGAAATCAAGCCGTTCTCGCTCAATAAGATGCGCAACGCCCTTCACGACAAATACAGCTTCTGAAAATTAAGATAACAAGGAGATTATTAAAATGAGTGGTAAAGTTTTAGGTGTTATCCCCGCACGCTACGGTTCATCCCGTCTGCCCGGCAAGCCCCTTAAAGATATATGCGGCAAGCCCATGATTCAGCATGTTTATGAAAACGCAAGCAAATCCAAGGTTCTTGACAAGGTTGTTGTCGCAACAGACGACCAGCGTGTATACGATGCTGTTATTGCCTTCGGCGGTGAAGCCGTTATGACAAGCGTTAATCACCCCACAGGCTCAGACCGTGTTGCAGAGGCCGCAAGCCATTACGACTGCGACTACGTTATCAACATTCAGGGCGACGAGCCTCTTGTTCCCCCCGAGATTATCGACGATATCGGCTCTGCACTTATCAACAGCCCCGAATGCGTTATGGCAACAGGCAGTGTGCCGATTGAAGGTGAGGATTATATTAAGAACAATACTGTTGTTAAGGTTGTTACAGACGTTAACGGCAACGCAATTTATTTCTCACGTTCACCCATTCCCTACCCCCGCAACGCTCAGCACGCAAAGTATTTTGAGCACGTAGGAATTTACGCTTACACGCACGAATTCCTCAACAAATATACAAAGCTTGCTCCCACTCCCCTCTCCGAGTCAGAGTCACTCGAACAGCTCAAGGTTCTTGAGCACGGATATAAAATCAAAATCGTTCCCGCTCCTGCACAGTACGAAGCAGTAAGCGTTGACACTGAGGAAGACCTTCAGGAGGTTATCCGCATTTACAAAGAGCGTCACGGCTGCTGATTGCTCGGCTTTTAAAGAGAAATTTTTATTCAGAAGCAGGAGATGATAAATAATGATTAAAGCTCAGCTTTTATATCAGGAATACCTTGCAACAGAAGGTATAAATGAAGAAATCGGCGAATGCCACGCTGCAACGGTTGCAATCTGTGACGGAAAGCCTACAGCGGCCTGGTTCGGCGGCATTAAAGAAAAGAATCCCAACGTACGTATATGGTTTGCCGTGCGTGACGGAGAATGGAGCACACCCGTTCCCGTAACACCCGACGACGGTGAGGCTGACTGGAATCCTACGCTTTTTGCAGAGGACGGCAAGCTCACTCTGATTTACAAAAGCGGTATCGATGAAGGACATTGGTACTCAATGAAATCCGTTTCCGACGACTGCGGCAAAACCTGGTCAACACCCGAGGAGCTTGTTCCCGGAGATATCGGCGGAAGAGGACCCGTTAAAAACCAAATGATAAGACTTTCAAACGATGCGCTTCTTGCACCCGGCTCAACCGAGGATTTGTGCGACCGCTGGGAATCCTGGACTGATTACAGCGAAGATAACGGCAAGACCTGGAAGCTTTCTGCACCCGTTGCATTCGAACTGCCCGACGGCACAATCTGCAACCGCAAGGAAGAGCTTCCCAAAGAGGGCGAGGGCCTTATTCAGCCCGCAGTATGGGAAGACCAGGCACACGACGGCAGAGTTTATATGCTCGCACGTACAAATCTCAATTGGGTTTACCGCAGTGAATCAACAGACTTCGGACGCACCTGGTCGGTTGCACGTCCCACGGATATGCCCAACAACAACAGCGGTATCGGCGCAGCGTTGACAGATTGCGGTGTTCTCGGCCTTATTTGCAACCCCGTAAGTGAAAATTGGGGCGACCGTACACCCCTGTGTCTTTTCCTTTCTGACGATAACGGTGCTACATATCCTGTTCGCATTGAGCTTGAAACCGAGCCCGGTGTGGAATTCTCATATCCTTCAATCATCGCAGAGGGCAATACTCTGCACATGGTTTATACCTGCGGCCGTAAAAAAATCGGCTATGCAGTTGTTCGTGTAGAAAAAAACTGAATAATTAAGAAAGGTTTTTGCGTATGGAAACACAAAACATATTTGCGTTTTTAGCAATAAGCATGGTTACCATGTGCTTTGGCTGGGGTATGCGCGGCTCTGCAATAGGCGGAGAAAAAGGCGCTATGCTGCCCGGTGCATTTATGGGTATTCTTTGCGTTTGGTATACAGGCTCAGAGCTGCTGATGGATAACGTTTTCCTTTTTGCGGCAGCCTGCGCACTCGGCTATTTTTACGGCGGCATGGAACCCTACGGCTCAACCATGGGTCTTGTTCTCGACCATGACAGCCCCCGTTACAGTCCGCCGCTTGGCTATCTGGCTCTGGCATTCAAGGGCTCTATATGGAGCGGTCTCGGCTCGGCGTTCCTCGGTGTCAGCTTCTCCGCAATGAGCGGTACAGTTTACAAATGGTACGATTTTGTTATTTTCTTTGCCCTTGTTCCGCTGGTGCAGGAAATCGGTTACCGCATTTTCAACACACCCTATGACCCCGAGCACGGCAAAATGCCTAAGGTCTGCTTCTCCAAAGACAGCCGTGAAGAATGGGGCCGCAACCTCGTTGTAGTTGCAGGTCTGTTGGTTATGATGGCAATCCGCAGAGATTATTTCGGCATTATTATGTGGATTGGCGGCGCACTTGCAGGCTCAATCGGTTGGGTTGTTGCAATTACGTTTTACGACAAGCAGATGCATCCGCTCAAAAACGGCAAGCGTCTGTTCGGCAAGCTTGATGAGCTTAACGTTATTGACGGCTGGAAGATTATGGAGTTCACACAGGGCTGCTTCCACGGCCTTGGCATAGCAGGTGCCTTCGTTCTCGGCTGGCCGATTGCCGCCAAGAATCTTGAGCAGGCAGAGGCCACAGGCAAGCTGTGGTATATGCTTCCCGAAAAGGTTGACATTACTCTTTCCTGGGTATTCTGTGCACTTATTATTCTAACAATCTTCCTCTTCATCATCCCCTACCGCAGAAACGGCAACAAAATCACACGTGCCTTCGGTGAGGTTGATATGAACATTGTCGAGGTGCTTGAGCGTCCCTGCTATATGGTAGGCCCACTTGCACTCGTTATGCTCGGCTCAACAACAATGGCTGCAATCATCTGCTGCTTTACAATGTATTATGTAATTGCTCAGCACGACGGTCTTGAGCGCTATTGGGATTTCAAGAATATCAAGCTTATCCGCATATTCTTAATCCTGCTCGGTGCCGTTATTCTTGCAGGCCAGATTCTCAGAGGCTACACTCTTTGGGAAACATGGATTTTCTACTGTGTAGGTTATATCCTCTTCGACCTCGTTTATTTCTACCGTCCCCAGAGAGTTATCGAAAACTACAAAAAGTCAAAGTCCGTAAAAGATTTCCTCGTATCCTTCGGCGGCGACATAACAGTCCTTCCGTTCTTCCACATCTTAATGGTTGGTCTGCTTGTTTTCGGTTATATGAACTTCCGTTAAATAATTTCAAAGCCGGTCATTTGGAGCAAATGAACCGGCTTTGTTTATAAAAAAGGTGTTGAAATAATGACAGAGAATCCTTTTATATTTATTGTTTTCAGTATGCTTGCCATGTGTTTTGGCTGGGGCATACGAGGCTCGGCAATCGGCGGTGAAAAGGGCGCTATGCTACCCGGTGCATTTATGGGCATTATGTGTGTCTGGTACACAGGCTCAGAGCTGCTGATGGAAAACGTGTTTCTGTTTGCGGCCGCCTGTGCACTAGGCTATTTTTACGGCGGTATGGAGCCCTACGCTTCTACTATGTTTCTTATTCTTCATCACGACAAGCCTCGCTATAATCCGCCGCTGGGTTATCTGGCGTTGGCTTTCAAGGGCTCAATCTGGGGCGGTCTCGGAGCGGCATTCCTCGGCATCAGCTTCTCGGCTATGAGCGGTGCTGTTTATAAATGGTACGATTTTGTTGTTTTCTTTGCCCTTGTCCCCTTTGTGCAGGAAATCGGCTACCGTATATTCAACACACCCTATGACCCCGAAAACGGCAGAATGCCGAAGGTAGGTTTTTCGGAGGACAGCCGTGAGGAGTGGGGCCGCAATGTTGTGATTGTTGCAGGATTACTGCTGATGATGGCAATTCGCAGAGATATTTTCAGCATTATACTGTGGGTTGGCGGTGCATTGTTCGGCGCAATCGGTTGGATTATCGGCATAACTCTTTACGACAAAGAAATCCATCCGCTCAAAAACGGCAAGCGCCTGTTCGGCAAGCTTGATGAGATTAAAGTTATTGACGGTTGGAAAATGATGGAACTTGTCCAGGGCCTTGCGCAGGGCTTTGGCATTTCTGCAGCCTTTGTGGTTGCCTGGCCTCTTGCAAAGGCAAATCTTGCAAGCGCCGAATTGGTCGGCAAATTATGGCATCCGATTCCGCAGACGGCTGACACTGTTCTGTCGTGGATATTCTGCGTGCTGATTATTCTGACCATTTTCCTCTTTATCATCCCCTACCGCAGAAACGGCAACAAAATCACCCAAGCCTTCGGCGAGGTTGATATGAACATTGTCGAGGTGCTTGAGCGTCCCTGCTATATGGTAGGCCCGCTTGCGCTCGTTATGCTCGGCTCAACAACAATGGCTGCAATCATCTGCTGCTTTACAATGTATTACGTAATTGCACAGCACGACGGTCTTGAGCGCTATTGGGATTATAAAGGTATTAAATATATAAGAATATTCCTTATACTTGTAGGTGCCGTTGCATTGGCAATTCAAGCATTCAGAGGCTATACCCTTTGGGAAACGTGGATTTTCTACTGTGTCGGATATCTCATATTCGAGCTGTTCTTTATGTTCCGACCCAAGCTTGTTATCGAAAACCGCAAAAAGGCAAAAACTTTGGGTCAGTTCATTGCATCCTTCGGTTGCTCAGCAACGGTATATCCTTCATATCTTATTATGATGACAGCACTGCTGATTTTCGGCGGAATCAATTTCAGATAAATATTCCTAATAAAAGCACAAGCAAAGAAATCGGTGTACGGAGAGAATCCGCACACCGTTTTTTATATTTCGTGGTATTATTCAGCAGCCGCAGTTTTTGTCAAACCCGGGATTGCAGGCGTAGTAATTCTTGCTGTCAAGCTTATCGGTTACAAAGCGCAGGCCTTCACCGAAGCGCTGGAAGTGAACAACTTCACGGGCACGAAGGAACTTGATAACGTCATTTACGTCGGGGTCATCGGAAAGACGGAGAATATTATCATAGGTCTTTCTTGCCTTCTGCTCTGCCGCAAGGTCTTCGCTAAGGTCAGCTATGACATCGCCCGTAGACTGAATTGTTGCAGCCGTCCACGGCTCGCCGCTTGCGGCAACGGGATATATACCCGTCGTGTGGTCAACAAAATACTTGTCAAAGCCCTGTCGCTTGATTTCATCAACAGAAAGATTGCGTGTAAGCTGATAAACCAGCGTGCACACCATCTCAATGTGGCTGAGCTCTTCCGTACCTACAATGGAAGTGAAATGGTCCCTGTTGCAGTTCAAATTCCACTCAATCGGCAGAGGAAAGAGCCGAACCTACAAAACCACCTCAATCGATGCAACAAGCACCGACAAGAGGTGGTTTGATGTTTTTGGCGTATATATTTAATTATTAAAGTATGCCAATATTCCTACGAAGAAACCGTATATAACCGAAATTGCATAGAACAGGTTCCCTGCAAGTCGGAGTGACATTGTGAAAACAACAGGAATTTCAATATCTACACCTTTTTCTGCAATAACGGGAGAGGTATTGCTTCCAAATTCAAGTTCTTCTAGTTTGTCAAGAATAACATTTGCAATAATCTCATTGCCCTGTGCGCTGGGATGAATTTCATCATCGGCATAGTTTACTATATCATCGCCGAGCGCCGATGCAACATCAACAATAACAATTTCACCGGTATTTTCGGCAAGTTTGTCTGTGGCAAGTTTTAAACCTTCCCCAGTAATAGATTCCTGAAAAAAACGACACATAAAGACAATTTTCGCAAAATGGATGGGGAATGCTCGGTTCAATTACTGTAAAATAAAAATATTGCCTATTTATAATGTTTTTGATATACTGAATTTATATATAAACTTTTTTATGGATTTTGTGAGGTTTACTATGGAAACAGTTCTTTCTTTGCCATTGAAAATACATAACAGAGAAATATGCAACAGAGTGGTTTTTCACCCTATGGAGGGGTGCGACGGTACCTTTGATGGTGGTATTGATGAGCTCACTCGCAGAAGATATCTTCGCTTTGCAAAAAGTGGAGCCGGTATTATCTGGTTTGAAGCAACTGCAGTTACCAATGAGGGCAGAGCAAATCCTCGTCAGCTGTTTCTGAATGAAAATACAGAGGACTCCTTCAGGACTCTTGTTAAAGAGATTAAGGCAGTTTCTCTTGCAGAAAATGGTTTTGAGCCCGTTATTATTGTTCAGCTGACCCATAGCGGACGCTTCAGCAAGCCCAACGGCAAACCTGAGCCCATTGTTGCATATCGCAATTCTCACTGGGAAATCGGCAAGGAAAATCAGCCTTATATTGTTGCAACAGATGATTATCTCAGTACAATTCCCGATAAATATTACAATGCAGCAGTTTTTGCAAAAGAGGTTGGCTTTGACGGAATTGACGTTAAATGCTGTCATGGTTATCTTTTCAATGAGCTTCTGAGTGCAACAGAGCGTGAGGGCGTTTACGGTGGTAGCCTCCGGAACAGAACAAGACTTTACTTTGATTGTATTGATGCAGTAAAAAAAGCAGTAGGTGAGGATGTGTTTGTTACAACACGCCTTAATGCCTGCGATTGCTTCCCTTATCCCTTTGGCTTCGGTGTTGATGAGAATAGCAATATCGACTTAAGTGAAACCAAGCTTATTATTAAAGAACTTTATGAAAAGGGCATAAGGCTTATTAATCTTACATTGGGTAATCCCTACCTCATTCCTCATATTAACAGACCTTGTATGAATGCTCCTGAGGACGGAGAAGCAGGTCTTAAAAGAATTTATGATGTTACAAAAGAGCTTAATGAAGCATTCCCTGAAATAAGCTTCGTAGCATCGGGGCTTACATATCCTGCTGATTCTGCTATGGAATATGCAGAGAGAATTATAAATGATGGTGTTGCGGATTTTGCAGGCTTTGGCAGATTGACCTTTGCTTATCCGTCATTCTATAAAGACTACCTTGAAAAGGGTACACTTGATAAAAACAAGGTTTGTCTTATATGCAGTAAATGCTCACTTCTTATGAGGGCAGGAACTGTTGCAGGTTGCCCCATAAGAGATAGCGAGGTTTATATGCCTTACTATCAGAAATACGTATTAGGTAAGTAAGAGGTGAGAGAAATGGTTGCTGTTATAACAGGCGGAACAAGAGGTATCGGTCTTGGTATTGCAAAGACGCTTCTTAAGAATGGTTTTTCAGTTGTTGTTTCTGCAAGAAAGATAAGTGAAGAAATTGAAAGCTTGAAAGAAGAATATTGCGGTAAGGTGCATTTTGTTTCCTGCGATATTTCATCTGAGGCTGATATTGAAAATCTTGCTTCAGAGGTAAAAGAAAAATTCGGAACAATTGATTTGCTTGTAAACAATGCAGGTGTTGCACCAAATGAGAGAAAGGATATTCTTGAAATCACTCCCGAGGATTTCTCTCAGGTTGTTGATATTAACTTAAAGGGCACGTTTTTCGTTACACAAAGGCTTGCTCCTCTTCTCATTGAAAATAAAGGCGGAAGAATAGTAAATATTTCCTCTATGTCTTCTTATACCGCATCGCTTAATCGCGGTGAATATTGCATTTCAAAAGCAGGCATTTCAATGACAACAAAGCTTTTTGCAGCTCGTCTTGCAGAATATGGTGTCAGCGTTATAGAAATAAGGCCCGGTATTATTGAAACGGATATGACCGCAAAGGTTAAAGAAAAATATGAGTCTATGATTGCGGATGGTCTGACACCAATTAAAAGAATGGGTCAGCCTGAGGATATTGCTAAATGCGTTCTTTCAATTGCAAAGGGTAATTTTGATTTCTGCACGGGTACAGTTATTGACTGTGACGGCGGCTTTAATGTGAGAGTTTTATGAGAAAAATTTATGATGCAATAATAATCGGTAGTGGCGCTGCGGCTTTCAGCGTTGCTGATTGGCTTTATAAAGAGAATATAACTGACCTTGCGATAGTTACGGAAAACCGCCTGAGCGGAACATCAAGAAACACAGGTAGCGATAAGCAGACCTATTACAAGCTTTCTATGGATGGCTTTTCTCAGGATAGCACCTATAAAATGGCAAGTGATATTTTTAAAAGTGGCTCATGCGACGGTGAAAAGCTGTACCTTCAGGCTCTTCACAGCAGCAGATGCTTTTTAAGACTGTGTGATTACGGGGTAGGCTTCCCTCAGGATGAATTCGGTGGCTTTCCCGGTTATAAAACCGACCATGATAACACCGTAAGGGCAACCTCAATCGGTCCGTTAACCTCAAAGGTTATGACCGAAAGATTAGAAGAAGTTGTTATAAATAAAAACCATACACCGCTTTTTGATAACCGTCAGGCTATTGAAATATTAAAAGATGGAAATAAGGCTATCGGTATTACTGTTCTGAATACAGAAACAAATGATTTCGAAGGTTTTTACGGCAGAAATATCATCTGTGCTACAGGCGCACCTGCCTGCATTTATGAAAACTCCGTTTATCCTGAATCTCAGCATGGTATGACGGGTGTTCTTCTGGACGCAGGTGTAAGGCTCTGCAATTTCTCCCAATGGCAGTACGGAATGGCATCGGTTGATTTCAGATGGAATGTTTCCGGTAGCTTTATGCAGGTTGTACCGAGATTTGTGAGCGTGGATGAAAACGGCAACGAAGCCGAGTTTTTAAATGTTTATTTTTCTGATAAAATGGAAATGTTCGACAATATCTTTCTTAAAGGCTATCAATGGCCATTCAGCTATGAAAGGGCAGAGCTTTCCTCAAGGATTGATATTGCAGTACATAATGAAATTAAAAATGGCAAAAGAGTTTACCTTGATTACACCAAAAATCCCGAAGGCTTTTCGAAGGATTTACTTGGTGATGAAGCAAGGGAATATCTTTTCAAAAACAACGCCTTTGGCGAAACTCCAATTGAACGCCTTGAAAGATTAAATCCAAAGGCTATTGATGTTTATAAAAGACAGAGCATTGACCTTTACACTCAGATGCTTCGTATTGCTGTTTGTGCTCAGCATAACAATGGCGGTGTTCTTACCGATAATAATTACGAAACCGATGTAAAAGGGCTTTATGTAATAGGTGAGGCGGCAGGAACCTTCGGTCTTGCTCGTCCCGGTGGCACTGCTCTTAACGATACTCAGGTTGGCGGTCTTTTGTGTGCAAAGCACATAAAGAGCAAATCAGGTGTTGAAAGCGCTTCAGATATTGAGATTGATGCATCTGAAAAGTACAAGGGCTTTGAAATTGACGAAAAAGTTGATTATTCCTTCATAAAAACAAAAATGAGCAATTTTGCAGCCTTCCTTCGTAATAAGGAGGAATGTGAACAATTACTTTCAGAGATAAACGATATTTTATCTGCTTTACCCTTTAAGCATAGGTCATTAAGCGATTATTTTTATGATAAGGATATGCTTATAAGTGCAAAAGCCTTGCTTGAAACAATAATAGGTGAAATGAGCCTGACAGGTAGCAGAGGCGGAGCAGTTTATATAGAAAATGACGAGGTAATAAAAGAAAACGCTTATTACAGAGATTTTCTTACAATTACTGATTGCGGTAAGGTTTCATTCCTTGAGGTCAGAGCCGTACCGATTATAAACGAACCCTTTGAAGGCTATCTTAAAAATATATAGGAGAATGGATATGGGAAAAAGAATTGATTTAAAAAATGCTTCAACTAAAGAAATTCTTGCTTTTTCAATTTTGCCCTTGGGAATTTTCTTTATTGATTGCACAGTTTATACAGTAATTAACTTTTATATGACTGATGTTCTTAAGCTCAGTATGGGTCTTGTTTCTATTGTTCTTCTCGGAACAAAGGCATGGGATGCAATCAATGACCCTATGATGGGGCAGATTGTTGAAAGAACAAGAACTAAATGGGGTAAATGCAGACCATATCTCTTATGGGTTCCCATTCCTCTTGCAATAACAACTGCGTTATTGTTCTTACCCGTTAATTTCCCTGCAAGCTGGGATATTATCACATCTGACGGAACTAATCTGGGTAATGCAGGTAACTTTATTTATATGCTTATTATGTATATGGTTTATATTACCGCATTTACTGCTATTGATATTCCACGAAACAGCCTTAATCCTCTTGTTTTCCCTCAGAAGGATAGCCGAGTTAAAGCAGTTTCAATATCAAATACAATCGGCTCCTTCGGTACAGTTCTTCCCTCTGTTCTTATCTGGACAATGGCAGGGCTTTTAGGTAACGGAATGAAGGATAAATCCGATATGGGTTATTTCTATTCAGCGTTGATATTCGCTATTATCGGTGGTGCTCTTATTATGGCTTCATTCTTCGGAATGAAGGAAAAGGTTTACATCAAGCCTAAGAAGGAGAAAGCATCAAAGAATATTAAAATCATACTCAAGGATAAAAGAATTGTTCTTCTTTTACTTGCCGCATTCTTCAATGGCATTATAAACATCGGTGCAATTTTCCTTTCATATTTTGCAAGATGGAACTGCATCGGTATTCTTCCTATGGATGAAATAAACAATTTCATTTATGAGCTTGTAGGCAAAAATCCAAACATTGATGCAGTTGCAATATTGCCAACAATACTTTCTGTTATGAGCGGTATTTCATATATGCTTTCTATGATGATTGTTCCCAGATGTCTTAAAAGGATGTCAAAGAAGACCTTATGGATATGGATGTCCTTTATCGGTGCTGCAGCAAATATAATCATTTATATTATCGGTATTTATATTGTTCCTTATAACACAATTCCCGGCTTTATTTTGTATGCAGTTCTTCGCTTCTTTACTAACTTCCCCGTTGGTATGAGCCTTGTTCTTCTTGTTTCAATTATTGCCGACGTTACCGACAGTATTGAAATGGAAAAGGGTGAACGCCTTGAAGCAACGGTTTATTCCTTCAAGGGTCTTCTTTATAAATTCTCTGTTGCTCTCTTTAACGTTGTTGTGCTTCAAGTTATTGATTTCCTCGGCTACAATGCAGAAAAAATGGAGATTATCACAGAAAACGTTACAAAGCCCCTTATTACATCAACAGTTCAGGCTAATGTTATTGATGGTGTAAACTACACAGCACTTCTCAATGGTATCTTCTTTATGCTTACTGCAGTTGGTGCAATCGGCCTCATTTTACAGGCTATTCCTATGATGTTCTTTAAGTTTGACGAAAATGAGTTTGAAGAGAAATTAACTGCATACAGAAAGCAGAAGGAAGAATCTCTGGAAAGAGAGCTTCAGGAGAGTGTAATCTGATGGGTAGCTTGAAAATAGGTGTAGCAAGTGTCACCTTCAGAAATAAAACAATAAGTCAGGTAGTTGAAATTGCAAAAAACGCAGGCGTTGAGTTCATCGAATGGGGGGGAGATGTTCACATTAAAACCCTTGATGATGCAATTCTTGCAAAAAAGCTTTGTGATGAAAATAATATAAAAATAAGCTCCTACGGTAGCTATTACAGAACGGGCTGTTCTGATAAAGAAGATTGGATAGAGATTTGCAGAATTGCAAGCGAAATGGGAGCTTCCTCTATAAGAATCTGGCTTGATAAAAAGGATAGCGAAAAATTCACAGAGGATGAATATGATGAGCTTGTGAAAGAACTTAAATTTATTTGCTGTAAAGCAAAAGAGTACAATCTTCTCGTTTGCCCCGAATGTCACGATAACACCTTTAATAACAACACAGAGTCAATAATAAGGCTGAAAAATGATTTGAATTGTGATAATTTCAAAACCTATTTTCAGTCCCGTTATTTCAGGTTTTCCTATGATATGGACAGAATCGAAAGAACCTTTGATTTTATCGAGAATTTCCATATGAGCTACCGTGACCTCAAGCGTGAGCAACGCTTCAGAAGGAAGGATAAAGGCTATCTTGATAAACTAATTAAAAAGTTTATTTCAATGAATTATAACGGTATTGTTATTGTTGAGTTTACACAGGGCTCAAATGAAAAAAATTTTATAAAGGATGTTAGAAAGCTCAAAGTGTATTGAGGTGATTAAAATAAAAATCGCATTGTTCAGCGGAAATAAGAGTAAGTTCTCCGGAGTTTTTACTCCATCCGTTTTGAAAAAATTAAGTGAATATGGCGAGATTTCTCAAAGAATAGATAAAAGCAATATTGAAAGACACAAGGAATTTTTAAGTGACTGCAAAATTGCATTTGCAACATGGGGGATGCCTGAATTCACCGAAGAGGAAATAAAAAAATATATGCCCTGCCTTGAGGTGGTTTTCTACAGTGCAGGAACAGTTCAGTATTTTGCAAAGCCCTTTCTTGATTGCGGAATAAGGGTTTTCAGTGCCTTTTCTGCCAATGGTGTTCCTGTTGCGGAATATACTGTTTCTCAGATTACCTTAGCCTTAAAGGGTTATTTTCAGGGTGCAAAAAGGTATAAATCTTTTTTACCATATTCCTTTATACATACTCATAACTGTGTAGGTGGATATGGCTCAAGGGTTGGCTTAATTGGTCTTGGTGTAATCGGTTCTTCCGTTGCAGAAAGGCTTAAGGCTCTGGATGTATCCGTTTTTGCCTATGACCCATTTGTGAAAGAAGAAAAAGCAAATGAGCTTGGTGTTACCCTGTGTGACATTGAAACAATTTTCAGAGAATGCGACGT
>JAZUOH010000010.1:0-60452 GCA_045604525.1 Acutalibacteraceae bacterium
AGCTGCAAGAGCATTGTTAACTGCATCCTGAGTTGCGTTAGCGTCTGCGTTTACTTCGTTAGCTGTTGCAAGAGCAGCTGCGAAGGGAGCCCATGAATCGGGTGTGTAAGCATCAGCATTTGTGGGAGCTGCTGCGATAGCAGCTGCAAGGTCTGCCTTGTCAGGTACTGCTACAAGAGCCTTGATAGCTGCATCGAGAGCCTCAGCTGCTGCTGCGATTGTTGCCTGGTTTGCGCCTGCTTCGTCAGCAACGAGGTCACGAGCGACAGCCTTGGCTGCTGCATACTTAGCATTAACATCTGATGCTGTCCAGGAAGCGGGTGTCCATGCTGCCTTATCAAGTTCATCGTATGCTGCGATAGCTGCATCAAGTGCATCATAATCACATGCGCCGAGCTTTGTAAGACCTGCGATAGCTGCAGTAAGTCTTGCTTCTGCTGCATTGATCTTAGCCTGGTTTACGCCTGCTTCGTCAGCGATCATATCACGCTCAACAGCCTTTGCTGCTGCAAGTGCTGCTTCATACTCTGCTACAGAAGCAGATGTGCAGTTTGTTGTATCAACTACTGTGTTGATAGCTGCATCAAGTGCTGTGTAGTTACATGCGCCAAGCTTTGTAAGACCTGCGATTGCTGCAGTAAGTCTTGCTTCTGCTGCATTGATCTTAGCCTGGTTTGCGCCTGCTTCGTCAGCGACCATATCACGCTCAACAGCCTTTGCTGCTGCAAGTGCTGCATTGTACTCTGCTACAGAAGCAGATGTGCAGTTTGTTGTATCAACTACTGTGTTGATAGCTGCATCAAGCTTTGTGTAATCACAGGGAACCTTGGGAGCTTCTGTTGTGGGAGGCTCTGTTGTTGTGTCGTCCTCGCCGCCTGCAGGAGCATCACCAACTGTGATTGTTACGTTCTCGATATCCCATACCTTATCATATGCTGTTGTATCGTCACCATAAGTAACACCAATATCCATTTTGCTGATGTTACCACCCTGAGCAACCATCTCATAAGTGGGATCGAAGTACATATCGTTGTAAACAGCCTGTGTATCAAGTGTGTTACACCATGTGTTGTTACCTGTTGCTGTATTACCAAGGTCCTTAATACTTGCATCGGGAATGAAAAGGTTAGCAACGCTACCATCTGTTGCGTCCGAATTGATTACAAGGTTGTAGGAGTAGAGGGGCTGGTATACATTAAATACTGCTGCAAAGCCGGGAAGAGTAAGGTCTGTAGCTGTTGAAGCGACACCAACTGAATTAAAGTTGTATCTAAATGTGCCATCTTCCTTAGCAAGCTTGTTGCCGAAATCGTCAACAGCTGTTGTGCTAAAGAAGTTTTTAGCAGCTACACCTGTGCCTCTCCAAGCGGAAGGAAGCTGCTGCTTGGAAGCTGCATAGGTATGACCCTGAATACCTGTTGCAACATTACCAAACGAATTGAACAGATAGGGGTTTGCAAAAGTACCGTCTGCTGCGGAATCATCCATAGTTGCCTTGTCATAAACAGCAGCAACTGCAGGGCCTAACTTACCATAATATGCATAAGTTGCATAGCCGTTTGCGCCGTTCTTTGCAGGTGTGATGAATGCATTATCATAAGCGATAAATGTATTCAAACCATACATATAGAAGTTTGTCTGGCACCAAAGTTCAACCTTGATGATATCGCTAGCCTTAACATTGACATCGTATGTGTCATTGTTAGGATTGCTATCCTCAAGCAAAGTTGTAGAATGATCTGCTGCGTTTACCTTATAAAGCTTAAAGCCAAGCTTTATTTTGTAGGGGTTGTTTACGGGGTCATGCTCAAGGCAATCAATGTCGAGAGTGGGAACATTCGGATCGAGCTGAGGAAGCTCAGAAGCGGATACTCCGACAGCAACCATGCCTGCAAGCATTGCAACTGAAAGCAGAATAGCTAACAGTTTCTTTGTGAGTTTCATTTGCTGTAGTCCTCCTTGAATAATTTTTAATTTAGCCGTTTTCACGGTTAGATTACAAAAAAGGAAAAAGTTTTATGCAGGTGTATGTGTCTGCATATTATAATTTGATTCAACAATATAGTTTGCTATATCTGAAGCAAGAATAATATCGTTGAGGTCAAGATAAACTTCAGTTGCATTTGCGACTGAAACGTCTCCGGCATAATAAACAGCACCTGTATATTCGACAATCCAGTTAGCCATATCACTTAATACTATTAGATCGTTAAGGTCAACAGCACCATCGCCAGTGACATCACCAAAATAGATAATTTCATATTCGGCAAAAATTTCACCTGCTGTATTGTAAACAGTAACAACTGTACCTGTACCGAACCTATCACGAGAAACAGTAAAAGTACCATTGTTTACAACAAATTGCGACTTAAAATCACCACTGTTGAAAACAATTTCATTGATATCGAAACCGCAAAGATACTGCTTATCGTCGCCATCAAAAGTTATAATCTTAACACCAAAGCCTTCTGCTGCAACAAGCTCAGGATCTGCAACCGAGCCAAGAGAGTAGCTGATAGCATCAGCAAAGGTGAAATTAAAAGGTGTTGCGGAATTATAATATGTCATAGCATCTGAAGGATCGTTAACGCCGGAATAGTAGTAACCGTCGTAATCGGCAGGAATAAGAACAGAGCCTGTGCCTGTTGCAGTATCCTTAACCTTGAGCTGAACGGTGAAGCAATCTGCCGCAACGCCCGAGCTGAAGGAGCCGATGCCGTTATCTGCCGTACCGGAAGCGACCCACTGAATGCCGATGACACTGTGAGTGTCTGCATAAGCAGAGGGAACAAAACTTGAATCTGTTGAAGTGGTTGTTGTGCCTACTACAGCTGTTACGTTATCAATGGGTGAAGTGACACTGCCCTCAACAAGCTCAAAAAAGTCTGTTGAGTAAAGAACGGGCCAGAACATAGCCACCGCATTATAGTTGTTCGAAAGGCGAACAGTGAAAGTAACAACCTGGCCGGGCTCTACCGAATCGGCAGAAGCTGTAAGGCCGATGCTCATAGCCTCATTGCCTGTAGGTGTGCCGCCGAACGAAGAATCGATAGCGTTACCGCCGAAGCAAAGGCAGGAGATGAGCATTGAAGCAACAACAATAACCGCTGCAAGCTTATTCAGTTTCTTAGTCATTGTGTAGCCCCCTTTGGGAGTTGAGTGTGAATACCCCGGAGAGACCGGAGAAGAATCTCCGGGGCACTTAAAAATTTTAGAGTTAAGCTATCCTTGAGTTTAGCTTATTAGCCTGCATATGTTCCATCCTGCGGATACATGAAGGGATCAATAATCCAGTTAGCAACGTCATTAAGTACGATAACATCGTTAAGGTCAACAAATCCATCAGGAGTCATATCAGCTGCAAGATAGTACGGGTTATCAAACATAGGATATTCACTTATCCAGTTAGCCATATCTGTTACACCGATAACATCGTTAAGGTCACAAGCGCCATTACCGTCTGTATCTCCATAAAGAACGAAGTAATAAACTGTGCCGTCATCAAGCTCAATATAGTCACCTGTAGTAATAACACCGCTAAGATTGTTATCATTAGGAACATACTCGTATGACGCGCCGCCCATTGTACCAACAAGAGACTCTACGCCTCCATAGTATTCAAATAGAAGACCTGCGATGTAATTGGACTGTACACCGTCACCATCATTATCAGGAAGAAGATCGATCATTGTGGACCAACCATCTATTCCGTATCCTGCAAAGAGGTCTGCATAAGCTGCATTCTCTGTTGTATCAAGAAGCTTGATACCTGCCTCAAGCTGCTCAAGAGCTTCAAGAGCTGCTTCGAGAGCACGAGCTGCTTCGTCAACAATTGACTGACCATCTTCTGCAAGAAGGTCACGTGCAACAGCCATTGCCTCTTCAAATGCTGCTACGAGGTCTTCGATACCTGCATACTTCTCTTCGTAGTTTTCTTCTGCGAAGATAGCGTTTGCACGCTCGATAGCTGCATCAAGCTGTGTATAGTCTGCGGGATCTGCGCCCTTAACTGTAAGGCCCTTGAATGCCTGGATAAGCTCGCGACGAGCTGTGTTGATCTTGGACTGCTTGAGGTTTGCATAGTCTTGGTCTGCACGGACTGTCTGTGCAAATGCCATAGCTGTCTCAAGTGCTTCCCAAGAAGCTACTGAGTAGTCTTCTTCGTTGAGTTCACGAATCTTACCGTTGATAAGGTTGTATGCATTGTTGAGGTAGTTCTTTGATGCTGCTGTAACTTCCTTCTTAACAAGACGCTCAGCATTCATCTCATACATATGGCCTCTGTAAGTGATTTCGAAGAGTGTAAGAACGGGCTTGTTAGCAAGTCTTTCTTCGTACTCTGCGATTTCTTCCTCTGTTGCACCTTCGCCGGGAGCATCAAAGATCTGAGAATCGATGAGAGAAGTCATATTTCTTCTGTGTGTTGCGTAACGCTCGTATGTATAAAGAACATAGTCTGCATCTGCAAAGAAGTTATAGCCATCCTCATAGTACATCATGCCTTCGGGGTTGGAGGGCTGATACTTCTCAAGAAGAGCCTGAAGTGACTCAACGCCTGCACCCTCAGCACAAGCATCAAGAGCTGCGATAGCCTTTGTAAGTCTCTCTGCTGCGGGGCCGTACTTTGTAGCGTCAAAGTTAGCAATTGTCTTGGGAAGAAGAACGATTGCCTGTGCCTCTGTAAGAGCTGCAAGATATTCAGCCCAAGCTGTTGCAGCGTTTACAGTGCCTGTCTTCTCTTCGCCGTTAATGTCTGTATATGTGTACTCGAAAGTACCGGAATCTGCGAAGTTAGCTTCCTGGCGGTTTGTGCCGATAGCATTGGAAACAATTGAGTAGAGGTTGTAATCGTTGTAAACATAGAGCTTACGTTCAATTACAACAGTATTTGCAGCCATACCTGTCCATGTAGGTGTAACGTTAAGTGTAAGAGCAAGGTCATAAACGCCTGCATAGTTTGCAAGATCGTCTTCCTTCTCTACGGGGTTACCGTCCTTATCTTCAACTGTTACCATCGGAATGACAACATCGCAGAAGCTGATTGATTCGCCAACAAGACCGTTGCGGTCTGTAACGATGGGCTGGAAATCTGCTTCAGGAACAAGAACATTGTTAGCTGCACCGTTTACTGTGAAGCTTACCTTTGTTGTTGTGGATGTTGCGTCCATGTAGCCTTCTTCTGTTGTATCACGGCCGTAACCGATTTCAAGACCTTCAATAGCACCCCAACCGCGTGAAGAACCGATAAATGATGCGGGTGAGTTAACGATATAGTGTGTGTTAATATCGCTTACGTAGACTGTGGGAAGAACCTCGTCATATTCACCGTTGAATACTGTCTCGTATGAGAAAGCATCTGCATCTTCATCAGATACGTTCTTTGCAACATATGTGAAGTGGTAAGTTGTGATAGGCTCAGTTGTGAGTGACTTCTCGTTTTCGTCGAGAATCTCATAAGTAACAGCAAAACGAACAAGGCCGTCTGCGCTGAGGCTACCTGTTACGGGGAAGGTCTTAGCCTCACCACCATTGAGAATTGTATTTGCTGTGTAGGAAACGCTTACGCCGGAATTGTTTGTTGTAATGCTCTTGATCTTAACCTGATAGAGAGCATCCTGATTGTAGCTGTCTGTACCCATCTGGTCTGCTGTTCTGTAAGCAGTGTTAACACCTGTTGAGTTGTTACGAACAACAAAGTTTGTACCGGAGAGAGTAAGTGTCTCGCTGATAATCTGGTTGGGATATTCGATTGAGGGGTCTTCAAGAGCCTGCTCGCTTGTAAGACCGAGAATCATTGATACAAGGGGAAGAGCGCCGGGGATAAGGCTCTCTCTTACGCTGTAAAGGCCGGAAAGAAGGCCCTTGATAAGCTTACCGAGTGTATCGTTTGTAGCAATCTGGTCAAAGTTTGTAAGACCGGTGGGGAATGCACCGGGAATGATTGCATTGAGAATGTTTGTAACCAGAGTAATAAGAACGTTGGAAAGTGTTCCGTTGAGCGGACCTGTTGAGTTTCTGGCGAATACGTCAAAGATGTGCTCAATTCTCAGGTTGAGGATGTTGCCGAGGAGCCAGTCAAGAATGATGTCTTCTGAGCTCTCAATCGGGATAAGCTTGGAACCTGTACCGTCTGCAACACGCATCTCAGCGGGAAGGAAATCCATGGGAATGAGAGTGAAGAGAACGTCATCAAGCTTCTGCCATGCGTTCTTGTTGGGATCAATCTGACTTGTGTAGTAAAGGATACCGCCGTAGTTTGAAAGTGCCCAGTCAACTGCATGAGAGATTGTCTGGTCAAATGTGAGACCTGCGGGGATATTCATGTTTGTGTATGCATTTGCATAGTATCTTGCAACAACTGCAAGAATTGCCTTCCAACCTTCGTCACCTTCGGGGTTGAGTTCACCGGACTGGAGCTTTGCATAAAGGTTCTCTTCGGGAACAAGGTCAGCAATAAGCTCGCAAAGTGCGAAGGAGAGAATCTCACGTACAGTGTCTGCTGAATCGGGAAGAATGATGTTGTCAGCATATCTGTCAAGTGCATCTTTACCAAAGTAAATAACTGCATCCTCGAGAGTAACAAATGAATCAATTACATCGTCTTCAGGAATTGTGATGTAATCGCCAAGGAAACGCTCGCCGTAAACCTTGAGAAGCTTCTTAGCGTTGTTGAAGAGGTTTGTGATGATCATGTCGTTGGAGCCTGCTTCCCAAACAAGTTCGGGAGACTTAGCTGTAACCATGACATCGAGCCATTCCTTGAGAATGTTGTTGAAGTTGCCGAAGAACTCTTCGCCGGCAGCAAATTTATGCTCGGGAATTACGTAGTTGAGGTTGATAACGTCAGCAAGCTCGTTGAATGTGCCTGCCTCAACGTTTGCCTCGTAAACGCTCTTAGCGCTTGCATCGTAGATGTAGGGAGCCTTACGGATGTTCTGGAAAGCCGGTGAATCATCCATGTAGTAACCAACCTTAACGAGCTTGGGTGTGCCATCCTCGTTAAATACCTGGTTGCCGTCGCCGTCATACTCGTATCTGTATGACTTCTGGCTCTCATCGTACTCTGCTTCAGCAAGGTCATAAATCCATTCCTTAATCTTGGTGTTACCCCAGGGAACAAGGAACTCGTTGTATGCATACTGAAGGATTGATTCGAACTGATCATAGAATGAACCGTTGTCAATATCAACAAGGTTTGAGAAATCATATGTAATACCATACTCGAAAGATTCCTCAAGCTCATCCTCAAGGTCAATGAGAAGATCATTGACGAGGATCTGAAGCATCTCGTCTACTGTGGGCTTAACAGCAAGATCCTCATAAGGAGTTGCATCGTCGCCGTAAGCAAGGTCATAAACGAGAGTTCTGATAAGAAGGGGAGCATCGAGGTACTCTGCAATAGAGTCGCCGAGAAGACCTTCAAGCGTGGGGCCGATATCAAGTGTACCGTAGCCGTACTTAGCAAGAAGACTTGAGTTGTCATTCACGAAAGCAAGAACTGAATAGAGAACATCAAGGTCTGACTTGTTGGGCGTGGTTCTTCTGCAGCCGTTTGCAGCAAAGTTACCGTTGGGGTCTGTGTTGAGTGCTGCAAATGTGAGCTCTTTACCGACTTCACCTGCGATAGACTTAACAGTGTTCCAAACGCCACCGTTGTAGATATCTTCAAGTGAGTCGAGAGCTGTGTCGATGCTGGAGTAGTCGATTGTAACGTTAATGACGGGAATCTTGATAGATGTCTCGTCCAGACCGGCAAGCAAACCGTCAATAGCATCGAGAGCAAGAGAAGCAAGCTGCTCAGATGTAAAGATGGGCTTGTCAATACTGTCGTAGCCTGTGATAGCTTCGTCCTTATAATCTGCGTATGCTGCCGATGCACCGATTGCAAAGGTCGAGAATACCATGATCATAGCAAGGAGTAAGCTAATGAGCTTTTTGGATTTACTCAAGTTGTACACCTCCGTAAAATTTTGCGGGTTTCCCCGTTATGTTGCGTGCACCCTCTCACGGGCACATCGCGATTGCCGAGTTTAGGCTTTTTTTGCTTGCCGCATTACCTCCCGTCCGTCCTTGCCTCAAAAACCAATCTGCCGTTTACGGTAGGCCGTCGGCGCTGCGTATACTGGCTGCCGTCGGCATACTGCTTGCTTTTTCAGCATGACCGGTTTTCGACGGCGGGTTTTCTTGGCAGAAGCAAATTAACTAAAACTGAAATGGCAAATGGGGGCACTACCCCCTTTGTCATTCTGGTAGTCATTATTATATTAGTACTTTTAAAGGGGGTTTGTCAATAAAAATTAAGAAATAACTGCGGATTGTATTTTTTGCACAAGCGAAAAAAGCAATTTTTGTGCACAAATACAAGCATAATATGCAAGGTATTTTTTGGTAACACTGTATATTGTGTTTGAACTAATTGTAAACAGCTTGTCATATATTCAAAACTTGGAAAAAACAGTGCAAAATCGACAACCTTCGCATATAGCACATTCTTTTATAATGTAAATAATATTATAATATGCAGGAATATGCTATATTACAGTTTGTCTGTCTGTGACAGACAAACTGCATCGATATAAATTCCTTCGGAATTTTCGATATACGCTGATGCGTTCGATATATGCTTCGCATTCGATATACACTGCGGCGCAAGCAGGAATTTATATCATATCGAGTTTGAGTTTAGCGAAAACATATCGAATTTTGCAACGCAAAATATATCGAGTGACCGCAAGGTCACATATCGACAAATTGTAATTTGCTAAATAAGCTTATCTCGCTGTATCTCTCTTACTCTGAACATCACATTCATTGAGGCATCGGGTGCAGCGGCACGCTGCAAAAAACCGACCCTTGCAATAAGCAAAGGTCGGTTGAACTTTTTTATTCGTTGCTTGTGTTTTCTCCGCTATCCTGTGTTGCGGAGCTTTCGTTGTTGATTTCCGGCTGCTGAGGCTGAGAGTGGCCGTGCTTATGCTTTCTTCTGAATAGACCATATCCATAACCATAGCCGTAGCCTCTGGAGCCGTAGCCATAGCCTCTGGAGCCGTAACCGTAGCCGCCACCATAGCCGTAACCGCTGCCGTAGCCATAGCCGCTGCCATAACCGTAACCGCTGCCGTAACCGTAGCTGCCGCCATAACCGTAACCGCTGTTGCCATAGCCATAGCTGCCGCCGTAACTGCTGTAGCTGCCGTAACGCTTTGTGCGAAGACCGCTGCCCTTGTTGAGAATCTTGCCTCGTGACTCCTGCTCGTTCATTGTGAACACAGCACCTGCAAGCTCAATATTTGTGGCCGCAATTTCGTCAAGCGTTTCGTTGATTTCGGAAATTTTTGCGTGCTCCTTACGGATAGCAAAAATCATGGCGTCTGCAAGTGTGGAAATAACAAGGCTGTCTGAAACAACACGTGTGGGGGGAGTGTCGATGATAATAAAATCGAACTCTTTTCTTGCGGTTTCGATAACCTCACGTACTTTATCTGCATCAAGAACCTCTGAGGATTTCTGTGTGATACCGCCGCTTGGAAGAATAAACAGACCGAGACTCTTAACGTACTTAATGGATTCTCTGTAGGTTGATTCGCCCTTTATTATCGGAATAAGACCGGATTTGTCGTCGTACTTGACACCGATTGTGCGAAGCACAGCGGGCTTACGAAGGTCAGCATCAATAAGAAGCACCGACTTGCCCTTCTGTGCAAGTGAGCAGGCGATATTGATAGCAACCGTTGTTTTACCTTCGTTCTCGTAGGTTGAAGAAACAAGGAAGGTCTTGAAGCCCTTGTTATTTGCAAGGCCCTCAATACGTGTGCGGATTGATTTGAAGCATTCGACAAACGCAAAGCTTACCTTTTCTTCGTCCGTTATGAGCAAGCCGCCCGTAAACATAGGCTTTTTGTTGATAAGACCCGTGCTCTTACCGACATAGGGGATAGAGCCGATAACAGGGGCTGTTGTCTTGTTGCGGATATCGTCAATATCCTTGACCGTATCGCTGAACAGCTCAACGAGAACAACTATTGCGGCAATAAGGAATGCGCCGATAAGGAATGCTACAAACGCAATTTTAACAGCATTGTCGCTGTTGTTAACAGTGGGTTTGTCGGGATAGTTTACAAGGCTGATACCCAGCGTGCTGGACTTGCTTCGAAGATAATCGGGGAAAACGTCAATTATCGCATCCATAAGCTCCCTACAGAAATCAGGGTCTGTGCCTGTAACCTGAAGGTCAAAGAAATCCTTTACCTCTGTCTGATTGACGGCAATGGCACCTCTGATCTGTTCAACGCCGTATTTCTTGCCCGTTGCCTCGTAAAGACGGTTGACCATTATATCGGTCTTGAGCTGGTATTTGAAGCTTTCACTGCTGTTGTTCTCATAAGCAACAACAACCGTAACAAGCTCTTCCTTACCGTTTTCGTCTGCAACCTTGATATATTTGGTGGTTGTAAACTGAAGCGTAGCGTTTACAACATAGCTCTCGACATAGGTTGCCTTTGCAAAAAAGTAACCTGCCGAGGCAAAAATAACACCGACCATTACAATTGCCCAGACTCTGCGCAGAAGTGCACGCAACAGTCTGAATATATCAAAGCCTGTGCCGCCTTCACCGGAGAAAAGACCGGCACCCAGAAGGGTATTTGCGGTTTCGCTTCTTCTGTCCTGCATCACATAACATCCTTTCGTTTACCTAAAGAGAAATTATACACTACTTTTCGACAAATGTAAACATCAGCGTATCATAAAAATCTTTTTCTTCTTATCGGATATACACGGCCTCTTTCGAGTGTGCCGTTTTCAAGTACAACACAGGCGTTTGCACCAAGAAGCCTGTCATAAGTATCAAAATCTATTGTTACAGGGAACATATCACGCTGCTCAAGCAGATTGTTCGGCCTGTGAGCAACGGAATGTGCATCCGTGCCTATAAACGAAGCAATACCCGAAGCCGCCATTGCATAGCTGAGCTCTCTTGATTCAATTCCGCCGAAGCCTGCAAGGCTTGAGGAATTAAGCTGAAAAAGCACGCCCATATCCGCAAGGTGATTTACAATGTCGTAATTCTGCTGCATATAGCGGTATCTTTCAGGGTGAGCAATTATCGGCGTATAGCCGCGGGCAATAAACTCTTCAACATACTTTATCAAACGGTTTATGTTAAGGCCCGTAAAATCAAACTCAATTAGAATATATCTGCTTGAGCCGAGTGTTGCGGCGTCAAGTGACGGTGCGTAAAAAATATCGTCGTTTACAAAAACCTCTGCGCCGGGAACAAGCTCCAGCGGAATATTTTCACGCTCAAGCCTTTGGCGAAGCTCAGCAATGCGTTTATCTCTGATGCTGATGAATTCCTCAACCTTTTCCGGATGAGCAAGATGAGGAGTCAGCACTGCAGTCTGTATTGAGTTTTGTACGGCAATGCGGCAGAGCTGTACGGATTCTTCTATGCTTCGTGCTCCGTCATCTATTCCGTGAAGAATATGGCAATGCAAATCAATCATCAATAATCGCCACCTGATTTATAAAACGATAGGGTATGTCAACATCTTTTTTCCATTATAACACTAAAGCTTTTATTTCGTCAACCTTATCCGTTTTTTCCCAGGGCAGGCTGATATCCGTTCTGCCTACGTGGCCGTAAGCGGCAACCTGCTTGTATATGGGCTTACGAAGGTCAAGCGCTTTGATTATTCCTGCAGGGGTAAGGTCAAACACCTTTGTAACCGCCTGCTCAAGCTTGTCCTCTGTAACTGCGCCTGTGCCGAATGTGTCAACACGCACGGAAACGGGCTGTGCAACACCGATTGCGTAAGCCAGCTGAACCTCACACTTCTTTGCAAGGCCTGCGGCAACAATATTCTTTGCAACGTAGCGTGCGGCATAAGCGGCAGAGCGGTCAACCTTAGTCGGGTCCTTGCCGGAGAAGGCACCGCCGCCGTGACGTGAATAGCCGCCGTATGTATCAACAATAATCTTTCTGCCTGTAAGACCGCTGTCACCCTGGGGACCGCCTGTTACAAAACGGCCTGTGGGGTTGACATAAATTTTTGTGTCTGCATCAAGGAACTGAGCAGGAACAACGGGCTTGATAACGTTTTCGATAATATCTGTGCGAATCTGCTCCTGCTCAACATCTGCGCTGTGCTGAGAGGAAACAACTATTGCATCAATTCTGACAGGCGTGTCGCCATCATATTCAACAGTAACCTGAGTTTTGCCGTCTGCACGAAGGTAGGTGAGCGGACCTTCCTTACGTACCTTTGTAAGACGGAGCGCAAGCTTGTGTGCAAGCGCAATCGGCATAGCCATAAGCTCGTCTGTTTCGGCGCAGGCAAAGCCGGACATCATACCCTGGTCGCCTGCACCCTCACGGTCGACACCCATTGCAATATCGGGGCTCTGCTTATCGACTGCAAGCAGAACAGCGCAGGTATTGCCGTCAAAGCCCTTTGCAGCATCGTCATAGCCGATTTCGCATACAGTCTTGCGGGCAATTGCAGGAATATCTATATTCGCTGTTGTTGAAATCTCACCCATAATGAGAATCTGACCCGTTGTGCAGGTTGTTTCGCAGGCAACTCTGCTGTTGGGGTCTGATGCGAGAAGAGCATCAAGAACTGCGTCAGAAATCTGGTCGCAGATTTTGTCGGGATGTCCCTCTGTAACTGATTCGGATGTAAATAATCTTTTGCTCATCTTTCTTTCCCTTTCCAAAAAAAATAGCGCCCTTCACCGGCGCATAAGTGATGACCTTATCTTCCGGTATACACCGCAGGATTTGACACCTTGCATATAAATGCAGGTTGTCGGGCTTCATCGGGCCTGTTCCCTCAGCCACTCTTAATAAGGGGTTATTAAGTTTGCTTGTGTATTATATATTACATATAAGTCTTTGTCAAGATTAAAACTTTACAAATAACTATAGATAATTGATACTGTTATTATACAAATTACAGTTTGTCTGTCATGGACAGACAAACTGTATCGATATAAATTCCTTCGGAATTTTCGATATAACTGATGCGTTCGATATATGCTTCGCATTCGATATGCGCTGCGGCGCAAGTAGGAATTTATATCATATCGAGTTTTAGCCAAGCGAAACATATCGAATTTTGCAAAGCAAAATATATCGAGTGACCGCAAGGTCATATATCGAAAAACTGCGCTTCGCACAAAAAAAGGGCGGCATTCTGCCGCCCATAATATTTTAGCCGAGAACGTAAATATTTACGTTTCTTCTGCCCCACTGTACACACTCATCATAAGTGTCGAGGTAAACGTCAACAACGGTGTTCGAACCGTTATGAACGAAACCGCCGGTATCGGATGCAATTGCATAGCCGTAGACCGTACCGTCAGTTGCAACGATATAGAGCTTTGTGCCGTAGGGAATGACGTTCGGGTCAACAGCAACGTGACCGACCTTTGCAGGTCTGCCGCTTGCGGTTGTGCCGCCGCCGTAGTATGCAGTTGAACTGCCTGTTATAACACGTGTGTAGTTAACGGGCACGCCGTTGGAATCAAGCTCAGTTGTGCCGATTTTTGAAATCGGCTCGCCCTTTGCCTTTACCTTCTCAATCTTCTTTGTGCCGACAGAGGTAACCTGGGTTACAGGCTCCTTTGTAACCTTTTCGCTTATAACCACGCTGTCAACAAGCACGCCGTTGACATATTTTTCTTTATAGCTAACCTCTTTTTCGCCGTTTACACCCTTGGTTGTAACCTTGGTTGTGCCGATTGCAAAGTTGTTGCTCTTCTTTGTTGTTTTTTCAAAGGGGATTGACTCGGTTTCTGTCTTTTCTTCGTAAATAACCTCATCAACAAAAATAACCATACCGCTGCTTACAACCTCGGAAAGGTCGTGTGAAACAATGTCGTTTTCGCTAAGGGTAATGCCAACCTTTTTGAGTGCGTCGGCAACTGTGCCCACTGCCATTTCAAGGTTGATATGCTTACCGTATGCACGTACGGCAACAGGGAATGCGTGCGCAACGGAAATAATCATACCGTCGCTGACAGATGTGCCCTGTGTGTAATTTACAAGGTCGTTCTCGCCGACTTCTACCTCTGCAACGGTGATAGCCTCTGCGACCGTGCCGTTAAATGTGAAGTAAACCGTGCCTCTCTCGTCGTTAACACCGACAAGACATGAACGCTCAATACGGATTGCACTGTCCTCACCTGCAATAAATCCGTCAAGGTCCAGCGTATCCAGCGGTGAAAGCTGAACACCAGCCTCTTTGAGAATTTCGTGTGCGGAAGTGCTTGTGGTATATACAGTAGTTTTAGAATCTCCGTCATCAAGCTCAACATAGTAGCCTGCATTCTCTGCAGCAAAAGCTGTGATTGTGCTGAGAAGAGCAAGCACCAGGACAATGGCAATGATTTTTTTGAAAGTGCTCATTGCTCTCGCCTTCGTCTTGATTTTTGTTATCATCTAATCGCTCCTTAACTTTTTCCGTATGAAAAACATCATACGTTCTTTGGAAATCCGGGTGGATTTTCCTCTGATGGTTATATTATCGACAGTGACAAGTGCAATTATAGAGCCATTCTGACGGGATGTCAAATTATCAAAAGATTCAGATTTATGCAATTTAACCAAAAGAATTGGCAGCTTTTTTACTAAAAACACTAAATGTGCGGTTTTCTTCGCTTGTCCACCACATTTCAACCTACGGTTTTTTGTGAAAAATCTAAAAAGTTACAAATGGTTACAAAACGGTGTCAAAACGGTGTTTTAATGTTACTTTTAGAATTATAAATGACATTTTATGTCATTTGATTATATGCCGCTATATATCCGAAAACCCAAAAACCGAGCAGAATCAAGGCTTTTCGGTTTTTGCTGAAAAAATACAAAAAAACAGGGTAGCTGTCGGCTGACAGCCACCCTTGATTTCAGCGTGTAATCAATACTTTCTGCTGAGCATTTTTTCAGCTTCTTCACGTGATATTTTGCCTGCGTTGCAGTCAGTCATAACCTGAACGTCCTTATCGTTGAGCTTATAGAACTGCCAGAAAATAACGGCAAGCAGACAGCCTATTGCAGGAATCATAACATAGCTGAACCAAAGCACGTCGAGAGCGTGCTGGCTCTGCTGAATTCCGAGGGCCTGAAGCTCCTCAAAGCTTTCAACCTCAACCGTTATCCAGCCGGTTGATTTGAGTCCGAGCAGGAACATACCCAGCGCACCGGAAATAGCGGCTGTGAGCTTGACCATGAAGGTCTGTATAGCAAAAGTAATGCCCTTTGCCTCAATTCCCGTCTTAAATTTGCCGTATTCGGCACAGTCGGGTGTGAAAATAAACATAATAACACCGATAATTGCAAGCGGAACAGAGCGGATAACATAAAGCACAATGTGCAGAATGAGATTATCGTAACCGACAAGCCACATTATAAGGCTGAGCACCACCATAAGCACTGAGCAGAGCTTATAAAGCTTCATCTTATCCATCTTCTTTATAATTGTGGGAACAAGCAGTGAGAAAATAAGCTGCGGAACTGTGCCGCATGCGCCGACAACAAGCGAGAAGAGCGTATCGTTAAACAGATAGTAAGAAACGAACAGATTGAGCGCACCGCTGATATTTGCGGCAGAATAGAAGAAAAAGCCTATATAATATATAAGCAAATACTTGTTTTTAACCAGATAGCTGAACATTCTGCGTATTGTAAAGCTCTCTTCCTCGGCAGGAACGTGACGCTCCTGAAGGGTTTTAAGCACGGGAAGCATTGTCGCAAATGAGAAGATTGCAACCGCAAGACCAACCCAGCCGTAGCCAAGACCAACGTGCTCGCTTACAAGAACAGTACCCATAACCGTAATAAAAACGATACCTACACCGGCCCAGATGCTCTTATAAGACAGCATAGAGCTTCTTTCGCCGAGATTTCGTGTCATTGCGGTGATTGCACCGTAAATCGGAACGTCGCAGAGAGTGTAGACAGTGTCCCAGATAATATAGGCAACTGCAAACCAAATCAGCTTTGTTGTTTCGCCGGAGCTTCTCGGTATGCAGAAAAGCAGAAGTGTGGCCAAAGGGGTTAAAATTGTTGATATTTTTAACCACGGCAGATATTTCTTGCCGCTTTTAAACTTAACAGAGTCGAATATAACACCGAAAAGCGCATCGTTAATAGCATCCCATACCTTAACCGCAAGCATAACTGCCGCAGACTTTGCAGGGTTTATGCCAAGGAACATAAGATAGGTTGTCAGATAGTTTGCAAGCAGAAAATAAATGGCATTCTGGCCTGCGAAATAAAGGTAATAGCTCTTTCTTTCAAGCGGAGTGGTCTCCCACCCTGCAGGAGTTGATTTCAGTTTTTGCATAAGCTGTTTCATAGCGTCGAAAACCTGCCTTTCTTGCGTTTATTATACATTTCTGCAAACTTATTGTCAACCTTATAAAAAACAGCTTTTTGGCGGCAAATATGTAATTATATAATGAAAATAATTTATATCGATTTTATAGTATGCTTTATGCATAAATAAATTAGAGTTTGTCGCATAATCCTTTCTCATCGTATCTCTCTTCATATATCCCGTTCATTTAGGCATCGGATACAACGGCACGCTGTTTCACGTGAAACATTTATGATCTTTTCCAACTTGTCTCGCCGTATTTTTTCTCTTTGCATACATCACATATATTGAGTTATCAAAAACGTTGTTTGTGGCTTGTGCTTATCTCGCTGTATCTCTCCTCTTTGTGTATATTCCTTTTATTGAGGTATCAAAAAGACAAAAGGACAGACGGTTTAACGCCTGCCCTTTTGCCGGATGTGGGGTGTGAAAGAGAAAGATATGGGTCGGTTTCGTGCAGCCGAAACCTTTTATGTGGAAACCGCCTGTGCCTTGGCTTTAAGCACAGGGGTTGTTCCCGGTTGCTTTGGAATACGCACAACATATTCTATGTATTCCTCTGTTTCGCTTTTAACGGAGTCTGCGTCAATGCCTGCCCTGCGGATTGTATCTACAGCGTGATTAAGAGTGTTCACAAACAGCCTTACGTCACGTATGCTGTGCAAAGGAATCCTTCGGCTGTTCTTTTTTCTGCCAAGCATCTGTGTTATCATTCGCTCGCTTTCAGCAACTGTAAGATGCTTGTCTGCTATAATACTCAGCGCTCTTGCACGCATTTTGCTGTCCTCAAGCCTAAGAAGTGCCCTTGCGTGTCTTTCGGTAAGGCCTTCTTTTACGATTTTTTGCTGTTCCTCGGGTGTCAGAGCAAGCAATCTCAATTTGTTGGCTATTGTTGACTGTGCCTTACCGAGTCTTTTGGATATTGCCTCTCTGCTCAAACCGAAATCCTTGTTCAGCTTGTCAATTGCAAGTGCCTCTTCAAAAAAGCCTAAATTCTGTCGCTGTATGTTCTCAATCAGTGAAAACACTGCTGATTTTTCATCGTCTATGTTCATGAGAATACACGGGATTTTTGAAATGCCAACCATTCTTGCCGCTATAAGCCGCCGCTCCCCTGCTATCAGCTCAAATTTGCCATCCTCGGACGGTCTTACGGTAAGCGGCTGAAGCAGACCGTTGCTTCGTATACTCTCTGCAAGTCCGTTCAATTCGTCAAAATCAAACCTTAGCCTTGGCTGATTCGGGTTTGGCACAATTGATTCCTGCTCAATAAGAAGAATCTGTCCTGCAATCTGCCGTTTCTGTTTCATTGCTTTTGTTCCTCCAAAATGAAGTGAGCTCCTGCCTTCTGCCACGATGTTAGCAGAAAAACAGGAGCTTGTCCAGCAAAACCGTACGACACAAAAGTGCCTATTATTCTTATTTTTTGGGCATTCCGAGCGGTTCTTTTGCAATTTTTGCCGAAGCACGCGGATATTTGGGCGGTGTTGGCGAAACTTTTTTGATAACAACAATGTTTCTTTCGCCCATATCACTGAGGAAAAGCTGCTTAACGTCTGCAATCTCACCGCCGAGGATTTTAATTGCAGCCTTAGCCTCCTCAATCTCTTCCTGCGCCTTTGCACCCTTGAGGGCCACAAATGTGCCGCCCACTTTAGTCAACGGCAAGCAGTATTCCGAAAGGTCACGCAGGTTTGCAACAGCACGTGAGAATGAAAAATCAAAGCGGTTGCGAAGCTGCACCTTGATTCCTGCCTCCTCTGCACGCATGTGAAGCGACCTACCGTGTTCTTCAAGACAGAGCTTGCTCAGTGCATAGTCAACAAACATAAGCTTTTTCTTTGTGCTGTCAAGCATTACGCCGTAAAGGTCTGGTCTGGCAATAAGCAGAGGTATACCGGGGAAGCCTCCGCCCGTGCCGACATCAATAAAACCTGCTCCCTTTGGCACATCAACAGCGGCAAAGGCTGTGAGCGAATCTGCAAAATGCTTGTAAACAATGCCCAGAGGGTCTGTAATGGCAGTCAGATTGATACGGCTGTTCCAATCAACAAGCATATTCGCAAAGGCATCAAAGTTATTAAGAGCCGTTTCATCAAGCTCTACACCGAGCCTCTCTGCCTCTTCCTTTAATAATTTTAAATCTATCATAGCCATAAATTGATGTATCTCCTTTAATTTTCGCTCAACCTAATAAGCAACACTGATATATCCGCAGGGCTGACACCGCTAATTCTCGAAGCCTGGCCGATGTTTTCGGGGCGCACTTTATTGAGTTTTTCAACTGCTTCAAGGCGCAAGCCTACAATTTTTGAGTAATCTATATCCTCGGGCAGTTTTTTTACTTCAAGGCGGCGCATTTCTGCAACCTGTGCCTCCTGCCTCTTTAAATACCCCTCATATTTTATTGAAATTTCAACCTGCTCATAAATTTCATACGGCAAATCGGGCCTTTGAGTGTCAAACGGAGCCAAATCCTCATAGCTTATCTGCGGTCTTTTCAGCAGTTCAACCATACGCACACCGATGTTTAACGCCGATGTTTCACGTGAAACAAGCATCTCATTGAGCTCATCTGACGGATGAATTACTTTAAGCTTTACTCTTTCTGCCTCCTGAGCTATCATTTCAAGCTTGCGGTTATATTTTTCCCAACGCTCATCGCTTATAAGACCAATCTCTCTGCCCAGAGGTGTAAGACGTTGGTCGGCATTATCCTGCCTTAAAAGCAGACGGTATTCGGAACGTGAGGTCATCATTCTGTACGGGTCAGTACAGCCCTTTGTTACAAGGTCATCAATAAGTGTGCCTATATAGCTGCCTGCACGGTCAAGAATTACGGGCTCAAGCCCCTTTATCTTCCTTGCGGCATTTATGCCTGCAACAAGGCCCTGTGCGGCGGCTTCTTCATATCCGCTTGGGCCATTGAACTGTCCTGCACCGTAAAGTCCCTCAAAATTGCGGAATTCAAGGCTTGAGCGAAGTGAAAGCGGGTCAACACAGTCATATTCAATAGCATAAGCCGTTCTCATAACCTGTGCGTGCTCAAGACCGGGAATTGTGTGCAGAAACTCGAGCTGAACATCCTCGGGTAATGACGAGGAAAGACCCTGAAGATACATCTCCTGCGTGTCTCCCCCACAAGGCTCAACAAAAAGCTGATGTCTCTCTTTTTCTGCAAAACGGACTATTTTATCCTCAATGCTCGGACAATAGCGGGGGCCTACACCGTCAATCTTGCCGCCATAAAGCGGAGAACGGTGAAGATTATCAAGAATTATCTGCTTTGTTCTTTCATTAGTATACGTTACGTAACAGGGCTCGGTGTTTTCAATTTTACCTTCAAAGCCGAATGAAAACGGCACAATACGCTCATCACCGTACTGCGGCTCCATTACGCTGAAATCTATACTGTTACGGTTGAGTCTCGGCGGTGTGCCCGTCTTGAATCTGCGCAGACTTACGCCAAGCTCTTTGAGTGACTGTGCAAGCTCTGTTGCAGGAAACATTCCGTCGGGACCGCTGTCGTAAGAAACATCGCCGACAAATATTCTGCCGCCGAGAAATGTGCCTGTTGCCAAAATTACACATTTTGCTGTGTATTCAGCCTCTAAACGGGTGAAAAGGTGCCACAAACCGCTCTCATCACGGCTGATTGATACAATTTCAGCCTGCTTGAGCTGTAAATCAGGCTGATTTTCAATTACATTCTTCATATATGCGCAGTACTTACGTCTGTCAATCTGCGCACGAAGGCTGTGCACCGCAGGGCCTTTGCCTGTGTTGAGCATTCGTGTCTGCAGTGTGTTTTTGTCTGCCGCAATGCCCATCTCGCCGCCAAGCGCATCAATTTCACGCACAAGGTGACCCTTTGACGTGCCGCCTATTGACGGATTACACGGCATATTTCCCACAGAATCAAGGTTAATTGCAAACATAATTGTTTTGCAACCAAGTCTTGCACCAGCCAAGGCCGCCTCAATTCCCGCGTGGCCGCCTCCTATAACAGCTATATCAATGTTTTCTGCAAAATAATTCATAATTTCACTTCTATACTATAAATGTCATTTTTTGTCATTTTTTTACTTGCCGACACAGAATCTTGAGAATACCTCATTTATAACTGCATCGTTTGCTTTCTCTCCCGTCATTGTCAGCAGCTCGTTTATTGCGCCGTCTGTGCTGACGGTTACGGCATCAAGCGTCATATTCATTTCAAGTGCACCTATTGCCTCTCGCACACATTCTGCCGCCTTTTCACAGCAGAGCCTCTGTCTTTCGTTTGCAAGCATTGCCGCAGAGGTATCAATACTGTCTGTGCCGAGTGCTTTTTCAACCGCTTCAGCTAATTTTTCAGCACCCGTGCCGTCTTTTGCGCTTATATAAACAACGTGTTCAAACCTGTCAAGCACGGATTTGTCAAACTTAGGCTCAAGGTCGTCTTTATTAACAACCGCAACTGCGCACTTACCCTTGCAAAGCTCAAGCACAGCCATATCCTCTTCGTCTGTTTCACGTGAAAGGTCAAACACAGCAAGCACAAGTGCCGCTCGCTCTACCCTGCCAACAGCAAAATCAACACCGATTTTTTCAACCTCGTTTGACGTATCACGTATTCCGGCAGTATCTGCAAGGTGAAGTACAACGTTGCCGAGCCTTACCGTGTCCTCAACAACGTCACGTGTTGTGCCTGCAATATCCGTTACAATTGAGCGTTTGAAGCCTGCAAGGTAATTCATCAGCGTGCTTTTGCCGACATTCGGCTTGCCTGCAATTACGGTGTCAACACCCTGAGTCACAGCCCTGCCTGCATCATAGTTATCTAATAAATTTTCAAGAGTTATAAGAACACTTTTATAATCTGACAGTAATTTATCGGTTGAAATCTCTTCAATTTCATCGTCGGGATAATCTACCCAGGCGGCCAGATATGCCGAATCGGTTATCAGAACCTGTGCTGCGGCAAGAATTTTATTGCTCAGTGCACCTTCAAGTGCGTTAAGTGCCGCACCTGCGCTCTGCTCACCCTGTGCGGAAATAAGGCTCATTACCGCCTCTGCCTTTGTAAGGTCGAGCTTGCCGTTTAAAAAGGCACGCTTTGTGAATTCGCCGGGTGCGGCAGGCTCTGCACCTGCATTAAGTACTGCACGAAGCACACGGCTTACAACGTAAACACCGCCGTGGCAGGATATTTCTGCAACGTCCTCACCCGTATAGCTGTGAGGCGCACGGAAAACAAGCAGCACAGCCTCATCAATCGGCTTGCCTGCGTCGGTTACAGTGCCGTGTGCGGCTGTATAACCCGCCATATTATTAACCTGCTTTTTACCCGAGGGAACAAAAACCCTGCTTGCAATTTCAACAGCATCACTGCCCGAAATACGGATAACCCCTATTCCGCCTGCGGCAACAGGCGTTGAGATTGCGGCTACGGTTGAAGAGTTTTTCACATTTTTCACCTTAAATTAAAAGATATTTATACAAATAATTATTATATAAAAAAACATGTATAATTGCAAGTATTTGTTTAATTCATAAGTATAATATGATATTTTAGTAGACAAGCGAATGTTTTTGTGTTAAGATAGTATGGTATTGGGTAAAATGTATCTGTATGCAATTTTTTAGAAGAGGAGCGCTGTTAAAATGATGACACTTAAAGAAAAAGCACAGCGTGCCGCAGCCTCGGCTGTACTTGAGCAATCAATCAAATATATCAAAAAAAATCCTCACGAAAACCTTGTAAAGCTTGTTGATAAGGTTGAATCCTTTGCAGGCAAGGTTTTCCCTGCAAAGAATTTTGATAAATTCCGTGAGGGTGCCGCAGACCCGGATAACGTTTACACTCAGCTTGTTCTGCGTGCAATAAACGACCTTGACCCCGGTGTATTCAACGGTATGGCAATGGCTCTCGGCTTAGGCGTTGCCGCAGGCACAAAAACCGTAAGAGAAAACAGAGAAAAATATAAGTGTAATATTCCTTTCATCACTCTTATTGACCCTACAAGTGCCTGCAACCTCAAATGTAAGGGCTGTTGGTCTGCAAAATACGGCCACAAGCTCAAGCTCAGCTATGAGGAAATGGAATCAATCGTTGAGCAGGGCCGTGAGCTCGGCACTCACCTTTATATGTTCACAGGCGGCGAGCCGCTTATATGCAAAAAAGAGATTCTCAAGCTCTGCGAAACCTATCCGCAGTGTGCTTTCCTTGCATATACAAACGCAACGCTTATCGACCAGCAATTCTGCGACGATATGAAGCGTGTTGGCAACCTTGCACTTGCAATCAGCATTGAAGGCGATGAAGAGAGCAACGATTTCCGCAGAGGCGACGGTGCATACAAAACCTCAATTGAAGCTATGGAGCTTCTTAAAAAGAACGGCTGCCTTTTCGGTATTTCCGTTTGCTACACAAGCAAGAATATCTATTCCGTCACAAGCGACGAATTCCTTGACGATATGATTTCAAAGGGCGTTATGTTCAGCCTTTATTTCAACTATATGCCCCTTGGTAAGGGTGCTCTTCCCGAGCTTATTCCGGACCCCGAGCAGAGAAAATATATGTACAACCGCATTCGTGAGCTTAGAAATTCAAAAACAGGCAAATCAATGTTTATTATGGATTTCCAAGGTGACGGCGAATATGTAGGCGGTTGTATTGCAGGCGGCAGAAACTATTTCCACGTAAATTCTGCCGGTGATATTGAGCCCTGCGTTTTCATTCACTTCTCTGATTCAAACATCCGCACTCATACTCTGCTTGAGGCACTGCAAAATCCTCTGTTTAAATCATTCTACAAAAATCAGCCGTTTAACGATAACCACATGCGACCCTGCCCGATGCTTGAAAACCCCGATTATCTTTGCAAAATCGTTAAGCAGACAGGCGCAAAATCCACAGACCTTATTGACCAGGAATCTGCAGAGGATTTATGCGCAAAGTGCAGAAAATTTGCGTCAGAGTGGGCACCCGTTGCCGATGAAATGTGGAATTCAAAGCCGCACAAGCCTACAAAAACTTATTATTACCGTGACACTCCAGAAGGTAAAGCAGAGCGAAACTCTCAATAATTGCCGCCTGTTTTAAGTTTTATATTTTTGCATTAAAAAAGGACATCTGATTGATGTCCTTTTTTTCGTTTTATCAACTTTATTTGTTTATCTGCTCAACTGAGATATTGAGTGCAGCGGCACGCTGCTGAATATTCTAAATCTGCATAAATTGCAAAGTGGTCAGAGGCATAGTTGCCGTTTATTTTTTCATTAAGCACTCTGTACTTATATGCATTTACCTTATCATTTATAAATATGTAATCAATTATTTCTGTGCCGTGCTTTGTCGGCTCATCACCGTGGAAGGTCTGGCTTTCCATTGAATCGGGTGCGACAAATTTTGAATCACGCAGGAATTTTATAACCTCATTATACTCTCTGCCGTTCTGAAATGAATTAAAATCGCCCGAGCAGGAAAGCGGATAAACCATAAGCGGCTCAATTTTTTCTTTAAGAATCGGAATACTTTTATAAATAAGGTCAAAATCACAATCCATGTGAGTATTCACGTGGACAAATTTTTTATTCTCTTTTTTATCAAAAAAGATTCCCCAAGTGCAGATTCGGTGATGATATGATGTCCAGCAGGGTGACATTACATCCGGCGTATCAGAATACCAGAAATTACCGCTTTCAATAACATCAAAACGGTCTGTTTTATAAAAAATTGCGCTGTATTCACTCTCGCCGCCCTTACGGTCGCCTCTGCCAATACCTACATAATTCCAACCGTCAAGATTTTTTGTAAGGTCTGCCATCCATTCAGGTGTAGCTTCCTGCACACCGAGCAATTCACAGCCTGAATCAACAATTGTTTTTATACAGTCGTCTACTCTGTCTTCTCTTTCACGTTCACCTACATTAGTACAGCGCAGGTTAAATGACATTACTCTGACCATATCTTTTCACCTTATCTTTTTTTTACAACAATATTCATAAAAGGTACGCTTGCCGTATCTCCGTCACGGAGCTTTTTGCCTCGCATTGTGCATACCTCACCGTTTACCTTAACTTCTCCGCCTTGAATAACAATCTTTGCGTGGCCACCGCTCTGTACAGCATCTGCAAGCTTCAGTGCCGCATCAAGACGAATAAATTCGGTATCAATAAATATTTCCTTTACAGGCTTTTCTTTAATTCTTGCTTTAATTTTTACTGCCATTCGGTTATCAGTCCTTCTTAAATCTCATCGGAAGAATAAGGAAAAGGAAGCTGTCACCCTGTGTGGGAAGAATAAGAATGGGTGCAGCACCGCTGTTAAGCTCAATTTTAACCTCATCTGCATCGCAGACACGAAGCGCATCAAGCAGAAGCTTATTATTAAAGCCTATTTCTACCTTATTACCCTCAAATTTGCAGGGGAAGCTGTCGTTAGCCGTACCGAGAGCAGTAACGGAAGAAATTCTTACAATGTCGTTATCAAAAATAAATCTGACAGGGCTCTTGAATTTATCTGTAATAATAAGGCTTGTTCTGTCAATACTCTCAATCATCTCACGTGTGTTTACAACTGCGGTTGAGGTGCAGGTGGGCGGAATAGCATTCTTATAGTTTAAGAATTCACCGTCAAGCAAACGTGAAACAATGCTGTAATTGCCGATTTCAAATACAATATGTCTCTTGCCTACACCGAGAGATACTGTTTCTTCATCGTCGCTTATAAGCTTTGTTACTTCATTAAGTGTCTTTGCAGGCACAACAAAGCTAAGCTCATCTCCCATATAGTTTATAGATTCTGTTCTCATTGCAAGACGTGAGCCGTCAACAGCAACAAGACGGATAAGGTTTTGTGTTACTTCAAACTTAACGCCGGTGTGAATAACCTTGCTGTCGTTTACGGCAACTGCAAAAATAGTCTGGCGAACCATATCCTTAAGAAGCTTCTGTTCAACAACTACCGGATATCCGCCGCTTACTGTAGGCAGCTCTGGGAATTCATTGCCGTCTATACCTATAAGTGAATATTCTGCCTCGCCGCCTCTTATTGTGGCAAGCAGTCTTTCATCTGTTTCAATATAAACCTGGTCACCGGGAATTTTGCGTACAATATCGCAAAGAATTTTTGCATTGAGTATGATTGCGCCCTGTTCAACAACACGGCAAGGAACTGAAGTGCTGATGCCAACCTCAAGGTCATAGCCTGTGAGAAGAAGCTCGTTGCCTATTGCTTTAATGAGTATACCCTCAATTGCAGGTATTGTAGTTTTGTTTGAAACTGCTCTCTGCACGTTAAGGCATGCTTCACAAAGTACAGCTGTATCACAATAAATTTTCATTTTGCGGTTCCTCCGGTATAAGAGATATAATTGATTATTTAGTAGTATTAGTAGAGTGCGTGAAATTTGTGGAAAACGCTTAAAAGCCTTGAAATAACTTGAAAAATCAAATTTTTTTGATGTGAAAGTTTTATGAAAAGATTTTTACACTTTCCACGTGAAAAACAAAATTGTGTATCGGGTGGAAAACTCAGTGTGGAAAGTGAAGAAAAGAGTGGAAAACTTTTATTGTCAATTAGGCTTAACGTTTTTCATAATATCTGTAATAATTGTCTTGAGTGCGTAGTTATTATCACGCTCATTTTCAATTCGCTTGTAAGCATACATAACAGAAGAATGGTCGCTCAGACCAAATACCTCGGCAACCTTTTTGTTGGTGAGAGGTGTCATTTCTCTTATTATATACATCGCAACGTGGCGGGGAAGAACATATTTTGCATCGTGCTTCTTTCCCTTTATTTCTTCTACGGTTACACCGTAGGTGCGTGAAACCTCGTCAATAATTTTATCAATTAAAACGGGTGTGGGGTCGCCCTCGCTGAATATATCACGTATTGCTTTTTGTGCAGTGCCTATGCCGGGTGCCTCACCAAGCTCCATATAAGCTTTCATTTTCTTTACTGCACCCTCGAGCTGACGGATGTTGCTCTTTATTTTTTCTGCAATGAAAAGAATTATAGGTGAAGGAATATCTAGGCCGAGCGATTCTGCCTTGTTTTTGATGATTGCAACTCGTGTTTCAAGGTCAGGCGGCTGAATATCGGCAATAAGGCCGCTTTCAAATCTGTTGCGAAGTCTTTCCTCAAGCGTTGCAATTTCTTTAGGCGGACGGTCGGAAGTAAGAACAATCTGACTGTTTGCCTTTACAAGTGTATCAAAGGTGTGGAAAAATTCAAGCTCTGTTGAGGTTTTACCTGCAATAAACTGAACGTCGTCAACCAGAAGTACGTCTGCGTTGCGATATTTGTTATGAAATACAGATGTATCTTTTTTATTTTGAAGATAATCTATAAGTTCATTCATAAAATCTTCGCTGCGTACATATATAATGTATGCATCGGGGTTGTTTTTAAGTATCTCGTTGCAGATAGCGTTGAGAAGATGAGTTTTGCCGAGTCCCGAATTACCGTGGATAAAAAGAGGGTTATATGTGTTACCGGGGTCGGATGCAACCGCAAGAGATGCGGCGTGTGCAAATTTATTTGAATCACCTACAATAAAGTTTTCAAAGGTGAATTCGTTTTTATCGTTCGGCTTAAATTCTTTCTGAATTTCGGTTTTCTGAGGTTTAGACTGTTTGGGCATTACGCTTACCGTTATTTTGAAGCCCATTACTTTTTCGAAGCATTCTTCAATTATGGGAATAAACTTGTCGTTGATAATCTTACATCTGAAGGGGTCATCCGTCAGCACAACGGAGTCGCCGTCGAAGCTCTCAAGCGCGAGCTCATTGAACCAGACAGAATAAACGGTTTCGGATACATTCTTCTTAATCTCTGCCTTGGTGTTTTCCCACAGCTGATAAACCAGGTCCATGCCGTACACATCCTTTCTTATATTATTTTTTTCATTACCATAAACACTGCAATTATTGCAGTTGAAATAGTATTCATTATAGGGTCTATTAATTTTTCCGTAACAGCCATAAGAGTATATCACAAATCGGCCTCCTTTTCAACTTTTAAGGGAGGGCGGAATTTTAAACAACATCTTGTTAAAATGTGAAAAAGTCCTCCCATAAATAGTGCAAAACGGGCCGTTTTTTAATGTAAACAGGTTAAAAAAACCGAAAAAATTCCAAAAAAAATTATTTATGATATTTAGGGTGTTTTTTTGGCGGTTTTCACGAATTTTTCTTTTTGAATAAAATTTAACACTTTTTCACTTGACAAAGCGGAAAAGTTAGTGTCTTAATAATGAGGCATTGAAACAGCTTTAAAAAAACTGAACAAAAAATGCTTGACAGTTTTGGCTATTTCTGCTATAATCCATCTTTGCCGCTGTATGTTCGGCGGTAAATCCTTGCTTCAGGTCAATCGAGCCTGAGGCCAAAGACCATAAGGAGGTGCAAAACAATGTCAGCAAGCTACAATTACGAGATCATGATGGTTTTCTCAGTCGCTAACGGCGAAGAGGGTGCAAACGCTCTCCTCGAGAAATTCAAGGGTATGATTGAAGCAAACGGCACTGTCGACAACGTTGATGTATGGGGTAAGCGCAAGCTCGAATACCTTATCAACGATGAGGCAGAGGGATTCTACGTAGTTATCAGCTACCAGAGTGCTCCCGAGTTCCAGAAAGAGCTTGACCGTGTACTCAAGATCACAGACGGTGTTCTTCGTACAATGATCATCCGCAAGTAATAATAAGGAGGAAAAACCGCAATGCTCAACTGCGCAGTTTTAATGGGTCGCCTTGTCGCAGATCCTGAACTCCGTACTACTACTTCAGGAATTTCCGTTACCTCATTCCGTATTGCTGTTGACCGCAGCTTCGTCCGCCAGGGTGAAGAGCGTCAGGCAGATTTTATCGACATCGTTGCATGGAGACAGACAGCAGACTTTGTCTGCCGCTATTTCCGCAAGGGCTCGATGATTGCTGTTCAGGGTTCAATCCAGACACGCAACTACGAGGATAAACAGGGTAACAAGCGTACAGCCGTTGAGGTTGTTGCAGATAACGTAAGCTTCTGCGGCTCCAAGGCTGAAAGCGGCACACAGGGCGCATCACGCCCGTTTGAAAGCGCTGTCCCCGCAGCAGCACCTGCTGCATCATTTGCTTCGGGCAGCATGGGAGATTTTGAATCCATCGACGATGATGACGATTCACTCCCCTTCTAAAATCTGATTTAAGGAGGAAATACCATCATGGCATACGAGAGAAATAACGGCCGTCCCAACAGAAAAGGTCGCAAAAAGGTTTGCACATTCTGTGTTGAGAAGTGCGAATGCATCGACTACAAGGACGTTAACAAGCTTCGCAAGTTCACATCGGAGAGATCAAAGATTCTTCCCCGCCGTGTAACAGGCACATGCGCAAAGCACCAGAGAGAGCTCACAACAGCTATCAAGCGTGCACGCTACGTCGCTCTTCTTCCCTACACAAGCGACTGATAAAAATCAATATGCATTTTTACCTGCATCTCTTCACGGGATGCAGGTTTTTTCTTTTGTTGACGTATATTCGTTTTAATGATATATTAAAATTAGAAGATATTCATTTTTTAAAAAAGGAGTGTCGGTTATGAAGAATTTCAAAAAAGCATTATCATTATGTATGGTGATATTTTTACTTTTATCTTCATTTGCATTTTCTTCTTCTGCTAAAACGGTATATGATAAATATGGCTTTTGGTATCCTGCATCTGACCGTACGTATGCACATATAGGAGTTTCGTTAAATGACTTAAAGTATGAAATTGTAAACGATTCGCAATTTGTATATATTATTAGAAATGGTGAAGCTATTATACTCAATGTGAGAACAAATTTTATTGGGCCGGATAAAACTACTTTTGTTTTTCCAACTTATTTGGGCGGATATCCTGTAACAACTATTGGAGATATTGAAAATCCGGTTTTTGTTTTTGATTATTATCAGTTCCCTAATGATATAGAACCTGAAAATATTATTGAATATGCGGAAGTAGATCCGGGGCTGAGATACGTTTCTAAAATAATAATTCCCGAAGGATATAAATATATTGGAGCATCGGCTTTTTGTCTAGTTGGACCCAATATGACTTTTTATCTTCCAGATAGTCTTGAATTGATAGGTGTGACACCTTTTGAAGGTGATGCTGTTATTGATTTTGCACCCTGGCCGTTTGTAATATTAGGTATCAAACCCGCAACCGACACTCCTTATTATTCCTACGGCAACAGAGATTACACGCTTGACGTAACGGGCAGCCCGAGCAAGATTCAGGTTGTGCGTGATAATGGCGGCACAACCACAATCGACCGCCGCAGAGCGAAAGTCACATCCAACGGCGAAACGGAAACCTGGGTTGTAAATATGCGTGTAGAAGCCGGCACACACAACATCCGTGCAAAGTACGGCAACAAGTGGGATGAACGCTTAACTCCGTTCACCGTTACTTACGATACACCGCCGACACCCAAAGCGTATTCGTTTGATTTAGGCTATGAAAACGGACTCGGCACGTTTGAGGTCGTAACCGACCCGCAGATAATAAAAGTACAGTTCCTGCTCGATAACGGCTGTACACTCACATATTCACAAGGCAACAGCTACGTTGCCGAGGACGGCATGCGGCATTGGGTAATAACACGCAAAATCCCCGCAAACACAAACTATACCCTCAAAACCAAGCTCGGCTACACCTGGACTACAACAGATTTAACCGTAACGTCATAAAATATGCCACCGTTTGTTCAGCACAAACGGTGGTTTTTCTTGCCTCCCTCATTGAGGGAGGTGGGTTTTGCGTGAGCAAAACTCGGAGGGAGTTTAAAGTTATTTTAAAATATTGCTTTATTGGTTACTCCCTCAGTCTCGCATTGAGGGAGCCGAAATAATGTCATCTGAAAGATTTCGCAGGGACGTCTATTGGTGTCTCTACCACACGTAATCAACCGACAAAAACGGTGAATTTTTGAAACGAGCGTACGGCATATTTTTCATTGACATTTAATATATATAATGCTATACTTTTATCTGTATGAATATAAATATATAAAGAAAGGGTCGGAAAATAAAAAATGAAAAAAAATATACTTAAATACGTTGCAATTCTTCTTTGTTTTGCGTCAATAATTACTGTGTTTGCAGCTTGCTCCAAAGAGGATGAAAACTCGCTCATCTTCAAAGAAAAGGGCAAGATTTACTATCGTCTTGACGCAGACGACGATGCTTACGAGCTTGTAACCGATTCAAACGGCGTTACCGTTGTTGACGAGCAGGGCAACCTTCTCTGGAAGGTGACCGACAGCGAGGGTAAAGACCAGACTCACCCCGTTTCCTTCCCCACTTATCTTGAAGACGGCAAGGAGATTTCCTGCCAGCAGTTTACAATCAAAATGCCCAAGGGCTGGGAGAATATAGGCAACTTCAAAATTATGCTCAAAAATGCAAAAGAGAATCTGCAGATTGACTATTCATTTATAGAAGAACCGGATAAAACAGTTGATACCCTTATTGAAGAAGGTATCAAGAAACTTTTCCAGCCGAGCATTGATGCGGGCGAAGCAACAGCAAAGCAGGAACAGACTCAAATAGGCGGCAGAGATGCAACAAAGCTCATAATTGAATTTACAACAGAAAATCCCTCGTATTCAGAGATTTATTACGTAAAAATTTCAACCGGTATTATGGTGTTTATGTGCTCGGCTCCCTATGAATCAAAGGGCGAGTTTAATTTCAAGGCAGTGCTTGACACTATCGAATACAGAATATAAAAAAACGGAAAATAAAATTACCTTTTTGGAGGAGTAATAAATTATGCTTTTTTCACAGGATATCGGAATTGACCTTGGCACTGCCAACACACTCGTTTTTGTAAAAGGCAAGGGCATCGTAATAAGAGAGCCCAGCGTTGTTGCCGTTGACGTACGCTCACAGCCGCCCAAGGTTGTTGCAGTAGGCGCAGAGGCAAAGGAAATGATTGGCCGTACACCCGGCTCAATTACTGCTGTGCGTCCTCTTAAAGACGGCGTTATTGCAGACTTTGACGTTACCGCAGATATGCTCAAGGCATTTATCAAGCGCGCTATCAGCTCATCACCCTTTACAAGAGCAAGAGTTATGATTTGTATCCCCTCGGGTGTTACAGAGGTTGAGCGCAGAGCCGTTCACGATGCTGCACGCTCCGCAGGCGCAAAATACGTTTCACTTATTGAAGAACCTATGGCAGCCGCAATCGGTGCAGGCCTGCCCGTAAGCGAAGCTACCGGCAGCATGGTTGTCGATATCGGCGGCGGTACTGCAGAGGTTGCTGTTCTTTCGCTCGGCGATATTGTTACTTCACGCTCTGCAAGAGTTGCGGGCGACGATTTTGACGATGCTATTATCGCTTATATCAAAAAGAAATATAACCTGCTTGTCGGTGAGCGTACGGCAGAGGATATCAAAATCCGCATCGGCTCCGCTTACCCCTACGACGGCGAAGGCGCAATGAACGTCAAGGGCCGTAACCTTATGGACGGTCTGCCCAAGAATGTTGAGGTCACCTCAGAGGAAATCCGTGAGGCACTTTCCGACCCCGTCAGCCAGATTATTGACGCTATCCGTTCAACTCTTGAAAAGACTCCGCCCGAGCTTGCCGCCGATATTATCGACCACGGCATTATGCTCACAGGCGGCGGCGCACTTCTGCGCGGTCTTGATAAGCTGATTGAAATTGAAACAAAGATGCCCGTTCACATCGCACAGAATCCGCTTGACTGCGTTGTTGACGGCACAGGTATCTGCCTTGAGAACGATGCACTCGGCACTCTCAGCGGCGAAAAGAAAAAGAAGAGGTAATTAACCCGTGCGAAGTTTTTTCTCAAGTACTCGCTTTAAGGGCTTCCTCGGTGTTTTTGCTGTTTTGCTCATAGGTATGATTTTTGCAGGTGTTACCGAAAACGGTACGTCGCCTGCATCAACAGTGTTCGGTACTGTTTTCTCTCCGCTTCAGAGCTTATCATCGGGCATTGCAGACAGCGTGAAGGATTTTTCTGTTTACTTCCGCTCTGCCAAAAGCTATGCGGACAGAGTGTCCGAGCTTGAAAAGCAGCTTGCGGACAGTCAGTCGCAGATGGTTGACTATGAGAAGACAAAGCAGCAGTTAGAGCTTTATGAGGAATTCCTTGAGCTCAAAGAAGAAAATGAAGATTTTAAATTTGCCAGCGCTTCCGTCATCGGTAAGGACGGTACGGATGCGTTTGGTACCTTTACGCTCAATAAGGGTGAGCTCGACGGTGTAAAGGTTAATAATCCCGTAATTTACGGCAAATATCTTGTCGGCGTGGTGGTGAAGACTGCGCCGACATATTGCGTTGTAAATACAATTCTCAATCCCGACGTAAACGTCAGTGCTTATGAAGTGCGCACACGTGAATCAAGCTTTGTCACCACAAATGCAGAGCTTGCCGCAAAAGGTCAGTGCTCTCTTTCGGGTCTTGTGCGCTCCACTTCAATTGCCCCCGGCGGTATAGTCTGCACCTCGGGTGTCGGCGGAATTTACCCTGCCGACCTTATCATAGGCGTTGTGGAAGAGGTTAAAAACGACACGACGAATATTTCGTCCTACGCTGTTATAAATTCGCAGGTTGATTTTGAGCAGCTTCGCGACGTTTTTGTAATTACCGAATTCAGAGGCATGGGTGTTGGAGACGTAAATTAAGTTTTTTATGAATTGATTTATCAATTCAAATCATGTTGCTTACAGCAACAATTCATGGCAGTATGCCAATTCATGCGAAGTAAATCATAAAAAATGAAATGCCTTGCGGCATGAATTGATTTCATCATGATTTGCAAAATTTTATTTTGCATGATTTGTGCCTTCGGCACATTATTATATCGGAAGGAGGAGCATTATGATACCACAGGCGTGGAAAGAAAACAGACCGAAGATTATGCGCAGGTCGTGTTTTTTTCTGGTTGTTATTGCTGTGGGAATTCTGCAGATTTCCGACGTGCTCCCCACTTTTTTCGGTGTGCGGTTTCTTCCGCTTCTTCCGCTTACCGTTGTGCTCGGTATGTTTGAGCGTGAGACCTACGGCCTTTACTACGGCTTGCTTTCCGGCATAATATGGGATATGAACATCGGCTCGGGTGACGGCTTCAATGCGTTTTTCTTTGCGCTTGTCGGCTTCACCTGCGGCTTGCTGATGACTTATCTTATGATGAATAATCTCATTACCGCAAGCATTCTTTGTGCTTCGTGGAGTCTGATTTATTTTCTTGTCAGCTGGGTTGTTTTTGTTGCGGCAAAGGGTGTTGACGGCAGCTTTTCGGTGCTTTTGTCAAGCTATCTGCCTGCTGCACTGCTGAATATAGTCACGCTTCCGTTTTACTATTATACGGTGCGTGCCGTTATGAAAAAATTCAAGCTTATGGAAAACGACGAGCTTTCATTCTGAATTTAAAAGAGAGGAGTGGCGACAACGCAGAATAAAACCAAATTTTCAAAACGCGGTCTTGCGGCGTTTGTCGCAATGACTCTTGTTTTTACAATATTTACAGGTGTACTTTTTAAAATTCAGGTTATCGACGGTGAAAAATATGCCGCCGCAGGCTCTTCGATTAAAGTAAAAACCGTCAAGGTAGAGGGCGCACGCGGTGAAATACTCGACCGTAACGGAAACCCCCTCGTCACAAACAGACAGGGCAACTCAATTATTTTTGATTATTCGTTTTTCCCCTCTGCAAAAGAGCAGGGCAAGCGCAACCAGATTATTGCCGCGCTTATAAATATGTTTGAGCAGAAGGGTCTTGAATGGATAGACAACCTGCCAATCCGTATGACGGCAGATGGCAAGGGCTATGAATTTATTGAGGACAGAGAAAAGGATATTGACGAGCTTCGTGAGGATATACTCGAGTTGCAGAATTACGCAACTGCGCAAAACTGTATGGATGCGCTGACAGAAAAGTATAAGCTCGAAAGCTATTCACCCATAGAGCGAAGAAAAATTGCCTCTGTCTGCTATGAAATGCGAAGAATTATTTTCTCTGTCAGCACGCCCTACACATTTGCTGATGATGTGCCGATAGAGGTTGTCGCACTGATAAAAGAAAACAGTGCTTTTTTCCTTGGTGTTGACGTTGAAATCAAGTCTTACCGTGAATACAGCGACGGTACTCTGCTTCCGCACATTCTCGGCAGAATCGGTCTTATCAGCGCAGAGGAGTATAAAGAGAAAAAAGAAGCAGGCGAAAGCTATGCGCTCAACGCTATGATTGGCAAAGAGGGCATAGAAAGCGCAATGGAAGAATATCTGCGCGGCACGGTTGGCGTAAAAACAATCAGCACCGATGCAGACGGCAAGGTTACAACAGATTACAGCGTTGACCCGATGCAGGGCAATACTGTTGTGTTGACAATCAACAAAAATCTGCAGGAGGTTGCAAAAAACGCACTTTCAAAGGGTCTTGAAGCACTGCGCGAGGACACGTGGGTTGACCCTGCAGGCGCAGTAATTATTCAGGACGTTAACAACGGCGAAATTCTTGCAAGCTACTCTTATCCCAGTTACGACGTTTCAACCTTTTCGCAGGATTATAAAGAGCTGAGCACGGCAACAAACTCACCTCTCTGGAACAGAGCACTGATGAGCACCTACTCACCCGGCTCTACCTTTAAGCCGTGTACTGCTATATGTGCGCTTGAAGAGGGAATCATCACGAGCGACACATATTTCCGTTGCACACGTGCACACACCTATCTTCATCACCAGTTCCAGTGTCTTCAGAAGCACGAGAGTCTGACGATGAACGTTGTTTCGGCAATAAACGAATCGTGCAACATCTTTTTCTACAACGTTGCAGAGCGTACGGATATACAGACAATCAACGAGTATGCAACAATCCTCGGTCTCGGCTCAAAAACAGGTGTTGAGCTGCCCGAGGCAACGGGCAGACTTGACAGCCCCGATTACCGCGCATCTATAAATCAGGAATGGATGCCGGGCTTTACTCTCCAGAATGCTATCGGTAACGGCGGCAGTATGTTCTCACCTGTTCAGCTTGTAAACTACTGCTCTACAATTGCAAACGGCGGCACGCGCTACCGTCCGCACTTTGTCAAAACCGTGAAAACAGCAGACTATGAGGAAACCGTGCTTGACAACAGCGCACAGGTTGTGCTCGAAACAGGCATTTCTCAAAGCACACTGCGCACCGTTCGCAGAGGTATGGAGCTTGTAGGCTCAATCGGCTACTGTAAATATGCGTTTAAGGATTTGCCGGTATCTGCCGCGGCTAAAACAGGTACGTCACAGGTTGACCGTAAGATTAACGGTTACACAGTAACTACAAACAACGGCTTCCTTATCACCTATGCTCCCGTCGAAAATCCGCAGATTGCAATCTGCATTGCGGCAGAGGGTGCGGGCAGCGGCTCATCGCTGGCACCTATTGCGGCAAAGATTTACGATTACTATTTTAATGAAATGGGCACGCTTGACGAGCCACAGTACGAAAACGAGCTTCTTAAATAAAATATTTAATGAATTGATTTATCAATTCAAATCATGGAGCAAAAGCGAGAAATCATGGCGATGAGCCAAATCATGCGCAAGCAAATCATTTGAAGATATTTATGATTTGAAAAATAAATTTTGCATGAAATGCACCTGAAGGCGCATTAACTACAAAGTATTAAACGAAAGGCGGAAAATAAAATGGATATTATGCAGGCTAAACTTGACGTTATTGAAGCAGGCAAAAAGCTTGTTGAAAGAGGACTTATTGCAAGAACGTGGGGCAATGTAAGCTGCCGTATAAACGAGAATGAGTTTGTTATAACTCCCAGCGGCAGGTCTTACGAATCACTCACACCCGATGAGATTGTTCTTGTAAAAATCAGCGACCTCACATACGAGGGCGACGTAAAGCCCTCATCGGAAAAGGGCGTACACGCATCTGCTTATATGCTCCGCCCCGATTGCAATTTTGTTATTCACACCCACCAGCTCAATGCATCCGTTGTCAGTGTTATGGGCAAGGATATGGCTGTTGAGAATGACGAGTTTGCAAGCACTCTGGGTAAGGTTGTGCCGCTTGCCGCTTACGGTATGCCCAGCACAAAGAAGCTCAAGAAGGGTGTTTTCACAGCAATTGAGCAGTACCCCGATTCAAAGGCTGTTATTATGTCTAACCACGGTGCGGTATGTATGGGTAAGGACAGCGAGGATGCATTCTTTATCACGCAGACGCTTGAGGATGCCTGCGAAGCACATCTTGCAAAGAAGTACAGCATTTACACAGCCGCAAAGCCCGTTTGCTACTCCTCTGTACGTGAGGGCACAAAGTTTATAATCAAGGGGGACGACGGCTCGGTAGCAGACGTTGCTTTTGTTGACAGCGATATTCCTGCTTACGCTGTTACCCACAAGGATATTTATGTTGCACGTGAGGATATAAACGCAATTGTACAGTCTGCAACACCCGACATTATGGGTGCGGCGGCAAAGTGCGGCAAGAAGCTTAAGCCTCTGCTTGATGACTTTGCACAGATTGCAGGCACAACCGTAAAGAAAATAAAAAAGGATTCAAAGGCAGTAAAAGCTCTCAAAGGCAGAAACGCCGTCTTTATGCCCGACGGCACAGCACTCTGCTGCGGTCCTGATGAGGACGATGCAAAGGCAGTTGAGATGGTTGTTGATAAAAACTGCAAGGCTTACCTTGCCGCAGATGCTTTTGACGCAGTCAAGTACATAAGCGGTCTTGACAGCGTTATAATGAACTTTGTCTACAAGATGAAATATTCAAAGCAGAAGAATAAGTAATGCGTTTTTGTAAAAACGCAAATCATGCAAAATTTAATTTTGCAAATCATGATTGAAAATCAATTCATGCCGCAAGGCAAATCATTAACGCAAAATGAATTGCTTGTGCATGAATTGGCTAATCGCCATGATTTCTCGCTTATCGCTCCATGATTTGATTTGATAAAATCAATTCATTTGAAGAAGGTAGTAGTAGGGGCGGATATTATCCGCCCGCAATTCTACGATTTGTATTTTTAGAGGTTTATTTATGTTTTCCAAGGTCAGCAGTGTCGGGCTTTTCGGTCTGGCGACGTATATGGTTGAGGTTGAGGCAGATGTTTCAAACGGACTGCCTCGCTTCAACGTTGTCGGTCTGCCCGATACGGCTGTAAGCGAATCGCGTGAGCGTGTGCGCTCAGCTATGAAAAACGCAGGCCTTTCTTTTCCTGTCGGCAGAATCACCGTAAACCTTGCACCTGCTGACAAACGCAAGGAAGGCCCGCTCTACGATTTGCCGATTTTTGTTGCACTGCTTCAGGCTACGGGTCAGCTCCGCTGTGATTTGAATGGCAAGGCTTTTATCGGCGAGCTTTCGCTCAACGGCAATATCCGCCGTGTCAACGGTGCACTGCCTATGGTAATTGAGGCACAGCAGAGCGGTATAGAAGAAATTTTTGTGCCTGCGCTGAATGCGGCAGAGAGCTGTGTTGTTGAGGGCATAAAGGTTTATTCCGTCAACAATGTTTTTGAGCTTCTTGCTCATTTCAGAGGCACAGAGCTGATTGCTCCTGCGAAAAAAGAGAATTACTGTGAGCAGTATCTTGAGCCGGATGCACCCGATTTCTGCGATGTTATGGGTCAGTTCGAGGCAAAGTATGCGCTCGAGGTTGCCGCTGCAGGCGGTCACAACGTTATGATGATTGGTCCTCCCGGCTCGGGCAAAAGTATGCTGGCAAAGCGCATACCCTCAATCCTGCCCGATATGAGCTTTGAGGAATCTATAGAAACAACGAAGGTTCACTCCGTCGCAGGTGCTCTGCCTGCAGGTGTTTCGCTTATTCGCTCCCGTCCCTTCCGCTCGCCTCACCATACGGTTTCCCGTGCAGGCTTTTCGGGCGGCGGTGGCGGCTCAATGCCCCGTCCGGGCGAAATGTCGCTTGCACACAACGGCGTGCTCTTTCTTGACGAGCTTCCCGAATTCGATAAATCAACGCTCGAGTCAATGCGTCAGCCTATGGAGGATTCGGTTATAAACATAACCCGTGTGGCGGGCACGGTTTCCTACTCCTGCTCGTTTATGCTTGTGTGCGCTATGAATCCGTGTCCCTGCGGATATTACGGCCACCCCACAAAGCCCTGCACCTGCACAAGCGGTGCGGCAAGCCGTTATCTCAACCGTGTTTCGGGTCCGCTGCTTGACAGACTTGATATTCATATTGAAGTTCCGCCCGTAGATTATGACGACCTTTCGTCCAAAACCAAGGCCGAAAGCTCGGCAGAGATAAAGAAGCGTGTTGATGCCGCAAGGCAGATTCAGCGTGAGCGTTTCAAGGGCACATCAACCACCTGCAATGCAAAGATGACGCCTTCGCAGACAAGGCAGTTCTGCACAGTTACCGAGCAGGCGGACAAGCTTCTCAAAAATGCGTTCGAGCGCATCGGTCTTTCTGCACGTGCTTACGATAAAATTCTTCGTGTTGCCCGCACCGTTGCCGACCTTGACGGCAGTGAGATGATTGATGCCGTTCACATCAGCCGTGCAATTCAGTTCCGCAGTCTTGACCGTAAATTCTGGGGCAGATAAAAAAATCAGCAGAGATAAACTCTGCTGAAATGTTGCTTATTATTTGATTATTTCGCCTGTTTCAACGTTGACTATCTTTTTGAAAACGGCTATGTGCGTTGATGATATGTGTTTATCAATATGCATACTGCCGAAGTACCAGCGCTTGTATTCGCAGGCGTTGCTCATCTCGTCAAAATAAGCGTTAAGTCCTGTGATTCTCGCAGGCATCTCGCTCTTGAGCCGCATAAAGCTTTTGATTTTTGCAGGCGGCTCGTGTGTGATTATGTAGTCAACCTTGCAGTTCATTTTTTCAAGGTTGTCCGCACCTTCGGCAAGCTCAACGTTGCTTGGGAATTCTCGGCGAGACCACGCACCGTTGTCAAACAGCATATCAATGTCGGGGCTTTCGCCGCCGCCCATTGTAAAATATGTTTCACCCTCAATGTTAAAAATCTGGCCGCGCATAAGGTGGTAGAGGTTGCCGCAGATGTTGCGTGCCTTACCGCCGCAGAAAACGCCCTGCTCATATTCATCAAGCAGCTCAAAGTTTTCGTGCGTGCCGTCTATAAAACAAATATTAAATTTCTTTTTACCAAGCTGCTTGAGAATTTTTTCTTCTCTTGCGCTTCCGTCCCATATAAAACCGAAATCACCGCAGACGATAAGGGTATCGCCCTTTTTAAGCTTTAATGAATCGAGGCGTTCAAAATCGCCGTGAGTATCTCCCGTAACGTAAACCATAATATGTTCAATCCTTAATTTAAGAAAGTAAATGCAACCTGCATTTAATAATATACTAAATTTGTGAGGCTTTGTCTATGAAAAAAGCAATAATTTTTTTAACAACGCTGTGCCTTATTCTGGGAATGTATGCTCCGCTTGGTGCAAGTGCGCTTTATAACTCCCAGGTTAAGACCGAAACTGAAATATTTTACATTGCAAGCCTTGATACGGGTACGGTGCTGTTTGAGAAGAATTCGCTCAAGCAGACTTCGCCGGCTTCGCTTACCAAAATTGTCACGGCGATTGTTGCACTCGAAAACTGTGAGGACCTGAGCACGGTTGTCACTGTTAAAGAAGAGAGCATCCGCATGCTCGACGGCACGGGAAGCTCACTTGCAGGTATCAAGGTCGGCGAGAAAATGACTATGCAGAGCCTTCTTTACTGCCTGCTCATAAGCAGTGCAAACGAAGCCGCCACAATTATTGCCGATTATATCGGCGGCGGAGATGTCAACAAGTTTGTCGGCATGATGAACGATGTTGCAAAGCGTCTTGGCTGCACAAACACACAGTTTATGAATCCTCACGGTCTTGATGAGGACGGTCACTATTCCTGCGCACAGGATATGGCAAAGCTCACAATTCACGCAATGACCTTCCCTGTTTTCAACGAAATTACAAGCACATCCGCTTACGAGCTCCCTGCAACAAATCTTCAGGATGCACGCACAATCCGCTCCACAAACTTTATGATGTCAAGCGGATATAAAGAGTATTATCTGCCCGAGGCAAAGGGCATCAAAACAGGCTCTACCACAAAGGCAGGCAAGTGTATTGTCACCACAGCCACAAAGGACGGCTACAGCTACATTGCAGTTGCGATGAAGGCCCCGTTTTACGATTATGACAAAGACGGTGTCAACGAAAATTTCGCTTTTATGGACACCAAAAAAATGCTCAACTGGATTTTTGACAACATTAAGCTCAAGGTTGTTACAGACCCGTCAAAAATCATAACGGTTGTTGATGTAAAATACGCCTGGAATATTGACCACGTGCGCCTTGTGCCTGCTGAGGACTGTGTTGCACTTGTGCCCGACACTGTCGATTCCGACAGCGTGCTTGTCGAGCCTGTAAAAGACAGTCTGCCCGCTTTTGTCGAAGCTCCGATTAAAAAGGGCGACGAGGTCTGCGAGGCTGTCGTCAGCTATGCAGGTGAAGAGATTGCACGAATCAAGCTTGTTGCCGCAGAGGATATCAAAAGCAGTATTATTCTTAAAGTTATCGGCAAAACAGGCGAGCTTGTAAAGACAACGGGCTTTAAAATCTTTGCCGTTATTCTGCTTGCCGTAATTCTCTTCTTTGTCGGTGCAAATATATATGTCAACCGTCACAGAAGACGCAGAAAAATAAAAGTTTTCAATTACCGTGATATGCATCGCTGAGAGCGAATCAAATACCTCAATAAAGTTGAGGGTCAAAACAAAAACGGTATAGCGAGATAAGTTAATGCGTTTTAAGAAACGCAAATCATGCAAAATAAGATATTTTGCAAATCATGATTTTGCAGAAATCAAATCATGCCGTAAGGCAAATCATAAAAAATAATTGAATGATTTGCTTCGCATGAATTGGATGAAGCCATGAATTGTTGCTTTAAGCAACATGATTTGAATTGATTATAAATCAAATTATTATAAAAAATTAAAACCTTCACATAAAGGAGCGACAACTTATGTTAACACCCAAATTAGGCGTCCTTAAGGATATGTACAACCAGCTCCGCAAGTACAATGCTCTTTACAGAGCAGACCTTGCAGAGTGGTCACACGTTCAGGGCAAATATGAAGCCGGCGAATATTTTATGCAGCCGGGTGAGAGAAAAATCTGCCTTGGTGACCATTGGAGAACGGGCTATGATGAGGCTCATTTCTTCCGCACAGCCTTCACGGTTCCTGCTGAAATGGCAGGCAAAGAGCTTCGCATTGAGTTCTTCATCGGCGGTGAAGCGCTTGTAAAAGTAAACGGCAAATTCAGCGGCTCGGTTTCCTGCTCAAAATATGCTCCCGAGCGTGGCACAATTGTTCTCGGTGACAAATTCAACGAGGGTGACGTGCTCAACATCGAGCTTGAGGCAGCAGTTAACTCGATGGAATTCTGCGACGAGGGTATGGACGGCGCAAAGGATACCGAATATACCTTCAGAACAGCTTATATCTGGGTTGCTGACGAGGCCTGCGAGGGCTATTGGTACGACCTTGAGGTTGCTTTCCAGGCTCTTGAGTTTATCAAGGACCAGCATATTTACAGCCGAGTTTACAAAGCTATTGACGACAGCCTTCACGTAGTTGATTACGATTTTGATGAGGCTGAGGTCAGAGCATCCATAGCTGAGGCACGCAAGGTTTACAGCGAACAGCTTGCAAAAATTCCGTGGTCTGCAACATCAAAGGTTATCTTCACAGGTCACAGCCATATTGACGTTGCCTGGCTTTGGAGAGTTCAGGAGAGTATCCGCAAGAGTGCGCGTACCTTCTCAAATGTTGTTTCGCTTATGGATAAATACCCCGAAATGACCTTCGGTCAGAGCCAGGCTGTGCTCTACGATATGGTAAAGGAGCACTATCCCGAGCTTTATGAGCGTATCAAGGAAAAGGTCAAGGCAAAGCAATGGGATATCTGCGGTAACGTATGGGTTGAGGCAGATACAAACGTAGCTTCCGGTGAGGCTCTTATCCGTCAGATTCTTTACGGTACCGAGTTCTTTGAGAAAGAGTTCGGCAGCGTTTCGAACACATACTGGCTGCCCGACTGCTTCGGCTTCACGTGGGCACTTCCCCAGATTATCAAGCGCAGCGGTATGACAAACTTCATTACCTCCAAGCTTTCATATAACGATACAAACTATTTCCCGTTCAATATGTTCCGCTGGCAGGGTAACGACGGCACACAGGTAACAGCTCACCTTATGCGTCCCGGCTACAATGGTATATTCAGCGGTTCCGAGCTTATGACCTCCGACCGTGAGTGCAACAACAAGGAACAGCTTGATACCGCAATGCAGATGTACGGTTACGGTGACGGTGGTGGCGGTCCTACACACTGGATGCTTGAGCGCGGCAGACGCCTTCAGAATTTCCCCGGTCTGCCCAAGGCAGAAATCGGCCACGTTGACGATTTCTTTGCAATCACCGCCGAAAAGCAGGAGGAGCTTCCTGTATGGAACGGTGAAATGTACTATGAAAACCACCGCGGCACATTCACAAGCCAGGCATTTGTCAAGAAGAACAACCGTAAGGGCGAGTATGCAATTGAGCGCAACGAGATGCTCAGCGTAATCGCAGGCAAAATCTGCGGCACAGCATATCCGAAGGAAGATGTTGAAAAGGCATGGAAACTGCTTCTCACAAACCAGTTCCACGATATTCTTCCCGGCACATCAATTCACGAGGTTTTTGAGGACTGTAAAAAAGAGTACGCACAGCTTCGTCAGATGAACGGCGAGCTTTGCTCATCGCTTCTTGCAGAGCTTAATGCTAAGGTTAAAACAGAGGGCGACAGCCTTATCTGCTGGAATCTTCTCAGCTGTGAAAACGCTCTGCCCGTAACAGCTCAGGTTGAGTCCGACGCTCTTGTTCCTCTCGGTGCAGACGGCAAGGCTCTGCCTTGCACATTCGAAACTGTTGACGGCAAGCTTTATATCACCTTCACTCCCGATGAGGCTCTGCCTGCATTCGGCTGCAAGGTATTTGCACTCGGTGCAAAGAATGCAGAGCATGATTCCGTTACGGCAACAACAGCTCTTCTCGAAAACTCCAAGCTTCGCGTAGAGTTTGATGAGAACGGTATCATCACAAGTATCTACGATAAGGTAAACGACCGTGAATCGCTTGAGGGTGAGGGTAACCTGCTTACAATCGCACTTGATAAGTGTATTCACGAAACAGCGTGGAACCTTGAAATCAACTATAAGAAGAAGGTATGGGAGCTCCGCGAAGCAGAGAGCATCCGTGTAGTTGAGGCTAACGAACAGCGCGGTGTTATTGAAATGACACGCAAGTTCCACAAGTCATCAATCACACAGAAGGTTATCCTCAACCGCGACAGCGATATGCTTCTTTTCGATACAGAGGTTGACTGGCACGAGAGCGACAAGGTGCTCAAGTCCGAGTTCAACGTCGCCGTTATTGATACCGATGCTACATACAACATCGCACACGGTGCAATCAAGCGCCCGACACACTGGAACACAAGCTTCGATTATACACGCTTTGAGGTTGCCGCACACAAGTGGGCAGACCTTTCAGAAGGCGGCTACGGCGTCAGCGTGCTTAACGATTGCAAGTACGGCTACGATATCCACAACTCCCGTATGAGAATTACACTTATGCGCGCACCCACCTGCCCCGACAGAACAGGTGACCACGGCATCAGCACATTTATTTATGCTTACTATCCGCATAAGAACTCCTGGCAGGATTCAGAAACTGTCAAGAACGGTCTGTGTCTGAACGTTCCCGTGCTCTCGGCTGTTGCCGCAAAGCAGGAAGGCGTTATCGAGAGCGGCACAAGCTTCGTTTCACTCGACAGCGACAACTTCTGCGTTGACTGTATCAAGGCTGCGCAGGACGGCAGAGGCTTCATTGTCCGCGTTTCTGAAGAGGAGCGCCGCAGAGGCAAGGCAAAGCTCACATGGAAGCTCGGCGGCACAAAGGTTGTCGAGTGTAATATGATTGAGAAGGATGAAACAGAAGTTGAGTTTGACGGCGAAAGCTTTGAATTTACATACCGTCCGTTTGAGGTCAAGACTTTCAGAATCTATTGATGTGAAATATAAGAATTGAGGGGTCAGTACTATGTGTAACTCTATTGAAGAATACAACGCAAAAATTAAGCGCATAATTATCAGCGAAGAAGATATCAAGACAAAAATTGCCGAAACAGGTAAATATATTGATTCGCTCTATGACGGCAGGCCCATTCTTCTTGTCAGCATTCTCAACGGTGCGTTTGTCTTTATGGCGGACCTTTGCCGTGCCGTAAGTGTGCCGTGCGAGATTGCGTTTATGTGCGCAAAGAGCTATTACAAGGGCACGGTTTCAAGCGGCGTTGTTAACATTTCAATGGATATTGAGCAGGATATCAGCGGCTACCACGTAATTATTGTTGAGGATATTATCGACACAGGCCGCACACTGTTTGATATCACAAAGCTGCTCAAGGCACGCAATCCCGTTTCTCTCAGGGTAATAACTCTTCTCGATAAACCCTCCAGAAGGCTTGTTGAGTTTGAGCCCGATATGGCGCTTTTTGAAATCCCCGATTATTTTGTAATCGGCTACGGTCTGGATTGCGGCGAATATTACCGCAACCTGCCCTACATTGCCGAATACGCAGCAGACTGAAACTAAATTTTTTAAAGCGACACGCCTTCGCCCACGCCCGGTAAGGCAGTATTTCTTTAAAATGTGAATTTTCAGCACAATAATGCGTCAAACTCCCCCGATATACGCAAGTATTATCGGAGGAGTTTTCCTTTTCTTGTATCTTAAAAATACATTTTAAAGTGCTTCGCAGTTTCGTAAGAGTATAAAATTTCTTGTATCAAAGCCAAAAACGCAACAAGGCTGTCGCCTTGCGAGGCTTTTGTCAAAGATACGTGGAATTTTACTCGAGAAACAAATACTTCCTTATCGGGCGTGGGCGTTACAGTGTGTCGCTTTTTTGTATATTAAGTGCTGTGCAACCGTCGGTTGCGCAATTTTAATGCTGAGGTGATAGACAAAAGTAGCGAGCGGCGATATAATTAAACCGAAGGAGGCGGTAATATGCCAAATCTCGGTGAGAGAATTTACAGGCTCAGAAGTGAAAAGAATATGTCACAGGGCGAGCTTGCAGAAAAGCTTGATGTTTCACGCCAGGCAGTTTCTAAATGGGAGAATAACATCAGCATTCCGGAGCTTGATAAAATTGCGGCAATGAGTGAGCTTTTCGGCGTGTCAACCGATGTGCTTATAAAAGGCACACAAGCTCCTGTAACTCAAGAAAAAGAAATACAGTCACAACCGATAATAATTGAACGTACTCAAACAGAAAGCGGATTTTCCGGAAGAAAAATCACTCAGATACTCGGCCTCATATTCGTTGTTCTCGGCATACCGCTTGCAACGCTTATGCTCTTGATGGCGGCCGATTGGATTTTTATCGGTATGTTCATACTCCTTGCTGTTGACGGTGTGGTTTTGCTCATCAGCAAAAAGCATCCTTTGCTGATGATGTTTATCGTAAATGCGGCTTTAATTCTTCTGTTCCTTTTTGTTTTTGAAATGAATAGGGCCGCTCCTCAGCAAACGCTTACCGAAGAATTTACTGAAGGAATAAGTATTGAGCCTGATGAATCAATAATAGAATTATAAAAGGAAAAAGTCTGCAAGGTTCATGAGCTCCTTGCAGACTTTATTTTTTCTCCGAATATTCTCTTGCGTTTTTTGCGTATTCTTCTATTATTTTATTTCGGCGGATAATTTCCTGTTTATCGGGCTCGCCTTTGCAAGCTGATACAGCTTGTTGTGCGGTTTCTCTTATCTTTGCGGCATAGTGGCTTGCATCAATATAGCTGTCAAGGTCTGCCACATAGCTTTCAGCCTGCAGGTCAAGCAGATGAATGTTATCGTGTTCTGAGGAAAAATCTGCAATAATTCGTCGAAGCTCAAAAAGTGTTGAAAGCTGACTTTCGCTTTTTTCTGCCCAATAAAGTGCAGAATAAGGAGGCAGATAAATTATCATTTTTTCTTCACCGTCAAGCTTGTCTGCAAGCAGTGAAAGATATTTTTTCATATTTGCACCTGCGTTTTCACTGAAAACAGAGGTATCGCCGTCGTTAAAACCGGTTTTGTTATTTGCAAAATCCTGGTAAAGCTTATCTTTGCCAGGAGGAGTGCTGTCATCCCACGAGGTCATAGTGTTGATGTTGGTTGCACTGTTCATTGATTCTGGTAATGATACATTCAGCATTTTCATCGCCGTAAGTCCGAGCTGAAGTGGAATAAATCTGAACCAGGTTTCGTAACCGAGCAGGTATTTAAACTGTGTAATGCCTGTCGGATTATACATATATTCGTGCAGTCTGCCGCTGTCTGCGCTTACATCCTTGCAGGCGGCAAAACGATGCAGGTCAATGTTAATTATATAGGTCTTTGCCTTCCCTTGCTCCTGCACACAGTCATAAAGCCACATAAGCTCCGGTGCGGTTAATGCGCCTAAAGTCAGTTTCAGCGGTTTGCATCCGAGCTTATCGGCGAAATAATCCGCATCAAAATTCTGCATCATTGATGAGCCGATGAAAACGTAATCGTAATCATAAGTGCGCACTGAAGGCGCAAGCGAATAAAGCTGGTTATAATAACGCACACCGTTTTTGTTCTGTCGGTAAACATTTTGAGGGTCAAGACAGTAAGCCGCCGCACTTAGTGTGCCTGCAGCTGCAATAAAAGCGCAAAGAAAAACGCATATAAATTTTATTGCTTTTTTATTTTGCATCTTAAGCTTTCCTTAGAAATTAAAATATATAAAAACTGCCGAGCGTGATAAGCATAGCACGCAAACGGTAAGAATAATGCCATATAAAACGGCAGTGTGTGTGTTGAGCCGTATATTCGAAACAAGATGTGACGTGCCTTTTTCTTTTAGCACAAAGACTATGCAGAAAACGGTTATAAATAAAGCAAGAGCCGCAGCGGCAAAGGAGGGCATACCAATAATGCCGTCTGCCATAATGGATTTAAACTGATTTATGCCAAGGTCCGCAAAGTTTACAAGACCCGAATATATCTTGCTTGCCTGCGTCATATTATCGGCTCTGAAAATAACAAATGCAAGCATTACAAAAATAAACGTTCCTGCACGTCTTATGAAGGTGGGGATTTTTTTGAGAACGGGGCTTGTAATTTCTTCAAAAACACGGGCCACACCGTGCGCAACACCCCAGATTACAAAGGTCCAGGATGCACCGTGCCAGATTCCGCTTACAAAAAACGTTATAAAAAGGTTGAGGCATTTTCGTGCCTTGCCTTTTCGGTTGCCGCCAAGCGGCACGTAAATCAAGCTGTGCAGTGACCTGCCGAGTGTTATGTGCCAGCGCTTCCAGAATTCCGTTATGCTGAGAGATTTATACGGTGTTTCAAAGTTTACAGGCAGCTCAAAATTAAACATTTTGCCAAGACCTATTGCCATTTCGGAGTATCCGCAAAAATCAAAATAAATCTGGAAAGAGTAAGCGAGCGCACACACCCACGCAGGCAGTAAGCCAAGACGAGTTGAAGCAGAGAACCCGTTATCAACCAAAATTGCAAGATTGTCCGCAATAAGAAGCTTTTTAAAAAGGCCGATTGAAAAAACAGCCAGACCGTGCGCAAAATTTTCTGCATTAAATCTGCGCTTTGTTTCGTCGGTTATCTGCGGCGTCAGCTCTTCATAAAGAACAATCGGGCCTGCAATTAGCTGAGGGAAAAACGAAACAAACAGTGTGTAATCTATAAAATTAAGCTTATTATCTTTGCTATTATATGTGCGAATCTGAAATGAAAGCTGTTGGAACGTGAAAAAGCTGATGCCGAGCGGCAAAAGTATGTGACGGAGCGTAAAATCTGTGCCTGCAACGACGTTTATTGTTTCAACCGTAAAATCGTAGTATTTGTAATATCCGATTAACCCTACGTTAAAACCAACAGCAAGAAACAGCATAAGTTTTTTTAGGATTGACTTTTTTGAGATAAGCGACAGATTTGCAAAAATGAAGTTAAAAATAATTGAAGCGGCGATAATAAAGAAATACCGCCACTCAAAAAAAGAATAAAAAAACAGCGAAGCTGCCGCAAGAAAGGTGCGTTGGGGATAAGGGTTTTTGATTTTTGCAAGCAGAAAATAGACTGCCGCTGTTATAGGCAGAAATGCAAACAAAAATTCATAAGACGAAAAAAGCAATCCCAAGCACCCTCCTTATAAAATTTAATTTGTAATAGAAATCAGTTTTTAAGGCTCTGTACCGGTGCGGGAATTCTGCCGCCGCGGGAAATAAATTTTGCGGGAGAAATCATATTGACATCCATAACGGGGCCGCCTCCGAGAAGACCGCCGAAGTCAAGCTCATCGCCGACGGTTTTGCCGATGGCGGGAATCACACGCACAGCGGTTGTCTTGCTGTTAATCATACCGATTGCAGCTTCGTCAGCAATAATTGCGGCAATAACCTCTGCAGGTGTGTCGCCGGGAATGTTAATCATATCAAGGCCGACAGAGCAGACAGCAGTCATAGCCTCAAGCCTTTCAAGGTTGAGTGCGCCGCTTCGTGCCGCATCAATCATACCTGCATCCTCGGTTACGGGGATGAATGCGCCCGAAAGACCGCCGACGTGGGACGATGCCATAATGCCGCCTTTCTTGACAGCGTCGTTGAGCAGAGCGAGCGCGGCAGTTGTGCCGTGACAGCCGCACTGTTCAAGGCCCATCTCTTCAAGAATATGTGCAACTGAGTCGCCTACAGCAGGAGTTGGAGCAAGTGAAAGGTCAACAATACCAAAAGGCACACCGAGCCTGTGTGAAGCCTCGCGCGCAACAAGCTGACCGACACGTGTGATTTTGAAAGCAGTCTTTTTAACAACATCGGCAACGTCTGTAAGGTTGCCGTCGGGAATCTTTTTAAGTGCCGTGCTTACAACACCTGGGCCCGAAACACCAACGTTAATTACGCAGTCCGGCTCGCCTGCGCCGTGGAATGCGCCCGCCATAAAGGGGTTATCCTCGGGTGCGTTGCAGAATACGACAAGCTTTGCGGGGCCGATACAGCCCTTGTCTGCCGTTGCTTTTGCCGCTTCAACAACAGTCTGTCCCATAAGTGCAACAGCATCCATATTGATGCCTGCCTTTGTCGAGCCGATGTTTACGCTCGAGCAGATGTGTTCAGTCGTTGCAAGAGCTTCAGGTATACTGCGGATGAGCGCCTCATCGCCTGCGGCAAATCCCTTCTGTACAAGTGCCGAATAGCCGCCGATGAAGTTAACACCAACGGTCTGTGCCGCACGCTCAAGTGCCTTTGCATATTCAACGGGGTTGCCGCCCGAGCAAGCGGAAACCATAGCAATAGGTGTTACGGAAATTCGCTTGTTGATAATCGGAATACCGTATTCCTTTTCAATCTGTTCACCTGTCACAACAAGCTTTTCAGCCTTGCGTGTTATTTTGTCATAAACCTTGTCACAGCTTTTTTTTATGTCGCTGTCACAGCAATCGAGCAGTGAAATGCCCATTGTAATTGTGCGTATGTCGAGGTGTTCCTCCTCAATCATCGCAATCGTTTCAAGTATATCGCCTGTGTTCATCATAGCTTATGTTCCGCCTTTTCAGATTCTGTGCATGGAATTAAAAATATCCTCGTGCATAACGTGGATTTTAAGGTTTCTTTCTTCGCCGTATACTTTAAGCTGATCGGAAAAATCTGTGAACTCAAGCTTCATTTCGGCTGTGTCAACGAGCATTATCATACAGAACATATCCTGAAGAATTGTCTGCGAAACGTCAACTACGTTTACATCGTGCTCTGCGCAGAATGTGGAAACCTTTGCAAGAATACCTACAGTGTCCTTGCCGACTACCGTAATAACTGCTCTCATTTTTATGTACCTCCGTTTGAAGTTAACTTTTACATTATCTTTTATTTTAACATATATGCGCAGTTAAAACAATAGTTTTGTTTAATATGGCTGTGGTGTCGGCTAATTGTGGTAAAAACTATTGACAACCACAACAGTTTGTGTAATAATAAGCACATAAGCAATATAAATGCATCTTGTGATACATATTTTGCGAATGGGAACACAAAAGCGGCGGGTAGTTATACCTGCCGCTTTTGTTATATGCGTGAGAAGTTACTTCATGTTCTTCTCGTAGGATTCGATCATCTTCTTAACCATCTGACCGCCTACTGAGCCGGCTTCACGAGATGTGAGGTGGCCGTTGTAGCCCTGCTTGAGGTCAACGCCTACTTCGCTTGCAGCTTCCATCTTGAATCTGTCAAGTGCTTCACGTGCCTCGGGCACTACGCTCTTGTTGTTGCTCTTAGACATTTTAATTACACTCCTTTGCAAAAACATTTATTTGCGTTTGCAGTATTATTATCGGTGTGTAATTTAATTTTATTATTGTTAAGTTTTGTTAAGAATGTTATAGAAAAAAAGAATCTGCATAATGCAGACTCTTTAAAATTTTATTTGACTATGAATGAGAAAATGAATGCGATAATTTTTTCGATTAAACTGACCGGATATTTCTGTATCGATTATTCCAGACTCTGTTTCATCAAGGTCTGGTGTAAGTACAGGCAAACACAGTTAAAAGTAGCATTAGCAGATGTAAGCGTTTTGTTATCAGCATTATAGATATGTTGTCCCACAAAATGCCGATTGGAATTGTATCACAAATATTTTTGAATTTTTATTTCGTGGTACAGAAATAAATTTTACAGGTACAAAAAATTGGTTATCAGCTGATTATTACCTTGAAAACTGTATGGAAAAACAATATAATAGTAATATATAAATAAAAATGGAGACATGTTATGCGTATTGCTGTATGCGATGATAACCAAATTATTCTTGACGAAATATCAGATATGATTGATGAATACTCTGAAAAAAGCAGAGCCAAGATACAGCATTCTTGCTTTTCAAGTTATAAAGAAATTCTTGACAGAATTGACGACTTTGATTTGTTTCTCCTCGACTACCGTATGGACGATTCGAACGGTAATGCCGACGAAATGAACGGCATGGAGTTTGCAAAAGTTATACGCCAAAAAACAGGGAATATCAAAAGCATTATCTTTATTACGGCATACCCCGAAGTTGTATATGAGGCCTTTGAAGTACGCGCTTACAGATTTCTTACCAAACCCATTGAAAAAGAAAAGCTGTTTAAGGCTTTTGAGGATTACTTTAATTCAAGCACGAATGAAAATGTACTGATTGTTAAAGCAAACGATGAAATACATATAATAAATATCAGCGATATTTATTACCTTGAGGTTTCTCGTAAAGACACTTTTATTTATTTCAAAGATAAATGTATGAAATGTCATAGGACGATATCATCATTTGAAAAAGAACTTGAGCCGTACGGCTTTATGAGAATACATCGTTCGTTTATTATCAATACTCGCAGAATAGTCTCCTTCGATACCCGTACCGCTAAACTGGATAACGGTGAAAAAATATTTATAAGCCAAAAGAAATATCCCGAGCTTTGTGAAGCTTATCTCAAGAACAACAAGAATTAACAGGTGAGATAATAATGAACCTTGCCGGACTTTGTCTGACAGAGCTGTTCAAAAATGCAACCGGCATTTTTGCTGCACTGTTTTTGCTCAATAAGTTTTTCGGATACACAACTAAAATTAAAAAGACAGCTTTTTCTGCCGCAGTAGTATTATTTACCGCGGCATCATTGCTGCCTTTTATTGTTATGGGTGAAACTTCTTCTGCTGCTGATTTTTGCGACATAATTACTATGGCTGGTTTCATAGTTTTTCCGTATCTGTTATTCTCATCAAAGAAAAAACTGACCTTTTTATGGTACGGTATTATCCTGAATGCAACTGCCGATTTTATTGTGCTTATGTTCAGTGTGATTTTTGGTGAATGCTCTTTCCTTGTAAGCAATATACAATACATTTGTATCTATGCCGTATGCGTAATTGCCACCGCAATAATTACAGGACAAAGAAAAATTCCTGCCGCAAACAACTTTTTCGAAAGAATTCCGACGATTGTATATATTGTAATTCTGATTGCCGATCTCTCGACATATTACGCTGTAACACTGACGAGAGATTCGAATTATATGGAAGGCGTTGCAAATTTTTTGCTGGTGCTGTCCGCTGTTCTTGTAGTGGGTTGTATTGCTTTTATTGTTTACAAATATTTTGCGGTTTCTCAGAAGCAGAAAGATGTACAGATGCTTCTTGATTCTCAACTCATGCACAATGAAGAGATTTTGAAAAGCAACAGTGATATAAGACGTTTCAGACACGACTACATAAATAATGTTTTTGCATTAAGCACACTTATTGACCAGAACAGAATTGAAGAAGCCAAAGAATATCTTGCAAAAATGAACGATATACCTGCTTTAACAGGAGTAAGCTTTGCAACCGGTAACTATTTAGCAGATGCGATAATTTCCAGTAAAGCTGCAATTGCGCAAGAAAAAGGAATCAGAATAGAATTTGACGGTACAATTCCCTCGCAAGGAATTAGCAATAATGATATCTGCACAATACTTGCAAATGCGTTAGATAATGCTATATGTGCTGCACCTGAAAATGCATCTTCGCCTATTACCATAAGCTCACTTGAACAAAACACAGGATTCATTTTAACAATAACAAATCCTGTTGCTCAGAGTGTGGAAATTAGGAATAACCGAATCAGAACCTCAAAAAAAGACAAAACCAACCACGGTTTCGGAATTGATAATATTAAGGCGGTAGCAAAAGAATATAACGGTTTTGTAAACTTGACTTGTGAGAATAATCTATTTATAATTGAAATCGGACTGATGTTTAAAGGAGAGAATTCTTATGAGAAAGCAGTACAAATCTTTGAATAAAATTATCTCTGTAATATTGGCAGTGCTCCTTGCGTTTGGAGTACTGCCTTTTTATACTTTTGCACAGGATGATGTAGAAAGCTATCTGACTTATTCTGTAACAGCTGACGGAATAACCATTACCGATTGTGATACATCCTTATCGGGTGATGTTGTTTTGCCGGATACCATTGATGATTTGCCTGTAACGGTTATCGGCAAGCAGGCTTTCCGCAGCTGTTCAAAAATAACCTCTCTCACGCTTCCTTCAAGCATCAAAACAATAGAAATGCAAGCATTTTCTTATTGCAGCTTATTAGAAAATATTGAACTTAATGAAGGACTTGAAAAGCTTGGTACCTTTGTTTTCGAATCCTGCAGTAAATTGACCAATATACATATTCCTGCATCTCTGACAGAAATTCCGCAAAGAGCTTTTCAGGATAGTTCAGTCAAACAGTTTACCGTTTCTGCTGACAATGTAAATTATACTGCTGACGGTTACGGTGTTCTATATTCCAAGGATATGACAAAGTTGCTTCAATACCCCACAGCAAACGAAACGAGTACATACACGATTCCCGAAGGAGTTACAAATATTCTTGCTTATTCCTTTTTCGGTTCTAAAAATCTTACATCAGTAACTATACCTGAAACAGTTACTAATATAGAAGAACAGGTGTTCCGCAGCTGCAAGAAATTATCTTCCGTAATTATTCCTGACAGCACAGAAACTATCGGCAGTTATGCATTTCAGGGTTCAGGAATAGAATCGGTTCATATTGGTGCAAATGTAAAAATCATAGGCGACCGTGCTTTTGATTATTGCACTAAACTTAAAAGTGCTACAGTAAGTGACGAAAATGAATACTTCTTTTCCGACTCGAACGGAATAGTTTACGACAAAGTCAACGGCATTATTTCAGTTCTTCCTCAAAGGCTCTCGTTGCAAATATATAATGTGCCCGACGGAATAACTGAAATTACCGATATAACATTACCATCGTCTCTTACAGAATTGCACATTCCTGCAAGCGTAACAAAGTTTGATAAATACTGCGTTACAGATTGTACTAAACTTAAAAGCATAACAGTCGATACAGCAAACACCAACTACAGCAGTGATTCACAAGGTATACTGTATGACGAATTCAAAACAAACCTTATTCTTTGTCCTCCCGCTACGGAAAACTCAAGCATAAAAGTTCCCTACGGTGTAGAATCAATCAACGGCAGTTCTTTCAAAAACTGCACTGACCTTAAGGAGATAACAATTCCCCGAAGTGTAACCGGCATCGGTGCAGATGCATTCAAAAATTGTACAGCCCTTGAAACCGCAAATTTCACTGGCTCAGAAACCCAATGGAATAATATCAAATTCAGCAGTGGAAACAGTGCATTAACATCACTCAATATCAACTGCAATGTTGCTGACCCGAGCGAAGTGCCGCCTGAAGGCACAGAAGGCTATTTCACATACAGAACTGCAGACGGTCAGGTTACAATAACTGCAGTAGATACATCTGCCGAAGGTGATCTTATCATACCGTCGGAAATATTCGGTTGTCCTGTTATTGCAGTTGCTGAAAACGCTTTTAACGGTGTTGATAAAATAACATCGGTATATATTCCTGCAAGCCTTATTTCTCTCAACGATATTGCTGAGGCAAAGTACACGGTTGACAAAAACAATCCCGTGTATTCGAGCGATAACAACGGTATTTTATTCAACAAAGACAAAACTGAGCTTATCAAATACCCTTATAGTATTTCTGCTGAATATTATGATATGCCCGACAGCGTAAACACCATTGCACAGAACGCTTTTTACAGATGTACAAATCTCAAAACACTAACCCTTTCCGATGCTGTTACAACCATCAAAGAAAGAACTTTTGTCTATTGTAGTTTTGGCAGTGTAACAATTCCGGACACGGTAACTGTTATTGAAAGTACGGCTTTCAATAATTGCTCATTCAACGACCTTTATATAGGTAAGGGTGTTGAAAGACTTTATTCATCAAACAGCAAAGCACCTGCTTTCTACAACATCAGAAACCTGAAATCAATAACTGTTTCGCCCGACAATCAGTTTTTCTGCAGTGATGAAAACGGTGTGCTTTACACCAAGGATATGAAATCGTTACTGCTTTATCCGCAAGGCAGTACAATTGAAAGCTTCACTGTTCCTGCTGCCGTTGAAAATATAGTTTCACCGTTCGGTACAATAGAAGCAGGCGGTACAATTACAAGCCTTAAAGTTCTCAATATTTCGGAAAATGTTAAAGAAATCAGCAGTACATTCAAATATGCAACTTCTCTTGAAAAAATCAATGTAAGCGAAAGCAATTATTACTACAGCAGTAACGAGCACGGTATGCTTTTTGACAAAAACAAAAGTGTACTTATCAGTGTGCCTGCCGCTTGCGATGTTAAGAATTACACTATACCCAATACAGTTACAGATATAGGAAATGCTTTTTACGGTTGCACGAAAATTGAAAATATTACGATGTCTGACTCTGTTGTATCGTGGTCTTTAGAAGCATTTTCAGGCTGTAGTAATCTTAAAACCATCAAGCTTTCATCCGGACTTATCAATATCCCCACAAAAGCATTCCAGAGTTGCCAGAATCTTGAGAGTATAGTTATACCTAACTCAATAATAAGCATTGACGGTATGGCATTTGCTTATTGCTCCAACCTTAAAAATGTTTATTACACCGGATCGCAAAACGATTGGAACAGTATTGTAATTGATGAAACTTATAACCAGTACTTACTCAATGCCGAAATGCATTTCAACTACGGTGCAGTTACGGGTGAATGCGGAGAAAACGCAATCTGGAGCTTTAACGAAATCACTCGCACACTCACAATCAGCGGTAGCGGTACAATTGACGAAAAGCCAAGCTTTGAAGAATACGGTTGGTACAGCTTTAAAGACAGTATTGCTTATGTTGAAATTGTTGACAGCATAACAAATATACCCGCAAACGCATTCAGCGGTTGCGAAAATCTCAGTGAAGTATATCTCGGTAAAAATGTCTCAACAGTTGGTGAAGATGCATTCACCGGTTGCAATTCACTTTTGGTTTTCACATCACATTCCGACAACATCAGCATTACAGACGGTGCATTAAACGGTTGCAACAGCAAACTGACTTTCGTATGTCCTGATAACAATGCTGTACTTACCGAATATGCTCAAACCCATAGCATTCCATGTGTCACAGTAAGCTTTGACGAAGAAAACAACATTCTTAAATTCAACGGTGAGCTTACTGTTTATCCCAGTCCCCCATATGCTTTTCTCAGTGCATTCCTCAACGAACATCTGAATGCAAGCTACATATATTTTGAGAAGATTATTTTTGACGGTGTCGGTCCCGATGTTATTCTTCCTGATTTTGAGGGCGCTGATAACACTGCAAATTCTCTTGCATTAACAAATCTTTATGTAAACCTTGCAGTAGTCAGAGGTGACTCACAGGAAAACATTACTTTTGAAGAAATGCTTGAACTTCTTGAAAGCGGAGATTATGATGCATTCAAATACATAATCGAATCCGATGATATGAACGGCGAAAAAACTTTCATCCAGAAGGTCGAAGATTTCTTTGTCAATATCAGCGAAAATGCCCTGCGCGCAATCTCAAGTGTAATCAACTTTATTGCAAGGCTTTTCAGAAGAAAATAAAACCGTTAACAAACACATTAAAACATCCCTACACTCTTCCTTTGGCGAAAAGTGTAGGGATGCTTTTTTATAATCCTTGTTCATTTTCGTTTTCTGTACCCCTAAAACCGCTTTCTGTACCCTTTGACAAAATTTAGGAAAATTTTGTGCTACACTGTAATCAAGCATTATAAAGAAAGAGGTTTTAGTATGAAACAGAGCAAAAAAATCATTGCAATCATTATGAGCATTGTGTTGCTCTTATCGGCAATGCCGATGTTGATGGCAAGTGCAGAATACGAATGGTATCAAAGCGGTTACTGGCATTACACACTTGAAAATGGCGAAGCTATGATCGATGCATATGGTGATGATATACCGGGTGGAGCGGTATACATTCCAGAAACCATTGATGGTTATCCTGTAACAGGTATAGGATACCTTAGTTCTGCTGCGCCTATTGATGTCTATATTCATGCCGGCATAACTTTCTTTTCGACTTCTCAGGTTAATGCAAGAAGTTTCACTGTCGATGAAGCCAACCCTGTTTTTTCAAGTGAAGACGGTGTTCTGTTCAACAAAGATAAAACAGTCCTCATAAGATATCCTGCAGCCAGGGAAGAAACAAACTACGCCATACCAAGCGGCGTAACATCGCTCTATAAATACGCGTTTAATTTTTGCGACAATCTGCAGAGTGTAACAATTCCTGATAGTGTCAATGCTATTGGAGGCTGGGCTTTCCGTTGTTGTTCAAACCTTGAAACAATAACACTGCCTGATGGTTTGATCACTATAGGTGATTGTGCATTCGAAGCTTGCGATAGTCTCGCAACCATAACTATACCTGAAAGTGTAACAAGCATCGGTTATGGCTCATTTGAATATTGTAATAATCTTACCGGTATAACAGTTGATACAAACAATAAAAATTATTCAAGCGACTGCTACGGTGTGCTTTTCAACAAAGAAAAAACATCGCTTATCAAGTATCCCAAAAGTAATTCAAGAACATATTATGAAATTCCTGATAGCGTAACAGAAATTTATAGTAATGCATTCTGCGGCAGTTCAAATCTTATTGACATACAAATTGGTGAAAATGTAACAACTATCGGCGATTGTGCTTTTAATGTTTGTGACAGCATCAGAAACATAATCTTACCTAATAGTGTAACCACTATTGGTTACAGTGCTTTCGAGGATTGTTCAAGTCTTGAAACCATTACACTTGGCAATAATATCACAACTATCAACAGTTATGCATTTGCTTATTGTACTGACCTGAAAGCAATAAAAATTCCCGACAGTGTTACTTATATTGGTGAAGGTGTATTTGAATACTGTTATGACCTTGAGGATGTAACACTTGGTTGCGGCATTGAAGATATTAACTCATGTACTTTTTCGGGCTGCAATGGTTTGAAATCTCTTGTTCTGCCCGACGGCATCAAAACAATTGCACCTTTTGCATTCAGCTATACCGGACTTGAATCGATTTATATTCCGTCAAGTGTTACTGAAATTGATGTTTTGGCATTCTGCGGCGAACCAATGATTATTTATTATGCGTCCAATCAGTCTGAATGGAACAGTATTCTTACTAAAACAAACCCTGATGAGTACGATTATACTGATCCGGATATAAATGATTTTGATATCCGATTTAACTATGTTCTCCAATCTGCTTCTGGTTCTTGCGGTGAGAATGCTGTATGGAATTACGATGGAATGAACACACTTACAATCAGTGGCGGTGGCGCAATGGCTGAATATCCTCAGGGAGAAAATGCTCCGTGGAATGAATATGCCAGCAAAATTATAACTCTTGAAATTAAAGAAGGTATAACAGAAATTGATGGTTTTTATAACTGTAAAAATCTTGATGCAGTTATTTTACCTGAATCATTGAAGCGTGTGGAATCTTGCGCTTTCTGTTGGGATGTTAATAAAGATGTAAAGGTTATTTACGGTGGCATGCCCGAAGAATGGTCAGATATTGAATTCGGTACACACGAATCGGATGCGTGTTTTTGTTACTATATAGGTGGTGCTGTTTATATTGACAATGAAGAGTTCTCTATTGACAGCATCAGCCTCAGTGCAAAGTCTACAACAGTAAAATACGGTGAAACAGTATCTGTTTGTGCAGATGTTACGGTTTCTGATGACGGATGGATTTATTTCTTACCAGTAGGTACACAACTCAATTGGTATGGTGACGATAACGGATTTTTTATAAGCATGGTTTATGATGATTATGAATATATCTGTGATATGACTTCAGAAAACAGCGGTACGACAGTGCTTACCGTTTGTCTTGAAAATGAATACGGCGAAACTCTTTATAACAATAACGGAAAGCCTATTGAATCTTCCATTGAGCTCACCTCTGAAGCGGGCATATTTGAACTGATTGCTTACTTCTTTAGAGTTCTGTTCAATAAAATTTTATCCATCTTTATGTTTTAATTAAACCCATTTCTAAAAGAAACAAAAAGGCCTGAAAGCACAGCGGAGGAATTGTGGCAAATTGTTCCTCCGCTGTGGCGAAAGGCTAAAAGGAGTAAATAATTCCATGTGAGTTATCTGCCGATGAAGCTACCGTTATCGTCTTTTTTATACCTTGGAATTCTTAATGAATATATAATTAAGCCAATTACGGCTTTTTTTAATAATTTTTTTATGTAATGTTATTTGAGAACACCCGACTTATTTACAACAGGTTATTGTTACCGCAGTTGCGGGCAGCTTGTGTGACGAGAGATTATTTTTTGCTTATTGCACTGTCACATATTGCATAAAAAATGACGAATATTAAAATGAAAAAGTGTCGAGGTTTGTTGAATTATTGCAACAAATTATCGCTATTCTTGGTTTTTTTGTTTATTGGTTAAGTTGATTTCTCAAATAATATTAATACAGGAGAGCTGTTTAAAATGTCACTATTTAACGAATTAATCAGCAAAATAATAAAAACTAAAAAGTTGACGATTTATTCTTTAGCTATGCAAACCGGAATTGAACGTTCGGTATTAACCAAAGCATTTAACGGAACTCGTAAACTGAATATTGAAAACTTTCTTAAAATTCTTTGCGTACTCAATCTTACACCGGAAGAGGATTTAAAACTGCGAAAAGAGTATATTTACTATAGTATAGGTGAAGAAAACTACAATTCGTATATCAATCTTTTGGTGCTTTTATGCAATAATAATTCTAAAAACAGTGCTGCAAATAATGGGCCGCGTGTTAATTTTTCACTTGATTTTCCCACTTCATTAATAAAAATTAACAACAAACGAGATATGTTAAATACTATAGAATTTGTAATAAATTGTGACAAAAACAGTGAAAATGATTATCGCAGAATATACACCAATATCACTCTTCCTGATTTCTATGATATTATGACAAATTATCCTGCGTGTGAAATGGGAAATCTTGATTTTAAAAGAATAATTCTTTTAGATGAGG
>JAZUOH010000011.1:0-69199 GCA_045604525.1 Acutalibacteraceae bacterium
ACAGTAATACCGATAAAATGGAAGCCGTTTATAACCTCATGAAAGTCGGTGGTCTGACCTGTAACCGCTGTGAAATACTCACCTGCAGCGGTGTTACCGTAAGTATTGCTGTCGTGTGATTTGGCAATGACAGAGAGTGCCTTTGTGCCGTCTTTAAGAACAGCATCCTGTGCAGCCTTGAAGCTTGTAAAGCCAAGCTTTGTGCCGTCGTCGGTAATATCACCGGCCATCAGCACTGCATCAAGCTTTTTGTATTCCTCATCATTTTCTGCAATTTCATAGCCGAGCTTAATCATTTTTTCAACACGTGTTGACTGTGTGTCGCCCATTGTCAAAACGTGCGAATCACTGCTGATTATAAAGCGCATAACAGGGGTAAAATCGCCGCTATCTGCAGGTGCAGCCGGCTTGACAAAAGTTGACATAAGCGAGCCTAAAAAGGTAAGAAACGAAAGAAAAAATGCAATTATGCTGTTCATAACAAAATCTCCTGCCGCAAAGTTTATTTTTAATAATTATATCACTTTTAAATATATAAAACAATATGTATGCTATATTTCATATCGTAGGGGGACGTGCACCTCAGTTATATTCGCCTATCGGCGAGTGATATTGCTCCGCAGTGATATACGGCTATGCCGTGTGATATTCGGCTACGCCGAGTTTTATGGCGAATACAATACCACTTTTTTCGGCGGACGCCCGATGGGCACCCCTACCGCTCTTGTTTTTTATTCTGCTATTTTTATTTTAACTCCCATTTCTTCAAACTGCATCAAATCGTCTTCAGCGGTATCGTTATCGGTAATGATATAACTGAGTTTGTTTGCAGGACAAATGCTGATTACAGAATCAAAGCCGATTTTTTCTACGGGATATAAACCGTAAACCTTTTTTGAGTTGTTAATTACAGCATTTGTCAACTCAACACTTCTTGATTTCTGAATTGAAAGACCGAATTTTGCCGAAACACAAGCAGACGTAACGAAGCTCTTACCAAACCGAAGTCTGTTGATTACAGATGACGCAAAGCTGTCATAGAAACTACCGTTTGCCTGCATTTCGCCGCCTGCAAGGATAACTGTTACGTTTTCTTTTTTTCGCATCTCTTGGGCAATTGCAATTGAATTTGTGACAACCGTACAGCATACATCGCCTATACTCTGCGCCATAAGGTAGCCTGCACTTGCGTTTGTGATATAAACAACGTCGTTTTCTTCAATTGTTTTAACAGCTTCTTTTGCGATTGCAAGATAGTTTTCTTTAACCTCAACAACACGCTCATCCGGTGAAAGATTTTTGATGACGTTGCCGCCAATCTGCCTTGCAGGAATTGCACCGCCGTGAGTTCTTTTTAAAAGCCCCTGCTCTTCAAGAAGTCTTAAATCTCTTTTTGCCGAGTCGTAGCTGATTTGAAATTTCTCCTGAATTTCAACATTCGATATCCTTCCCTGCTCAGATAACATTTTTAAAATTGCCTGATGTCTTTCTTCTATAAACATAAAAATTTACTCCTTTACGTTAACGGTTGTTAACAATAATTTTGTAGCTACGAGTATAAAATAGCATATATGTTAACATTTGTCAAGCGTATTCGTGAATAATTTTGAATTATCGTGAATTTCCGTGAATCTGCACTTGTCATCCTGAACGTTAGTGAAGGATCTTCCCTCTTCAGTCAAAGCAGTTTTAAGATTCTTCGCCATTGCTCAGAATGACAAAAAACTCCGCTTACCGATTGGCAAACGGAGTTTTTGTTTTTATTTAAGTTACCTCGGTGCCACCATCTTCTTTTTAAGCCTCAACTTAATTGAGGCAATGGATGCAACGGCACGTTGCGTAAAGGTAATGGCATAGAGTTACCTCGGTGCCACCATCTTCTTTTTAAGCATCTGCTTCATTGAGGCATTTGGTGTGCGCTTCGCACTTATTCGCCCTTCATTTCAAGGAGCTTGACCTTACCGTCGTAAGAATCCTGGCTGACCTTGATTGAATCGAAGATAGCTGCTCTGATATCATCCTCTGTTGCGCCGAGCTCAACAGCATACTTGCGGTCGATAAACAGGTTGATACCCATAATATCTGCAAGTCCGTCAACATCAATACCGCTTTCAATGCCCTTTTCAGCATATTCCTTCTTGACACCGCCAAGACCCATACGCATCATCCAGGGAGCAACGCTGATAACCTTACGGTTGTCGCCCATGCCTCTTGCGGCATAGACAATCTTGAGGAATTCCTTCCAGGTCTGGTTGTACATACTGATAGGCCATGCCTTTGCGCCCTTTGATTTTTCGGCCGCACCGACAATAACCTCGCCAACCTGGCGAACTGTAAGCATAGCTGTACCGCCGCCGGGATACATTGTGAAGGGAAGCTTATCCATTCTCTTAATCTGCTCAATGAGGATAACCCAAACGGGCTTTCTGCCGGGCTGTGTGCCGAAGATATAAGGAAGCTCAAGCACAGCAACGTCGAAGTTTTCATCAGCAAAGGAGAATGCAACCTCTTCCTGGTCAATTCTGCTCTTGATATAGGGATGCTTCTCTGTAAGCTTCATATCGGGGCGCTCTTTTGCAAGGTAGGCAAAGTATGAGCCGAGGATAACGGCATTCTTCATACCGATTTCCTTACAGATGGGAAGAAGTCTCTTGAGAGGAGCGATGTTGCACTTGTAGTAGAGGTCGTAAACCGGAGCGGGAGCCTCAACTCTTTCGTCAACGCCTGCAGCAAAAACGAAGCAGTCGCAGCCTGTCATCATTTCTTTGATTTCTTCGTCGCTCTTTTCATAAAGGTTGCACAGCTCAATTTCCATCTCTTCAGGGATGGGAGCACCTTCGGGGAGAGGAGGCAGAGCAACACTCTTTACCTGATGACCTCTCTCAATAAAAATTCTTGCAGCCTCACAGCCGAGAAGGCCTGTGCCGCCAATCATAAACACTTTCATATCGCAGTGCGATACCCAATGTACACTCAAGGTTGATATAAAAAACAACTTTCAGTGCACGGTATCTTTCCTTTCTATATTTAATTAACATTATTACAAGGCTGTGCAGAGCAGTAAAAATATACTACCCTGCACCTTTGCTTAATTATTAACCCTGTGCGTAAGCACCGACCTGAATCATAAAGTCGCCAAGCTGTGCACCGAATTCGGGTGCACCGTCCATAATAAGCTTGCCGGACTTAACCGATTCGAGCATATCGTCTGTCTGCATAAGAATACCGAGTGCACTGTCGAAATTATCAAAGCGCATTGTGAAGAACGGCATTGCGCGCTTGTACTCGCCTCTGCCTGCTCTTGATTTGCCTGCCTTGATACGGATGTATGCGCTTACCTCGGGATAGCCGTTGACAGCCCAGGAATAAACACGGTCAGGGCTCTTTGAGGTCCAGTCGTGAACTGCCTCGTGGCCGTTTTTGTTAAGTGTGCTGATACCGCTTGAGAGCAGGTAGAAATAGCACTTAACAAGAAGCTTCTTTGTTTCCTCATCCTGCGGAGGCTCTTTTGCCGTGAGGAGTGAGGACATTTTAAGAAGAACCATCATAAAGGATGCAAATGCACCTGTGTGCTTTGCAAGGCCCTTCATTTTGGGAAGGTACTGCGGCTTAATCTGACCCTTGAAGAATGCGTTGAGTGCTTCAATGCTCTTAAATTCAAGCTCTACGTGAGCGTTGTTTGTGAGCTTATCTGTGTGAACTATCCACTCGCCGTTGTTTACAACAAGGTGTGTGCCTACCTTGCCCTCGGGAACATCGGGGCAAAGTGCACTTATCTGGTAGATAGTGTGAGCGTGCTCAAACTTCTTTGCAAGGTTAGGCACATCATTTGCAATGACCTTGATAAGCGGGATCGCAGCACAGAGGAAAATTTTATTGGTAAAAACTTCGTCTCTTGTAGACATAAAAATCAATCCTTTCTGCCGTTGAGTTTAATTTGAAAATTAAACCTCGTCGTCCCAATCGTCGTCAAGCTCAAAGTCAGCATTCATTGCCTCACGGACTGCTGCGATGATACCGTTGGAGTCGATACCGAGTGTGGACATAATATCTTCGTGGAGACCGATGGGAGCAAACTGGTCCTGAATACCGAGGCGCTTGAATGCACAGCCCTTACCTGTCTCTGCAATAACCTCTGCAACAGCAGCGCCGAGACCGCCGATTACGCTGTGGTCTTCAACGGTGATGATACGGCGTGTGTCCATAATAGCCTTTACAACAGCCTCTTTATCAAGGGGCTTGATTGTGTGCATATTGATAACTCTTACCTTGAGACCGTCTGCATTCTCAAGGAAATTAGCAGCCTGGAGAGCCTGGAAAGCACAGGAACCGCAAGCGATAACAGTGATATCTGTACCCTCTTTAAGCTGAACAGCCTTACCTACCTCGAAGCCGTAATCTGTTGTTTCATAAAGAACACGGTCGAAGCCGCGGTTGATACGGATGTAGTAGGGGCCGGGATTCTCATAAGCCGCACGAACTGCGTTAACAGTCTCAAGACCGTCTGCAGGGCAGATAAGAGTGATGTTGGGCATTGAGCGAACAACAGCCATATCGCAGATTGCGTGGTGTGTTGAGCCTGCCTGGCCGAAGGATGTACCTGCGTGTGTAGCAATAATCTTTGCGTTTACGTTCTGGTAGCAGATATCTGTGTGGAGCTGGTCTGCACTTCTGAGAGAAGCGAAAACCGAGAAGGTGGAAAGGAAGGGAACAAGGCCTGCCTTTGCCATACCTGCGGCAACACCGAACATATTCTGCTCAGCAATACCTACGTTGAAATATCTGTCCGGGAAATGCTCGCCGAACATACCGATTTTTGTTGATTTACCAAGGTCAGCTGTAAGAGCGACAACGTCGTCATGCTCCTGACCGAGTTCTACGAGTGTTTTGCCGTAGTATTCAGCTGTTGAAAAAGCTGTAGATTCAGTAGCTGTATATGTAAGTCCACCTGCCATGGCTTATGCACCCTCCTTTTCTGCTCTCTCGCAGCGCTTCTTGTAGAATGCTTCGAGGCTCTTCTTTGCAAGTTCGTATTTCTCTTCGTTAAGAGCACCGTAGTGCCACTTGTAATCGCCTTCCATATAGTCAACACCGCAGCCCTTGACTGTGTTTGCAACAATCATAACGGGCTTCTCTGTGTTCTCGTAAGCGTAGTCGATAGCTTCGCACAGCTCCTTGATGTTGTTACCGTCAACCTCGATAACGTGGAAGCCGAATGAACGCCACTTGTCGCAGAAGGGCTCAAGCTTCATAACTTCTTCTGTCGGGCCGTCAATCATACACTGGTTACGGTCAACAAAAGAGATAACGTTTGTGATGTTGTAGTGAGCAATTGTCATTGCAGCCTCCCAGTTGGAGCCTTCGTCACACTCACCGTCGCCAAGGATACAGAATGTCTTGTAATCCTTACCCTTAATTCTTGCTGCAAGGCCTGTGCCTGCGGCGATTGAAAGGCCGTGGCCGAGAGAGCCTGTTGAAGCATCTGCACCGACAACCTTGTTTGAGTCAAGGTGGATACCCATCTTGGAGTTGGAAAGGTTAAAGGTCTTGAGCTGCTCGGGGTCGTTATAGCCGTAATCGCAAAGAACTGCGGCATAAGCAACGCCTGCGTGACCCTTACTGAGAATGAAGCGGTCTCTGTCCTCCCAATTGGGATTCTCCTTGTCAAGATGCATGTACTTGTGGTAGAGAACCGCCATCATATCCATAACGCTCATACCGCCGCCTATGTGGGCACTGCCTGCCCAGAAGGTTGTATCAAGGCAGAGCTTGCGAAGCTCGTGTGCCTTTTTCTCGAGTGCAAGCCACTCTTGCTTTGTTAATGGCATTTCGTTTTCCTCCTGTAATTATCAGTTTATTTTATTCTCTCTTGCAGAGAATTTAAAATCAGAACAGCTCGGGATGATTCTTTGCAACAACCTTGAATGCCTCATCGGAGATTTCAAGAGTAAGGTCGATATCCTTATCTGAAAGAGCGGCATTGATGAAGTGGTTGTGGTGGCTGGAGAAGAAGATACCTCTCTTGACACACTCTGCAACCCACTCCTGGTGGAGCATCATCGAATCATCGTTTGCTATGCGAAGGTAGAAGAGTGAGGGCTCACCGGAAACAACAAGGTCGAAACCGTTGTTTGCAGCAGCTTCCTTAAGGCCGTTTGTGAGCTTGAGACCCTTCTCACGGAAGAGCTTGGGTGTATCAAGCTTCTTCATTTTATTGATACAAGCCATACCTGCTGCAAAGGGAACAGCACTCATCCAATAGCTGCCCGTGTAGCTCAGTGAGCTGACAGCACTCTTGAGTGATTCCTTACCGCAAAGGCAGGATACGTTCCAACCGTTTGCAAGTGCCTTACAGAAGCAGATGAGGTCTGCCTCAAAGCCGTAGTAATGGTCGGAGCCTGCAAGATCAAGTCTGAAGCCGCAACGAACGTCGTCAACAATAAGAACGATACCCTTGCGTGTGCAAAGCTCACGCACCTTCTGCCAATAACCGTCGGCAGGTGTTTCGTTGTCACGGTAGTTGCCGTGCATATAGGGAGTTGAAATAAATGCGGCAACCTCGCCGTCATTCTCTTCAACAAGCTTTTCAAGTGCCTCAAAGTCGTTCCAGTCAACATAGAGGTTGTTTGCAACGTCCTCGGGAATAACACCGGGATAGTCAACCTTCTGTGTCCAGGGAGAAACACCGTGATAGAAGCCGTTTACAAAGATAATCTTCTTGCGGTGTGTTGCTGCACGTGCAGTCATAATTGCGCAGGTGGTAACATCGTTACCGTTCTTTGCAAAGAAAGCCCAATCAGCACAGTTGACAGTGTCAACCATAAGCTCTGCAAACTCAACCATAACCTTACCGGGCGAAGTCATACAGTTGCCGAGCTTTGCCTGTGCCATAGCGGCTGCATCAACATCCTTGTCGTTGTAGCCGAGAACGTTGGGGCCGTATGCGCACATATAGTCGATGAACTTGTTGCCGTCAACATCCCAGAAGTATGTGCCCTTTGCCTTCTCACCGAAGAGAGGCCAGTCGCATACGGGGATGAAGTTACCTTCTGCAGGGCCGAGGTGACCGTAAACACCGGAGGGAATTACCTTCGTTGCTCTGTCAAAATACTCACGGCTTTTTGTATGTTCGTAAATAGGGAAACTCATTCTTTCTGCACCTCCGTTTATGCTAAGTACAGAGCTACTCTGTCGAGTATTCTGTTGAGGTTGTCAATCATATTGATCATACCTCTCATCTCAATCTTGCCTTCGCCTATGCAGGCAACAGCATTGACCTTACCGTCAAAGAGATCACGTGCGAGATCAATGTCTGCAAACTCCATAAACGCACGCGGTTTCTCACAACGCTGCTTGATTGTGACAAGTCTGTGATTCTTTACACGGATTGTTGCCGCAACATCGTCCTTGATGCTGAACGCAATTTCGCCGTCGGGTATGAGATGAGCAGAGAACTTGCCAATCTCGTCGTTGTTTGCAATCTGTGAAAGGGCAACGGAGATTGTGTAGAACATAAGTCTTGTGCTGGTTTCGAAGAACTCTCTGTCCTCAAGGTCCTCGGGAGCGGGACGCATAAGGGCTGAAAGACGGTCTGTAAGAGCAGTGAAGCCCTTGAGCAGGAAACCGATGTGCTGGAAGCCCTTTGTGGGAATCGGTGTTACCGTGCCGTCAATAAGTCCGTTAAACTTTTCGCATGAGCTGAACGGAAGCTTAACGTCGCACTTGGAGCAGCCCTGCTCCATACGGCATTTGCCGTTTTTGAAGTAGATGGTAGCCTTGGGGCCACCTGCTACGTCGAAGCCGATTGAAACAGGCTTCTGGTTTGAAATGATTGCGGATGCGACAGGGTCGATCTCGCAAAGATTTTCAAGTGTGCCGAGAACAGCGTACATATTTATGTAAGCCATTGTCTTTGAATCTGTCAAAGCACTTTCCTCCTTAGCAGGCAACGGTTGGACGTCACCTATAATAAAATCACTTTATTTTAACAGTTATTTATAATACTTGTCAATAAAATTATGATTTTTTAACAAATTGTTTATAACGAATAGTTCGTCTTTGGCTATTGTGACGAAATTTGCGCACTTTTTATGTTTAATATGCAGTATTTGCTCTGCCAAATCGTAAATTTGACAAACACACCTTAATTTAGTTATAATAAAAGGTAGTGAAAAAATGAAAGAAGTAATATTTGGATGAAGAACAGACAAAAAGCAACCGTTTACATATCACAAGCAGCGCTTATTGCAGCACTTTATGCGGCTCTTACTTACGCCGCAAGCTTTCTCAACCTTGCCTACGGCAGTATACAGTTCCGTTTTTCCGAGGCACTCACCGTGCTCGCCTGCTTCACACCCGCCGCTATTCCCGGGCTTACAATCGGCTGCTTCATCGGCAACCTCAACAGCCCGTTCGGCATACTTGACATTGTTTTGGGCACGCTTGCAACCTTCCTTGCCGCATATTTCACCTATGCAACCCGCAACGTGAAAGGCAAGGCAGGATATCTGCTTGCCCCTGTGTTTTCAACAGTTTTTAATGCAGTAATTATCGGCATTGAAATTGCAGTTTTTCTCCCCGAGGGGCTTACCTGGGCAGGCTTTGCAATATCTGCGCTTCAGGTTGGCCTTGGCGAGCTTGCAGTGTGCTGTCTGCTCGGAATTCCGCTTCGCATACTGCTTGTAAAAAGCGGCACTGCAAAAAGAATATTTAAAAGTTAGGATGATATAAAAATGAAAAAAATTGCAAGCTTTACAATTGACCACACCATTCTCCCCTGCGGTATGTACACCTCACGTGTTGACGGCGACATCGTAACCTATGATATCCGTTGCCGCAAACCCAACATTGAAGAGGTTATGGACAACGCTTCAATCCATACCGTAGAGCATCTTTTTGCAACCTTTGTGCGCAATTCACCGCTGAGCGACGGTGTAATTTATTTCGGCCCCATGGGCTGCCGCACAGGCTTCTACTTTCTCGTGAGAGGTACGGATATCAGCCCCGAGCAGGCAATTGAACTCACAAAGCAGGCTTTTGATTTCATTGCCGCTTATGAGGGAGAGATTCCGGGCGTAAGCGCAAAGGAATGCGGAAATTACCGCGACCACAGCCTTGCAGGCGCAAAAGCCGAGGCCGCAATAATGGCAGAAATTATGAAAGCTGTCGGTGTTGAAACACTTAAATATCCCGAATAAGAATATAAATATAGGCTTTTAATTCTTTTTTGTAATAATAAACAGTTGTATTGATGTTATAATGGTTACAAAGTTGTAACCATTTGACTCAAATTGTTACAACTTTGTAATTTTTATAAAGGAGGTTGCTCGAATGGCGGAAGAAATTAAAGACACAAAAAACGCTTCGCAGGATGAATACATATCCGTTTCCGATATAGAAGGCGCAAAGCAAAACGATGCCTTGAGCGAATACGGCATATTCGGATTTCTGGCTGACCTGCCGATTTTCGGCATAGAAAAGCCCACACCCGTCAAGACAGAGGCAAAGCCAAGCTCAAAGCCCGAGCCCAAGCCCGAAGCAGCCCCCGCAAAGCGTGAACCCATAGAAACAACCGAACGCAACACAAGCGAGCTTTATGACTGGATATATATGTTCGGTTTGCAGATTATACGCCGTGTGCGACACGCAGGCTATACTGTCAAATCGCTTCTTCGCCGCCCGATGCACGCTGTTTCGGTGTTCTTCGGCATCTTCCTCGTTCTGTGCGATAAAATTCTTCTTCGCTCATTCAAAAATGCGGCAGAGGAAATACGCAAGCTGAGAAACGAATCCAAAAAAGCCGCACAAAGCATAAGAAAAACCTTCAAGGGCTCACCCAAGGAAAAGCTGAGGAAGTTTTTTGAATACGGCAAAACAGCAGTCAAACGTCACCCGAAGGTTTTCAGAACTGCCGCCAACGTTGCAATGCCTATTGCGGCGCTGATGCTGCTTATAACAACCGTAAGCCACTGGACAGGCTCCACTTACGCACTTGAGGTTATGGTTGAAAACAACGGTGAAATGTGTTCGCTGGGCTACATCAGCAACGAATCCGTATTTATTGATGCACGTACAATTGTCAAAGACAGAATTGATTCCGGTCTTGATAATAACGAAGAGGCGCTTATTGCCAACCCAACCTATAAAATCACCCGTGTAAAGCGCAACGAGCTGAGCGATGCAAACGCAATAAGCGACAAGCTTATTGAAAATTCCGACTCAAAGCTCACAAGTGCCTGCGGTGTTTATATTGATGACGACTTTATCTGTGCGGTAAAGAACGAAACAGATGCCCGAAGCGTTTTCAATAATATACTCAAAGAGGCTGAAGACAAATATAAGATTGATTCTTCGGACGAAAACTCATTTGCAGACTTTGTTGAGGATGTCCGCTTTGTTCAGGGCCTTTATCCTGACGACAGTGAAACTATGTGGGAGGCCTCTACCCTTCTTAACACTCTCGAAAACGAGAAAAAGAGCGAAGCCACCTACTACTATATCCAAAACGGCGACACTCCCTCGGGCGTTGCAAACAAATTCGACATATCAACCTCAGAGCTCAGAGCACTTAACCCCGGCGTTAACTTCAAGGTGTTCAAGGTAGGCACCAAGCTCACGATTTCATCCGAGGTCAGCTTTGTGCGTGTCAAGATTATCAAGGTTGTTGAAAGAAACGAATCCACACCCTACGAAACGGAAAAAGTTGAATCCTCAAAGCTTTTCCGTGGTGACAAGCGTGTTATCCGCAAGGGTGTAAAGGGCACTGATAAGGTCACCTACCTCGTAACCTATGTTGACGGTGTACAGACCGAGGCGAAAGAAATTGACCGTGTAACACTCATCAACCCCATAAGCGAAAAGGTTCAGGTCGGCACAAAGAGGCCCTCTGCCTACGGCGGTGGCGGTCACGTGGTTGTTTCAAAGGGCAAGTTTGTCTGGCCGGTTTCCGGTCTTTATACAATAACCTCTTACTACGGCAGCCGCAGAAGCGGTTGGCACACAGGCCTTGATATTTCAGGCGGCAACGCCTCCGGTAAGCTTGTGCTTGCGGCAGAAAGCGGTACGGTTGAGCTGGTTAAATTCAGCAACCGCAGCTACGGCAACCAGGTTGTTATCAACCACGGTAACGGCGTAAAAACACGCTATGCACACATGCTTGACGGCTCAATTTCGGTATCTGTCGGCCAGCGTGTTTCACGCGGACAGGCAATAGGCCGTGTAGGTAACACAGGCAACAGCTCGGGCGCCCACCTTCACTTTGAGGTAATCGTAAACGGCAACACAGTAAACCCGTTGCCATACATCAAATCATAGCAGGCGCAAATCAAACAGCTCAATAAAACGATAAAGAAAGGTTGCATGGAAAACCATGCAACCTTTCTTCTATTATATATGATACTTAATTACTGAATATCAAATTCAACATTCTGTGCGTGGCAGCAAGCAATGAGGTCGCCCATTGTTGCATCGAACATACCCTTATACTTTTCGGGTGTAACAATCTTCATTGTCTCGATGTCTGCCTTCATTGAAATGTTGTTTTCGCTCTTATACTTTCTTACCTCAGATACGCATTCCTTGACAAGCTCGCCGAACTCAAGGCTCTCGGCATCGTCCTCGCCGTCAACCTTCCAGAAGTTCATGTGCAGGCAGTCAATACCTTCCTTAGCCTTGAAAGCATCCTGGTAAATGAACTCTGTCATGTGCGGCACGAAAATGCCGTACATTTTGAGAATGTTGAGCAGGCAGTAGTAGATAGCAGCCTGGCCGCTTCTGCGTGCCTCGTAGCCGTGAACCTCGGGCTGATAGAGCCTTTCCTTGCTGATTTCTACATAGTAGTCGCAGAAATCCTTCCAGAAGAAATCGTCAATCTCGTGTCTTGCAGAGCCGATTTCGTACTCGTCAAGCAGTTTGATGCAGCGGCGCATTGTCTGCTTGCAACGCTCAACAATCCACTTATCAACGGGAAGAAGCTCTGCAGGAGCATCGTCCTTATTGAAATCCTCAAGGTGAGTGAGTGTGAACTTGGAAGCATTCCAGAGCTTTGTAAGGAAGCGGTTTGCAATCTTGAGCTCGTCATCGGAGAAATATGTGTCTGTGCCGAGCTTTGTGTTTGCAGCCCAATAACGGATGCAGTCTGCACCGAACTCCTCAACAAGCTGTGCAGGAGACTTGACAGCGTTACCCTTGGACTTACTGATTTTTTCGCCCTTCTTTGCAAGAACGAAGCCGCAGACCATAATATCCTGCCACGGAATATTGCCTGTGTGGTACATGCTCTTTGCAATTGTATAGAAAGCCCAAGTTCTGATGATTTCGTGCGCCTGTGTGCGCATTGTCATAGGTGCAATTTTCTCGGAAATATCTGTGCCGTCGGGCTCTTCCCAGTGTGCGTTAATCTGGGGTGTCATTGAAGACGTTGCCCATGTGTCAAGAACAGATGATTCGGGAATCCACTCGCTGCAGCCGCATTCGCAGGTTGCCTCGGGTGTGAACTCAAGCGGATTTACGGGCAGAATGCTCTCGTCTGCAAACATCGGCTTGCCGCACTTCTTACAGTACCATACCGGGAACGGAACGCCGAAGTAGCGCTGACGTGAGATACACCAGTCCCACTTAAGGTTTTCAACCCATACGTCGTAACGGCTCTTCATAAACGTGGGGTACCAATTTATTTTCTTACCTGCCTCAACAAAGAGGTCCTTGTGTGAAAGGATGTCGATATACCACTGACGTGAGGGAAGAATTTCAATCGGCTTACCGCAACGCTCGTGAGTCTGAACGGGGTGAACAATATCCTCTACCTTTTCAAGAAGACCCTGCTCCTCCATCATCTTAACAAGCTCTTTACGTGCGCCGTAAACGCTCATACCCGCAACGTAGGGAACGCTCTCGTCCATTCTGCCTTCTGTTGTGATAACCTTGCGGTAGGGAAGGTTGTGCTTTTCGCACCAGTCAACGTCAGTCTGGTCGCCGTAGGTAGCGCACATAACAACGCCTGTACCCTTTTCAAGGCTTACAATCTCGTCTGTAAGAATCGGAACTTCATAGCCGAAAACGGGAACAACAGCCTTCTTGCCGACGTACTTCTTGTAGCGCTCATCCTCGGGATTAACGAAGAGGCATACTACGCCGTAAAGCAGCTCGGGACGTGTTGTTGCAACGGTAAGAGGCTCACCGTCAACCATAAAGTAAATATAGTTGAAAGTAGACTTGATGTCTGCGCTGTCAAGCTCTGCCTGAGCAATTGAGGTCTGGCACTCTGTACACCAGAGAACGGGAGACTCCTTGACGTAAGCCTTACCCTCTTTTGCAAGACGGATAAAGGACTTCTGTGAAATGCGGCGGCTGCGCTCGTTGATTGTTTCGTAGCGGAGATTCCAGTCAACAGAGAAGCCGAGCGATTTCCAGAGCTCTGTGAACTCCTCAACGTACTTTGCGGTAGTGTTCATGCACTTCTCGTAAAGCTCCTCACGTGAGAGGTCCTTTGCTTTTATACCTTCTTCCTTTTCAACAAGACGCTCGGTCGGCAGACCGTTATCGTCAAAGCCGAAGGGATAAAAAACGTTGTAGCCCATAAACTTGCGGTAGCGTGCAACCATCTCTGCCTGTGTGTAGGAGAAGATGTGACCGATATGAAGTGAACCGCTTACCGTCGGGGGCGGAGTATCAATTGAATAAATCTGGTTGGGGCTCTCGGGATCAAAACGGTAAACGTCCTGATCTGCCCAGAGCTTCTGCATGGCTTTTTCAGCCGTTCTGAAGTCATACTTCTTTTCGAGCATTATTTCTGTACCTTCCTTACTGCAATAATAACGTCCTTGCCGTTGATATCGAGAGTCTCGCCCTCAACTGCATCTGCACGTGTGATTTCGTCGGCAAGAAGCTCCTTGGAAACGGACTCAACACTCGGATTAAGCAGAGCCTCAAACTCATCATCGCTTGAGTAAGTGATAACGATTCTGTCCATAACCTCAAAGCCTGAGGACTTACGCATATTCTGTACCTTTGAAACGAACTCACGTGCATAGCCCTTCTGAATGAGCTCGGGTGTGAGAACTGTGTCAAGGATAACTGTAATATTTCTGTCAGAAGCGCTTACAAAGCCTTCCTTCTGGCCTGTGCTGACCAGCAGGTCGTCTGCCGTAAACTCAACGTCTGTGCCGCCGAGATTCACCTTGTGCGAGCCTGTGCTTTCGATATCTGCAAGCACGCTGTCGCCGTCAACGCTTGCCAGATATTCACGGATAGCGTTGAGCACCTTGCCGTACTTCGGGCCGAGAGTTTTGAGCTGGGGCTTGATATCGTGTGAAATAAAGCCTTTTGTAGACTCTACCTGCTCTGCGCACTCAACATTAAGCTCTTCTGCAATGATTGAGAGCATTTCTGCATCGAACTTTGCATCATCGCCGTCTACACATACAAGAAGACGTGAGAGAGGCTGACGGATTTTAAGGTTTGCAAGGTTTCTAGCGTTTCTTGCAATACCTACAGAGTTATAAACAAGCTGCATATCGTGTTCGAGAGCTTCGTCAATGTAGCTTTCATCGCATACGGGGAAGTCGCACATATGAATGCTGAGAGGAGCATCGGGATTGTTCTTGCGAACAAGTGACTGGTAGATTGTTTCTGTTACAAACGGTACGAAGGGAGCTGCAAGTCTGATAAGGCTCTCAAGTACGGTGTAAAGTGTAACGTAAGCGGCAATCTTGTCATCTGTAAGCTCGCTCATCCAGAAACGGCGGCGGCAACGGCGGACATACCAATTGGACATAATGTCAACAAAGTCAACAAGCTCTCTTGCAGCCTCTGTGATGTGGTAGCCCTCAAGCTCTGTATCAACCTTTTTGATAAGTGAGTTGAGAGCACCGAGAATCCATCTGTCCATCATAGTCAGCTTGCAATCAGCAAGCTTATACTCTGCGGCGTTGAAATTGTCAATGCCGGAGTAGAGGTTATAGAAATGGAATGTGTTCCACATTGTGCCCATGAATCTGCGCTGATGCTCGTTAATAGCATCACCGTCAAAGTTTGTTGAAATCCAGGGGGCAGAGGAAACGTAGAAATACCAACGGATAGCGTCTGCACCGTGCTTGTCCATAACCTCCCACGGGTCAACAACGTTGCCCTTGTGCTTGGACATCTTGATACCGTCCTTATCGTTGACAAGGCCGAGTGCTACGCAGTTTTTGTAGGGTGATTTGCCGAAGATAGCTGTTGAAATAGCCTGAAGTGAGTAGAACCAGCCTCTTGTCTGGTCACTGCCCTCACTGATGAAGTCTGCGGGGAACTGCTTTTCGAACAAATCTTTATTTTCAAAGGGATAGTGATGCTGTGCAAAGGGCATTGCGCCTGAGTCAAACCAGCAGTCAATAACCTCGGGAACTCTGCGCATTGTGCCGCCGCACTCACACTCGAATGTGAGCGGGTCAACGCTGGGCTTATGAAGGTCAATATCGGGGGATGCGCCTGTAAGCTTGCAGAGCTCTTCAACACTGCCGATTACATGGTGCTTTTCGCACTTGTCGCAAACCCATACGGGAAGCGGTGTGCCCCAATAACGGTCACGTGAAATTGCCCAGTCAATAACGTTGCTGACAAAGTTACCCATACGGCCGTCACGGTATGTTTCGGGCAGCCAGTTAACAGATGCATTATCTGCCGTAAGCTCGTCACGAAGTGAGCTCATTGCAATAAACCATGAAGGCTTGCCGAAATAGAGCAGAGGGCTGTCGCAACGCCAGCAGTAGGGATACTGGTGCTCCATGGGAAGAACCTTGAAGAGCGGGCCTTCGTTGCTGAGTCTTGTGATGATATCGGGGTCGCAGTCCATAACAAAACGGCCTGCGTAATCTGTAACAACGTCGGGGAAGCAGCCACGCTCGTCAGCAAGTCTGACAAAGGGAAGCTTATACTTCTTGCCCACACGTGAGTCATCCTCACCGAATGCGGGAGCGATGTGAACGATACCTGTACCGCTGTCAAGTGTTACATAACCGTCGCAGGTTACAAACCATGCCTTATCCTTGTAGTTATCCTTAACGTACGGGAAAATAGGCTCGTACTTTTTATACTCAAGGTCTGTGCCCTTGTAGGTTTCGATAACCTCGTACTTGCCCTCTTCAAACAGTGTGGGAACAAGTGCGTTTGCAAGAATATAGTTACCGTCCTCTGCCTTGATTTTTACATATTCAGCCTCGGGATTTACACAAAGGCCGACATTTGAGGGCAGAGTCCAGGGAGTGGTTGTCCAGGCAAGGAAGCAGGTGTCAGCCTCATCAACAAGCTTGAAGCGCACATAGATTGAACGGGTCTTGATTGTCTTATAGCCCTGTGCAACCTCGTGAGATGAAAGAGCTGTACCGCAACGGGGGCAGTAGGGAACAATCTTGTGGCCGTGGTAGAGAAGCTCTTTTGCATCAATCTGCTTGAAAGCCCACCACACGGACTCGATATATTTGTTGTCATAAGTGATATACGGCTTCTCGAAATCTGCCCAGAAGCCTATACGCTCGCTCATATCCTCCCAAAGGTCCTTATACTTCCACACGCTCTTACGGCACTTGTCAATGAAGGGAACGATACCGTAGCCCTCAATATCAGACTTGCCGCTGAAGCCGAGCTCTTTTTCTACCTCGAGCTCAACGGGCAGACCGTGTGTATCCCAGCCTGCTTTACGTTCAACGTGGTAGCCCTTCATTGTGCGGTAACGGGGAATAAGGTCCTTTATCGAACGGGTAAGAATATGGCCTACGTGAGGCACGCCGTTAGCCGTGGGCGGACCGTCATAAAACGTGAACTCGGGCTTACCCTCGTTCTTTTCAACGCTTTTTCCGAAGATGTTGTTCTCTTTCCAGAACTCACGTACTTCTTTTTCGCTTGCAGTAAAGTTATACTGTGCGTCAACTTTGTCAAACATAAGCATTTTCTCCTATTGTTATACTTATAGAAATACGCATATATAATAACACCCGTATATTTTATAGTCAAGAAGTTTTTTATCAATAAAACGTTTTTGTCCGTGGTGCACAAAAGCTTTGTGTCAAAGCACTTGTTATAACGGCAAATTTGTGGTATTATTCCGAATAGATTATAAGAATGTGCGGTGATTTTAATGTCAGCAGCAATAAAGGGAAGAAACAGCAGTATTGATTTGCTCAAGCTTTATTTTTCGATAATTGTTGTGCTTTTCCATATTGGCCAACAACAGATGCCTGACCTTTTCCCTCTCGGCTATATAGTGGTTGAAGGCTTTTTTATGGTTACGGGTTACTTTATGATGAGCTCGGTTTACAAAGCCCCAAGCGAAGACATAGGCAAGGATACACTGAAGTTTATAACACATAAGTTTTCATCTTTCTTTTTGCCCTTGCTGTTTTCGGCGCTTATAGCTTTTGGTTCGCTGATTATTTCTGACAAATACTCGATTAAAGAATTTATTATCAAAGCCATCTATCTGCTTTCCGAAATCTTTCCGTTACAGATAACCGGTCTGCATTCATTTGCCCCTACCGGCGTAGCGTGGTACCTCTCATCGATGATGATTTCACTGTTTATCCTCTATCCGCTTGCAAGAAAAACAGGAAGCAATTTCACACGCATCATCTGCCCGTTGCTTGTTTTTCTGATTTACGGTGCACTCTGTTTTGAATACGCACAGCTCGGCACAATAACCGACTGGTTTTTCGGCCTGCCTGTTCGCACAGGCCTGCTCCGAGGTATTGCGGGAATCTGCACAGGTTGTATAATATTCGAGTGTGTTAAAGCTACCGAAAATCACAAAGCCACCCGTTTTGGTGAACTGTGCTTTGCAGGTGTGGAAATACTGTGTTTTGCAGTTCTGACACTGTATATGTATTTCTTCCCAAGAATTGAAACAGATTACTTTATGTTACCGATATTTTTTATCCTGCTTTACTCTCTTTTCGGCAGAAAATCTATTCTTTCAAAAAACATTTCTTTCAGCTTTTCCAAGCATCTGGGTTCTGCAAGCCTTTTGATTTATCTCAACCACAATTATTGGAATTTTTTCATTAAAAAGATGATGACAGAGTATTCGCTCTCTGCGAAATTCTTAGCCTATTTTGTTATGATTACCTGCTCGTGTTTAGTTGTGCAGGCCGCAACACTGCTAACAAAGCTTCTTTGGAAAAAACTTAAACCATTTCTGAAAAAACACTTTGTCGGTGAAATATGTGAATAAAAAACAAGGGGATGTAAAAAAGCGCAGACCGAATAAAACCAGATATAGCAATGGGTTCTGTAGGTTTAATAAGCCTATAGAACCCTAAAAAATGCCAAAAATCTAAAATTGATGAAAAAATTATGTTTTATACTACAAACAAACTTCGCCACTCGACGTACCCTTGTACGCCTTCGGGCAAGCAAAACCAAGTCTGAAGCCTTGATTTTGCTCAGTTTGTCCGTTCTGCATCTTTTTTTCTATCCCCTAAAAATGGGCTGTGAAAAAACTTTCGTTTTTCACAGCCCATTAAACATTATTTCTGTGTTTCGCTTTCTTCCCTGCGTTTTTTTGCACGGTAGCGCATTACAAACCACAAAACTGTAAGCACTTGAAGAATTGCCGCAGTTATGAACATAAAATTCAAATCATCAACAGTAAAGGTAAGGCGCAAGCAAATCACAAACGACCAGATAAGGCCGCTGAGCGAAAGAAGCCTTGCCGTAAGATTCCACCAAAGCTCGCTGAAAACAAGAATAACAATCAGCGAAACAGGCACAGCATAGGCAAAGAGAAGCCAAGAATCATCCCAGAAATTCACCAGCCGGAATATAAAAAACGCTATCGATGCGACAAGAAAAACAAGACCGGCACTTAAAAGCGGAATAATAATGCGGTTTGTCATATACGGTTTCTTCTTCGGCAGTTTAGGCTTTTCGTCGCTGACAAGGTCGTTGAGAGTTACGCCGAAAAGGTCGGCAATTTTTTGAAGCACAATCACGTCGGGCACGCCGTCGCCACGCTCCCACTTGGAAACAGACTTGTCTGAATAGTTGAGCTTTTCAGCAAGGTCAGCCTGCGTTATATCGGAAGCTTTTCTCAGCTCTGTAATGTTTTTTGCTATGTTGGCTCTGAGCTGTTCCTCTGTCAAAAAAATCACCGCCTTTCTTTTTACTGTTTTGTATTATACTATATGCTTTCGGAAAAATCAAGCCCGTTTTCCTTGAATCTGCGTGCTTTCTACTGTGAGTAGAGGACAAAAATCAAACTCTACCGAAGCAAGAATCCTCAGTAGAAATCTATTTTAAATAAATAGGGTGACTTTAGCAAATCATTGGGGTATCATTCTAACATCGGCGCAAATCTGAAATCCGTCGAAAAATCGAAACAAAACGGAAGGTAAAAAAGATGGCAAAAGTCAAATACAACTACTATGAAGTTCCTATGGTTTCTTCAATTGAAGAAATGATAAACCTTGCACTTAAGGAAGCATCAAACAAAATTGTTTACAAATATAAGGTCGGCGATGAGATACGCAGTATGACATACGAAGCGTTTGTCAACCGTGTATATTCTCTGGGCGCATATCTTGCGGCAAACGGTGAAGCTGCAAGACATATTGCCTGTCTTGGTGCAAACAGCATAAATTGGATTACAGCTTATTTTACAGTCCTTCGCAGCAGCGGCGTATATGTTCCGCTTGATGCTCAGCTGCCCGAAAAGGACATTATTCATCTGCTCAAAGACAGTAAATCAAGCGTAATTTTTTATGACAAAAGGTTCGAAAAGATGCTTATGGAGCACCGTGAAGAGCTTGATGGAATAAAGCTTTTTATCGGCTTTGACCGTGATGAAACAGACGGCGATTTCATTTCGTTCAACCGTGCACTTGAAGAAGGTGCCGAAATGGATAAGAGCGAATATCTCGCTTGTAAAAGCGACCCCAACGCAATGAAAATGCTCGTTTACACCTCGGGCACAACAGGAATGTCCAAGGGCGTTATGCTCAGCGAAAAGAACCTTGTATCCTGCGTATGCTACGGTCTCCAGGTTTCAACCGTTTTTGATACGGGTCTCTCTCTTCTCCCCTACAGCCACACTTACGAGAGCGTTGCAGACCTGCTCGTTTCTTTCCACAAGCACTCCACTCTTTGCATTAACGAAAATCTCAAGGCAATCGTCAAAAACTTCAAAATTTATCAGCCTGAATACGTATATATTGTGCCAGCAATTGCCGAAATGCTTGTAAGCAGAATCACAAGAGAAATTGAAAACAAGGGCAAAACAGGCCTTTTCAACAGTCTTGTAAAAATGAGCAATATGCTCAGAAAAATCGGCATCGACAAGCGCAGAAAGATTTTCTCATTCATCCACGAAAACTTCGGCGGTAAGCTTAAAAAGATTGTATGCGGCGGTGCTGCAATCCGACCTGAAGTTGGTGAATTTTTTGATAATATCGGAATCAGCCTCATCAACGGCTACGGTATTACCGAGTGCTCACCCCTTGTTTGTGCAAACCACGACGAAGCCAACGATTATCATACCGCTGGCATAAAGCTCCGCTGTATCGATTGGCGCATTGATGACCCGAACGAAGAGGGCATCGGTGAAATCTGCATCAAGGGCGACACGGTTATGCTCGGCTACTACAACCGCCCCGACCTCACTGACGAGGTTATCAAGGACGGCTGGTTCTACACAGGTGACTACGGCAGAATCAACGACAAAGATCAGCTTATTATCTGCGGCAGAAAGAAGAATATTATCGTACTCGACAACGGCAAGAACGTTTACCCCGAGGAAATTGAGGGCTATATCCAGAACCTTGACTTCGTAAGCGAGGTTGTCGTAAGCGGCGAGAAGAGTGACAGCGGTAACGCAAGCGCACTTATCGCAGAGGTTTTCTTAAGCGAAATGAAGCCCGCAACCGACGTCCTCAAAAGCATCCGTGAAGCCTGTAAGGAGCTGCCCATCTACAAACAGGTTTCAAAAGTAAAAATTCGCGATACCGAGTTTGAAAAAACCACCTCAAGAAAAATCAAGCGCTTCGTAAATGACAAAAAGAATAAAGAATGATTTAACGCCCACGCCCGATAAGGAAGCATTTTTTTCTCGAGTAAAATTCCCCGTATCTTTGACAAAAGCCTCGCAAGGCGACAGCCTTGCTGCGTTTTTAGCTTCGATACAAAAATTTTATACTCTTACGAAACTGCGAAGCACTTTAAAATGTAATTTTAAGATACAAGAAAAGGAAAACTCCTCCGATAATACTTGCGTATATCGGGGGAGTTTGACGCATTATTGTGCTGAAAATTCACATTTTAAAGAAATACTGCCTTACCGGACGTGGGCGAAAAGCGACGGCAATTCAATTTGCTGTCGCTTTTCTTATAATATTGACAAAACAGAACTAAAGATTTATAATTATTATATTATATTATAATGAGGTGTAGTATGCCTAACGAAGTACAACAATATCATACACACATCACTTCTGAGCATAAATGGTTCAAGCTCAACCTAAAAGAAGTGTGGAAATACAGAGACCTTATATTTCTTTTTACCAAAAGAAATTTCGTACTTAAATACAAGCAGACCATATTGGGTCCCGCCTGGCTTTTTATCAACCCGATAATGACCAGCCTTATTTATACCTTCGTTTTCGGCGGCATTGCAGGCATTGAAACCGATGGTGTTCCGCAGATTCTTTTCTATCTCGGCGGCAATGCTATATGGACCTTCTTTTCCACCTGCCTTACATCAAACGCAAATGCGTTCATAGCTAACTCTGCTGTTTTCGGCAAAGTATATTTCCCACGACTTACAACGCCGATATCAAACGTTCTGTCTTCTGTAATTCAGTTCGGCATTCAGATGATTCTGGTGCTTGCATTTCTTATATATTATGTTGCAACGGGTGCTGTCCACCCAAATTGGCTCGCCTGCCTTGCAATTCCCTTCGTTCTGCTGATTCTCGGCGTTATGGGCCTTGGCTGCGGTATTATAATCTCCAGCCTTACCACAAAATACCGCGACCTTTCAATTCTTGTTGGCTTCGGTATTTCACTGTGGATGTATGCAACGCCCATTGTTTACCCGATTTCACAGATTGATAATGAACTGTTTAGAACAATACTTATGGTAAACCCCGCAACTGCACCTATTGAACTTTTCAGATACGCACTGCTTGGTCAGGGCACAGTTTCAATCCCAAGCCTCATTTATTCGTGCGTTTTTGCAGTAGCAGTTGCAATATTCGGTATTATGGTATTCAACAAGGTTGAAAAGACCTTTATGGATACGGTTTGAGGTGAGAAGATATGGAAAACACAAACCGTGAAATAGCAATTAAAATGACAGGTGTCAAAAAGAAATACCGCCTTGGCCAGATTGGAGGCGGCTCACTTCAGGCAGACCTGCAGAGCTGGTGGGCAAGGGTAAGAGGCAAAGAGGACCCCAACTCCAAAATCGGCGAAGAAAAGCGCCTTGTAGGCCAGACCTTTATGGCGCTCAACGGTATTGACCTTGAGATATATAAAGGTGAGGCTATCGGCATTATCGGCACAAACGGCGCCGGCAAGAGCACAATGCTCAAGCTTCTCTCGCGCGTTACGGCACCCACAGAGGGCGAAATAGATATCTACGGCAGAATTGCATCTATGCTCGAGGTCGGCACGGGCTTCAGCCCCGAGATGACGGGTAGAGAAAACGTTTATATGAACGGTACAATTCTCGGTATGACAAAGGCTGAAATTGACGCAAAGATGGAGGATATTATCGAGTTTTCCGAGGTGCGCGATTTCATTGATACACCCGTCAAGCGTTACTCGAGCGGTATGTACGTTAAGCTCGCCTTCTCCGTTGCCGCCCACCTCGACAGCGAGATTATGATTATGGACGAAGTCCTCGCCGTCGGCGATATGGCTTTCCAGAAAAAATGCCTTACAAAGATGAAAGAAGCCGCCACCAAAGAAGGCAGAACAGTTCTCTATGTCAGCCATAATATGAACACAATCCGCCAGCTCTGCGAGCGCTGCATCGTCCTCGATAAGGGCAAGGTTATATTTGTCGGCGATGTGGAAGAGGCGATAAATTATTATCTTAATGAAACAACAGTAAAATCAAAACACAATAATTTTGAGGAAAGAAAATACGACCCCTACATTACAGCCAATATCAAGATTCTAAGCCTTGATATGCTTTCCGAAGACAATTTAGTTCAATTCGGAAACAAACTAAAATTCAGACTTAAATTTGAATCCAGAAAAAAGATCGAAAATCTTCACTTCAGATTTACAATTTTATTTCCTGACAGAAATGCAATTGCAACATCAACAAGCGAGCCAATTAAATGTGAAACATCATCGGTTTACGAAAAAGAATTTGAAATTGATACTTCACAAATAGCTCCGTATGATTACATCATGCAGATTGTCGCTTTTGAGCCTGATAATTTAGGAAGCCAAGTAAGACACGATTACGTCCCAAATGCAGTTGCGTTCACTATTTACAACGATAACCAGCTTCATAATTTTGAATGGAGTCATACGGGATGGGGATCTCATGCACTACCGGTTGCACGCGAATTATGATTTAAGAGGTTTTTGTTATGAGCTATGTGAAAAGGTTTTTTAAAAGTCTTAAAAATGATGGCTTGAAAGAAACTTTTATTCTTTCAAATGAGTTTATTTTTTATCTGCTTTTGAGATTTATACAAAAGTTTCCTCTCAGGAATACGATTGTTTTTGAATGCGAAAGCGATATGGATGATAATCCCAGGGCAATTTACGAATATATGATAAAAGAAAAAATGTACCGTAAATATCGTTTAGTCTGGATTGTTAGAAATGTAGACTTTTGTAAAGAAAACTACGCTAATGAAAACACTGTTTTCATTAGCAGATTCGACAAAACAAAGAAAAATCAACTGGTATTAAATTATTATTTATCAACAGCCAAGTGGTTCATTTTTTCACATCCGTATTGGTTTAAGAAGAGTAAAAAATCTCAGGTTGTCATAAACACCGGACACGGCTGTCCACTTAAAAGCTGCAAAAACGAAAATTTCGATCATACAGTATTCGATTACTTGTTGGTCACTTCTGAAAGCATTGCAGTTCCTTATGCTATGGCATGGTCTGCACCTCTTGAAAAATGTTTTTCTTGTAATGGATACCCCAAAGACGATTTTTTATTTTCTGCAAACAAAAAAAATTTGCTAAACAAATTATTTAATTTTAAAGATACAGAAAAAATCATTATGTGCATGCCAACATATAAACAGTCGATAAGACTACAGGACAGCAAAATCAATGATCCGTATGTATTATCTGTTATTTCAAATAATGAAGAACTTGAAAATCTTAACACATTATTGAGCAAAAACAAAATACATTTAATAATAAAGCTTCATCCGTTGCAACTTGTTGATAAACTGAAGTTATCAAATATGACAAACATTCATTATATTCAAAATTCTGAATTGTTTGAAAAGAAAATACTGTTATATGAACTTTTGGGAGTTTGCGATGCACTTCTTACAGATTTTTCTTCAGTATTCTACGATTATGTAATCCTCGATAAACCAATAGGTTTTATTCTAAACAGACTTGATGACTATACACGTGGTTATGCTTTTGATAATCCCCTCGAATATATGCCCGGTGAAAAAATATATACATATGACGAGTTAATTAACTTTATAAATAATTTTATTAACGGAAAAGATTCTTTTTCATCCAAACGAAATGAAATTTGCAAATATGCAAATGGGGACTATAAAGGGAACTGCAGTGAAAAGTTTGTGAATATAATGTTAAACAATAACTACAAAGAAAATTGTATTAAATTGGAGAAATAAAATGATCCCCAAAATAATCCACTACTGTTGGTTTGGTGGCAACGAAAAGCCAAAGCTGTTTAAAAAATGTAATAAGAGCTGGAAAAAATATTGCCCTGATTATGAAATCATCGAATGGAACGAAAGCAATTTTGATCTGTCCTCTTGTCCTCTTTACGTAAGGCAGGCTTACGAAGCAAAAAAATGGGCTTTTGTATCAGACTATGTCCGTCTTAAAGTTGTTTATGATAATGGCGGTATTTATCTTGATACCGATGTTGAGCTTAAAAAAAACATTGATTTTCTTTTAGATCACAAAGCTTTTTTTGGTTTTGAGCGGGGAAAGTATATTGCAACCGGCCTGGGCTTCGGAGCAGAAAAAGGAATAGAAATTTTACTTGAAATAATGCAGGATTATGAAGGAACTCCGTTTATAAAAAATGACGGCAGCTATGATTTGACTACTTGCCCGGCAAGAAACACAAAAATATTTTTAACCCACGGATTGGAACAGAATAATTCAATGCAAATTCTTAACGGCGATGTGCTCATTTTACCAACAGTATACCTCTGTCCCATTGATTATTACAGCGGTAAATTAACACATTCAAAAAATACAGTCGCAATTCATTGGTTTACATCAAGCTGGAGAAACAGCAAATATAAAACCGCTTTAAAAGAGCGCAAAGCTCAAAAAATAACTGATTTTATTCATAAAATAATACATATCCCTAATCTTTTGCTAATTAGACTATTAGGGCAAGAAAAATACAACCGTATAAAAACAAAGCTTCACAAATAAGTAATAATTTTTCAGGTAACCGACTTATGAAAAAAAGCTTTAAAAATTGGCTTGTGGCTTCTGATATTGACGGCACGCTTAATTCAAAGCTGCGCACGCTGCCGGAGGTCAACAAAAAGACAATTGAAAAATTTATGTCACTGGGCGGCAATTTCACGCTTGCCTCGGGCAGACCCGTATGCTCGCTCGAGCGTGCTTACCGCTCGGTAAATCCTAACTGTCCTGCGGTTATTCTCAACGGCTCCGGCATTTACGATTATAACGCTCAAAGCCTTGTGTGGAAGCAGACTGTAGGTGCCGAGGGCAGAGAATTTGTGAAATACATCAGCCGTAAATACTCAAAGGGAATTAACCGCATTGAGGTAGGTATATTTGGTCTTGAGAAGGCTTATATCACCAGCAAGGGGCTTTTTTCGCTGGGTCAGATGTTTTTTGACCGCGTGCCCTACATCATAACCGATATTGATTCTGTTCCGGATGACGATTGGTTCAAGGTCATCTTCTGGGGCAATCCGCTGATCATAAAAAAGATTAAAGCGGAAGCTGAAAAAGCCTCAGGCAAAGGCAATTTTATGTCCTCATCACCCGTTTCATTTGAAATGCTAGACTGCGGCGTTCACAAGGGCACGGCAGTGATGAAGCTTGCTGAAATTCTCGGAGTAGAAAAAGAGCATACAGCCGCAATCGGCGACTATTATAACGATTGGGATATGCTTAAAACCGTGGGATACCCTGCCTGTGCAGGTCAGGCCCCTAAACCGATACACGATATTTGCAAGTACGTCGCCTGCCACTGCAACAAGGGCTGTGTGGCAGACCTGCTGAATCTGATTATGAACGGCAAAGCCGATAAATGAAGATATTGACAAAAAGACTTAACCCATTTATAATTCATTATATAAGTCTCAGAAGGAGAAAACACAAATGAAACACTTACTTAAACTTTCAGACCTTTCAAAGCAGGAAATTATCGACATACTTGACCTTGCAGACCAGCTCAAATATGCCAAGAAAAACGGCATTGAGCACAAATATCTCGCAGGTAAGACCCTCGGTATGATATTCCAGAAATCATCCACAAGAACACGTGTATCCTTCGAGGTAGGCATGTATGACCTTGGCGGCAGTGCACTTTTCCTCAGCTCACGTGACCTGCAGATTGGCAGGGGCGAGCCTGTTGAAGACACCGCACGTGTACTTTCACGCTACCTTGACGGTATCATGATTCGTACCTTCGACCAGGACGAGGTTGAAACCCTTGCAAAGGTCGGCTCAATCCCGATCATTAACGGCCTTACAGACTATTGCCATCCCTGCCAGGTGCTTGCAGACCTTATGACAATCCGCGAACACAAGGGCTCACTTGAGGGGCTCAAGCTCTGCTACATAGGCGACGGCAACAATATGGCAAACTCCCTCATTGCAGGCTGTATCAAGGTTGGCATGAAGGTAAGCATTGCCTGCCCCGATGCGTATCAGCCCGATGCTGAGCTTATGAAGTGGGCAAGAGAAAACGGCGAATTCTGCTGCACAAGCGATATTGCCGCTGCTGTTAAGGATGCTGACGTGCTTTACACCGACGTATGGGCTTCCATGGGTCAGGAGGGCGAAGCAGAAGAGAGAAAGATGATATTCAAGAATTACCAGATTAACGACGAGGCTATGGCTCTTGCCGCCCCCGGTGCAATGGTGCTTCACTGCTTGCCTGCTCACCGTGAGGAAGAGATTACCGCAAAGGTATTTGAAGAGCACGCAGACGAAATATTCGACGAGGCTGAAAACCGCCTGCACGCACAGAAGGCTGTTATGGTCAAGTGTATGGGCGACGGCACACACTGATGCACCCCGTTATATCACAGATTATAAACCTGATTTATCCTGCCCGCTGTCCGATTTGCGATGAAATCGAGCAGCGGCAGTTGCATTTGTGCGAAAGCTGTGAAAAAGAAACCGAGCGCATAAAAGACCGCTGTATAGGCTGCGGTTGTCCGAAAAATGCGTGTGTCTGCCACAAGAATCAGTTTTCTCTGAACCTTGTCTCTCCTTTCATTTACGAAGGCAAGCTACGCAGTGCTGTTCACCGATTTAAATTCGGCGATGAGCGTGAGCTTGCAAGATTCTTCGGCAAAGTGGTTGCCGAAAGTGTAAAAGAGGAATTCGGCGATATCAGGTTTGATATAGTCACCTGCGTGCCGCAGACAAAACGCAAGCGGCGCAAAAGAGGCTATAATCAATCCGCACTGCTTGCAAAAGAAATTGCAAAGCAGCTTTTCCTCACCTTTGATGAGCTGTTGCTAATTAAAACACGTGACACCGCAGACCAGCACGACCTGAAGGGCAAGGAGAGATTATCAAACCTCAAAAATGCATTTGCCACGGAAAAGCCCGATTCGGTAAAGGGCAAAACAATACTGCTTTGCGACGATATCAAGACAACGGGCGCAACACTTCACGAATGCCGAAAGGCTCTGCTGAAATCCGGTGCCAAAGCCGTATACTGCGCAACAATTGCAGTTACACCGGAGAAGCTGAAAAATGAATAAAATTGAAAGGCTGTAAAAAACGCTCAGTTTTTTACAGCCTTTTCAGCTATATATTTTTATTTTTTCTTGCGCTGTGCACGAAGCTGTGCGGCGTGCTCTTTTTCTGCGGCTTCCTTGCGTGCCTCTTCTTCGGCGGCAAGGCGTTCTGCCTCGTCATATCTTACCTTTGCTTCGTCGTACATAGCGTCAATCTCATCATAATGGGTATAGTTTTCTGCCATTGTGACAAGCTTTTTGGCATCGAGATAGGGCTTTGCGGCACGGTTGTAAACTGAGCTGTCATCCGTAGCCTTTTTAAGAGCCTTTTCAATCTCTTTAGCCTGAGCTTTAAGCTCTTTTATGAGCTGTGTTGCCTCCTGTGCGGCAGCCTTGTTTTTTTCGTCTCTTGCCTTGTAGAAGGTCTTGTAAGCGTTATCAATCTTTTCGTTGATTGTATCCTCCTGCTCAAAGAGACTGTCAAACTCTGTTGAATCAAACTCTTCTATACCGTTCGGGAAGTGCTTCTTTGCAACCTTCTGTGCGTAAAGGCATTCTTTAATTCTTGAAATTTCAGCCTTGCGGTATTCCTTATCACTCTCTGTTTCGGTAGAAAGCACTTTTGCGGCGGCAAGGTCAGCCTTGCTGACAGAGAAGATATGGTCCATACCGGAAGCGACGAAAGCCTTTGCCGTTTCAAGTTGAGCCTTACCCTGAACGGTGTTGAAACGGTTAAGCTCATCCACAACAAAAGCCGAAGTAATAATCTTTTCGTTATGCTCCTTCGCTGCCTTGAGTGCCTTGCGTGCGGCTTTTTTATCTTCCTTGGTCTTTGCCGCTTTTAAGGCTGATTTGTCTGTCGGAAGCTTTTCTTTTAAAACAAATTCCTTGGCCTCACGTACAAGCTCAATAGCTTTTACAAGGTCCCTATCGCTGAGAACGCCTCTGCCGAAATCTTCAAACAGAGCTCGGACCTGAAGCACCTTAACCATGCCCTTTTGCTTAACCTCTGACAAATCGTAGAAGAAATAGGGTATAACGTTCATTGCGGCACCAACAACAGCCGTCATAATAAGCACCGAGAAAATGCTCAGGAATGTCGGGCGGTGATAAAGAACGTTGTAAACATTGGTCGGGTCATTTATCTCAACACCGGAAGCCATAATTTCAGGAAGAAGCTCGTTGAGCTTCGCATCGTTAAAGCCGATTTTCTCGTAAATAATTGACTGCACGCTTGTTGTTGCCATTGTTACAACGTTGCCTATAAGACCTACCGCGGCAAACATACCGTCAATTCTTTCGCCCGTAACGTACTGCTGATAGTCACGTATATCGGCATTAAGGCTGGGTGTGAGAATGTGTGCAAATGAGCCTACAAGAGCGTTCATCCACAGGCACATCATTGCCATCCAAATCATAATTGACGGGTCAGCATACTTAACAACCGGGTAAAGCATTGCGATAAAGAAGATATTGAGAATGTTTGTGAAAATCAACGTATTTTTCTTGCCGAATTTATAAATACAAACAGGTGCAAGGAGCATACCCCAGAACGAAGCGTTGCCGTAAAGCGTGGTAAGTAGCGCATACTGAGGAGCCGTACACGCCTGCTGATAGGTGTAAAGCCAAGAGAGTATACTATTTGCCATGCCCTCGAGAAAGCCCATCCAACCGGCAAGAGAAATAATCCAGAAGTATTTATTCTTCATAATCGCTCTGACCGCATCAATAAACTTGATACGGATAACGTGGGTACGTGCCTGGATAATCTTCTCTTTGGTGTTCTTAAAAATAATGAGGCTGAGAAGAAAACCGAGAATAAGAACAGGCGGCCATACAAAGCGATAAATGCGGATATCAAACAAATCACGCTTGCCGGTGATAAGTTCACCGATTAAGGGAACGACAGCGTTTGTGATTGACGGTGCAAGCGAGTCTGCAACAGCACGTATTGCCAGAACGTTGGAACGTTCCTGCGTGTTTGATGAAAGAACGGAAACATAGTTATCATAAGCATCGTACAGGAAATTGTAGAAGAATTGGAAGCCGAGATTAAAAATCAGTACGGTTGCAATCTTTCCTGCATCGTTCATCAGCTCGTACGGTGCCCACACGTAGCCTATTGAAAGCAGAACGGTGGGAAGACCCATGCTGATGATATACGGGCGATACTTACCCTTGCGGCTGCGCGAATTATCAATAATCTTTGCACGCAGCATTGTAAGCGGGAAGCCTGCGAGAACACAGGCAACGTATATACCGTACATCTGCATAGGCTTTACGCCTATGGTATTACCGACAAAGGCATTGTTCGCCGAAATTATTGCGGCCTGAACAAAGGTAATAACAAACTTTACACCAAGTCCGCCGCCTGCCAGCGAAGCAATTTCCTTATAATTCATATAGTTGCCCAGAGGCGGAGTACGCCAATAAGTGCGCACCTTTGTTAAGCCTTCTTTTGCTTTATTTATCAATGACACTTAAATTCACCTGCTTATTTATTTTCTTTGTTTATATAAAGCTGAAAAGCCTTATTCATCTTCATCTTCGTCATCATCCTGATACAGCTCATCAAGAAGTCCTTCGAAGTATTTATCGAGGTCTTTTTCATCATAAGGAGCTTGTCCCCACATAGCACGCTCATAATCAAAGCTGTGCTCCTCTTCAGGGATTTCGCACACTGCCTCAACCTTTTTGCCCGTCATCCATAAAGATGGTGTTATACGAATTGTATATCCACAACCGCTTGGGGTCAGCCATTCGTGAGGGCTTGCCTCGGGTATTGCATAGCGTGACATAATTGCGCCGATAATGCCGCCGTGTGTGACAACCGCAACCGATTCCACACCCGATTTGAGCATACCGTCAACTACACCCTCAAAGCCCTCGCAGATTCGCTTTGCAAAGGCGGCATTGCTCTCGCCAAAGGGCGGGTCAACACCCTCCTCGCCTGCAAGCCAACGGGGAAACAGCGTGTGTTTTTCAAGCTCTTCAGCCGTTTTACCGTCAAATTCGCCGAAATTATACTCAATCAGCGATTCAAGCGGAACAATTTCCTTATCGGGATATATGACACGTGCCGTATCCGTACAACGCCTCAGCGGACTGCTGAAAACAACCTGCGCAGAGGGATATTTGTATGAATCCACAAGCTCATTAAGCTGGGCTATACCCTGCTCGCAAAGCGGAGAATCCGTATGGCCGAGATAGCGGCCGTCAAGGTTTTCCTGCGTGAGAGCGTTGCGGATAAGATGAATTTTGTAGCTTTTCATTTTTATTCTCCGGAAAAATAGTTTATGCTGTTGACTTTTGTCAAATCATTTGTTATACTTTCTGTATACTTTTTAACAAAAGCAGAGGTTAAAATATATGGCAACAGCTTTTTCAAACAGAATTACTCTATTGCGCAAGGAGCGCGGACTCAGCCAGAAAGAAGTGGCAATGAGCCTTGGTGTTTCGCAGGCCTTGCTTTCACACTATGAAAAGGGCGTGCGTGAATGCGGCCTTGATTTCGTTCTCAAATGTGCCGATTATTACGGTGTCACCACCGACTATCTGCTCGGTAAGGACGACAGCAGGCTCGGAATATACGAAGCACTCACAAAGGGCGCTGATATCGCCTACGACCTTTCAAGTGAAAAAGTCAATATGCGCACTATCCTTCTTTGCATCAGCCTTTTTGCCGAGCGTTTCAGCACTAACGACCCGAAGCTTGGCGACAAGCTGCTCTGGGGTGCCGCAATTGCAGAGTACAAGCTGCTCGTAGCCTGTATTGAAGCCGGCAGATTTGACGAAAGCTGTCTTGACGTTGCAATCAGGTGGGATGACCCTATGTTCCAGAATATCGTCACAGCCATTTTTGAAGGCCTTTTTGAAACTAAAGGAACTCTTCCCGCCGCAAAGATTGACAACAATAAGCTGCCTCCCTTTGCAAACACACTTGTCACCGGTGTAGAAGAATATGTATCGAAGATAGCCGCAGGCTACCGTAACTGAATTATTTATGCCATATCGCCGACAGACAGATTTTCATCTGCCTGCCGGCTTTTTCATATCTTAATTTTTAAGAATGTTTTTATAGAGTCTGATGTATTCGTTAGCCGAACGGTTCCAGCTGTTGTTACACTCCATAGCACGCTTTACGAGGATATTCCAGCCCTCTTCATTCTGATATCCCTCAACCGCACGGCGGATTGTGTGAAGCATATCGTGTGCATTATAGCGTGCAAAGGTGAAGCCATTGCCCTCGTTATCGCCACTGTCTGTGATTGTATCCTTCAGACCGCCTGTTTCACGCACAATCGGAATTGAGCCGTAGCGAAGCGCAACCATCTGTGAAAGGCCGCAGGGCTCGCTCTTGGAGGGCATAAGGAAGATATCACTGCCTGCATAAATCTTGCGTGCAAGGTCCGGCACAAAGCCGATACGAAGGCCGAGCTGGTTGGGATATCTTGCCGCCATCTCTTTGAAGAACTCCTCATACTGCCAGTCGCCCGAGCCGAGCACAACAAACTGAATATCTGTTGTGGCAAGCAACTCGTCAAGAATAGCCTTGATAAGGTCAAGACCCTTGTGAGAAACAAGGCGTGTTACAAGGCCGACGACGGGTGTGCGCTCATTCTCGGGAAGGTTAAACATCTTCTGCAGCTCTGCTTTGTTAATCTTCTTTGCAGAGAAATCCTCAGCAGAATAGTTTGCAAAAATGTTTTTATCCGTTTCGGGGTTATAATTCTCAACGTCAATACCGTTAAGAATGCCCGAAAGCTTGAACCTGCGCTGTTCGAGAATATGGTCAAGACCGTGGCTGAACCAGGGGTCAAGAATCTCGTTTGCATAAGAGGGGCTGACGGTTGTTACAACGTTTGCTGTTTCTATCGCACCCTTCATAAGGTTAACACAGCCGTTATACTCAACAATGTGCTCTGTGCCGGGCTGCATACCCAGAACATCGCCGATAAGCTCCATACCGTAAACACCCTGATACTGAATGTTGTGGATTGTGAAAACTGTTTTGATGTTTTCCCAACCGGGCTGGTCAGCATACATTGTGGAGTAATAGACGGGTGTCATAGCTGTCTGCCAGTCGTTACAGTGAATTATATCGGGCTTGAAGCCGATATGGGGAATAATCTCAAGCACTGCGCGTGCAAAGAAAGCAAATCTCTCTGCATCGTCATAGTGGCCGTAGATGCGGTCGCGCTTGAAATAATACTGATTATCAAGCAGATAGTAGATAACACCGTTGTGGCGTGCCTCAAAAATGCCGCAGTACTGTCTGCGCCATGCAACGGGCACGGAAATATGAGTAATAAATGTCATGGAGTCTTTAAGCTCCTGACGAATTGTATCGTAAAGAGGCATAACAACACGTGCGCCGATAAGCCTTTTGCGAAGTGCCTGGGGAAGTGAGCCTGCAACATCAGCAAGTCCGCCGCTGGCTATAAAGGGGAGTGCCTCACTGGCAGCATATAAAACTTTCATGCCAAATCCTCCTTGTTTTTTGTTTTTCAGTTTTTATATAACGATTCTCTTACCGACATAAATCGGGAAATCGTCTGCACCGACAAGAGTTTTGCCGGGCTTGATAACAACATCCTTGTCGAGAATTACGTTTTCGATATGTGCACCTGCGCCGATAAAGCAATCCTGCATAATAACGCAGTTTTTGACAACTGCACCCTTTTCTACCTTAACGCCTCTGCCGAGCACACTGCCCTCAACCTCGCCCTTGATGTCACAGCCGTCGGAAACAAGGCTGTTTTTAACAGAGCTGTCAATTGCGTAAAGTGCGGGCATATCGTCGCGCACCTTTGTGTAAACGGGACGCTTTTTATTAAACAGGTCGCTTCTGACAGCATTGTCAAGAAGCATCATATTTGCACGGTAGTAAGTGTCGAGTGAATCGATTGAAATAACAAAGTTATCGCAATTCATTGCACACATACGCAGGTTTTTGACATTTGCCTGGAAAATATCAATGGTCATACTTGTTTTGTGCATTGCATAAGCCTCATTGATAAGTCTTTCAAGCAGTGCCTTCTTCATAAAGAAGATGTTGAGCGAATAATCCGCATCATCCGACTGTGCACCGACGGTTACGGATTCGATTCTGTTATCTGCACCGATTTCAAACGTCATAAGATTTGAAAGGTCAGGTGTCTTGCCGCGCTTGCAGACAACGCTGATGTCAGCCTTTGATTCCTCGTGGAATTTCATAAGCTCATCAAAGCTGAAGTTTGTAACAACATTACAGTCGGCAATTACAACATATTCCTCTTTGGAACGGCTGATAAAGTGCATATTACCCTTGAGAGACTCAATGCGGTTATCAAACGTGCCTGTTTCGCCGAGAAGGAAAGGCGGCAGAATATACATACCGCTGCGTTTGCGTGAAAGGTCCCACGGCTTACCTGTGCCGAGGTGGTCCATAAGTGACTGGTAGTTGCTCTTTGTAATAACGCCGACCTTACCTATGCCTGCGTTAACAAGGTTGGAAAGAGTAAAATCTATAAGACGGTATCTGCCGCCAAAGGGCACCGAGCCCATTGTACGCATATTTGTAAGCTCGGGCACGACCTCGTCGTAAGCATTTGAGTGGATAATTGCAAGTACGTCATTAGCTCTTATCATTTTTCATTCCTCCTCACTTTGCTGCAGGCACATCTTCGCCTGCCATAGCCTTGGGAGCGACTGTTGCGCCGGCACCTACAGTTACGCCTGCACCGACAACCGCAACGCCCCAATCGTCACGGTTTGCAACGTTTTCGGGCTTCTCGCCTACAACTGCGCCGGATTCGATAACGGCATTCTCTGCAACAATTGCATACTGTACAACTGCGCCCTTCTTTATAACCGTACCGGGCATAATGATTGAAGAGTCAACCTTTGCGCCCTCTTCAACTATAACGTCTGCAAAAAGAACGGAGTAATCAATCTCACCATCAATACAGCAGCCCTCTGCCATCATTGAATTCTCAACCTTTGCCTTATCTGAAACAAAGTGAGGCGGTGATGCAGGTGACTTGGAGTAAATTCTCCACTCGTTGTCCGAAAGGTCAAGGTCTACCGAAGGACGGAGAAGGTCAAGGTTTGCTTCCCACAGGCTGTCAATTGTGCCGACATCCTTCCAATAGCCGTCAAAGTGGTAGGCAAAGAGTCTTTCGCCTGCCTCGTGCATTGCGGGGATAAGGTTTTTGCCGAAGTCGTTGCTTGAGTTCGGGTCTGCCTCGTCTGCAAGCAGGTATTCGCGAAGCTTCTTCCAGGTAAAGATGTAAACACCCATTGATGCCTTGTTGCTGCTGGGCACCTCGGGCTTTTCTTCAAATGCGGTGATTGCACCGTCATCATCAACAAGCATCAGGCCGAAGCGTGATGCCTCATCCCACGGAACCTCGAGCATAGCGATTGTGCAGTCTGCATTCTTTTCCTTGTGGAATGCGAGCATCTTTGAATAATCCATCTTGTAAATATGGTCACCCGAAAGGATGCATACGTATTCAGGGTCATATCTGTCGATGAAATTGATGTTCTGGTAAATTGCGTTTGCAGTGCCCTTATACCACTCACTGCCCTTAATCTGCTGATAGGGGGAGAGAATGTGAACACCGCCGCTTGCACGGTCAAGATCCCAGGCGGCACCGTTGCCGATATAATCGTTAAGCTCAAGCGGCTGATACTGTGTGAGGACACCTACCGTGTAAATACCCGAGTTGACACAGTTTGAAAGAGGGAAATCAATAATTCTGTATTTTCCTCCGTAGGGTACGGCAGGCTTAGCGATGTTCTTGGTAAGGATACCGAGTCTGCTGCCCTGTCCGCCGGCGAGCAGCATTGCAATACATTCAGCTTTTTTTGACATTTCTTGATAACCTCCTTATTATTCAGGGGAAACTTATAAGGTTTTGTATATACTTATTATGCGGTTTACCCAGGTTGAAAGCTGATATTCTTCCTTAATGCCTTCCGACTGGGATATGAAAGCCTGCGAATCCCTGTCACACATAAGTGCGGCAGTAATCTTATCTTTCATTTCGCCGACATTTTCACTTTTAAAGCTCAAGCCGCAGGGCAGCTTCAGTGATGCGTGTGCAGGAATATCGCTGTGCACAACAGGCAGCTTGAGGTAAGACGCTTCGATCACCGAATAAGGCAGGCCCTCGCTTCTGCTCGGTGCCAAAAACGCATCGCACAAATTGTAATAGCTTGTTATATCGTTGCGCGGCGGCAACAGATGAAGCCACTGAGGCACACCGCCGAAACGCTTTGCTATTTTGCCCTTTATTTCTTCAACGTTTGAGGTAAGAATCAGTATCAGCTGTAAATCCTTACCTTCTGCTATAAGCTCGCTCACAGCTTCAAGCGCAATGTCAACACCCTTCACTTCGTAAAGGAAGCCGAACATCATAAGCGTTTTTGCTCTTTCGCTCAAACTCAGAGAAGCTTTGTCGAGCACTTCATATTCCTCAAGACGTGGAAACCATATTGCATTCTTTGCAGTGTACGCAGGGTTTGAGGGATAATGTTTTTTCGCATCGTTCGTCAGCTTTTCACTGCAGCCGACAAAGGTTTTGCCTTTCAGAATAATTTTTTCTATAGCTCTGCTTATACCCTTGTGAATATACAGCGCACAGTGCAGGTGAACAACACGCTTTACACCCGAAAACAGCGAAGCGATGTTGAAAATGAACTCATACGGAAGCTTATAAAAATGCGAATGGATTATACCGATGCCGTGACGTTTTATTATTTTACGCACCGTCAGTATATCCTTGGGAATATTGCCTGAAAGAAAATAGACCGTTGTCTGTCGGCTGAGCTCCTGTGCCCAGTCACGCTTTGCAGTTGCCGCAGGGAAGAGATAAACGAACTCTCCGCCTGCTTTCTCAAGTTCGGCACGCAAAGCTTCAAGTGAATTTATGAAGTTGCCTCGGCAAGGTGAACGGAAATCGGCAAAGTGCAGTACAGCCTTGCGTTTATTTCTTTTCAACTTTTTTCGGCTCCTTCTTCTTCGGTGCTTTGCGCACAAGTTTCAGATAAACCGTGCTTAAGCCTGCAAGCTCAAGCGAAACGCTCTGCTCGTGGCCGTGCATCGGGCGTTCGTTTGTTTTTAACTTGCCTGTAATGCCCTTGCCCGTGCCGCCGAACTGCTCCTCATCAGAATTGAAAACGACCTCGTAAGTGCCTGCATAGGGCACGCCGATTTCGTAATTACTGCGGTGAACGGTTGTAAGGTTTGAAACGGCAATAATCTCCTTGCCCTTCTTATCAATTCTGCGGAAAGCTATAACAGAATTCGTGTTGTCGTTGCTCGAAATCCAATTAAAGCCCTCCCAACCGAAGTCAACCTCCCACAGCGGGGCGTGTTTTGCATAAAACTTGTTGAGCGCACGTGTGTAATTCTGCAGCTTTTTATGAGCCTCAAAATCAAGCAGAAGCCAATCCAGACCGCTGTCGTATTTCCACTCGATAAACTGGCCGAATTCCTGGCCCATAAACAGCATCTTCTTGCCGGGATGGGCATACATATAGCCGAGGAACGAGCGCACACCCGCAAACTTTTCTTCATAAGTGCCGGGCATTTTATTTATCAGCGAGCATTTGCCGTGCACAACCTCATCGTGTGAGATTGGCAACACAAAATTCTCGGAGAAGGCGTAGAAAAATGAGAAGGTAAGACAGTTGTGGTTATTTTTGCGGTGGATGCCGTCAAGCGAGAAGTAACGCATACAGTCGTTCATCCAGCCCATATTCCACTTGAAATTAAAGCCGAGACCGCCCATAAACGTGGGCTTTGAAACCATCGGGAATGCGGTGGATTCCTCCGCAATCATCATACAGTCCCAATAATCACGGAAGATAGATTCGTTGAGCTTTTGCAAAAACGCAATAGCCTCAAGGTTTTCATTGCCGCCCTTTTCGTTGGCAACCCACTGACCGTCATCACGGTCATAATCAAGATAAAGCATAGATGCAACCGCATCAATGCGAAGTCCGTCAAAATGATATTTGTCAAGCCATATTGCGGCACTTGACATAAGGAAGCTCTGCACCTGTGTTTTGCCGTAGTCGAAAACTCTTGTGCCCCAGGAATAATGCTCACCCTTGCGCGGGTCTGCATATTCGTAGCAGGGCGTGCCGTCAAACTCGTAAAGGCCGTGTGCATCCTTCGGGAAGTGCGCAGGCACCCAATCCATAATAACGCCGATACCTGCCTGGTGACATTTGTCAACAAGGTACATAAGGTCCTTGGGCTCACCGTAGCGCGAGGTCGGGGCAAAATAGCCCGTTACCTGGTAGCCCCACGAACCGTCAAACGGATATTCGCTCAGCGGCATGAACTCGATGTGAGTGTAGCCCATATCCTTAACATAAGGTATAAGCTCGTCTGCCATTACACGGTATGAGAGGAAATTGCCGTCGTCATACTGCTTCCACGAGCCTGCGTGCACCTCGTAAATATTGACGGGGCTGTCGTATACGCTTGATGCCCTGCGCTTTGCAAGCCATTTTTCGTCGTGCCACTTATAGCCCTCTATATCGTAAAGCTTTGATGCGTTGTCGGGGCGTGTTTCTGCGTGGAAAGCATAGGGGTCACACTTAAAAATCTCTCTGCCGTCTTTAGTGCGGATAACATATTTATAAGCATCAAACACCTTGAGCCCTTGAATTGTCGTTTCCCACACACCGCTGTCATCAACCCTGTGCATAGGTGAAGCGCCGCCCTGCCAGCCGTTGAATTCACCTGCAACGCTGACAGCCTGAGCATTTGGTGCCCAGACACGGAAAACAACCGAGCCATCCTCACAGAAATGAGCACCTAAATACTCATAAGCCCTTGCGTTTTCGCCTTTATTGAACAAGTAAAGCGGAACATTACCCATTTGAACGACGCTCTCCTTTCACATCTTTGCCGCCAAAATGCTGCGGCACATAATTATACAAAATTATCATAGCAAATATTACTCAAGAATTCAAGTATTTATTTGCAGTTTGTTACAAGGTGAGCATAAATTTTCTTTAATATTTGTACAGTTTGTTACAAAAACCTGCATTTTTTAGCAAAAGCTGAAAAGTGTATGGAATAATATCGCTAAAGAATTATAATACATCACCCTTGCAAGACAGATATTGATAATGTATAATTGAAATATATTATAAATACCGAGAGGTGAAAAATATGAAATGTCCCAACTGCAACGGTGAAATAGGCAGGTTTGACCTGTCACCCGAATGCAAGCACTGCGGTGTAAATATTTTTTACAGTCAGCAAGAGCAGCTTCTGACACGTGATGCAAAAAAGTGTGAGCTTGAATATGCTTCCTTCCGAATTCTTGCCACAAAGCTTAAATGTGCACTCATAGGCGGCCCGCTTCAGATTGCACGTATCGTCGCAATGGTTGCCGCCATAGGAATAATTTTCATTCCGTTTGTAGATTTAAGTGTTGAATTGCCGCTCGTGAGCGCAAAATTCAGCCTCGGCGCATTCGGCGTATATCAGGCATTCACAGGCGGCGAGCTCACCGCACTTCTGCTTGACCTGAGCAGTTACATACCGCAGGTTACAACTGCCGCAGGCGTGCTGTGTGCACTGTTTGTGCTTATTTTCCTTATGGGACTGTTTGTATTCGTTGGCTTGCTTCTCTCATTTATAAACATACCCAAGGTTGCACGCAAGATGTGCATATTCTCGGCAATAGGTGCTGTTTTAAGTGCGGCGGCCGCAGTAATCAGCTGTGTTATGCCGAAAATTGCAAGCGGCTCATTCATAACCGCAAAGGCCGGTATCGGTGCATTTTTCTGCATCGCAATTTTTGCGGTGATATTCATACTCAACCGCCTTGTTATCAAGAAAGGCATTCAGCCCGACATCAAACAGGTTGACCTGATGCGTGTCGAAACAAGAAAGAGAATAAAGGCAGGAGATATTACGCTTGACGAACTTCCTCTGCCTGTTTTTGAATCGGACGAAGAACGTGAAAAGCGCCTTGAAAACGAAAAGGCAAGCAAGACCCTTGCAGACAAAGCGAGAGGCGGTGAGCAGGTTGGCTGAGAAAAAGAAGAGCAAAAAGCTTCAATTTGCGCTTTTCGGTGCGTGCAGTCTTATTGCGCTTATCGCCTGTATGGCTGTGCTTGTAATCACCACTCGCTCGGTTGAAAGCAACAACAATTCTGTTTCAGAATACGAAACACAGAGCAAAACCGAGCTGACAGACAATGCAAACGTACTCGCAGACTACCTCAATAAGCTTACAGCCCAAACTGTAGGCGACAGATTTATAAAAGCAGACACCTACACCGACATAAGCGTTGACGATTCGCAGGTTACCGCAGGCACTCAACAGGCAAAAAATCTGCTTATTTATGCCAAAAACAAAATGCTCGGCACAGTTGACAGCTACTACAGCGAAGACGCAAAGGGTGTTTTCGGCACAGCAGACAGCACTCTGCCCACAATCGCTTTAAATGCGGACAGTATTTCAGACTACCGTTTTTCCGTCGGCCAAGCGGACGATGAAGGCAACCCCGTATACGATACATCAAGCGGCGAGCTTATTGACAGCGATTATTATTTTCTGACATTTTTTGTAAACCCACAAAGCGAAAACGCCAAAGAGCTGTTTTATCTTGATGAAGATAAGGCAGTTGCAGAAAAGCTCACGGCAGAAATCTCATCCGTATGCAGTGTTGCAAACGCATCCGCAATCCCCACCGAGCTTGTTATAAAAGCAAAGGTAAACAGGCTTACGGACGAGCTTATATATGTATATTTCGAAAAGAGCTATAATATTCAGGCTGACGTGAATTTTAAAGGCGAGCTTGAAGTTTTCGGCAGTGACAGCATAAGCTTTGTTTACAAAGCAGAGAAGAAATTCGAGTATGCTTACGCAGGCATAAGCTTTGCCGAAAAATCCGTTACTGTTGAGCCGGGCAGTGAGGTTGCGCTCTCCGTCAACGCAGTAATTGAGGATGAAAGCGTTTATAAGGTGAGCTTTGCTTCCTCTGACGAAAGCGTGGCAACCGTTGACGAAATGGGCTATGTAAAAGGAATTGAAGCTTCTTGCAACCCTGTTACAATTACGGTAACGCTCGAATATCTCGGTGAAAAATTTACTGACGAATGCACGGTTATTATTAACGACGATAAAAATCCGAACGGTTAAGGAGGTTCTCACAGAATGGCTGAAACAAAAGAAAAAGATAACGTTTCCTACTACAAGGGCAGAAGCTATGTGGGCGTAAAGGAAACCGCCTCCTACCTTTTCAACGACTGGTCAAACTCCTTCAATATCAACGCTTTTTCAGAGCGATATATATGGGACGTTGTTAACATTGATTTCACCGTAAATGCGGTTATGAACCTTGCGACCACTGCGTGGGACGTTGTAAACGACACGTTTATTTCGGTTATTGTTGACAGCACCCGTACACGCATAGGCAAATTCAGGCCCTACCTTGTCGGTATGCAGCTGCCGCTTACAATAATGGGCATTTTCACCTGGCTTCTGCCGCTTTTCTTCCCCGGCACAAGCGGCACGTATCTGCCAAAGCTGATTTACTATTACTTCTTCCTTATCATCAACGAAACCGCAGGCACATTCACCTCCGTTGCAAAGAGCGGATATATGTCCACAATCACACCGAACCCTGCCGAACGAATACGGCTCATAACCCTTGCAGAGCTGCTTACGGGCTTTATGGGTGAGGACCTGCCGCGATACATAATGGGTGTGCTTATTGACCTTGTAAACAACAAGGTTGTAAGCTGGAAATTAAGCTCCGTGTTTATGGTAATGGGCGGCGGCACAGCCCTTATATCATCGCTGTGCACATTCTGGTTCTTTATGCAGTCAAAAGAAAGAGTGCCGCAGTCGCTCGAAAAGCCGAGCATAAAGGAAGGTATGAAGGCAATTTTCTCAAACTACCCCGTACTGCTGATGTGCCTTTCCGAATTTCTCGGCAACTTCTCAATCAGCAAGAGCGAAACAAACTACTTCATCGACGTTTTAGGCAGCTACTCGCTCATAACAATTCTCAACATTCCCTCAAGCCTCAACGGCACAATAAGCTACACACTTGTAGAGCCTCTGAGAAAGCGTTTTTCTTCAAAATCGCTATGGATTTTCAATGATATTTACAACAGCGTGCTTTCAATCGGCGTATTCCTTTTCGGTATGACGAAGAAGAAAACCATGTTCTACCAAACTGTGCCAATGTGCATTGCCTTTGGTATGAAGGAATGGTTTGCAAAGTGGTCGTGGGGTATTTCAAAGGTTATCACAGCAGACCTTTGGAACGAAGCTATGGACTACTGCGAATGGAAGAGCGGCTACCGTATGGAAGCAACAACGGGTGTCGCCAAGGGACTTATTCTTAAATTGCAGAGTGCACTGCTCGGCTCGGTAACAAGCGTTATTATGAAAAAAATCGGCTATGTGCAGGGCCTTGAGATAGGCACGCAGAACGACAGAACAAAGTTCTGGGAATTCGCGCTTTGCACAATAATTCCCACACTTACGGGTATACTTCGAATCGTGCCCAAATTCCTCTGGCCGATTTCAAGACAGCGACGTGAGCTTATGTACGAAGAGCTTGCCGCAAGACGCCAGGAAAACGTTATGGGCTACACAGAAAACTTTAACGAAAATACATAAAAGATACGCCCTGCAGAGCAAGAACGCTTTGCAGGGCGTTTGATTTTAAGCGGACGCCCGATGGGCGCCCCTACGTCGTAAAAAATACATCGATATAAAATTTCAAATGCTGTTAACCTGAACGGAACAGGCTGACGATATCATTTTAACTCATTGATACGAGCGAGGGTACCTTAGGCGGTAAATTAAAGCTATTTTTCCGATGTTACTTTAATAGCCGTAATGGTGACAGAACACATCTTTGCGTTCTGTCTGCCGAGCGGATTTATTTTCGCCAGCCGTCGTGAAGTGCCTACAACCCAAAAGAGTTCTTTTGGGTGCTTTTGTAACGAATGACAAAAGCAACTGCGACTTTACGTCGCATAAAATATTGAAACATCCGCCGAGGGTGGTCTTTGCTGAAGAGACAATCAAACAGCCAGACATCTGCCATACGCAGATGTCTGGCTGTTTTCAGCTTCAATATTGTACAAGCTTTTTTGAGTAATTATTTCAGATAAGACTATTGTTATTAAGATATACAAGGCCTGCTGCTTTAAGAGCAACGTTAGCTTCCGCCTTGGATATTACAACCTCTTTAACCTTACCGAAAATGGTGAAGGAGATTTTAACAAAGCCTGCGTCAACAGCAACATCAAGAGCACCTTCATCGGGAAGCTCTGCGCCCTCGAGGCCTGCAGCAACTGCAAGTGACTTTGCAACAAGAACGTTGGTCACATAAGCATCTGCATCGTACTCGCCGACAATTACATTGTTATCGTGGCAAGCCTGAATTGCTGCAAAATATTCGTCATCCGCAGCGATGTCATAATTGTCACCGTCCTCAAGGTCGTATGCAAGGTCAAACTCTTTAGCGACAAGTGCGTACCACTCTGCCTGTGTATATACATAGGAAGGCTGTGCAGCCGGAATCTTGGTGTTGAGATATACAAGACCCGCTGCTTTAAGAGCTGCGTTAGCCTCTGCCTTGGGCATTACGATTTCTTCAACCTTACCGTTAATATTTACAGAAGCATTAACAAAGCCTGCATTAACAGCAACATTAACGGCAGCCTCATCGGAAAATCCGGGGACCTTGAGACCTACGGCAACGATAAGTGACTTTGCAACAAGAACGTTGGTTATCTGTGCATCTGCAACATACTCATCAACAATTACGTCGTTATCGTGGCAAGCCTGAACAGCTGCAAAATACTTATCGCCTGCAGCGATGTCGTAATTATCATCGTCCTCAAGGTCGTATGCAAGGTCGAACTCTTTGGCAACAAGTGCATACCATTCTGCCTGTGTGTATGCCTGTATTTTGTTGAGATATACAACACTTGCTGTTTCAAGGGCAGCATCAGCCTCGGCCTTTGTCATTACAACTTCTTTAACCTTACCAAAAAGGTTGACAGAAACCTTAACAAAGCCTGCATCAACAGCAACATCAAGGGCAGCCTTGTCGGGAAGCTCTGCGCCCTCGAGACCTACAGCAACTGCAAGTGACTTTGCAACAAGAACGTTGGTTACATAAGCGTCTGCATCGTACTCGCCGACAATTACGTTGTTGTCGTGGCAGGCCTGAACAGCTGCAAAATATTCATCGTCCGCAGCAATGTCGTAGTTGTCATCGTCCTCAAGGCTGTATGCGAGGTCAAACTCCTCAGCAACAAGTGCATACCACTCTGCCTGTGTGTATGCATCAACAGACTGAGCAGGCGGTGCAACGCCGAATAAAGATAAAACGAATGACATAATGAGTGAGAAAAACTTCATTTTGGAATACTCCTTTCTTGATTTGCGTTTTTTACCAAAGGTCACCGAGCGAGCTCGTTACCTCTTAATTTGGCAACCATATTATAGCAATAACACAAACACAAATCAATGAAACCGTGTAACAAAAAGGTGAAATTGTAAATTTTTTGTAAAAATAACATAACATCACACACAACAACGCATATAAAAAGCACCCTGCTTAAACAGAGTGCTTTAATTTATATCTTACTTATTAAGCTCTTCAGAGAGCATACGGTTGATTGTTGCGGGGTCGCCCGTGCCGCGAAGCTCACGCATTACGCAGCCGAAGAGTGACTGCATAGCCTTTGTCTTACCGCTCTTATAGTCGGCAACGGCTCTGTCATTTTCAGCAATAACACGGCGGACAGTGTCGAGAATAAAGCTCTCGTCAACCTTTGCGTTGAGTCCGTTTTCTTCGCAGAATGCTTTGACGTCAACATCCTTCTCAAATACAGCAGAAAGAACCTTCTTACCTGCCGCACGTGTGATTTCGCCGCTCTCAACAAGCTTTATAATCTCGGAAAGCTTATCTGTGCTGATGTCGAGCGAAGTAAGCTCAAGGCGCTTCATAATGCCCATACACTCTGTAAGAATCCAGCTTGCGGCAGATTTTGCACTGCAGCCCGAAGCCACAACAGCATCAAATGTGTCGCAGAGCTTACGGTCGGATGCGAGCACGCCTGCCTCTTTTGCAGGAATACCCATATCCTCGTAATACTTTGTCTTTTCGTCTGCTGTTGCAGGCATTGAAGCCTTGATTTCAGCGAGCCATTCGTCATCAATAACAACGGGCATAACGTTGGGGTCGGGGAAATAGCGGTAGTCTGCCTCTGTTTCCTTGTTACGCATGGGGAATGTGCGGCGCTTTACGTCGTCCCAACGGCGTGTTTCCTGAACAAGCATTTCTGTGTGACGCTCAATTGCATCAACGTGACGTACCTTCTCAAACTCGATAGCATCCTTGATTTCAGAAAGCGAGCTCATATTCTTGATTTCGGAGCGTACGCCAAGCTCATCGGTGCCCTCAGGGCGGACAGAGATATTGACGTCGCATCTCATAGCGCCCTCTTCGCACTCTGAAATGCCTGCAAACTGAAGGCTGGATTTGAGCTTCTTAAGGTATTCGATAACTTCATCAGCAGAGCGGAAATCGGGACGGCTTACAATCTCAATCAGCGGAACGCTGGTACGGTTGTAATCGACAAATGAGGTGTTTGTAGCCTCATCGTGAACGAGCTTACCTGCATCCTCCTCAACGTGAATCTGCTTTATGCCGATTTTTCTCTCGCCAATTTCTACCCAACCGTCTGTGCAGATGGGATGGAAAAACTGTGTGGTCTGGTAGGATGCGGGAAGGTCGGGATAGTAGTAGCTCTTTTTATCGAATGTGCTGTAACGGTTAATGTTGCAGTTGAGCATAAAGCCGGCTTTTACGGCAAGTTCAATTGCGTGCTTATTAGTAACGGGGAGCATACCGGGCATACCGCTGCAGGCAGGGCATACACAGTCGTTAGGCTCTTTGGGGCTCGAGTGACCGCCGCAGGAGCAGAAAAGCTTTGAATCGGTAGAAAGCTCTACGTGAGTTTCAAGACCTATAACAAGTTCGTATCTCATTTTTTATGCCTCCCTTTTCTCAACGCTGTGAGCAATGCTCATAAGCACGCTGTCCTGATATGTGTCTGCAATAAGCTGAACACCCTTTGTTACCATTGCGGGCATACCCGTAATTGAGGGAATAGCAGTGTAAACACTCTCTTCAAAAACCTTTTCAAATGCCTCAAGTGCATCATAGGGCTTGTATTCAGCCTTACCGCTGGCAGGTGCGAGAACTGCATCAAACTTTGTGAACAGCTCTTTCATTTCAGCGTGAACAACAGCACGCACACGCATTGATTTATCGTAGCAGGAGTCGTACTTTGCCTTTGAAAGTGCGTCTGAGCCGTAGATGATGGTTGCCTTTGTGAGGAATCCGAACGCTTCTGTGCGGCTCTTTACATAAAGCTCATCAATATTTTTATATTCGGGTGTACGGTAGCCGTATTTAACACCGTCAAAGCGTGAAAGGTTATTTGTAGTTTCAGCGGCCATAAGAATCTGCCAGGCTGTCTGTGCCTGCTTTACAATGCCGAGTGAAACCTCTGTAACCTCTGCACCGAGTGCCTTGAGCGAATCAACGTAAGCAGCAACCTTTGCTTTTACTGCATCGTCTGCGCTTTCTTTAAGCTCTTTGATAACAGCAATTTTCATACCCTTGACATCCTTGTCAAGTTCGTATTCATATTTCTCTGCAGGAAGGCTTGTGCCGTCCTTGCTGTCGTGGCCTGCGATAACCGAAAGGATTTCTTTTACACCTTCGGCGTCAGCGGCTGTAACACCAATCTGCTCGCCCGAGCAAGCGCAAGCAATAACGCCGTAGCGTGAAACTGTGCCGTAAGTGGGCTTAATAAAGTCTACGCCCGAAACTGCTGCGGCACGTCTGGGTGCGCCGTTAAGGTCAACGTTGAGTGCCGCCTTTACTTCGCCGCCTGCAACAAGCTCTGCTGCTGCGCCCTTGATTGTTTCGTTTGTACCGTCGGCAAAATATGAGGTTTCGCCCATAAGGTCAAGACCGAATTCACCGACGTTTGCTTTGCCGGAAATTTTATAGCCTGCCTTCTCAAGTCTTTCAACAGCCTCTGCGCTGAAAAGGGGCTTGAAGTTTTCAAGCATGCGTGAGCCTGCTGTTGCGGGAACACCTTTTATGAGAATTGTATCGTCTACGGCAATTGTGCCTGCCGCATCAATTTTGTTGATATAGTATTTCACCTGTGCCACCTCACTTTACAAGTCTGGGAACCTGCCAGCTGTCATCAGTGCTCTGAGGAGCGCCTTCAAGCAGGGCACTGCGCTCAAAGAGCTGACTTCTCTTGTCTTCACGCAGTACGTTTGTCATGGGCATTACATATACCATAGGCTCAACCTCTGCTGTGTCAATACTTGCAAGGTCTGCCTCGTTCTTGCTCATTGCGTCAAGAATTGACTGCATCTTTTTCTTTTCATCCTCGGTAAAGCTCAGCTCATTAACCTGCTCAAGGTCACCGAACTTGTTCTGCTTTGCCTTCTCTGCAGCTTTCTTTGCTGTTGCAGGAGTGCTTGCACCGTCCGAGCCGCCCGAGCCGAGCATCTCTGCGCCGCCCTTGCCTCTTATTGCAACGTTAGCTTCAAACAGCTGAAGCTCCGTAACCTCGCCGGGTGCACCGAGCATCTGGTCCTGAGCTGTGCCGTCAAGCGGGAATGCAATAACGTCACGGATTGTTTCTGTATCTGCAAGAAGCATAACAATACGGTCAACACCGGGTGCCATACCTGCATGGGGCGGTGCACCGAACTGGAATGCGTTATAAAGTGCGCTGAAACGCTTCTTTACCTCATCCTCATCATAGCCTGCAATCTCAAATGCTTTTCTCATAATTTCGGGGCTGTGGTTACGAACAGCACCGGAAGCCAGCTCAATACCGTTACAGACAAGGTCGTACTGGTATGCAAGAACTGTTGTCGGGTCCTGATTCTCGAGCACCTCAAGGCCGCCCTGGGGCATTGAGAAGGGGTTGTGGGTGAAGATAATTTTATCTGTTGTTTCGTCACGCTCGTACATCGGGAAATCGACTACGAAGCAGAACTCAAATGAATTTTTGTCAATAAGGTCAAGCTCATTGCCGAGCCATGTGCGGATAACGCCTGCATTCTTGTCTGCAACTTCGGAAATGTTGTCGCAGATGAAGAAGATTGTTTCGCCTTCTTTAACGCCTGTAAGCTCAACAATTTCTCTCTTCTCATCCTCAGTCATAACCTTGCTGATGGGGTCATCCTTGAAGCCGTAATTTGCAGCATCAAGCAGAGTTATGTGAGCAAGGCCTGCCATCTTTGCCTGCTTTGTTGCAATTGCAAGCGACTTATCAAAGAACCATCTCTCGTTCTTGCAGGGCGCAACAATTGCCCTTACCTGCTTGTTCATAAAGGGCTTGAATTTAACCCTCTTGAACATATCCGTAAGGTCGCAGATGATTAGGGGGTTGCGAAGGTCTGGCTTATCTGAGCCGTACTTTGCCATTGACTCTGCATAGGGAATTCTTCTGAAGGGTGATGCCGTAACCTTCTTGTCGGAGAAGGTTTTGAAAATATCGCTTACAACGCTTTCGCAAACCTCAAGAACCTCGTCCTGTGTTGCAAAAGCCATTTCAAAGTCGAGCTGATAAAATTCACCGGGTGAACGGTCTGCACGTGCATCCTCATCACGGCAGCAGGGGGCAATCTGATAGTATCTGTCAAAGCCGGATACCATAAGAAGCTGCTTGAACTGCTGAGGTGCCTGCGGCAGAGCATAGAACTTGCCCGGATGCTTACGGCTGGGAACAAGGAAGTCTCTTGCACCCTCGGGAGAAGAAGCTGTGAGAATGGGTGTCTGGATATCGAGGAAGCCTCTCTCTTCCATAAGGCGGCGCATGTGGCCGATAACCTTTGAGCGAAGTAAGATATTCTTGTGGAGGTCGGGATTTCGCAGGTCAAGGAATCTGTGCTTGAGACGGATATTCTCGTTTGTGTCGTTTGAGCCAACCTCAAAGGGCAGGTCTCTTGTGCACGCACCGAGCACCTGAAGGCTGTCAACAACAAGCTCAACAAGGCCTGTTTCAATCTTGGGGTTTACGGTGTTTTCGTCACGCTTTGTAACTGTGCCCGAAACCGAAATAACGGTTTCCTTGCTGATTCCCTTTACCAGATTCTCGTCGTGAACGACAACCTGTGTAACGCCTGTTTCGTCACGCAAATCGACAAAAAGAACGCCGCCGTGGTCACGTATAACGTCAACCCAGCCCGCAAGCTCAACCCGCTGGCCGATATGCTGTTCTCTTATGTCATTGCAACGATGGGTTCTGTACATTTTTATTACCTCCGTTTGCTGATTTACAATGTTATTGTCTAAAACAAAAAAGCCCCGGGAATTACATTAAATAATTCCCGGGACGAGTTGATTTACCCGCGGTGCCACCCGTATTGATGCAAAAAAATTTACATCCGCTTTTGACTGTTAAGTTTTAGGGGCTTTGCCGTTGAAGTGTTGCCGTGCTTACTACTCATCTGAAATGCGCTTGCAGCCCATGACGCATTCTCTCTGGCAGACTTTCTACAAAAGACGGGTCTTCAACTGTGTATTATAGCGAAATTTATTTTTCTTGTCAACCGTAAATTATTTACTTTTTATATTATATTACATTATTTACGGCATATATTCACGTAAACTCTTAATTTTAATCCTCACATTATTGTAAATTTCGGTTGTCTTTTCATAAAAGCTATGGTAATATCAGTATACAAGCATTGCAAACCTGACTTGAAAAGGAGATTTTGATATGAAAATCCCCGCTGTTAAAATAATTGCCGCAGCACTTGCGGTAAGCACAGTTGCGCTCTTCTCTGCCTGCGGCAATCAGCCGGAGAAGCCCGTGACGGAGCAGACAACGGCAAACAGCCTTGTTTCCGCCACCGACACACAGCCGACAACCGAGGCAGCACCCGCAGACGCAACAACACAGGCTCCCGTTGAGGTTACAACCGTTAAAAATGAAGAGCCTGCAACCACTTTGCCTGCCGAGGTATCAGAGCCCGAATCAACAACACAAAGCTCTGCACCCTCAACACCCGAGGAAATTGTTGCGCTGTTTAACGAAAGCGCAAACAAAATAAAGACCGATGCCATTCTTGTTGTAAAAAACTACGAAAAGCGCACGGTAAACGATGAGCACGTTTCAATCCCAAAGGCGATAGAATCTGTTGCAGGTGGTATGATCAAAACCTTTATGAAGGATGACCTGGACCCCATCCCATACACAACACGTGAGGAAATCCAAACGGAGTTTGTCGTGCCCAACCAGAGCTATGTCAGCCGTCTTAAAGCAAGCGACGTTGAATACGCATCGTGCAAGGATACGGGCAAAAACTACGAGTTTTATTTTAAGCTAAAAACCTCTGTCAACCCGAGGGCAGGCGTGGGTGTCGGCTCTGTATGCGACGTTATAGAAACCTACGACGTTGCAAACGGCCCTGCTTTTATTGAGGAGTTTTCCACAAAGTATTATAACTGTGAGGTTAAGGCTGTTTACAATAAGGAGAGCGGCAGAATCACACACATCAATTATATAACTCCGCTTGTGCTCAACCTCAAGGTAAATATGCTCGGCACACACAGCGGCTCAATCGGCTTTACATTCGAGAAAGATTTCTCTGTTACTTATTGATTTTTTGCGGTCTGTTTTTCAGGCCGCTTTTTTATTGCAATTTGCCGGCTGATAAAGTATAATTTACTCAAAATCCAAGTCAAGGCGGTTTACTTATGAATGAGCTTTGCAGAATTTCTGCCGATATAAAAAACGGTGACACGGTAACACTTGAAAAGAATAAGACTTATCACGTCAGGCAGGACGATTCCTTTGAGCTGACGGGCATATTCTGCACCAACACCGCAAAAAAGCACGAAAACCCCGACGGACTGCGCAGGTGTGCGCTTTATCTTAAAGATAAGAAAAACATCACAATTGACGGCAACGGTGCAAGCATAATTGTTCACGGCAAAATGACTCCCCTGCTTTTTGACGGATGTGAAAACATTACCGTAAAAAATATCACTGTAGACTACGCCTGCCCGACTATGTCGGAGTTTGAAATTCTCTCAAACAATAACGGCGAATGTGTAATAAAAATAAACGCCGAATGTCTGCACCGCATTGAAAACGGCGAGCTTATCTGGCACGGCGAAACCGGAGCAGACGGCAAGCCCTATTGGGAGGACAGCTATATCGGCAACCGCAGGCACATAAAGCTTTTTGACAAAGAAAAAGAGGTTGCTTACGATTTCAGTCGGGCAGATTTACCGTTTGAAATCATTGAAGAAATTGACGAAAACACGCTGAGAATAAAGCTTAAAAAGAGCGATGCCAACTTCCCCGCAGGCTGTGTTGCGCAGACACGCAACATTGTGCGTGACCAGACGGGAAGCCTGTTTCAACGTTGCAAAAACCTGCGCTTTGAAAACCTGCGCATTAAATTTATGCACGGCCTTGGTATGGTATCACAGTTTTGCGAAAACGTCAGCTTTGTTGACTGTGATTTAACCCCTGCAAAAAACCGCACAGTCACAAGCACAGCCGATTTTTTTCAGTTTTCGGGCTGTAAGGGTCAGCTTGAAATCATAAACTGTAAGGCAAGAGGTGCTCACGACGACTATGTAAACGTGCACGGCACTCACCTGCGCATTGTTGAAGCGGATGAAAACGCAAAAAGCCTCACCGTACGCTTTATGCACGATGAAAGCTGGGGCTTTCAAGCATTTGAAAAAGGCGACGAGCTTGAATTTATAAAGTGGAATACCCTCATCCCTTATGCAAAAACAAAGGTTATAGATTATGAAAGACTCAACGACACCGACATAAAGCTCACGCTTGACAGACCCTTACCCGAAATTGAAGTTGGTAAGGACGTTGTGGAAAATTCAACGTGGACACCCGACCTCACTGTCAGCGGATGTGATTTCGGACCGACATCCGGCAGAGGAATTCTCTGCACAACGCAAGGCAGAGTTATAATCGAAAACAACCGTTTCCGCAACCTCTGGGGGCCTGCACTGCTGATTGAGGACGATTGCAACTTCTGGTTTGAATCGGGCTATACAACCGACGTTATTTTCAGAAACAACACCGTTGACGGCTGCGATTTCGGCACAACGTGGCAGGGTGCACCCGTAATCCGCTACACACCGAAGGTTATGGACGAAAGCTCAAAAGCGTTTGTACACGGCAAGCTCACCGTTACGGGCAACACATTTATAAATCCGCGCAGCGACAAGCACCGTTTTCACCTGGAATATCTGCGTGAAGCCGTAATTTCGGATAACAGCTTTGATGCCGAATATGAGATTCAATCGCATCATATCGGAAAAATCAATTCAAATTAAAATCAGCGTATAAGAGAGGTTTGGTTGCAAATATATGGTTGGCATAATTGATGTTGGCGGCGGTATGCGTGCCGTTTACACAAGCGGTATATATGACAGATTGATTGATGAGGGCATTACGCCCGAATACTGCATAGGTGTTTCTGCAGGCAGTGCAAACTTAATAACTTATATTGCAGGACAGCGTGGAAGAACAAGACGCTTTTATCTGGATTATTCTCAGAGAAACGAATATATGGGATTCGAGCTTATGCTTAAAAAACATATATTCTTTAACCTTGACTATGTGTACTCTACGCTGTCAAACAGCAACGGTGAGGACCCTTTGGATATCAAATCCGCAAAAAACAGCAAATGCAAATTCTTTGCCGTAGCAACAAATGCCCTCAACGGCAAAACCGAATACTTTGGCCTTGACCGCTTTGAAGAAGACAACTATTATGCGCTGAAGGCTTCATGCGCAATCCCTCTTGCCTGTTCGCCTGTAAAAATCAAATCTGATTTCTATTTTGACGGAGGAATTTCCGAACCGATACCATATAAAAAAGCTTTTTTTGACGGATGCGAAAAACTTGTTGTTATCCTCACAAAGCCTGCAAGCTCTTATAAAAAAGAGTTCCCCATCTCCTTTATTCCGAACACTTTCGCAAAAAAATATCCTGCAGCAGCCAAGGCATTATCCACGATGCACGAGAAATACAACCGCTCATTGCAGGAACTTAAACTGTTGGAAAAGCAAGGTAAGGCTCTGATTATTTCCCCCGATGATTGCTGTAAGGTATCCACCATTTCAAGAAAAACCGACCGACTTGATTCACTCTATAATAAAGGATACTGCGATGCCGAAAGAATAATCAATTTTCTTTGACTGAGCCGTTTTTAATCCATAGCAACAAGCACCGATTTTGGATTTGATGCAGTTTATACTTAAAAATCACGTCCCTTTAAATTTTTTTAAAAAAATTGAAAAAATCTCTTGACTTCTACTTCTTTTCGTGGTATATTAGTCGAGCGTTAAGTTTGCTGGTGTAGCTCAGTTGGTAGAGCAGCTGATTTGTAATCAGCAGGTCGGGGGTTCGAGTCCGTCCACCAGCTCCAACGCTTTTTTATTGATAAAAGTCAATATGGGTAGGTTCCCGAGTGGCCAAAGGGAGCAGACTGTAAATCTGCCGTCGACGACTTCGGTGGTTCGAATCCACCCCTGCCCACCATATTGAGTATTCATAAGGGATTTGACCTGTGAATACTCAATTTTTTTATATTTTTATATCAAAGTATATAACCCACTATGACACTTTCAGTTTTACTGTAAAGATGTCAAGTGGGTTGTTTTTTGACGGTGATTATGTTATGATACAATTACCAATATTAAGGATGTGATTTTATTGAAAAAACTTCTGAAAGTTATTATCCCCTTTATTATTGTTATTGCTATTGGAGTTTATGCTATTCATTGGGCTTTTTTTGACATTCAAAGAATAGAAGGACAAGAATTGATAAATGAAGTAGTTTCGCCTGATGGTAAATATACGGTTTCTGCATACTTGAACAATGGCGGTTCAACAACAGATTATACCGTGTTGTGTTTGGTCAGAAACAATGAAACCGAAAAGGAAAAGAATATATACTGGAATTATCACTGTACCGAAGCTGTAATTGAATGGAATAACGAAGACACCGTAACAATAAATGGCATTGAATTGAATGTAACCAAAGATATATATGATTACAGAAATGGCTAATCATCACCATAGAACAAAATTGTAATATAATCCCTTATGAACACTCGCACCAGAAAAAAGACCTTGTCGAAATGACAAGGTCTTTTTTCAACTAAATCCACCCTTGCGGGTGGGTGAAATATTGCTTCGCAATGTAAAATCCTCGCTTTGCTCGAATGAAATCGCTGCGGCGGTGGGTGGATTTAATTTCACTTAATGCGTCAGCATTAAATTTCACAATCCGTAAGGATTATTTCATATTTTCGCAAGAAAATATTTCATTTGAAGCAAATCGTCAACAAATCCGTTGTTATCTTTCATCCCAAATTAAGAACCACACTTTGGGCATTAAAAAACGTTACTGTTGAAATATCAAACCGAATTTGATATAATTGCACCATAACATCAGCAAAGGATGATTTATATGAAAACCGTACTTTTTCAAGGTGACTCGGTAACAGCTGCCAACAGAATTGTAAATAACGAGGATGATTTGGGTAACGGATACGCAAAAATAATCGCTGAAGAAATAAACAACCGTAAACCAGGCGAATACGTTTTTGTAAACAGAGGTATGAACGGTGACACAAGCGCCTGTGTTTATGCACGAATGGGCACTGATATACTGAATATAAAGCCGGATTATATGACTTTACTTGTAGGCTTTAATGACATATCACACCTTCTGACCGACAATGACGGCATTGCCTCACACAGATACGAGCAGCTATTGTGTATGCTTATTGAGGACGTAACACAAAAGCTTGAATCTGTAAAAATAATTATGCTCGAGCCTTTTGCACTTGAAGGCAAAATCACCTCGGCTATTTGGAAAGATCTTGAAGCAGGCGTAAAGCACAACGCTACAATTGCCAAAGCTGTTGCAGATAAATACGGCTTACAATTCGTGCCGCTTCAGGAAAAGCTTAACAATCTTTGCAAAACAAAGCCTTCTGATTATTGGCTGATAGATGGAATCCACCCCACTGCTGAGGGGCACAAATTCCTTGCAAATGAAATCATGAATGCTCTGCAGCTGTAAAAAAATATCTTTGAACACAAAAGCCCCGGGCCTGTCAAATCTGACAAGACCGGGGGTTACTTTTTACTTATTTAACTTTAACCTTGTAGCACTTGATTTCAAACGGATTGATTTCAAAGCTCATTGTCTTACCGCTTGCGATGTCAACTGCAACATCCTCACGCTCGAGAAGGTTACACTCTGTAACGCTTGCAATTTCTGCAAAGAACTCGGCTGTAACCTTTGTGCGTCTGCCGGATTTCTCAACAAAGCGGACGATATAAGCATCCTCATCCTCGCACTTCTTGACAGCCTCGAGTGTTACATTCTTGCCGTCAACACTGATGAAGGAGCCGCTCTCTGCTCCCTTTGCCTCGTCAGCAAGGTCAACGGGAAGCATCGGGTTATTGAACTCAAGACCTCTTACAAGTGTCTCGGCATCCTTCCAGCCGCCTGCGTGCGGATAGAGTGAGTATGTGAAGTAGTGGTCGCCTCTGTCTGATGCGGGGTCGGGATTCATCGGAGCCTTGAGGAGAGTGATGATCATTCTCTGCTCGTTTACCTCGTAGCCGTACTTGCAATCGTTGATGATTGAAAGGCCGTAACCGTCCTCTGACATATCGATGAAGTTGTGAGCGGAAACCTCAAACTTAGCCTTATCATAAGGATTGTGGCGGTAGTTGGAGCTTTCGATTGTTGCATAAGCAATATCTCTTGTGAACTTCTGTGCCTTGATATCAACGTCGAAGCCAACCTTGAGGAGCTTCTCCTGCTCGTGCCAGGAGATGAATGTATCAAAGTCAATTCTGTCAAGCTCATTATAGATAATGATATTCTGCTTGAGTGTTGACTTCATAATACTCTTTGTGATTGTAACGCAGGTGAATACGTCGCCTGTTACAACGCTCTCAACCTTACCTGCCTCGGTGTCAAACTCACGGTCGGTGTAGGTTGCAACGATATCCCACGCATCGTACTTGCCGGGAAGGTCTTCGTAAATGCGGAATACGTTACCCTTGCCCTCAAGAACTTCGCGGTTGTTCTTCTTGTCATAGATTGAAACAAGCTCCGCAGCTGCATCGAACTTAAGGCTGAAGTTAGCGTTCTCTATGTCTGCGCAGTCAGCTGCCTTTGCATCAGCAACAGCAGCATCTTTGGTATAGTAAACCTTGTAGCCGACAGCGGGAACATCCTTTGCAACAAAGACGAGAACCTTTGTGCCGTCAAGCTTTGTGTAAGCCTGAACGGGCACCTTGTTGCCGTCAGCGTCGTAAATCTCAACATCCTTGTAAGGAAGCTCAACCTTTGAGGTTGCGGCTGTGCCGAGAGAATTGAACAGAGCAAAGGGCTTGCCGTATTTTGCGCCTGCACCGACGTTGCCTGCAATAATATTGAGTGCTTCGTCACGTACGCTTTCACCGATTGCAATAATATCCTTATAAATATCGCAAAGGTCGCCGAATACCTCTGTAATGTGTGAGCCGGGAAGTGAATCGTGGAACTGGTTTGTGAGAATCATCTGCCAGCCCTCGTTGAGCTTTGCAAGCGGATACTCGTAGCCGTAGCTCATTGCAATGCTTGCAAAAATTTCTGCCTGGCGGTAGAGATTTTCGCTGTATCTGTTGAGCTTCTTGAGCATAGCCTTTGTTGTGTGAACACCTCTGTGCTCCTCAAGATAAAGCTCGTCTTTCCATGTGGGAATATTTGTGTCGGTTGCCTTTGCCTTCATACGTGCGAGTGAATCCTCAATCTTGCTTGTCTGAGTTGCGGGCAGACCGGGGAAATTCTTATAGCGCTTTACGTACTCGAGCATTTCGGTGTCAACACCGCCGCCGCCGTCACCCCAGCCGTAGCAGTACATTGATTCGCCGATAGTAGCCTTGTCGGTGTACTTCTTCCAGTTCATCTTGAGTGAGTCAGCCTCAACTGTGCCGATGAAGTGTGTGGGGGGAACAATGGAGAATACCTTTGAGCCATCGGGGCCTTCCCACCAGAAGGTGTTATACTGCCAGGGGTTGGTATCGTTCCAGATACCCATCTTGTGTGTTACGAAATATTCAACGCCTGCCTTCTTGAGAATCTGAGGCATTGCATAGCCGTTACCGAATACGTCGGGTACCCAGCAGGTTTTGGGTGTGATGCCGAATGTCTTTTCAGCGTATCTTACGCCGTGAAGAAGCTGACGGACAAAGCTTTCACCGGAAACAAGGTTACAGTCGGGCTCAACCCACATTGCGCCGATGTATTCCCATCTGCCCTCTTCAATGCGCTTCTTGACCTGCTCGAACATTGCAGGGTAGCGTTTTTCCATTTCGATGTATGTGGGAGCTGTGCTCTGTGAGAAAATGAAATCGGGATACTGCTCCATAAGGCGAAGCATTGTTGCGTGAGTTCTGCCGAGCTTACGTACGTACTCCTTATATGCCCACATGAATACAATATCAAGGTGAGAGTTACCAACGAGTGCGAGTGTGCCCTCTGTCTTGTAGTTGGGGTTGTTGTAAACTCTGTCCTTAAGTACCTTCTGTGCTGCAAGGAGACCAGCCTTGAACTCGTCACCGTCAACATCGAAATTAACGTGAGTGAAAGCCTCTTTGAGTGCGGAGCGAATAAGCTCTGCAAGGCCTGTATCGAGAACGGGCATAAACAGTGCGTTGAACACTGCCTTGAAATCCCAATAAACCTCTTCGATAACGGGGTCAACAACACCGATGAATGAGCAGGAAAGAGTCTTTACTGTGGACTCGTTTGAGTGCCATACATAGTAGGACTCGATGTCAACATCGTAGTGCTTGCCTGCCTCAGCACAGTCTGAAAGAAGAACGCTGTTGCGGAAGGGGTCGAGACCCTGGTAGGGCTCGCCGTTAAGGGAGAGAAGTGAGTCACCGCCGAAATAGACGTTGAGAGTTACCTTCTTGCCTGCAAAGCGCTCGGGAATATCGAAGGAGTTTTTGAAGAAAGCACTCCAGCCGTTGTTGCCCCAGCGGTCACCGACGTTGAGGTCCTTCCATTCATCGTAAAGATATTCGTAATCGCCAACACCCTTGTAGATGCATTCCTTCATCTTCCAAGCGGGGATTGACTCGATATCGGTGTAAATTCTTTTCTTGAGTGTCTTGAGCTTGACATTTACAACGTCGTCAAAAGAGAAAATACCTCTCTGCTTGCCCTTTGTCGCATCACGCCAGTCATCAACGTGCGCATCCATTGCATCAAGAGCAGCAACGGCGTCGAGATTTTTGATTTCTGCCAAAGTTCATCGTCCTTTCTTATGTAGAGTTGTCGAATCGATTTTCAAACACATTTCAGTATATCATCAACTGTATAAATTTTCAATATAATATAAATAAAAATATCACAGCCTTATCGGATAAGACTGTGATATAAAACTTACTTATTTATAAACTCACCTGCGAGCTTTGCAACCGTTTCAAGCTCTTCGGGCGGCAGGACAAGTGCAAAGCGCACGTAACCCTCACCGTGAGGACCGAATGCAGAGCCCGGTGTGCAAAGCACGCCTGTTTCGCTTACAAGGTCGTGACAAAACCGAGCCGAATCCGTGAATCCCTCGGGCAGAGGTGCCCAGACAAACATTGTGCCGTCGCTGTCGGGCACGTCCCAACCGACACTGCGCAGTCCCTTGCAAAGCGCATCCCTGCGGCGCTGATATTCTGCGCACTGTGCTTTAACAGCATCCCTCGGGCCTTTAAGTGCCGCAACAGCCGCCTTCTGAATGGGTAAGAACATACCGAAATCGTACTGTGAGCGAAGCAGCTTGAGCGCATCAATAATCTGCTTGTTACCTATAAGGAACGAGATTCTTGCGCCTGTTACGTTAAAGGATTTTGAGAGCGAGAAAAACTCTGCGCCAACCTCATAAGCGCCGGGCAGAGAGAGGAACGAAAAGCCCTCGTGCTCATCAAAAATTATATCGGAATAGGCATTGTCGTTGATGATAATAAAATCATACTTCTTTGCATACTCAATTATTTCAAGATAGGTTTCCTTGCTTGCGGCGGCGCCTACGGGGTTTGACGGATAAGAGAGCACCATATACTTTGTGCGCTTTAAAATCTCCTCGTCAATAAGGTCGAGACGTGGCATAAATGAGTTTTCACGAAGAAGCGGATAAAACTCAATATCAGCCTCACCGAAATATGCACCTACCTCAAACACGGGGTAGCCGGGGTCGGGCAGAAGCACAACGTCGCCCTTGTTGCATATAGACATACCCAGGTGCGACATACCCTCCTGCGAGCCGTTTACAGCTGTTATTATATCGGGTGAAATTTCAACGCCGAAGCGGTCTTTATAATAGTCACAAACCGCACCTAAAAGCTCGTCGGTTTCTTTAAGTGCGTATTTCCAATTTTCGGGGTCCTTTGCGGCAGATACAAGCGCATCCACAACGTGCTGTGACGGCACAAAATCGGGTGTGCCGATGAAAAGGTTATAAACCTTTCTGCCCTGCGCTATAAGCTTATCCTTCTCCTCATTCAGCGAAGCAAAAATGCCCGTTTTAAAATGGTCAAGTCTTTCAGCCTGTCTGATTTCCATTTTTAATACCTCAACAAAATACATATACTTTTAAACTGTGAGACACCGAGGTAAATATTCCCCTCTGTCTTTTTTGATGCCTCAATAAAATTCATTTACTGTAAATATAAAACAGATTATATCAAACCGTAACGGATAAATCAATCCGTAAATTTTAAATATACTTGATAGGAACTGTGGCGTGTGTTATAATTCGAAATAAGAAATGTGAGGTGCAATTTATGAATTACCGCAAGGACAAATACGGCAACGAGCTTTCTGCGCTCGGCTTCGGCTGTATGCGATTTCAGAAAAAGCTTGGCAGAATTGAGCTTGAAAAAGCTGAAAAGCAGATTCTTACCGCAATAAAAAACGGTGTGAATTACTTTGACACAGCCTTCATATATCCGGGCAGCGAATCAGCACTGGGCGAGATACTTCACAAAAACAATCTGCGCGATAAGGTATATATTGCAACAAAGCTGCCGCCGCAGATGATGCTTAACATCGCAACGCTTGATAGGCTTTTTAACGAGCAGCTTAAAAGGCTTCGCACCGACCATATTGACTACTACTTTATGCACATGCTTGCAAATATGGATGCGTGGGAAAGACTCAAAGGGCTCGGCATTGAAAAATGGATTGAAGAAAAAAAGGCAAGCGGCGCAATAAGACAAATCGGTTTTTCATACCACGGCAACACCGAAGGCTACTGCAAGATGATTGATGCGTATGACTGGGATTTCAGCATGATTCAGTATAACTATATGGATGAGCACACCCAGGCAGGCAGACGAGGTCTTGAATACGCACACAGCAAGGGCATAACCGTAATGATAATGGAGCCGCTCAGAGGCGGCAAGCTTGTTAAAGACCTGCCCGAAGAAGCAAAGCAGATTTTTGCCGCTCACTCAAAGCAGTACACGCCTGCACAGTGGGCATTCCGCTGGCTGTGGAATCAGCCCGAGATAACCGTTGTGCTTTCGGGTATGAACTCTCAAGAAATGGTACTCGATAATATCAGCACTGCGTGCGATGCGAAAATCGGCGAGCTGACAAAAGATGATGAAGAAATGCTCCGCAACGTCGGCAAGGCAATCAACGCAAAAATGAAGGTTGGCTGTACGGGCTGCGGTTACTGTATGCCCTGCCCGAAGAATATTGACATCCGCTCGCTTTTCGGAATGTACAACACGTTTTACTCGGGCAAAAAAGGCAAGGCAAAGCGTGAATATATCAAAGCAACCTTAATAAAAAAAAGCTCTGCACCCGCTACAGCCTGCATAGGCTGCGGCAAATGCGAAACCCACTGCCCGCAGAGCATTGAAATAAGAAACGAAGTGAAAGCCGCAGGCGAAGCACTTGAAGGCGGACTTTACTCCCTGCTCAAAAAACAAAAATAGAATGAAATGCACCTTGGTGAACCAAGGTGCATTTTCTTTACATTATCATATCTATTTCGGTGAGAGTTAAATTCTCATACACAAAGGTTTTTACTTCAAACGGTGTGAAATCAATGCCGAAGTCTTTTCCGTCAATTGTAAACGTTGCTTTTTCTGCTTTATTGACAGAATTATAAAGGCGCACAAGCGTGCCGTTTTCTTTTTCACAAAGCCTTGTTAGAATAACATTGCCGTTATCAATTTCAACCGCTGTGTTTTTCTTTTCACCGAGGCCCGACGGGAAGAAAGAAAGGGCAACAGGCGGCTGATTAAAGCACTCTGCCTGCATATCGGGCTCATTCAAATCCGCCGTGAGTCTGTATTCAAACTCGCGCTCGCCGATATCAATATGGTCGTGTGTGCGGTCTGTATCGGCAAGAGGGCGGTCGTTAATCGGGTGAGCGGAATATACGGGCGTGCGAAGCAGAGAAATGCCAAGCACGTTTTTATCAAGACTGCCGCCGTAAGTGCCCTTGTTAAACACCGCTATGCCGTTATCCTTTTCCGAAGCAATGCACCATTTCTGGTAAACAGCCTCTTCACCCTCGGCACGAAGCTGCTCTGTGCCGAAAGCGGTCTGACCGTAAAATTCGGGCTTATCAAGCGCAGTGTCAAAGGTGAGCTTATAAAATCTGTTGCTGTCGTTTGAAAGCATTTTGATTTTAATATCAATGCAGTTACCGTTTTTGGGCAGAGTATAGGTGACAACCGCAAAGGATTTATCACAGCCGAAAACAGCCTGGATTTTAAGGCGCACCGCACCGTTTTCAATTACTCTTACGTTCGGTATCGTTTCATCGGGATAGCCGTTGAATGTGTTTGCTTCGCTGTCGGTAAGCAGTGTAAACTCACCGATTTTGTCGTTAAAGCCGTCAACCGTCATACCCCACGGGTCTTCGTTGTCTTTGAAAGCAACAATTTTTGCGCTGCCTGCTTTTAGCTTATCAACTCCACCGACACAGTATCTGTCAATAAGGCCTGTTTTTTTATTTATAAGCACCTGCATTGTGCCGTTGTCAAAAATAAAGTAGTTTTCATCTTCGGTGCAGGGCTCAATTCTGCGCTTGGGATAATTCTCAACGTAAAGCTCGCAGTCAAATCGGTTTATGCTCATCGGCTCAAGCTCTGCGCTAAAGCACACACGCTTGCGCCAATCAAGGCTGAAGGTGCAGGCCTCTTTCTCATTTTGTGAGGGAAGATATTTACCGTTTTTGTCTCGCACCTTTACGAGCGTAACCTCGTTTTCGTTCCAGTTCTGGTCCTGAAGCTGAAACTCAACCTCTACATCCTGCGTGATTTTATATGGATGAGGATTGAAGACAAGCACGGGGATTTCGCCGTCCCTTGCCTTGGGCTGACCTGCGCACAGCGCAAAAAACGCTTTGGTAATATACCTTTGCGCAATTTCCTCACCGTAAGAAAGCAGGCGCAGGCAATCATCCTCCGCCGCCTTTATGCTCGAGCCCGGCAGAATATCGTGAAACTCGCAGAACAGCAGAGCTTTTTCCGCTTTTTCAAGCTCGGATTTATCATAGGAAACGCCGCTTAAGCTGAGCAATTTTTCGCAAAGCGCAAGGCTGTTTTCAAGCCTGCGGTGAGCCTGCTTTATTCGCACCATTGAGGTGTAACAGCCAACCATTGTATAGTTGAGAGATTTGTCAAAAACTTCAAGCTTTGACTTATCAATCCGCTCAAAATAGTTTTCACACCAGGAGTGTCTGAGCCCGTGCTCGGGATGCGTTTTCATAAAATCTGCTATTGTATTAAGGTCAGCTCTTGACGGGCCTCCACCGTGATTACCGATGCCCCAGAACGACATATTTATGCCGTCGCCGTATTCTCTTTCGAGCGCACGGTTGATTTTATCCGCAACCTTGCCCTTGCCCGAGTTGTAGCCGCCCTGCAGCTTGTGCGCTGTAATCTCACTGCCGTCAAAGCCTCGCCAGATAAAATCGTGCTCGGCTTCAACCCAAGACGGGCGCATAAACACATAAGAATCATAGCCGCATTTTTTAAGTATCTGCACAAGGCCTCTTGTGTGACCGAAGGGGTCAAAATTTATTGCAGTTGTCGGCACAACACCGAACTTTTCTTTAAAATATTTTCTGCCCGTTTCAATCTGACGGATGAAACTTTCGCCACAGGGCATAACACAGTCGGGCTGTAAATACCAGCCGCCCATTATGCGCCACTTGCCGGCCCTTACAAGGCGCTGAATGCGTGCAAAAAGCTCGGGCTCATTCTCTTCAACCCATTCATAAAGCACCGATTCATTGTGGTTGAAAACAAATCCCTCAAATTCTTCGCAGAAATCTGCCGCAACGCGGAAGGTTGATATAGCCTCTGCAATGCCCTCGGGGCGTTGCCACAGCCATACGGGGTCAAGGTGAGCGTTACAGATAAGATGTAATTCTTTCATTTTCTGTTCCTCATTAAGGCACAAGGCAGCCGCATACATTGCCTCTCATCTCTTTGCCTTTTTTTGCAATTTAAACAAGGCACTTACCCGAAGATAAGTGCCTATAAATTTATTTTGTGCCGAAAAGCCTGTCTCCCGCATCACCGAGGCCGGGAAGAATGTAGCCGTTTTCATTAAGGCATCTGTCGAGAGTCGAAACAAAAATATGAACGTCGGGATGAGCTTCGGCAACTCGGCTTACACCCTCGGGCGCACCGATAACCGCCATAAACTTGATGTTTTTACAGCCGCGCTTTTTAAGCTGAGCTATTGCGTCGCAGGCACTGCCGCCTGTTGCAAGCATCGGGTCAACAACAAGCACGAGCTTATCCTCAATTCCCTCGGGCAGCTTGCAGTAATATTCGCAGGGCTCGAGTGTTTCTTCATCACGATAAAGACCGATGTGGCCAACCCTTGCAGACGGGAAAAGTACGTGAATGCCGTTAACCATGCCAAGACCTGCACGCAGAATAGGCACGATTACGATTGAATTATCCTTAACAACCTGCTGTGTGCAGGTTTCAAGCGGAGTTTTAACCTCAACCTCAACGGTGGGCACGCCCTCTTTAAGGCACTCAAAGGTCATCAGCGTTGTGATTTCTTCAATCAGCTCACGGAATTCCTTCATGCTTGTATTCTCGTTTCGGAGGATTGCAATTTTATGGTTAATAAGCGGATGGCTGAATATTGTTACGTTTTCGTAGTTTTTCATTTCTTATTTCTCCTTGCCGTACTTGCTCTTTTCAACCTTAGTGAGAACAGCGTTTGTAACTATACCGATGATAAGTGCTGTTGCGATAGGTGTAATCTGAATAGTCTTTGCAATTTCACCCGTTGCGGCAAGCTCATAGGGAATTTTGATTGCAAGACCGCCGATACCGGAGATGAGAATTGAAGCCACAACAAACAGATTCTTGTTTTCATTAAGGTCAAGGTCCTTGAACATTTTAAGACCCGAAACCGCAATAAAGCCGTAAAGGGTAAGGCATACACCGCCCATTACGCAGGAGGGAATGGACTGAAGAACGGCGGTAATGGGGCTGATGAAAGAAAGGATGATGCACATAAATGCAGTTGCTGTGATAGTTGCAACAGAAGCGTTTCTTGTGATTGCAACACAGCCGACGGATTCGCCGTAGGTTGTGTTGGGGCAGATGCCGAAAACTGTACCTGCAATTGAGCCTACACCGTCGCCGAGAAGTGTTCTTTTAAGACCGGGCTCCTTGATAAGGTCGTGTCCGATAATTGATGAAAGATTTTTGTGGTCTGCAATATGCTCTGCAAAAACAACAAGCGCAACGGGAAGGAACGCAATAACAACCTCTGCAATGCCACCTGCGTTGAGCAGTGTTGCACCGCCGTTAGCCTTGAGAATATCTGCCGAAAGGTTGCCGGAAGTGAGCTCTTTAACAGCCTCAACAAGTGCAAAATCGGGCACGGAGAAGAACGCCGAAACGCCCTTGAAAGCACCGGAAGCATCAACGAAATTGTCAATAACGGGCTGGAAGTTGATAATCATAAGATAATCTGCACCTGTTGCCTTGCCGATAAGTGTGAAGACAAGCGCAACCGCATAGCCTGCGGCAATACCGATAATAAACGGAATAAGGCGGGCCATCTTAACCCTTTTCTGCGTTGAGCAGATGACGATTACAAAGAAGGCAACAAGACCGCATAAAAGCGAAACGAGGTTGTCCGCACTGTAGAGCGAAGAAGAATTAGCCTTTACGATATCGCCCATTGCACTGCCTGCGAGTGAAAGACCTATAAGAGCAACCGTGGGGCCGATGATTACGGGGGGCATAAGCTTGTCCACCCACGATGTGCCGACAAAGTGAATAATGATTGCAAGAACAACATAGACAAGGCCTGCTACTACAGAGCCGAGTATGATGCCGCAGTAGCCGTAGGCAACAGCAACGCCGAGCGAGCTGAGGAAAGCAAACGAGCTGCCGAGGAAAACGGGGCTTTTAAACTTGGTGAAGAGCTGATAGACAAGTGTGCCTATACCTGCGCCGAGGATAGCGGCAGGAATCTGTGTGGGAAGGCCGATGATTGTAGGAACAGCAATTGTTGCGGCAAGAATTGCCAGAAGCTGCTGAAGCGCAAGCACAATAAGCTGACCTGTTTTGGGTCTGTCGTGGATGTCGTAAACCAATTTTTTCTCCATAATTTTTTAACCCCTATCATAATTTTTAAGCAATATCTTGCCCTTGTTTTAAATATATCACACACAAATTGTGTTTTCAATTATTTTTAAGACAATAAATATAAAAAATCAGTGAACATTCTATAAGAACATTCACTGATTCATTTTGGCATTTATTTCTCTGCAAATTTTTCAATTGCTTCAACTGCGGATTTGATATAATCCTCACCTGCAAGCTCAACAGCACCCTTGTCAACAAGGTTTGCTGTTTTGGGATTGATGGGCAGACGTGCAAGCACGGGCAGACCGAGCTCTGCAGCAACCTCTTCAATCTTACTCTCGCCGAAAATTGCGTGCTTCTTGCCGCAATCAGGGCATTCAAAGTAGCTCATATTCTCTACAAGACCTATAATCGGCACATTCATAAGGTTTGCCATATTGTAAGCCTTCTTGACAATCATTGTAACAAGGTCCTGCGGAGTTGTGACAACGACAATACCGTCAACGGGAAGATTCTGGAAAACGGTGAGCGGAACGTCGCCTGTGCCGGGAGGCATATCGACAAACATATAGTCAACATCGCCCCATGCAACCTCGTTCCAGAACTGCTGGATGATGCCCGAAATAACGGGACCTCTCCAGACAACGGGTGCATCCTCTTTTTCGAGAAGAAGGTTTACGGACATAATGCGTATGCCTGTCTTGCTCTCTGCAGGGATAAGACCCATTGCGCTCTGCTCAATGCCCTGCTTAACACCGAAAGCCTTGGGGATTGAGGGGCCTGTTACGTCGGCATCGAGAACAGCTGTCTGCTTGCCCATAGTCTGAAAAGCAGATGCAAGCAGTGAAGTTACGAGCGATTTACCTACGCCGCCCTTACCGCTGACAACGCCGATTACCTTTTTTACGTTGCTGAATTCGTTCTGTGCAAGATGCATATCCTGCTTCTGCTCTTTGCTGTCACAGTTTGATGAGCAGGTTGAGCAGTTACCGTTGCATGCCATTTTAAAATTACCTCTTTTGCTATAAATATTTATATTACATTATTTATTATTGCCGCAAACACGTCAATCATTTTGCTCCAAATTTCGCTGATGATTTTTGCAAGGCTTGAAAAAACCGTTTTTAACGTGCTGCGTACGTTTTCAATTTTTTCGTGCTCTGATTTAAGCTTTAATGTGCCGTCAACCTCAACGATCTCGTGGAAAACCGCCGTTTCGTGATAGCCCTCGCCCGATGAATTGGGAGAGTGCACCGAAAGCATAAGCTTACCTTCGTTTGTTCTGAAAAGCATACCGTGACCGCCGTCATAATTCGTGCCGCTTATATCGCGGTGGAAAAGAAGACGGGGCTGCTGCTTCCACTCGCCGTCAATGGTGTAGCACTCTGCCATACCGACAGCGTAGCCGTTATCGGCAACGTTTGACCAGAGCATTATGAGCTTGCCGTCACGGCAGGTGTGGATATAAGGTCCGTCGGTAACCTGTCTGTCCATACCGCATTTGCCGTCGTCTGCACGGAAAATCTCTTTCGGCTCGGTGATAAGCGCAGATAAATCGTTACTCATTTTTGCAACGCACATTCTGCCTATTCCGTCATCCGTGCTTGTCCATTCGTGAACAAAAATCATCCACGGCTGACCGGATTTATCAACGTAGAGTGTACCGTCAATCGAATCCCAATCATCAGGGGTTGCAAAGCCGTCTGAAATCTGCTCAAACGGACCGAGCGGGCTTTCTGCTCTGAAAACCGCAGTGCCTCGATGGTTCAGAATACGGTCGTGATAAGTAGCGAAAAGATAAAAATTGCCTTCGTATTCGACACATTCCGGTGCCCAGAAATCATTGTCTGCCGTATGACCCTCGGGGAAGGTAAAAACAGTAAACGGACCGGCCCAATTCTCAAGGTCCTCGCTGACATAGCAGCCGTAGCCCGGCCACGCCGCACCTGTGCCGTACATATAGTACTTGCCCTCACTCACAAGAATGCAAGGGTCACGTATGCCTATATCCTCACGCCTTTTAGGGTATTCCAAATCAGATGCGTAAGCGGCAGGAACAGCGCAGGAGAAAAGTAGAATTACACCGAGCATAAATGCTGTAAGTTTTTTAAGCATAACTGAACACCACCCTATAATGAATTGATTTTTAATCAATTCAAATCATGGAGTTTTACGAGAAATCATGGCGAAGCCAAATCATGCAAAGCAAATCATTTAACCGTGTTTTTTATGATTTGCCTTGCGGCATGATTTGATTCTACGAATCATGATTTGCAAAATTTCATTTTGCACGATTTGCGATTCATCGCATTGTCATCTTGCAACAATATTTACAAGCTTGCCCTTAACATAGAGCTCTTTGACAATATTCTTGCCTGCAATTTCTTCGGCAATCTTCTCGTCTGCCTTTGCAAGTGCGATTGCGTCTGCTGCTTCAATATCTGTTGCAACCATCATCTTTGTGCGTATTTTGCCGTTAATCTGTACAACGATTTCGATCTCGTTGTCAACACACTTTGCTTCTTCATAAGTCGGCCACTCACCGCAAGCGAGCATACCGCCGCCGAGAAGCTCGTTGATTTCCTCTGTTACGTGAGGAGCAAAGGGATTGAGAAGTGTGATAAATGTCTTAAGCTCCTTGCGTGTAACAGCGCCTGCATCATAAATCTCGTTGAGAAGAGTCATAAGTGCGGCAATTGCTGTGTTATACTTCAGGTTTTCAATATCGGAGGAAACCTTCTTTATTGTTCTGTGGAATGCTGATTCAAGCTTCTTTGAATACTCGTCAGAATCGTTGAGAATTGACTGGAGGTTCCATACTCTGTCAATAAATCTCTTACAGCCCTTAACGCTGTCCTCTGACCAGGGGGCAGCCTTCTCATAGTCGCCCATAAAGAGAACGTAAGTACGAAGAACGTCTGCACCGAATGACTCAACAACATCGTTCGGGTCGATAACGTTGCCTCTGGATTTTGACATCTTTACACCGTCGGGACCAAGGATAAGACCCTGTGCTGTACGCTTTGCATAAGGCTCTGCATAGGGAACCTCGCCGAGGTCGTAGAGGAACTTGTGCCAGAAGCGTGAATAGATAAGGTGACGTGTAACGTGCTCCATACCGGCGTTGTACCAGTCAACCTGACCCCAATATTTAAGCTTTTCCATATCTGCAAAACGCTCTGTGTTGTGGGGGTCAATATATCTGAGGAAGTACCATGACGAGCCTGCCCACTGAGGCATTGTGTCGGTTTCTCTCTTTGCTGCGCCGCCGCACTTGGGGCAGGTGCAATTTACATAAGAATCAATCTTTGCAAGAAGTCGGATCGTAGCCATGTC
>JAZUOH010000012.1:0-13912 GCA_045604525.1 Acutalibacteraceae bacterium
GTCTTCTTTCGGGACGAACCTCCATGGGAACCTGGTAGGTTGCACCGCCGACACGGCGAGCCTTAACCTCGAGAACGGGCATTACGTTTTCCATAGCTGCCTCGAAAACTTCAAGGGGCTCCTTGCCTGTCTTTTCCTTAACGATTTCGAATGCGTCGTAAACAATTTTCTGAGCGACGCCCTTCTTACCGTCGTACATTACGCTGTTGATTAAGCGTGTAACAAGTTTTGAGTTGTAAAGCGGATCGGGCAAAACATCACGTTTTGCAATCTGGCCTCTTCTTGGCACTTCGCTTCCCTCCTTCACAAATATAATGATATCATAGGTACTCGAGTGACAAAAGTCTCGTGGCGCCAATGGGAGAGCCTATATAATGTATATATATTTAACTCTCGCATTGGTTGCGTTCAGGCCTATGCACTGAACACAGCCTGCTAAGAAGAATTTTGTCCGGTTAATTTTCCGTTAAACTGAAACGGAATTACTTTTTGGCTGCCTTAGGACGCTTTGCACCGTACTTTGAACGGGACTGCATTCTGCCGTTAACACCCTGGGTATCAAGTGAACCGCGGATGATGTGGTAACGAACACCGGGAAGGTCCTTAACACGGCCGCCGCGAATGAGAACAACGCTGTGCTCCTGCAGGTTGTGACCTACACCGGGAATGTAAGCTGAAACTTCAATGCCGTTTGTAAGACGTACTCTGGCGATCTTACGAAGAGCTGAGTTGGGCTTCTTGGGTGTTGCGGTCTTAACTGCTGTGCAAACGCCTCTCTTCTGGGGAGAATCTTTATCGGTCATAACATTCTTGTGGGAGTTGAGACCCTTAAGAAGTGCAGGAGCCTTCGGCTTCTTTGCGATTGATTCTCTGCCGTTGCGAACAAGCTGATTAAAGGTTGGCAACAGGTAGCATCTCCTTTCTTGTGAAATATTTATAAAAAAGCCTTGTGCCGGTCGGCCCTTTTTGTTAGGACCGACCAGCCGACTTTTCCAACATGGCACAGTTTATTATTTTAACATCTAAACTCGCCTTTTGTCAACACTTTTCACAAAGTTTTGAATAAATTTTAGTCAGTTTCGCCCAAAGGCAGTGTTTCTTCCTCTGCGCCTGTGGAGTAAATTTCAACATCGCTGTAGCACTTCATACCTGTACCTGAGGGAAGAAGCTTACCGATGATAACGTTCTCCTTGAGACCCATGAGGTTGTCTGTCTTGCCCTTGATTGCTGCATCTGTGAGAACTCTTGTTGTCTCCTGGAAGGATGCGGCTGACATAAATGAATCTGTTGCAAGTGAAGCCTTTGTGATACCGAGGAGCATTGTTGCGCCTGTTGCCTCACGGAGCTTTTCACCTGTTTCACGCTCAAGAGCGTGAAGCTTGTTGTTTGCATCGATGATTTCGCGTGCATCGACAGTTGTGCCTGGAAGAAGATAAGTATCGCCTTCCTCAACAACCTTTGTCTTTCTCATCATCTGGCGAACGATAACCTCGATATGCTTATCGTTGATATCAACACCCTGTCCGCGGTATGTGCGCTGAACTTCCTTGATGAGGTAATCGTGAACAGCTTCTACACCGAGAACTGCAAGGATATCGTGCGGGTTGCGTGAGCCCTCTGTGATATCGTCACCCTTCTTGATGTGCTGGCCGTCCTGAACACAGATACGAAGACCGTATGTGATAAGGTAGCTGCGCTCCTCACCCTCTTCTGCGTTACGGACAACAACATACTGGCTGTTCTTGACCTTTTCGATTGAAACGACACCGTCGATTTCGCTGATGATTGCAAGGGTCTTGGGCTTACGAGCCTCAAAGAGCTCTTCAACTCTGGGAAGACCCTGTGTGATATCGGCCTGAGAAGCAACACCACCGGTGTGGAACGTTCTCATAGTAAGCTGTGTACCGGGCTCACCGATTGACTGAGCAGCGATGATACCAACAGCCTCACCGACTGTAACGGGGTCACCTGTTGCAAGGTTGGAGCCGTAGCACTTGATACATACGCCGTGCTCTGCCTCACAGGTGAGAAGTGAACGAATCTTTATCTGTGCACGCTCACCCTCGGGTGTATGTGCACGGACATAAGCGGCAACTCTCTTGCCGTCTTCCTCTGTCATCATTGTGTCGCAATCCATAACGACCTCGCCTGTTTCGGCATCGACAAGAGATTCAAGCAGGTATCTGCCTGCAAGACGCTCATCGAGAGCCTCGATAACTCTGTGGCCGTCGTCGATATCGTAGACATAAACACCGTCGTGGCAGTGGCAATCCTCATCGTGAATGATAACGTCCTGTGAAACGTCAACAAGACGACGTGTAAGGTAACCCGAGTCAGCTGTACGAAGAGCTGTATCGGCAAGACCTTTACGTGCACCACGTGAAGAAATGAAGTATTCGAGGATGTTAAGACCCTCTCTGTAGTTTGCACGAATCGGGATTTCGATTGTTTTACCTGCAGTGTTAGCAATAAGACCGCGCATACCTGCAAGCTGACGAAGCTGGCTATCATTACCACGGGCACCGGAGTCAAGCATCATATTGATGGGGTTGTAGGGATTAAAGCCGTCTTTAAGAGCCTTTGCAACCTTGCTTGTGCACTCTTCCCATGTTTCGATAACGTCCTTATAACGCTTCTCGTTACTGATAAGACCTTTTCTGTATTTCTTTGTTATCTTATCAACTCTTGCCTCAGCCTCAGCAAGGTAGCCTGCCTTCTCCTGAGGAATCGTAGCATCGAAAACAGAAACAGTAAGACCTGAAATTGTTGAATACTTGTAGCCCTGAGCCTTGATTTTATCAAGAACCTCTGCTGTGACAGCTGTGCCGTGCTTCTTGATACAGCTTTCGATAACTCTGCCGATTGTCTTCTTCTTTGCAATCATGCTTACAGCCTTCTTGAATGCTGCATCGTCATCCTTGATAGCTTCGAAGTCAACATCGCTGATATCACCGAACTCAAGCTTGAACATATCGTCGGGAGTTTTACGCTCGATAAGGCCAAGGTCCTGAGGAATGGGATCATTGAAGATCACACGGCCGAGAGATGTCTGAAGGAACTTGGTGTGAAGCTTACCGCCGATTTCCTTGGTCATACGAATCTTGATGATTGAATGAAGTGTGATATCGCCTTCATCATAAGCCATCATAGCTTCGTTTACGTCACGGAATACCTTACCTTCACCGGGCTCACCCTTTTTAACGAGTGTCATATAGTATGAGCCGAGAATCATATCCTGTGTGGGAACTGCAACGGGCTTACCGTCGGAGGGCTTGAGCAGGTTGTTAGCAGCAAGCATAAGGAAGCGGGCCTCTGCCTGTGCCTCTGCTGAAAGAGGTACGTGAACAGCCATCTGGTCACCGTCGAAGTCAGCGTTGAAAGCTGTACATACGAGGGGATGAAGCTTGATTGCTCTGCCTTCAACAAGTACGGGCTCGAAAGCCTGGATACCGAGTCTGTGAAGTGTAGGAGCACGGTTGAGCATAACGGGATGGTCCTTGATGACTATCTCGAGTGCATCCCATACCTCGGGGTTTGCACGCTCAACCATCTTACGGGCTGTTTTGATATTGAGAGCAACCTTTGTTTCGAAAAGGCGCTTCATAACGAAGGGCTTGAAGAGCTCGAGAGCCATCTCCTTGGGGAGACCGCACTGATAAATCTTAAGCTCGGGACCGACAACGATAACCGAACGGCCTGAGTAGTCAACACGCTTACCGAGAAGGTTCTGACGGAAGCGGCCCTGCTTACCCTTGAGCATATCGGAAAGTGACTTGAGAGGACGGTTGTTGGGGCCTGTTACAGGTCTGCCTCTTCTGCCGTTGTCGATAAGGGCATCAACTGCCTCCTGAAGCATTCTCTTCTCGTTGCGGACAATGATGTCGGGAGCACCGAGCTCGAGGAGCTTCTTAAGACGGTTGTTTCTGTTGATAACTCTGCGGTACAGGTCGTTGAGGACAGATGTTGCAAATCTGCCGCCGTCGAGCTGAACCATGGGACGGATATCGGGAGGAATGACGGGAACAACGTCAAGAATCATCCATTCGGGCTTGTTGCCTGAATGCTTGAATGCATCAACAACCTCAAGTCTCTTGAGGATTCTTGCGCGCTTCTGACCGCTTGCACCTGCAAGGTCATCACGAAGCTGTGCATCAAGCTCATCGATATCGATTTCGCTGAGAAGCTCTTTGATAGCCTCGGCACCCATGCCTGCACGGAAGCTGTCGCCGTACTTTTCGTACCATTCACCGTACTCTTTTTCTGTAAGTGTCTGATACTTGTTAAGAGGAGTGTCACCCGGATCGATGACAATATACATTGCAAAGTAAAGAACTTTTTCAAGATTTCTGGGAGAAATATCAAGAATGAGACCCATTCTTGAGGGGATACCCTTGAAATACCAGATGTGAGAAACAGGAGCAGCAAGCTCGATGTGTCCCATACGCTCACGGCGCACCTTGGACTTTGTAATCTCAACGCCGCAACGCTCACAGACCTTGCCCTTATAGCGGATTCTCTTGTACTTACCGCAGTGACATTCCCAGTCCTTCATGGGACCAAAAATCTTTTCGCAGAAAAGACCGTCTCTTTCGGGCTTAAGTGTTCTATAGTTTATTGTTTCGGGCTTCTTGACCTCACCGTGTGACCATGCTCTGATCTTTTCGGGTGAAGCGAGCGCTATCTGTATGGATTCAAAGGTTATTTCGTTTGTGTTGTTATCCATTAAAACGACCTCTTTTCTATATTAAATACTTGGAAAACGGTTGATTGAGATTGATTATTCGTCGTAGCTATCGTCCGCAAAATCTTCATCGGAGAAGAAATCGGGCTCGATAATCTCGTCATCCCATTCGTCTGATTCTTCCTGAGAATCGCCGTCTTCAAATATGCCTTCACCCTCCTGTGAGTAGCCCTGTGCATCTCCTGCATCGTTTACCGTGGAGAATGCTTCGCTGTCAACAATGTGAAGACCGACATCATCATCGTCAAACGACTGTCTGAGGTCAATTTCATTTTTGTCGCCGTCGAGAACCTTGACGTCAAGACCGAGTGACTGAAGCTCTTTGATAAGAACCTTGAAGGATTCGGGTACACCGGGCTTGGGAACGTTAAGACCCTTGACGATTGCCTTATAAGTGTTTACACGGCCGACAACATCGACAGACTTGACTGTGAGGATTTCCTGAAGAGTATAAGCTGCACCGTACGCCTCAAGTGCCCAAACTTCCATTTCACCGAAACGCTGGCCGCCGAACTGAGCTTTACCGCCGAGGGGCTGCTGAGTGATGAGTGAGTACGGACCTGTTGAACGTGCGTGAATCTTATCGTCAACAAGGTGGAGAAGCTTGAGGTAATACATAACGCCGACTGTTACGGGGTTATCAAACTGCTTACCTGTTCTGCCGTCTCTGAGTATTGACTTACAGTCGCTGCGAAGCTGGAATACGTCTTCCTCACGGAATTCTTCGCCGCTTTCAAGAGCCTTTTCTCTTGCAGCTTCCATAAGCTTTTCGTTAGCCATCTTGAAGGCTTCGATAATATCTGTTTCGTCTGCGCCGTCAAATACGGGAGTCATAACCTTGATACCCATTGACTTAGCCGCAAAGCCGAGGTGAACCTCGAGAACCTGACCGATATTCATACGGCTGGGAACGCCGAGGGGGTTGAGAACGATATCAAGCGGTGTACCGTCGGGAAGGAAGGGCATATCCTCCTGGGGAAGAATTCTGGAAACAACACCCTTGTTACCGTGACGGCCGGCCATCTTATCGCCGACTGAAAGCTTACGCTTCTGTGCGATGTAGCAGCGGACTACCTTGTTGACACCGGGGTTGAGCTCATCGCAATTCTCACGTGTGAACACCTCAACATCAACAACAATACCGTATTCGCCGTGAGGTACACGAAGAGATGTGTCTCTGACTTCTCTTGCCTTTTCGCCGAAGATAGCACGGAGAAGTCTTTCTTCAGCTGTGAGCTCGGTTTCACCCTTGGGTGTTACCTTACCGACAAGAATATCGCCCGAATGAACCTCTGCACCAATGCGGATGATACCGTCTTCGTCAAGGTCCTTGAGCACGTCGTCACCGACATTGGGAATATCTCTTGTGATATCCTCCGGGCCAAGCTTTGTGTCACGAGCTTCAAGCTCGTACTTTTCGATATGGATAGATGTGTAAACATCGTTACGGACAAGCTTTTCGTTAATAAGAACAGCATCCTCGTAGTTATAACCTTCCCAGGTCATAAAGCCGATAAGTGCGTTCTTACCAAGGCTGATTTCGCCGAGGTCTGTTGCAGGACCGTCTGCAATAACTTCCATATAGTCAACCTTCTGGCCTGCCTTGACGACGGGACGCTGGTTGATACATGTGCCCTGGTTGGAGCGCTGGAACTTGATAAGCTCGTAAGTGTCGACCTCACCCTCGTTGGTGAGAATCTCAATCTTATCAGCGCTGACGTAGGTAACCGTACCTGCATGCTTTGCCACAAGTGAAACACCTGAGTCAACAGCAGCCTTGTATTCCATACCTGTTGCAACGATGGGAGCATCTGTTTTGAGAAGCGGAACAGCCTGCTTCTGCATGTTAGAGCCCATGAGCGCACGGTTAGCGTCATCGTTCTCAAGGAAGGGAATCATAGCTGTTGCAACAGAAACAAGCATCTTGGGCGAAACGTCCATATAGTCTGCTCTGTCGCTTTCAATGTCAAGGAACTCGTCACGGTGACGTGCATTGACTCTGGGATTCTTAAAGCGGTTATTTTCGTCGAGGGGCTCGTTAGCCTGAGCTACGATGTAATTATCCTCGACGTCAGCTGTCATATAGACAACCTCATTTGAAACAACACCCGTCTCCTTATCTATCTTGCGATAGGGAGCCTCGATGAAGCCGTAATCGTTAATTCTTGCAAATGTTGCAAGGTAGGAGATAAGACCGATGTTGGGACCTTCAGGAGTTTCGATGGGGCACATACGGCCGTAGTGGCTGTAGTGAACGTCACGAACCTCGAAACCTGCACGGTCACGTGAAAGACCGCCGGGGCCGAGAGCTGAAAGACGGCGCTTGTGAGTAAGCTCTGAGAGCGGGTTTGTCTGATCCATGAACTGTGAAAGCGGTGAAGAGCCGAAGAACTCTTTGATTGCCGCTACAACGGGACGGATGCTGATAAGCGACTGAGGTGTGAGCTTATCGCTGTCCTGAGCCTGGATTGACATACGCTCACGTACAACTCTTTCCATTCTGGTGAAGCCGATTCTGAACTGATTCTGAAGAAGCTCACCTACACAGCGGATACGTCTGTTGCCAAGATGGTCTATATCATCCTTGCTGCCAAGACCGTTAGCAAGGCAGTTAAGGTAGTTGATTGATGCAAAGATATCCTCACGGACAATGTGCTTGGGAATAAGGCTGTCGCAGTTTTCAAGAAGCTTTGCGAGAATCTCCTCGTCTGTCCAGCCTTCCTCTGCTGCAGCGTCAACAATGGGCTTGAGTGCTGTAAAGCTTACCTTCTCGTTGATAGCGGCATCCTCAAGCTGCTCTTTTGTAAACTGCGGGAAGTATGTGCCGATATCGACCATACCGTTGGAGATGATGCAAATCTGCTTGCCGTCAAGGTCAACGTAAGCCTTGCTGACACCGGCCTGCTCAATTTCGTATGCCTTCTCCTTTGTGATAACCTCACCGGGCTCGGCAAGAATTTCGCCTGTTGCGGGGCTGACAATCATATCTGCAAGTGTGCAGCCTGCAAGTCTGTCGGAGATAGCGAGCTTCTTGTTGTACTTGTAACGGCCTACACGTGAAAGGTCGTAACGGTGGGGATCGAAGAAGAGGTTGTCAAGGTGAGTCTGTGCAGTCTCGATTGAGGGCGGCTCACCGGGACGAAGCTTGCGGTAAACCTCAAGAAGAGCCTCGCCTGCATTCTGCTTCTCATCCTTTTCAAGTGTTGCGTTGATACGGATATCATCGCCGAACATATCAAGAATATCTTCGTTTGTGCCCTCGCCGAGGTCTGTGCCGCAGAAGAGTGCACGGATGAACGTTGTGACGAAGATTTTTCTGTTCTTGTCAATTCTTACGTAGTAAAGGTCATTCTGGTCTGTCTCAAACTCAAGCCATGCACCTCTGTTGGGGATGATCTGAGTTGTGTAGAGCTCCTTACCGACCTTATCGTGGTCGATGTCGAAATAGACACCGGGTGAACGAACGAGCTGTGAAACGATAACACGCTCTGCACCGTTGATAACAAAGGTGCCGCTCTCAGTCATAATGGGGAAGTCGCCCATAAAGACTTCGTTTTCTTTGATTTCGCCTGTTTCCTTGTTGTAAAGGCGGGCAGTAACACGCATGGGTGCAGAGTAGCTTGCATCACGCTTCTTGCACTCGGCAATTGTGTACTTGGGCTTGTCTTCCATACGGAAGTCGACAAAAGTGAGGACAAGGTTGCCTGTGTAATCGGTAATTTCATCGATATCACGGAAGACCTCACGCATTCCCTTTTCAAGGAACCACTGGTAAGACTTCTTCTGGATTTCGATGAAGTTGGGCATACCCATAACCTCATTGTTCCTGCCGTAGCTCAATCTTTCGATTTTGCCGTGCTTGACCATTTTGGCTGCTTTAGCCATAGGCAAATCACTCCATTCTTATTGTATATAGCAGTTAGAATTTTGACCGGGATTTGCTGCGATTTTTAGTTATATTGCACAACTAAAAATCAGACTTTTTAGCGAAGTCGCTATAAATCCATTTTAATTGTAATTAGGTATTATAAGGCAATTTCAAGCCAAAGTCAATAGCTTTTTTACTCAAATTGTAAAGTTTTTTGCTTTATTTTTGTGTTTTTATGGCGTTTCGCCTGCAAAAACGCAAATTTTAAAAAAATATAAAAAACGCACACTTCCGCTCTGCATAGGCATTTAAGCCGTAAACACGAGGTAAAGTGTGCGCAAAATATTATTTGGTAAAATTTAACCTATTTTATTAAGGAATGCCTTTGTTCGCTCGGATTTCGGGTTGACAAGCACCTCTTCGGGTGTGCCCTGCTCCTCGATAACACCGTCTGCCATAAAGATAACCTTGTCGGAAACGTTCTTGGCAAACTCCATTTCGTGGGTGACAATCACCATTGTGCAGCCCGAATTTTTGAGACCCCTTATAACATTGAGAACTTCCTGCGTGAGCTCGGGATCGAGTGCCGATGTGGGCTCATCAAAGAAAAGAATCTTGGGGTTGAGCGCAAGCGCACGTGCAATTGCAACACGCTGCTGCTGACCGCCCGAAAGCTGGCAAGGATAAAAATCAACCTTTTCTGAAAGACCAACCTTTTCAATTATCTCAAGAGCGTTCTTCTTTATTGAAGCTTCATCGCCTTTTTTGAGCAGTGTCGGCGCAAGGGTAAGATTCTGCAGAACGGTATACTGCGGAAAGAGATTGAAATTCTGGAAAACCAGGCCGAAATTAAGTCTGTTCTCCCTCACCCTTTCATCAGACAGCTTTGTTTTGTCTGCGCTGTCAAACAGCACGTCGTCGTCAACCTCAATCTTGCCGCAATCTGCAGTTTCAAGGAAGTTGAGACAGCGGAGCAGTGTTGTCTTACCGCTGCCCGATGAGCCGATGATTGAAAGCACCTCACCCTTCTCAAGGGTAAAGCTGATATCTTTGAGAACCTCGGTTTTGCCGAAGCTTTTTCTTATATTAGTTACCTTTAATATCGACATAATTTAACTCCTGAAATAGCTCAGCTTCTTTTCCGCCTTGCCGAGAACAACCGTGAGTATACCGACAAACACAAGGTAGAACACACCTGTGAAGAACAGCGGCCATACCATAGCCTTTGTTGCGGCAAGCTCTTTTGCATTCTTGATGATTTCGCAAACCATAATACAGTTAGCAAGAGCCGTATCCTTGATGAGCGTTATAATCTCGTTTGACATAGGGGGAACAATGCGCTGAACAACCTGCTTGAAAATAATTTTGCGGAAAATCTGCGATTTGGTAAGGCCGAGCACATATCCCGCCTCGTATTGGCCCTTGGATATAGACTCGATACCGCCTCTGTAAATTTCAGAAAAATAGCAGGCATAGTTAATTGTAAATGCAATAAGCACCGCAGTAATTCGGCCTGCATCCGAAATTCCGTATTCGATGAACATGTGTCGGTCAATCTGTCCGAAAATCTGGAAATCAAACAGCAGACCGGGCACGTAATAGATTATGAAAATCTGAAGCATCAGCGGAATGCCCCTGACAATCCAGACAATCACCTTTGAAATTGATTTAACTATTCTGAATCGGCTCATCGAACAAAAGGCTATAGGCAAACCAAGCGGTGCGCCGCAAAGCAGCGTCACCGCAAAGATAAGCAAAGATATTTTAAAGCCGTCGAACAAAAAAGCCGTGACTTCTAAAAAGGACATATTAAAACTCCAATTAGTATATCTTTAAGTGAAAATTATTTCTGGTCTGAGAAATCCTTGATAGCTGTGTTAGCTACGCCGTACTTGTCAGCAAGAGCTGCGATTGTGCCGTCTGCACCGAGAGCCTCGAGCTGTGCGTTAACCTGTGCTGTGAGGTCGCTGCCCTTCTTGAAGCCGATTGCATAGTACTCAACATCGCTGGAGAGAGACTCAACAATTGCAAGGTTTGCATAGTCGCCCTTACCTACATAAGATTTTGCAAGCTGTGCATCAACAACTGCGAAATCTGCTGTGCCTGCATTGATTTCTGTGAGACAGTCTGTCTGATAAAGGAAGCCCTTGAATGCAATACCTTCAAAAGTCTTGGCATATGTTTCGCCTGCTGAGCCGCTTTCTGCAACACCAAACTTACCGTTGAGGTCTGCAGCTGTAGCGATGCCGGAATCAGCCTTGACAACGATTACCTGGCGGTTTTCCATATAGTTGTAGGAGAAGTCAACCTTCTCTGAACGGAGAATACCGTCATCATCAGCTGTATTGCAGGTAAAACCGTTCCATACGCAGTCAATTGTGCCGGAATTGAGGTCTGTGTACTTGCTGCCCCAGTCAATCTGCTGGAAAATAACCTTGTAGCCGAGGTTGCCGAAAACCTTCTCTGCAAGCTCTGTGTCATAGCCGACAAGCTTGCCGCTTTCGTCCTTGTAGTTCATCGGCTCATAAATTGTGTAGCCAACAACAACTGTCTTTTCCGCATCGTTGTTAACTGTTGTTTCGTTGCTGTCAGGGTTAGTTGTGGTTTCGGGTGTTTCATTTCCGCCGCAAGCTGCAAAGCAGAATACCATTGAAAGTGCAAGAAGAAGTGCTAAAAACTTTTTCATAGTGAATACAACCTTTCATTTTCTTTAATGTGTTAGCATTTTAACATATTAGCACGCTAAAGTAAAGCCTTTTTGCAAAATAATTAAATATAATATAATAGCCGCAATAATTCACCGACTTATCGATTTCATTGCGCACTGTTGCGGGGATTTCCATGCCCTCCCGACAAAGCTTTTAATTACATATCAGGAGGGAACAAGTGCGATTGTCCTTATAACGCGTAGACGCTTTTCCTGTGTGGTTGACAGATTTTCCTGCACATAAATTTCACTGGATGCCGTAGGGGCGCCCATCGGGCGTCCGCCGTAAAAGAGATAATACAATTAAAACGGACGGCTGATAGCCGCCCCTACGAAATTTTTCAGCTTCCTCGTCAGAGGAGGTAAAATAAAGTCCCCCTTTAGGCAAGGAGGCATAAAAAATTAACTCTCCCTGTTAAAGAGAGAGTTAATTATGAATTACGAATTGACCGTAAGGTCTGTTATAGTCCAGGTGTAGCCGAGCTTGGTTTTGAGGGTATAGTTTGTGTTTGCGGGGATTTTGCGTGTTATTACCCAATGGCGAAGGCCGTCTTCGGCAACGTAGCTGTTGCCTTGCGAATATGTGAGCGTACAGCCGTTATCGAGCAGGAATTGTACTTTTATTATCTGCGGGTCGGTTACGACCTCGAACGTGCCGAGTCCGTTTTCATAGCCTAAATCAAACGAATACGCTTTAGGTGTCGGCGGTGTATCGTAAGTGACGGTGAACGGAGTTAAGCGTTCATCCCACTTGTTTCCGTACTTTGCACGGATGTTGTGTGTGCCGGCTTCAACACGCATATTCACAACCCAGGTTTCCGTTTCGCCGTTGGAGGTGACTTTTGCTCTGCGTCGGTCGATTGTGGTTGTGCCGCCATTGTCACGCACAACCTGAATCTTGCTCGGGCTACCCGTTAAGTCAAGAGTGTAATCTCTGTTGCCGTAGGAATAATAAGGAGTGTCGGTTGCAGGTTTGATTTCATTAACACCGGGAACGGGCTCGGGAACGACGTTAACGGTGCAGGTATCGACGAATCCACGCTCACAGTGTGTTGCGGTGACGGTTACCGTACCCTCTTTGAGTGCTGTAATACGTCCCGAATATTCATCAATCTTAACTACACTCGGGTCACTGACCTTGTAATCGCAAGCCGTCCATATAGCCTCTGCCGGATATGTTTTCGCCTCAAGGTCTACAACATCACCAACGTGAATGTTAACAGTTTCTTTAGGAAATTCAATATATTCGGCAGGTGTTACGTCGGTTACGATAGTTAAACCATCAGGAATTTCATAATCTTCAAATACTTTCAAGAATTCACTGTCCGAAGCACAGTGCAACGTCATATTTGTACCGCTTATTGGCCAAATCTCGCCTGCATCTCCTGCAGCTGCTTCGAAATAATAGAAGCAATCAAAAACACTGTCGTATGCATAATTCGACGGGAAATAAACCGAAGTATTGTAATATTTAAGAGCTTCTACAAAATACGCATAATCATTCCTTGAAGGAAGAGTTACAAATTTGTTGTGTCCGCCACAAGCAATTGAATAATCCAAAGCATTATACGTAATACTACATTCCGGCAAAACAAGACATCTTTCATTTTTTTCATTTACATATGTATAAAGATAATCAAAAGCTTCTCCGCTAATAGACCTCAAACTTTTAGGAAAGATAATTTTTTCTGTTACACCGGAAAAGGCTCTATCTTTAATGTGCTTATAACCCTCAGGAATAATAACCTCTGAAACATATAACAAACTCGGGTCGTATTCTGCCCATTTGGTGGCATCTTCGGAAACAAAATCATTACCATATTTCATATATAGAAAAGTTTCTACACCATAACCATCATAAATATTACCGTCATCAAAACCGATTGTTGTAACAGGATATCCACCTAACATTTCGGGAAAAACAAACGGTATTTTTTCAGGACCCCAATAATTTATCTGAACATTAAGAATGGTAGCCTCACCATCTTCTACAATATATATATTCCGCACCGTTGACTGTATCGTAGAGTAATTGATCTGAAAAAAGTCTCCAAATTATGCTATCCTCAAGTTCAAGATAGAAATCATAATCACCCTCTGCCGCTTTTGAAGGTAAAAGTGCTGAAGAAAAAATTATAATCAATATCATCACAAAAGATAATACTCTTTTTATATTCTTCATAACCGACACTCCTTTAATTAAAAATGAATATCTTCTAAATTTAATATAGCATTAAACGTTACATTGGTCAAGAAAATACAACAAGGCTTAATCTGAAAGAATTCAGATTGATATAAAAATGTCATCGTGAGTGTAACGAAGGATCTTAAAGCACATAAAAAATCATCGTTAGCTCTCAGAATGACAGAAAATAAAAAAAGCCGTATCAAGCGATACAGCTCTTTGGGATTGTACCCTAAAAACCGAACAAAGCTAATATAGTGATGAGGTAATGGTTAGAAAAACCTGAATACCCAAGTGAGAAAAATGGTTCAAGCCCTCGACCTATTAGTACTGCCTAGCTGAACGTATCACTACGCTTACACATGCAGCCTATCAACCTCATAGTCCATGAGGGGTCTTACTAGCTTATGC
>JAZUOH010000013.1:0-28701 GCA_045604525.1 Acutalibacteraceae bacterium
CGGTGCTGCTCATATCCAATCCACCTTCAACAACACTATCGTAACAATTACCGATACACAGGGCAATGCTGTGTCATGGGCAAGTGCAGGCGAGATGGGCTTCAGAGGTTCAAGAAAGTCCACTCCTTTCGCAGCTCAGACTGCTGCAGAAACAGCTGCTAAGGCTGCTATGGAGCATGGCATGAAGTATGTTGAAGTTTACGTTAAGGGCCCCGGCGCAGGCCGTGAGGCTGCTATCAGAGCTCTTCAGACAGCAGGTCTTGAAGTAAGCATGATCAAGGACGTAACTCCCATTCCTCACAACGGCTGCCGCCCGCCCAAGAGAAGGCGCGTATAACCTTATTTTTCAGGAGGTGTAATTACTATGGCAAGATATACAGGTGCGGTTTGTAAGCTCTGCCGCCGCGAGGGCAAGAAGCATTTCCTCAAGGGCTCAAGATGCTACACAGGTAAGTGCGCACTCGAGCGTCGTTCATACGCTCCCGGTCAGCACGGCCAGAGCCGCAAGAAGACTTCCGAATACGGTATGCAGCTTCGTGCAAAGCAGCAGGCTAAGCGTTACTACGGTATTCAGGAAGGTCAGTTCCACAAGTATTTCCTTATGGCTGAACGCCGTCAGGGCGTAACAGGTGAGAACCTGCTCAGAATCTGCGAAAGCCGTCTTGATAACATTGTTTATCTCCTCGGTTGGGCAAACTCCCGTGCAGAAGCAAGACAGCTCGTAGCTCACGGCCATTTCGAAGTTAACGGCAAGAAGGTTGACATTCCGTCATACCTCACAAAGGTCGGCGACGAAATCGCAATCAAGGCAAAGAGCAAGGACAGCGCAAAGTTCAAGGCTCTCCTCGAGGCTGACGGTCGTCCCGTTCCCCAGTGGCTTGACCTTAACGCAGAGGCTGCAACAGCTAAGGTTGCTGCTCTTCCCGAGCGTGAGCAGATTGCTACTCCCGTTGAAGAGCATCTCATCGTTGAGTTCTACTCGAAATAATGTTTTTGAGTTTCTGCCTTATTTACTCAATTTAACAAGGAGGGTTTTCAATGATAGGAATCGAGAAGCCCACAATCGAAACTGCCGAATTCAGCGCAAGTGGAGATTACGGAAAATTTGTGCTTGAACCGCTGGAGCGTGGCTACGGTACAACTCTTGGCAACAGCCTCAGAAGAGTACTGCTTTCCTCACTCCCCGGTTACGCAATCACATCTGTTAAGATTGACGGCGTATTTCACGAGTTTTCAACAATCAAGGGCGTTAAGGAAGATGTAACAGAAATCGTTCTTAACCTCAAGAGCGTGATTCTTAAAATTCACGGTGACGGCCCCAAGACAATGTACATCGACGCTTCCGGCGCAGGCGTTGTCACAGCGGGCGACATCAGCACTGACAGCGAGGTTGAAATCATCAACCCCGAGCTGCCTATTGCTACACTCGATGCAGATGCTCACCTGGGCATGGAGCTTACCTGCGACAAGGGTCGCGGCTATGTTTCCGCAGAGCGCAACAAGGCAATTATGCAGCCCGTAATCGGTGTCATTGCAATTGACTCAATTTATACACCTGTACTCAAGGTGAACTACACAGTAGAGAACACACGTGTCGGTCAGATTACCGACTACGACAAGCTTACGCTTGAAGTGTGGACAGACGGCACAATCAATGCCAAGGAAGCCGTTTCTCTCGGTGCCAAGATCCTCAACGAGCATCTCAGTCTCTTCGGAGATTTGTCAGACGAGGCATTTGACACAGAGGTTATGGTCGTTAAGGACGACAACGTAATGGAAAAAGTCCTGGAGATGACCATTGAGGAACTTGACCTCTCCGTACGCTCCTTCAACTGCTTGAAGAGAGCCGGAATCAACAAGGTTGAAGACCTTATCAACAAGTCTGAAGAAGACATGATGAAGGTTCGTAACCTTGGTAAGAAGTCACTTGACGAAGTTGTTGCAAAGCTCAGATCTCTCGGCTTTGAACTTCGCAAGGACGAAGAATAATCAACCACGGCTATTAGCCTTTATTTATCGGCAAAGGAGTGATTTAAATGCCCGGTACCAGAAAGCTCGGCAGAGCAAGCGATCACCGTATGGCTATGCTTCGTGCAATGGTTACCTACCTCTTGGAGAACGGCAGAATTGAAACTACCGTAACAAGAGCTAAGGAAGTCCGTTCATTAACGGAAAAAATGATCACCGTCGCTAAGGACAACACACTCGCAGCAAAGCGTCAGGCTTTTGCATTTGTCACAAAGAAGGATGTTGTCAAAAAGCTTTTCGACGAAATCGCCCCCAAGTACAAAGATGTTAACGGCGGTTACTGCCGTATCATCAAGACCGGCCCCCGCCGCGGCGACGCAGCAGAGATGTGCATCATCGAGCTCGTAGGCTTCGAAGCAGCTCCGGTTGAAGAGAAGAAGGCAAAGAAGGCTTCCAAGTAAGTCTCTTTCCCCTAAATCTCAATAGTGCATTAAAACAGAACACGCCCCGATTATTCGGGGCGTGTTTTTGTGCTTTATTCATCTTTATCCGGCGACAAATCATATTCATATTCAAAAATCTCTGCTCTGTTTTCACCGGTGAAGTAGAAAACCGCTATAAAATTATGAAATCCGTTTGGTGTAAGCGGTGCGTTGAATTCGCCGTTGAATTCATTATAAATCATTATCCTGTCGGCGTATTTGTGTCCCTCATCATATTCAATCGGTGCTAGAGTTCCTTTTAAAGATTCAGGCACGCTTGTCAGCCAGCGTGTATCATATTTCATATTGTTTTCAAAGTAATCTGAAGAAATTTGTTCAAATTCAACCTTGGTGTGTCTGAAAATGAAACCGGTATCAGTGGGCTGATTTTTATAGTCATAGCTTATGGTGTTTCTGCTTATTTCATCTTGCGGCATGTTTATTCCTATAACATCTGTAAGATATTCCACAGAGTCGTATGAATCATCGCTGAGCCAACCGTAAAAGCTGTTAAATAAAACCAGCATTAACAGCGCTAAAACGCCTGCAACAATGTTTTTCTTGTATTTGCAACCGTACTTCTTTAACAGAAAACCGAATATGATGCCGATAACAGGTATTGGCAGAGGAATAAGGAACATCCAAGCTTTTAAATTCATTTCGGTGTCCCAACCGTTTACCATAGTGGAGCCGAATATAATAATCAGCGACAAAACAAAGAAAACGCTTGCTGCAACGGTTATCTTTTTGGGAGCTCTGTTAAAATTAGCTTTTTCCGAATTATATAATGCTTTGTAGAAAGCAGAATTGTTTGCAAGGTCGCTCTTCTTTAATATATAAAGCTGATTATTGACGTTAAGCAGTATATATTTTTCTTCCTCAAAATCAAAAGCTTTTTTTATATCGCAAAAATCAATTTTTTCTATTCTTACAGTTTCGTTGTTGCGTATTATATCAACCGTAAAATAATCTTCAAAAACCTTATATTCATAGCTGCTTTCAGATACTCGTTCAATCGCCTTGCTCCATTCTTTTCTGTGGGAACGAATAGACTTAAAAACAAGAATTGCCCAGATAACTAAAAATCCGCCGAATAAACCGACCAGAATATCAGGCATATCCATAATTATATATGCAACAAGCAAAGCCGCAAAAACAGCTAATGAAACCAAAGACTTTTTGAAAGCTCTTTTGAAAATATAAGCGTTAATCTTTTTCAGCTCTTCTCTTGAGTGGCGCACGGTGTAGCTTTCTGTCGGCTTTTCAGCTTCCTCTTGTGTTTCATTTTCACATCCCAACAGCTCATCAACCGAAACACCGAAAACTTCTTTCAGCCTTATAAGATTATCTATCGTTGGTGCGGTCTGTCCGTTTTCCCAAAGGCTTACGGTTTGTCGGCTGACAAGCAGCCTTTGCCCTAACTCTTCCTGCGACAGCCCAAGCTTTTTTCTGTAATATTGTATCTTTTCGTTGGTGGTCATTCAATCGCCTCCTGCTTCGCTTTTTATTATACAGCATTTGCTTTGTTATGCCAAGCACAGATTGCTTGATTGTGTCAAGCAGTGCTTGCGGAGGCTTAAAATATGTGAGTAAGGGGCTCTATCGCTTTAAGATTCTTCTCTCACGCTCAGAATGACATCTCCTGTAGGGGCGCACATTGGGCGTCCGCTATAAAAGGGATATGGCAATAACAACGAAATTGATATGTCGATAGATTACGGGCGATTCATAAATCGCCCCTACTTGCAAACTTATAAAATAAATGATATAGTAAACTTGTGTAGTTATATAAACAAAAAGGTGAACGAGGGTGAAAGGTATGAAATATGATTTTTCTTTTCTTAGCGTAACTGCCACCGGAGAGGCGGCCGAATATGCGCGTGAGCTTTTCAGTGAAGAGATTGAAATGCGTGCAGGCTATAAGCCGTTTGAGGGCGGTGAGCCCTGCGTTGAGCTTGTAGCTGATGCGAGTGTTGCCGACAAGGACAGCTATGCAATTGAGCAGGACGGCTCTCATATAAAAATTACCGCCGCAGGCATAAGAGGTCTTATTTACGGTTATTCATATTTCCTGCGCAAATGCATTTTTGCAAACAACAAAATCACCCTTATCAGAAATATTGCCGGCACTTATGTGCCCGATAAAAAAATAAGAGGTCACCAGTGCGGCTATCGATCACTTCCCAATACTTATGATGCGTGGGGACCCGAAGAATACTTCCGCTTTTATCGTGATATTATGGCTTTCGGCTGTAACACCTGCGAGCACATTCCAAGCAGCAAAATGGACGAAAACAATCCGCTTATGAAATATCATCCGCTGGAGCTTGCAACTGCGGCGAGTGAGCTTGCCGATAAGGTGGATATGGACGTTTCCTGCTGGTATCCGAATAACGATGATGAAGATGAAGAAACTGCACTTGCATCAAGACGTAAAGTGTTCGAGACTTTGCCGAGAATCGATGCAATCTTTCCGCCCGGAGGCGACCCCGGTGAAATGGACGGCGACGATTTTGTAAAGCGCTGTATTAAAATTTCAAAGGTACTCAAAGAAATCAAGCCCGATGCAGGAATGTGGCCGTCTGCCCAAGCACCTCACTCCAATATCACCTGGCCCGAGGATTTTATGGGCGAAATGAATAAACTGCCCGATGAAATTGACGGCATTATCACAGGCCCGAATCACGCATTTATGATGGATGATTTGCGGCGCAAGCTGCCGTCAAAATATCCGATAAGATTCTATCCGGATATTACCCATAATCTGCGCTGTGAATATCCCGTGCATTTTGACAGAGACGATTGGCACTATGCTCTTGCAAGCACGCTCAGCCGCGAGAGTGTCAATCCCCGTCCGACCGAGTTCAGGCTTCTTCACCGTCTTACACGTCAGTATGTAATCGGCGGTGTCAGCTATTCCGAGGGTGTGCACGATGATGTGAATAAGGCTGTGTGGAGCGATATGGATTTCTTCCCGGATGTTTCGCTTTATGATACGCTCTGCGACTATGTACGCTTCTTTATTTGGCAGGCAGACGCTTCGCAGATTGCCGATGCGGTTTTAGGCCTTGAGCGAAATTGGGAGGGTGATCCTGCAGAAAATCCGCACATTGAGCATACACTTCAGATTCTTGAAACAGAGCTTGAAAAAGCACCTGCACTTATGGAAAATTGGCGTTTCGTGCTTCTTCTTTTCAGAGCGAGGTGCGATGTGCTTGTAAGGCGCAGAAGACGTTTTGAGCTTGAGCTTATTGACGAAGCCTCAAGCTTTGCCGCAAGAGGCGATTTTGAAAGCGCAAGGGCAGAGCTTATGACCGATTACGATTCATCCTATTATGCTCTGCGTGCTTCGCTCGGTGAGCTTGCCGATATTCTGTTCGAAAAAATCGGTATTCAGCTTGATGTTGAAAACTATCATAACGTCGGCTGGGAGAGAGGCGCAACGCTTGACACAATCGACCTGCCCGTAACCGACAGAGCCTGGCTCTTAAATCGCTTTGAGGCGGCAGATGCTATGCCCGAGGGTGAGCGCAAAGATTTTCTTACCCGCGTTTTCAACCGCAATAAAATAGGCAAAGGCGAGTATTATTATTCGTTTGCAGAGCACGGCTTCGGTGTGCTCGGTGAAAGGCAAAAGGGCGAATTTTATATGGACTACCAGGGTGACAGGCGTGAGGTTAACAACGGCTCAATCCCGATGTGCATGCTTAAAGCCTTTGATAACTGCACCTTTGTCTGCAGGCTTGCAGGCTTCGAGCCCGACACCGATTATAAGCTTCGTGTTACATATAAAAAGAATAATTACGATATGTTCAACAGCTTTTATGTCAAGGCAAACGGTGCCGATATTTACCGAGGCAAATTCTTCGGCGGCGAAAAGGATGAGCAGTTTGAAAAAGAAATGCTCAATGAGCGCTTCACCTGCGCTGTTTACGATTTGCCTGCATCCGTTTTTGAAAACGGCTGTATAGCGCTTGAAATAGGCGAGGAGCACGTTGGCGTAGTGCTCAGCGAATTTAAAATTTATAAATCATAAGGGGGATTTTTATTATGGATAAGATACTTACCCGAGGCAAAAGCTTTGTTGATGAATACGGCAGAGAAAGAATTTTCAACGGCGTTAACCTTTGCGATAAGGGCTGGCGAGATGAAAACGGAAAGTTTTGCCACGTTTATGAATATGATGATAAAATGTTCCGTGCGCTTGCTGAAAACGGCTTTAACATTGTGCGCCTTGGTATCACCTGGGCGGCGGTTGAGCCCGAATGCGGCAAGTACAACGAAAAGTATTTGGACTGCGTGCGAAAAATGCTTGACCAGTGCGAAAAATACGGCCTTTATGCTTATATTGATATGCATCAGGATTTGTATTCTAACTACTGCTACGAGTGGGGCGACGGTGCACCCGAGTGGGCTTGCATGATGAACGGCAAAAAGCGCAAGGATATAAAAATAGTCTGGGCAGAGGGCTACTTCTGGGGTAAGGGCGTACACAATGCCTTTGACAACTTCTGGAATAATAAAAATTGCAACGGTAAGGGCTTGCTTGACCGCTTTGCAGATATGTGGAAATTTGTTGCCGAGAAGCTCGGCGACCATCCTGCACTTTTCGGTTTTGATATGTTCAACGAGCCCTTCCTCGGCAGTGACGGCGGTAAGGTTTTCCGTCAGCTTATAAAAGGTCTTGTCAAAACAACGCTCACCGATAAGCGAATCAACAAAGCCAAGCTTATAAAGGATGCTGTCAAGCTCGATATTCCTGCTGTGCTTGAACAGTATAACGGCGATATTCTGCACGATGTTGCACTCGGTGCGGCTCAGCTTGTAGAAAAATTTGACCGTGAGCGTTACACTCCGTTCCTCAATAAAACTGCAGGTGCAATCCGCAGTGTTACCGACAACGGCATTATGTTTATCGACAACTGCTACTATTCAAACCTCTCAATTCCCTGCAAGGCAGGCCCGATTGAATATGACGGTAAGGCAGAAGAGAAGATGTGCTTCTCACCGCACGGCTACGATTTTATGGTCGATACTCCGCTGTATAAGCACGCCAGCTCATCACGCACCGATGCAATTTTCGGCGAGCACGAAAACAGCCAGACCCGCCTTGGAGTTCCTGTGCTTGTCGGCGAATGGGGTGGCTATTCAGAGGGCACGGAGTGGTATCCGCACGTGCATCATCTGCTCAAATTCTTTGATGACCGCAAGTGGAGCAACACTTATTGGGCATTCCACGAGGGACTTATAGGCGACGGCATTATGGACGTGCTTAACAGACCCTATCCCAGAGCTGTAACGGGCGAAATCAAGGCATACCGCCACGACAGAAAAGAGAATGCGTTTACCCTTACTTACGAGCAGGATAAGGAATTTGACACGAAAACAGTCGTATACCTGCCCTCAGAGCCGCAGAGCGTTGACTGCACGGGCGAATATGAGCTTCTGCCCTGTGAATTCGGCGGATATACTCTCGAAATTAAAACCAAAATCGGCTCACACGAGGTCAAGGTTAAGTTTTGAGCCTATATATTGATTGCAAATAATGCGTTTTTAACGCAAATAATGCAAAATAAATTTTGCAAATCATGATTTTGAAAAAATCAAATCATGCCGTAAGGCAAATCATAAAAAAACATAAATGAAATGCTGACGCATGATTTGGCTTACGCCATGATTTCTCGCTTGTCGCTCCATGATTTGAATTGATTAAAATCAATTCATCGTCTTATTTATCCGGTAAATACTAAAAGCTTGCAGGGAAAAACCTTGCAAGCTTTTGTCTGTTTTTTTTAGTTTTCGGGGTAGCCGTTCATTTCGTTGAGGATGTTGCGCACTCTGTCGGGGCAGTCGGTGATGATTCCGTCAACGCCTGCTTTAATCATATTGCGAATTTCTTCGCTTTCGTCAACGGTCCATACGTTTACCTCAAGTCCGTTTTTGTGAGCGTTCTCAACAAACTTGCCTCTGATGCAGAGCTTATGCGGATGTGCGGCATGGCACTGCATTTTTTTCATTGCGGCAAACGGCGGCAGAAATGCGAGAAAGGCACGCTTGTAGCCTGCAGGATATAGGAATGCTGTCTTGCACTCGGGCGCAATCTGTTTGATGTATTCGAGAATCTCTTTGCTGAAGCTGGAGATGAGAAGAATGTCGCTCAAGCCTCTTGCCTCAACGGATTCGAGGGTTTTGCGCACAAGTGTTTCACGCCTTGCGGTGTCCTTTTCGGGCTTGAGCTCAATGTTGAGTACCTTAAGGCCCTTGCCTGCTGCAAGGTCAAGGAATTCGTCAAGTGTGGGCAGGGGAGTACCCTTGAATTTCGGGTCGTAATATGAACCGAAATCATACTGCTTGAGCTGTTCGAGTGTCATATCCTCAATCTTGCCTGTGCCGTTTGAGGTTTCGTCAATAGTATAGTTGTGGCAGATTACGGGCACGCCGTCCTTTGAAAGGTGGACGTCGGTTTCAAAACCGTCTGTGCCCATTTCAATCGCTCTTTGGAATGCGGGCAGAGTGTTCTGCGGTGCACGCTTGTTAGCACCTCTGTGGGCGATAATATTTACGTTATACATTTTATATATCCCCTTTAATTACATAGAGTCGGGAACGGTTATGCGGAGCATTGTAAGCACGTTGTTAAGCGTTGCTTTTACGCAGCTGCAAAGGTAAAGCCTTGCGTGTGTAAGAGCCTCGTCCTCACTGCTGACTCTGCAGGCATTGTAGAACTTGTGGAACAGTGTTGCAAGCTCAACACAGTAGCGTGTGATTCTTGCAGGGTCGTAATTCTTTGCGGCGTTTACAATCTCGCCTGTAAGTGAAGCAAGGTGGCTGATAAGCTCTCTCTCTTCAGGTGCTGTGAGAAGCTTCAGTTCATCGTCTGTGCAGTCAACCGCATCTATATTATCTATGCCGAGCTTTTTGAAAATACTGCATATTCTTGCGTGTGCATACTGGCAGTAGTAAACAGGGTTCTGTGCGCTCTGCTCAACTGCAAGGTCAAGGTCAAAATCCATCTGTGAGCCGGGTTCGCGGATGTTGAAAAGGAAACGTACTGCATCTATCGGAATTTCTTCAAGCAGGTCCTCAAGCGTGATTGATTTGCCTGTACGCTTGCTCATCCTTACAACCTCGCCGCCTCTTGTAAGACGTACAAGCTGCATAAGAAGAATGTCGAGCTTTGATGAATCAACACCGATTGCATCGAGCACGCCCTTCATTCTCGCAACGTGGCCGTGGTGGTCAGCACCCCAGATGTTGATAGCTTTGTCAAATTTTCTGCCCTCAAGCTTGTTGCGGTGGTAAGCGATGTCTGCGGCAAAGTATGTGGGGTTGCCGTTTGCACGTACAAGCACCTCGTCCTTTTCTCCGCCGTGCTCCGTTGCCTTGTACCACACTGCGCCGTCTTTTTCGTAGGTCAGACCTTTTTCTTTAAGGAGATTGAGTGTGTCGGCAAGCTCACCGCTGTTATAAAGTGAGCTTTCGCGGAACCATACGTCATAATCAATTCTGTATTTATCAAGGTTTGCGTGCATTTTATCGATGTTGAGCGGCAGTGCAAACTCTACGAGTGCCTTTCTGCGCTCCTCTTCTGTGGCGGACATATATTTGTCGCCGTGAATTTCGGCAAACTGCTGTGCACGCTCTTTGATGTCTTCGCCGTGGTAGCTGTCCTCGGGAAGCTCAACTGCGTCTTCACCCTTGAAAATCTGCTGATATCTTACGTCAAGCGAAAGACCGAATTTTGCAATCTGGTTGCCTGCATCGTTTACGTAAAATTCTCTTGTTACCTTATAGCCTGCCCAGTCAAGCACTGCAGCAAGGCATTCGCCGAGTGCGCCGCCTCTTGCGTTGCCCATGTGCATCGGGCCCGTGGGGTTGGCTGAAACAAATTCAACGTTTACTGTCTTGCCTTCACCGTAATCCGAACGGCCGTAGTCTGCACCGCAGGCACGCACATCACGGAGAATTGCCGAATAGTATTCGTCGCTCAGATAGAAGTTGATGAAGCCTGCGCCTGCAACCTCGCACTTGGCAACATAAGTGCCCTCAAGGTCAAGATTTGCACAAACTGCATCCGCAATCTGTCTGGGTGCACGGCGAAAAACTCTTGCGCCTGCCATTGCCGCATTTGTTGAGAAATCACCGTTTGCACGGTCTGCCGGCACTTCGATATTGAATGCAGGAATTTCTGCCTCGGGCAGAGTGCCTGCTGATATAGCTTTTTTGAATGCGGCATCAATTGCCGCAGTAAGCTTGTCCTGAACCTGTTTTACTGTCTTTGACATTTTATTTACCTCGCTTTATTCAAAACGGAATGTTATTTTAAGCTCGTTGTGAGAGCAGAAGCCTGTGTTGAAATCAAGCGTGTAGCTGAAAAAAAGCTCGCCCTCGTTTTCACTGACCGTGCTCTTTACCTCTTTGCCGTGCACACCGAGCATAAGGTCAACGTATTCTGTTGCGTACATACAGCTGTAACGTTTGCCGGGCTCTACAATGAGCTGTGCGTTGTGCTTGCCGCCAAGGCGCTTCATCGTTACAACGCCGTCGATGTACGAAACGGTGGTTTCACTGCCCTTGAAATCTTCTGTTTCCTGATATCTGAGCAGATATCCGTTTTCTTTCACTTCGTATTTGCCTACGGTTGAAAGCTTTGCTGTTTCTTTCTGTCCGTCAACTATGTGTGTATCGTTTATTGTAATTACAACCTTGCGGCTCATCGTCGGCTCTCCTTTCGCTGAATAGCAAGTGTGAGCAGTCTGTCAAGCAGCTCGGGGTATGAAACGCCGCTGTTCTCAAAGAGCTTGGGGTACATACTGATTGACGTAAAGCCGGGGATTGTGTTTATTTCGTTAAGCAAAATCTGCTCATCGTTTACAAAAAAGTCAACTCGTGAGAAGCCTGCACAGCCAAGAGCTTTGTATGCCTTTATTGCCTGTGCCTTTACTGCCTTAAGCTGTTCTTCACTGATTCTTGCAGGAATGAAAAGTCCGCTTGTGCCTGCGACGTATTTTGCATCGAAATCATAAAAATCGTTGCAGGGTGCAATCTCACCCGGTGTTGCAACAATAGGCTCGTCGTTGCCGAGCACTGCACACTCAACCTCTCTGCCCGTAACGGTTTCTTCAAGCACAACCTTGCTGTCGTTAGCAAAGGCAACCTCGATGCCGTCAGCAAGTGTGTGAATGTCTGTTGCCTTGCTGATGCCTACCGATGAGCCTGCGTTTGCGGGCTTTACGAATATCGGGTAGCCGAGCTTTTCTTCCGCTTCGTCAAGTGCTTTTTGCGGATTGCTGCGGTATTCGTGCTCGGTGAAGCTGAGCCATTTTGCCTGCGCGATACCCGCTCTGTCTGCGAGTGCATTTGTAACAGCTTTGTCCATACAGTCTGCGCTGGAAATCATATCACAGCCTACAAAGGGGAGCTCTGCAAGCTGAAGCAGGCCCTGCACCGTGCCGTCCTCGCCGTTTTTGCCGTGAAGCACGGGAAAAACAACGTCAACTTTTGTGGTGACAGCCTTGCCGTCAACGATTTCAACTATGCCGCCGACTGATGAATCGGGCACTATGTATGCGGGGTTAAGCTTGCTTTCATCCTCAAGCCACTTATCCTCAGGCAGGTTTGCCGTATCGCCGCTGTAGCGAAGCCAGCGTCCGTCCTTTGTAATGCCGAGCATTATAACGTCGTATTTGTCACGGGGAATATTATTGATAACCGATTGAGCGGAAACTGTCGAAACATCGTGCTCGCTTGAATTGCCGCCGAAAAGTGCAAGTACAGTAAGCTTTTCCATTATAAATCTCCTTGAGAGTTATTATTTAGTAACTATATTATATTTATACTCATACAAATATATATAATACCATAAAGTAAAACGGTGTGCAATTGTTTACTTGCACATATTTTAGGGCGGCAACTGACAAAAAAATATAAAGCGTTGCTGTGAGATACACTTCCTTATGAAGTGCATCTCAGTTATATTCGCCTAACGGCGAGTAATATTGCTTCGCAGTGATATGATGCTTAGTATCGTGATATTGTCTTTAAGACAATTAAACGGCGAATATAATATCACTGAAACCGCAAGGTTTCAATATCACTGCAAACGATAGTTTGCAATAACACTCTACCTGTCGAGAAAGATATACTTCAGTGTCATTATATAGAAAAACGGAGACTACTTCTTTACAAAGTGTCTCCGTTATTATAACGCTTTACGGTCATTTAATATTGAATTACAGCTTGGAAAATCCGTAGCTGTTGATGAGTGCATCAAGCTTCTTGCCTTCCTTACACAGCGGACACTCGTGTGAGGGCACCGTGAAGTAGCCGGGCAGGTCGTTGGGATTGAATACGGAGTTTACAGAGAAGCCTGCGCACTCCTCGCTTGTGGAGAAGATTGCGGCAACGCCTGCAATTTCGCCGCCGTAGTACTGAATAGCCTCAATAGCAGCCTTGACTGTGCCGCCCGTTGCAACCGAAACAGCAAGTACAAGCACGTGCTTACCCTTAATCATAGGTACGAGGTTGTCGCGGAAGATAATCTGTGATGAACCTGTCATTTCGGGTGTGACAACGTATACTGTTTGGTGAGCGTTGATATTCATAAACGAGTTTTTGGTAAGCTCGTTTGCAAGGCAGGTGCCTATATCCTCTGTGCCGTCAAGGCAGAGGATTGTGTCGATAATTGTGCCGTTGTAGCTGTAGTTGCCGCAAAGCTCTTTCGCAACAGCCTTTGCTTCGGAAAGACGGGATTTTTGTGCAACAACGTCGATATAATAGTTGCTGTGAGAGTGGTTTGTTGCAAAGTGACCCTTTGAAACACGCAGATAAAGGTTGCTGCGCTTGGTCTTTATTTTGGTTGTGTTTTGTGTAGGCATTTTAGGAATACCTCCTTGGGTTAGGTTATTTGTGTTGCTATTGTACAATAATTCTGTTTAAAATGCAAGTTTTTTATGCAAAATTATGACAAGAAATTTTCGACACAAAAGTTTTTTACAAAACTGTTGACAAAACGGCACAAGTTTGTTACTATACATAAGCAAACAAAGCAGGAACACCCGTGTCCTCACCGTCGGGGCAAAGCTCTACGGCGGTCAATAATCTTCGCTTTTAGGGGGTCGCATAGGCGGCGCCGTATTATTGCGGTTATTGTATGCGTGGGTGGTTTCTGCCCACGCATTTATCAATTTTTGGGGGTGCTTGAACATTAGTGCTAAAGAACTGCAGATCAATGAAGAAATAAGAGACAAGGAGCTGCGCGTTATCAGCAACGACGGCGAACAGCTTGGCATTATGTCAGCGAGCGAGGCTCTCCGCATTGCAGAAGAGCGTGACCTTGACCTGGTCAAAATTTCGCCTCAGGCAAAGCCGCCTGTGTGTAAAATTATGGATTACGGCAAGTATCGTTTCGATATGGCAAAGCGTGAGAAGGAAGCCCGTAAGAATCAGCGTGTAGTTGATATCAAAGAGGTTCGCCTTTCGGTAAACATTGATACGCACGATTTTGACACTAAGGTCGGCCACGCCAAGCGTTTCATCGCAGGCGGCGACAAGGTCAAGGTTTCAATCCGCTTCAGAGGCCGTGAAATGGCTCACACCAACCTCGGTAACGAGATTATGGAGCGTTTTGCAAACTCATGTGCAGAATTTGCTGCTGTCGAAAAGGCCGCAAAACTTGAGGGACGCCAGATGCTTATGTTCCTCGCACCTAAGCCCACTAAATAAAACTAAACAAGGAGGATAAAACAATGCCTAAAATCAAAACACACTCCGGTGCAAAGAAGCGTTTTAAGCTGTCAAAGAACGGCAAGCCCATGAGAGGTCACGCCAACAAATCACACATCCTTACAAAGAAGAGCACAAAGCGTAAGAGAAACCTTCGCAAGACAGCTGTTGCTGACGTAACAAACTGCAAGCAGATCAAGCGCCTTATCCCCTACAAATAAGTCGTAAGGGTCGGCTCAACAAGAATTATAATTTGGAGGTAACTAATCATGGCTCGTATTAAGGGCGCAACTATGACTCGCAAGAGAAGAAATAAAGTTCTCAAAATGGCAAAGGGCTACTACGGCTCAAAGGCAAAGCTTTTCAAGACAGCTAAGCAGGCTGTTATGAAGTCCGGCCAGTATGCATACATCGGCCGTAAGCTCAAGAAGAGAGATTTCCGCCGTCTCTGGATCACACGTATCAACGCTGCTGCAAAGATGAACGGTATGAACTACTCAACTCTCATCAACGGCCTTAAGAAGGCAGGCATCAACCTCAACAGAAAGATGCTTTCAGAAATTGCAATCTCCGATCCCGCTGCATTCACAGCAATCTGCGAGAAGGCAAAGGCTGCACTTTAATAATCGCAAATTTTGTCAAGCCCACGGTGATGTCCGAGGGCTTGACTTTTTTAAAGGTGATACTATGCAAACACTTATTACTGCAAAATCGAACGAAAAAATCAAGGCTGCGGTACGTCTGCGTGACAGTGCAAAGGCAAGACGCGAGGATGGCGAATTCTTCCTCGAGGGTGCAAGGCTGTGTGCCGATGCATCGGGCAGTGTTGAGGTGGTGCGCCTTTTTTATACCGAAAAGGCAAAAGAAAAGTATTCTGCAGAGGTTTCCCTGCTTCGGCAGAGGGCGGCGGAGAGCTGTGAGGTAAGCGAAGAAATTGCCGCAAAGCTGTCCGATACCTTTTCGCCCCAGGGCATTTTTTGTGTTTGCAAAACCCTTGACAAAAAGCATTATATAGATAAAATATATAGTAACGCAAAAATTATAGCTCTCGAAAATATTCAGGACCCTGCAAATCTCGGTGCAATTGCACGCACTGCAGAGGCGCTCGGTATAGGCGGTGCAGTGCTGTGCGGCTGTTGTGATATCTACAACCCGAAGGCTCAGCGTGCCGCAATGGGCTCGCTTCTCAGACTGCCGATAATAACTGTTGAGAATATGAGTGAGGCTATGAAGGATTTTCAGAGCAAGGGATATGTCACCCTTTCCTCAACTCCGAACGAAACGGCATCCGACATTACCCGAACTGACCTTGGCGAAAAAACAGTATGCGTAATCGGCAACGAGGGCAACGGAGTGACGGATGAAACAGCGATGAGCTGTATGCACAGGGTGCGTGTGCCCATGAAGGGCCGTGCAGAATCGCTCAACGCATCAATGGCGGCGGCGATAATTATGTGGGAGCTGATGAGATGAGCATTACTCACAGTGATGAGGCATATAAAATATGGCTGGCCCAGGCACTCGGTGCAGGGTCGGATTATCTTACCGCTGTCAGCGAATTCGGCAGTGAGCGTGCCTTTTTTGAGGCGAGCGAAACAGAATGGCGAATGCTCGGCATATTCAGACCCGCACAGCTCGAACGGCTTTCAAAGCGCGATATAGCATCTGCTTCGAAAGCGGCGCAGATATGCAAAAATAATTCGTGGCATATAGTTTCGCAGTGCAGTGAATATTATCCGCCCCACCTGAAAAACATAACCAACAGCCCCGCACTTATTTACGTCAACGGTGATGTTGAGTGCCTTAAATCAAAGCTTACGGTTGCTGTTGTCGGCGCAAGAGAGGCTTCACGCTACGGCAAGGAGGTTGCTTACAGGCTTGCGGCTTCTTTAGTTAAAGCAGGTGCAACAATTGTCAGTGGCGGTGCGCTCGGCATTGATTCTGCTTCGCACGAGGGTGCAATCAGCGCAGGCGGCAAAACGGTTGCCGTTATGGGCTGCGGTCTCGGCTCATCATATCTGCCCGAAAACGAAGCGCTCCGCAATTCGGTTTCCAAAAACGGTGCCGTAATAAGCGAGTATCTTCCGCTGACCTCTCCTACAAGGGCAAGCTTTCCTATGCGCAACCGTATTATAAGCGGTATGTCGCTTGCAACGGTAATTGTTGAGGCAGGAGAAAAAAGCGGCTCACTCGGTACAGCAAAGCACGCAATGGAGCAGGGCAGAGACGTATGCGCCGTGCCCGGCGATGCAATAAGCTCGGCATATATAGGTTCGAATATTCTTATTGCAAACGGAGCAAAGCCCGTTTTCTCTGCGGCAGATGTTTTGTCCGATTACATCTATATGTACCCCGAGCTTATAAATCTCGATAAGCTCGAGCGTACGCTTGTAAGCAAAGAAAAGAAAGAGCCGGTTAAACAGCAGGCTCCCGACGATATGAGTGAAAATCAGCGCAAGGTGTATTCTCTGTTCGGCAGTGAAGAAATAAGTTTCGATTCACTTGTAATCAATAGCTCTATGTCTGCGGCAGAGCTTTCTGTCATACTGACCGAGCTTGAAATAGAAGGGCTCATTACGGTGTGCCCTGGCAACAGATACAAAATCATTTAAAATAAATCTACCCTTCAAACGAAAGGATATGAGCTTATGTCAAAGCTTGTAATAGTTGAGTCAATTTCAAAAGCAAAGGTAATCAAGGGCTTCCTCGGTGACGGATATGAGGTTATGGCCTCTGTCGGCCACGTGCGTGACCTGCCTGCCTCAAAGCTGAGTGTCGATGTGCACAACAATTTTGCACCCAAATACGAGGTTGTAAAGGGCAAGGAGAAGCTTGTTGCAGAGCTTAAGAGTGCTGTCAAAAAGAGCGACGGCGTTCTTCTCGCAACCGACCCTGACCGTGAGGGAGAAGCTATTTCATGGCACCTTGCAACCCTGCTTGACCTTGACCTTAATAAAAAGAACCGTGTAACTTTCAACGAAATTACACGCACAGGTATCGAAAACGGTATGTCTAACCCCAGAAAGGTTGACATTGATATGGTCAATGCGCAGCAGGCAAGACGTATTCTTGACCGTCTTGTCGGCTACAAGCTCAGTCCCTTTGTCAGCCAGAAAATCCGCCGTGGTCTTTCAGCAGGTCGTGTTCAGTCCGTTGCGGTACGCCTTATTGTTGATAAAGAGGATGAAATCAACAGCTTTGTTCCTGAAGAATACTGGTCGCTCGATGCACGCTTTATCTCACCCTCACGCAGAGTTTTCACTGCCGCATTTGCAGGCGATGAAACAGGTAAGGTAAAGCTTGTTTCAGAGGAACAGACCAATTCATATATCGCACGCCTTGAGGGTGCCGAGTACACAGTAGGCTCTGTTAAGAAGGGTACACGAAAAAAGAGCCCTGCACCTCCCTTTACCACGTCCACAATGCAGCAGGAGGCTTCACGCAGGCTCAATTTCCAGTCACAGCGCACAATGAAGATTGCGCAGGAGCTTTACGAGGGTATTAACGTCAAGGGTCACGGCTCAATGGGTCTTATCACCTATATGAGAACAGACTCGCTTCGTATCTCCGAGCAGGCAAGAGAGCAGGGCGCCGAATTTATCAAATCCGCTTACGGTGAAAAGTTCCTGCCCGAAAAGCCCCGTTACTATAAGCAGCGTGCAAACGCACAGGACGGTCACGAGGCAGTACGTCCCACAAACCCCGCACTTACACCTGCAATGGTAAAGGACAGCCTTACGGTTGAGCAGTATAAGCTCTATAACCTTATCTGGCTTCGCTTTATGGCAAGCCTTATGGCAGACTGTGTTCAGAACACCGTAAAGGCAGAAATCAAGGCTCAGAAGCCCGGTGAAGAGCAGTATTGCACATTCACCGCAACGGGCTATGAAGTCAAGTTTGAGGGCTACACAGCACTCTATGAAGAAACAACAGAGGATGACGAAGAAAAAGACGGCAAGCTGCCCGAACTCAAGAGCGGCGAAAACCTCAAGCTCAAGGAGCTTGCGCCTGCACGTCACTTCACACAGGCTCCTCCCAGATATACAGAAGCTTCGCTTATCAAGGCACTTGAAGAAAACGGCGTTGGCCGTCCGAGTACCTATGCAACAATAATTACTACAATTATCAAGCGTGAATACGTAAAGCGTTCGTCAAAACAGCTTGTGCCCACAGAGCTCGGCGTTGCAACAACACGTCTTCTCGGTGAGCGCTTCCCCAAGATTGTAAACGTCAAGTTTACCGCACAGATGGAAACCTCACTTGACGATGTTGAAGAGGGCAATGCAGATTATATTGCAGTGCTTCACGATTTCTACGGCGATTTTGAAAAGACACTTGCCAAGGCAAAGACAGATATGCAGGGTGTCAAGATTGAGCTTGAAGAGGATAAGACCGATATTCCGTGTGACAAGTGCGGTGCTATGATGGTTATCAAAACAGGCCGCTTCGGCAAATTCCTTGCCTGTCCGAATTATCCGACCTGTAAAAATGCAAAGCCGCTTATTCAGGAAACAAATGCACTTTGCCCCAAGTGCGGTGCAAAGGTTGTTGAAAAGCGCAGCCGCAAGGGACACGTCTTCTACGGCTGTGAAAGCTGGCCCAAGTGCGATTTCGTAACGTGGGATAAGCCTACGGGCGAAAACTGTCCGCAGTGCGGCAAGGCACTCTTCAAACAGCGCGGCGGCAAGATTGCCTGCCTTAACGAGGGTTGCGGCTTTGAAAAAAAGGCAACCAGAAAGAAAGGCAAAGAAGATGAATAAGGCTACCGTAATAGGTGCAGGTCTTGCAGGTGTTGAGGCTGCGTGGCAGCTTGCAAAGGCAGGGATAGAAACCGAGCTTTGGGAAATGAAGCCGCTCAAATATTCTCCTGCTCACAAAATGTCGGGCTATGCTGAGCTTGTCTGTTCAAACTCGCTCAAGGCAATGCGCCTTGACAGTGCAGCAGGTATGCTCAAAGAGGAGATGCGCCGCTTTGGCTCGGTTTGTATGCTTGCGGCAGAGCAGTGCTCGGTTGCGGCAGGCGGTGCGCTTGCTGTTGACCGTGATGAGTTTTCTGCAATTATCACAAGGCTGATTGATGAAAATCCGCTCATCACCGTAAAGCACGGTGAGGTTGAAAAGATACCGCAGGAGGGTGTGGTTATCGTTGCGGCAGGTCCGCTTGTTTCCGACAGCCTTGCGGCGGATATCGATTCGCTTTGCGGCGGCAGACTCAGCTTTTTTGATGCGGCAGCGCCGATAGTCACAGCTGAAAGCCTTGACTATGACTGTGCCTTTACCCAGTCAAGATATGACCGCGGCGGTGAGGATGATTACATCAACTGCCCGATGAATAAAGAAGAGTACGAAGCCTTTTATGAGGCTATAATATCTGCCGAGCGTGCGGGTGTTCATGCATTTGACGAGCGGCACGACGTTTACGAGGGCTGTATGCCGATTGAGGCTATGGCTTCACGAGGAGCAGATACAATGCGCTACGGTCCGCTTCGCCCCGTAGGTCTGCGTGACCCGAAAACAGGGCATAGGCCGTGGGCCGTGCTTCAGCTCAGACGAGAAAATTCCGACGGCACTCTGTTTAATCTTGTCGGCTTCCAGACTAATCTGAAATTTGGCGAGCAGAAGCGTGTTTTCTCTATGATACCCGCGCTTAAAAATGCCGAATTTGTGCGTTATGGTGTTATGCACCGCAACACTTTTATAGATTCTCCAAGGCTTCTCGGTGCGGATTATTCGTTCCGCACAAGACCGGGCCTGTATTTTGCAGGTCAGATTACGGGCGTTGAAGGTTATATGGAGTCCGCTTCCTCGGGTATACTTGCAGGCATAAATGCCGCAAGATATATCAAGGGCGAAGCACCGCTTATTCTCAAAAACACCACTATGATGGGCGCACTTGCACAGCACGTGAGTGCCTGCGAATCAAAGGATTTTCAGCCGATGGGTGCAAACTTCGGTATATTGCCGCCGCTCGAAACCAAAATAAGAGATAAGCGTGAGCGATACGGAGCACTTGCAAACAGAGGGCTCCGTGAACTTGAAACCAACTGAAAAGAAGGTAAAGGATAATGAAGATTATTGTTGATGCCTTTGGCGGCGACAATGCACCGCTTGAAATACTCAAGGGCTGTCGTATGGCAGTTGAAGAGCTCGGTGTTGACATTCTGCTTGTAGGTGATGAAGCAAAAATCAAAGCCTGCGCCGCAGATAACAAAATCAATATAGGCGGTATGGATATTCTGCAGGCAGATAAGGTTTTTGAAATGGCTTATGACCCTCGCACGGTTATGAAAGAGCATTCCGATACTTCGCTTGCCGTAGGTATGAAGGCACTTACCGAGGGTAAGGGCGATGCCTTTGTTTCTGCAGGCAGTACGGGAGCTATCGTTATGGGCGCAACCTTTATCGTCAAGCGTATAAAGGGCGTAAAGCGTGCGGCAATTGCAAGCATTATGCCTTCGCAAAAAAATCCGTTCATGCTTCTTGATTGCGGTGCAAATATTGACTGCAAGCCAGAGCATCTTTGCCAATTTGCAACTATGGGCACTATTTATATGAAAAACATAATCGGTGTTGAAAATCCCGAGGTCGGTATTGCAAACATCGGTGTTGAAGAAAACAAGGGCACACAGCTTCAGCTTGATACCTATGCTATGCTTAAAGAAAGCAACCTCAACTTTATCGGCAACGCAGAGGTGCGTGACATTGCCTACGGTGCGGCAGACGTTATTCTTGCCGACGGCTTTACCGGCAACGTAATTCTCAAAATGTATGAGGGTGTTGCGGGTGCACTTGTCAAGAATATAAAGGCTGTGTTTAAAAAGAACCTTCTTTCAATGCTCTCTTACCTCGGTGTTAAGGGCGGCATGAACGAATTCAAAGCCAAAATGGATTATAAAGAGTATGGCGGTGCAGTGCTTCTGGGCATTGCAAAGCCCGTTATCAAAGCACATGGCTCTTCGGATGCAAGAGCCTTCAAGAATGCCATACGTCAGGCGGCAAATTGCGTAAAGAAAGACGTTGTCGGCGAAATAACAAGGAATATCGGAGAGTGAAACTCTTGAAAACAGATATTGCTGCTTTTGAGCAAAAAATAAACTACACATTTAAAAATAAAGACCTGCTTGTAACGGCACTTACCCATTCGTCCTATGCAAACGAATGCGGCGGTGCATTTAACGAGCGGCTTGAATTCCTGGGTGATTCGGTGCTCGGTATGATTACTGCAGAGTATTTCTTCCGCCACCACAAAAATATGCCCGAGGGTGAGCTTACAAAGCTCCGTGCCGCAACAGTCTGCGAAAAGTCGCTTTTCGGCTTTGCAAAGCAGATTGATTTGGGCTCGTTCATTATGCTCGGCAAAGGTGAGCTCAACACAGGCGGCAGAGAGCGTCCGTCAATTGTGTCCGATGCGTTTGAGGCTGTCATTGCCGCAATTTATATCGACGGCGGTATGGACAGCGCAAGGGAGTTTGTGCTCCGCTTTGTAAAGGACAGCGAAAAGCACGCAGGTGAATCCGCTTTTAAGGATTACAAAACAATTCTGCAGGAGATTATTCAGCGCAACCCGGAAGAAAAGCTTGAATATGTGCTTTCGGGCGAGAGCGGCCCTGCACACGATAAAATTTTCGAGGTTGAGATTCATCTCAACAGCAACGTTATAGGCAAGGGTGTAGGTCACAGCAAAAAGCTTGCAGAGCAGGCGGCGGCAGGCGAGGCACTCAAGCTTATGGGCGTGCGTGTATGAGGCACGCAAACATAGCGGTCTTTGTGCCGCATAACGGTTGCCCCAATCAATGCAGTTTCTGTAACCAGCGCACAATTTCCGGCACTGCAAGTCAGCCTTTGCCCGAGGATGTTGCCTCGGCTTGTGAAAAGGCAATGCAGGGCGGCTGTGAGGGTGCTTTCGTTCAGCTTGCGTTCTTCGGCGGCAGCTTTACCGCTATTGACCGCGGCTATATGGTGTCACTTCTTGAGGCGGCACAGCCCTACATAAACAGCGGCTTTTTGAACGGCGGCATCCGCATTTCCACCAGACCCGATTTTATTGATGAAGAGATACTTTCTCTGCTGAAAAAATACGGTGTGCGTGCGGTTGAGCTTGGTGCACAGAGTATGGATGATAATGTGCTCGCTGTCAATCAGCGTGGTCATACAGCGTCGGATGTTGAAAGTGCCGCAAGGCTTATAAAGCAAAACGGCTTTGAACTCGGACTTCAGATGATGACAGGTCTTTACGGTTCTGCAGATGAAGACAGTGTAATGACGGCACAGAAGTTTATTTCGCTCTCACCCGATACGGTGCGTATTTATCCGACGGTTGTGTTGCCCGGCACAATGCTTGCCGAGCTTTATGCGAGCGGTGAATACAAGGTGCCGTCGCTTGATGAAAGCGTTGAGCTTTGTTCGCATCTGCTTGAAATGTTTGAGCAGGCAGAAATAAACGTAATCCGCCTCGGTCTTCACGCACAGCAGGATGTGTGTGACGGCTATCTTGCAGGCGGCTATCATCCGGCACTGCGTGAGCTTTGCGAGGGTGAGATATACTTCCGCAAAATAAGGGCCGCCCTTGAGGGTAAAGAGAAGGGCAGCTATGAAATAACTGTTTCATCGTCTGAAATTTCCAAGGCGGTGGGGCAGAAAAAGAAGAACGTTATCCGTTTGTCAGATCTTGGCTACGTATGTAAAGTAAAAGGCGATGAACGGTGCAAGAGATATGAATGTAGGGTGAAAAGATGTTTTTAAAATCACTTGAAATGCAGGGCTTTAAGTCCTTCCCCGACAAAACCGTGCTCGAATTCGGGCAGGGCATAACCTCTGTCGTCGGTCCTAACGGCTCGGGTAAGAGTAATATCTCCGATGCTGTGCGCTGGGTTCTCGGTGAGCAGTCTACAAAGAATCTGCGCGGCTCAAAGATGGAGGATGTTATCTTCAGCGGTACGGGCGTGCGCAGAGCGCAGGGCTTTGCCGAGGTTACGCTCAGGCTCGATAATACAGACCGTGCACTTAAAAGCGACAGGGATGAGGTAAGCGTAACACGACGTTATTACCGTTCGGGCGAAAGCGAATATCTTATAAATAACGAAACAGTAAGGCTCAAGGACGTAAACGAAATGTTTATGGATACGGGTCTTGGCCGTGACGGCTATTCAATGGTCAGCCAGGGCAGAGTTGCCGATATGGTTTCGTCCAAATCCAGCCAGCGCCGTGATATGCTCGAAGAGGCGGCAGGCATTTCTCATTACCGCTACCGCCGTAACGATGCTAACCGCAAGCTTGCACAGGCAGAGGAAAATATGATTCGTCTGCGCGATATTCTCACCGAGCTTGAGGACAGAGTAGGTCCGCTTAAAATTCAGAGCGAAAAGGCACAGAAGTTCCTTGTTCTTGCGGAAGAACGCAAGGTGCTTGAAATAGGTTTGTGGCTTCATACGATAGATAAGGTTCGTGAGCAGCTTCGTGCACATGAGGATAAGCTCAACACTGCAACCGCACAGTATGAGGCTGTTGAAGCAGAGCTTGAAACCATTGTCAACGATATGGAAGCGGCAATGGAAATGAGCCAACAGTTGACCGTGCGCATAGATGAGGCCCGTGAGGGTGCATCGGGTATTGAGGAGCAGGCGGCTCAGCTTGATGCGCAGGTTGCCGTTGAGCTCAACTCGATTGAACATAACAACGAAACAATCGCACGTATTACACGTGAAATGGAGCTTGCTGTTGAGTCAAAGCAGACGCTTGACGATGAAATTACCGAAACGATGAAAACGGTTGAGCTTCTCAAAAACGCAGAAAAGCAGAAGAGAGCACAGCTTGCCGAGGCTGCAGAAAAAATTGAAGGCCTGCAGGCACAGAGCCGAGAGTTTGTTGAAAAAATTGCGGCACTCTCGGAGGAGATTTCACAGTATGCCGTCAGAATAGGCGATTGCCGTGTTGAAATCTCAACCGCAAATTCCTCTGTTGAAGAAATAAATTCACGTCTTGAAACAATTGACGATATAGTAGCTTCACGTAACGAAGCAAAGGCACAGCTTGAAGAAAAGAAGGCAGAGCTTGAGGCTCAGCTTTCACAGGCAAAGGAGCTTGTTGTCAGCACAACAAACGCTGTCAGGGGCTACGAGCTTAAGGTTGAATCACGCACGGAAAAAGCAGAAAAACAGCGCCGTGAAATTGATGAGCTCGGTCTTGAGATTGACCGCAGACGTTCACGTGCAAAAATGCTCGACGACCTTGAGAAGAATATGGAGGGCTACTCGGGCAGTGTTAAGGCTGTTATGCGTGAGGTCAAGCGTGGCACCCTGCGTGGTATTGAGGGCGTACTGTCACAGCTTATCACAGTTGACGAGCAGTATTCCGTCGCTATCGAAACAGCTCTCGGTGCGGCACTTCAGAACATTGTTACCGTCACCGAAAACGATGCAAAGCGTGCTATCAATTTCCTCAAGGATAATAAATCCGGCCGTGCAACCTTCCTGCCGCTCAGCGCAATAAAGAGCAGAGCACTCGAGGAAAAGGGTCTGGATGACTGCTTTGGCTATGTGGCAGTTGCAAGCGAGCTTGTAGGCTGCGATAAAAAATATAACGACGTTATCGGTTCACTTCTCGGCAGAACAGTTGTTGTCGAGGATATGGATTGCGCAATTATGATTGCCAAGAAATATTCGCACAAGCTTAAAATTGTCACTCTCGACGGCCAGGTTATCAATCCCGGCGGCTCTATGACGGGTGGCTCACGCACACAGAATGCGGGCATCCTCAGCCGTGCAAACGAGATTGAGCGCCTTAACAACGAGGTTGCAAAGCTCACGGGCGATTTTGAAGAAATGCAGGCTGATTATAAAGCTTTACTTACAGACCTTTCTGCTTGCAGGGCAGACCTTGCAGGCACGCAGGCAGACCTTACCCGTGCGCAGGAGGACGTTATCCGTCAGGAGGGCGAGCTCAAGCTTGTTGCAGATAAGCTGGACGATACGCTCCGCTCTATTGATGAGCTTGCCGACGAAAAATCAAACGCAGGCGAGCGACTTGCCGCACTTAATGCTACAATTGAAGCCGCACGTGCAAAAGCAAAAGAGCTTGAGGAGCACACAGCATCACTCCGAGGTGAAATTGAAAAAGCAAACCTCGGCAGAGAGCGTCTTGGCGAAGATGAAAGTGAACTTCAGAAGGCAGAGAACAAGGCTAAAATGGATATTCTTTCTATTCAGAAGGATGTTCAGGCGAAGCTTGAGGCTGTTGCGCTTCTTCGTCACCGCATTGCAAACCAGGGTATCAAGGTTGAAGACCTCAACCGTGAAATTTCAGAAATCGCACAGAAGAGCTGTGATATAAGAGAGAATATTGCCCGTCTTGAAGAGCAGGCTGTTCAGCTTAGAAGCCGCAGTAAAGATACAAAGGCAGATATACAGGGCTTTATCGAAAAGAAAAACGAGCTTGATGCAAAGGCATCTCTTCTCCGCCAGGATGAGCGAGCAAAATCCTCCGACCGTGAAAAGCTCGGCGGTGAGGTTGCCCGTCTTGAAGAGCGCAAGGTCGTTATGGAAAAAGAGCTTGACGATACTGTTTCCAAGCTCTACGATGAGTATCAGCTTACACGCAGTGAGGCAATTGAGCTTGGCATTGACCTTGGCGACATTTCCGAGGCAAGGCGTAAGCTGCAGGAAATCAAGAACAAAATTCGTGCTCTGGGTAATGTCAACGTTGCCGCAATTGATGAATATAAAGAGGTTTCCGAGCGTTACGAGTTTATGAGCACCCAGATTGCCGACATAGAAAAATCAAAAACAGAGCTTGAAAAGCTTATCGGGGAGCTCACCGCAAAAATGGCGGCACAGTTCCGTGAGCAGTTTGCCCGAATCAACCGCCACTTCGGTGAAACCTTTGCCGAGCTGTTTGACGGCGGTAAGGCAGAGCTTCTGCTTGAGGATGAGCACAATGTTCTCGAGTGTCCGATTGAAATCAAGGTTCAGCCTCCGGGCAAGAATGTTCAGAATATAGACCTGCTTTCGGGTGGCGAAAAGGGCCTTTCGGCAATTGCACTCCTTTTTGCAATTCTCAAGGTTTCTCCCGCTCCGTTTTGCTTCTTCGATGAGGTTGAGGCGGCTCTTGACGATGTCAACGTTGTGCGCTACGCCCAATATGCACGCCGTATGACCAAGAACACGCAGTTTATTCTTATCACCCACCGCCGCGGCACTATGGAGGAGGCAGATATCCTCTACGGTGTAACAATGCAGGAAAAAGGTGTATCTAAACTGCTCGAGCTCAAGACAGCTGAAATGGCTCGCAAGCTCGGCTTAGCATAAGCAGCGTGCCGCTGCACCCGATACCTCAATAAATTTGATGCACAAATAAAGGTGAGCGGCTGCGAGAGAATAAGCTGAATTCAACTGAATAAACCTAATAAAATCAACCAAAACTAAAAGGCATCGGCAGATTAAGTCTGTCGGTGCCTTATTATATTACATATATTATATATAGGAGTTTTGGTTATGAAAATTAAGGTTGCTGTTGCTTTGGCGGTTGTTGCCGCATTTGTTTTTAATTTTGCAGGCTTTGCGGCGGATTGTGCCGAGGTGCGCCGTGATGTGCTTCGGCTTCACGTTGTCGGTGCATCAAATTCAGCTTTTGATCAGCATCTGAAATTAAAGGTGCGTGATGCAGTGCTCGAAAAGGGCGGTGTAATTTTTGAGGGCACCGTCACTGCAGGTGAGGCAGAAAAAATAATAATTCCCCGTATCGCCGAGCTAAAATCTGCCGCTGAAGCCGTGCTTCTCGAAAACGGCTGTGATTATTCGGTTGATATAACCGTGGGCGAAGAATATTTTAACACACGCTGTTATGAAAGTTTCACTATGCCCGCAGGGGTCTATACAGCCGTGCGTGTTAATATTGGCCGTGCCGAGGGCAAAAATTGGTGGTGTGTTATGTTCCCGCCGCTGTGCCTTCCTGCCGCCACAGCCGATGCCGATGCCTTTTTCACCGATGATGAAATGAAAATCGTTTCATCATCGCCCAAATACGAGCCACGGTTTAAAATAGTAGAAATTATCGAATCAATCAAGAATAAACTGCAAAACGCATCGTAGGGGCGATTCACGAATCGCTCGAAAAAATGTCATCCTGAACGAAGTGAAGGATCTTATCTCTGTTAAGATTCTTCGCTTACGCTAAGAATGACATTTATCGTTATCAATTTGACACACTTATTCTCTTGTCTTTTCTCCTTGATTTACTTTATCTTCTCTGAATCTTCTGTTTATTGTGTTCAACACGTTCTTTTTGTCTGCGCTCCACATCGGTGCAATAAGGTCTTTCTTTGCGCCGTCACCTGTCAGTCGGTGTATAACCGTTTCGGGCGGCAACAGCCTCACACACTCCTCTAATATATCTATATACTTATCCATACTTAATACATCAAATTTACCATGTCTGTATTCTTCGGCAAGGTCTGTGCCCTCAATTACGTGAAGCAACTGCAGTTTGATTCCGTCTATCTTCATATCAGAAAGATATTTCACGGTTTCATATATCATTTCTTCCGTTTCATACGGCAGACCTATTATTATATGCACTATTGTTTCAATTCCGGCAGCCTTGAGCCTTCTGACTGCATCCTCAAACACTTCAAGCTTATAGCATCTGCGTATGTATTCGGCAGTGCTTTCGTGAATCGTCTGCAAGCCAAGCTCAATAAATACGGGCTTGATACTGTTCAGCTCCGTTAGCAATTCAACAACATCATCGGGCAGACAGTCCGGACGTGTCGCAACCGAAAGCGCAACAATATCATCCTGCTCGATAGCGGCAGTGAAAAGCTCACGCAACCTTTCTACAGGTGCATAGGTGTTAGTAAAATCCTGAAAGTATGCAATGTATTTTGCATCCTTTGACTTGGCGGCAACAAGTGCTTTGGCATTTTCAATCTGCTTTGCAATATCTTCACACGGTTTTGCGGCAAATTCGCCGCTGCCTTTTGCCGAGCAGAATATGCAGCCGCGTGTGCCGAGTGTGCCGTCACGGGTGGGGCAGGTCATTCCTCCGCTAAGCGCAAGCTTATAGATTTTGCTGCCGAATCGGCTTTTCATAGCTTGGTTAAATGAATTAAACATTGTTTTCACCGTTTTTTCATTTTAGTTAATCCGATTGTAGCATAAGCTGTCGCAAAACACAATAACCCTCAAATTGTGCATACTGCAGGGTAGGTAACTATATAATGTATATAATTATATATATATGTTATCTAAAGGAAAAATGAGACACGAGGTGCAGTGTTTTCAAAGTAAAAAAATATCAAAAAAACTTGCAAAAAAGTGTTGACAAGTCGTGCTCGATTTGTTATTATAGCAAGGCGCTCGTGAGGAGCGGCAAGCAACTGAATAGCGAACTGAAAAAGTTCAAAAAAAGTTGAAAAAAGTGTTGACAAGCCAAAAAGTTTGTGATATAATTCATAAACGTTGCGGCAAAAACGCAACACGAACGCACCTTGAAAATTAAACAACGATTGAAAGAACAAAACCCTTGAAGATTC
>JAZUOH010000014.1:0-62703 GCA_045604525.1 Acutalibacteraceae bacterium
CGCTGCTTCCTGCACAACAAACTGCCTTGCTCCCATGGCTAAGGCTCTCAATGATTATGCTCCCATCCAGAGCGGTATCATGACAACTGTTCACGCTTACACAGGCGACCAGATGATCCTTGACGGTCCTCACAGAAAGGGTGACCTTCGCCGTGCACGTGCAGGCGCTGCTAACATCGTTCCCAACTCAACAGGCGCTGCAAAGGCTATCGGTCTTGTTATCCCCGAACTCAACGGCAAACTCATCGGTTCCGCACAGAGAGTTCCCACACCCACAGGCTCAACAACAATCCTTGTTGCTGTTGTTAAGGGTAAGGACGTTACTGTTGACGGCATCAACGCTGCTATGAAGGCTGCTGCTAACGAGTCCTTCGGCTACAACGAGGAGCAGATCGTTTCCTCCGACGTTATCGGCATGCGTTACGGCTCACTCTTCGATGCAACACAGACAATGGTTGCAAAGATCGACGACGACACATATCAGGTACAGGTTGTTTCTTGGTACGACAACGAGAACTCCTACACAAGCCAGATGGTTCGTACAATCAAGTACTTCGCAGAGCTTTAATTCTTATATCTTCTACAAAAAAGGCACAACACGGGCACTGTTCTTCGGAACAGTGCCTTTTCTCTTTTTGCAAAATATTGTGTTGAAAAGTTAATAATAAAATGATATTATAATTTTATATTAACTTTTTGTGAGGTAGGGCAATGAACAAAAAGGCAATCAAAAAAATAATAGCCTTTGTAAAGATGCTCAAGGCACCGTCACAGATGATACCGTACATTGTATCACTCGTGATTACCTTTGTGCGCAGAATTACCGAGGAAGATAAGGCGGCACTTGTGAATCTGCAGGAGCAGGGCTTTGTCTGTCGAAAAAGCCTTTCTGTGCAGGGCGGTTGCGGCTCTCCTGCCGTTGCTGTCACACCTGACGGCTGTGTTAACGTTGTCTTTGCGTGCAGCCGTATTGTAAACGGTGCTCTCGTCTATTCGCTCTGCTACACTAAAGGCAGTGACCCTGCCAAAATTTCGGGTGCGGCAAAGCGCTTCCTTTTTGATTCTCCGTTACAGCTCGGAAACGTTACTGCTACCTCAACACCCTACGGTCTGCTTGTAAGCTGGCGAAGTAAAATCCCCGCAAGGCTTCACTTGCCCTCACGTAATTATGAGCAGGTGAATACAAGCCTTAAACTCGGGCATTCAAAGTTGTGCGCTTCTCTTTCTGCTGAGGAAAAGCAGGGAGGCACTTATTACGCTTTCATTCCGTCAGACAGTGAAAAGCCTTTGGATATCAAAAAAGCACCCTGCAACATAACTCAAGGTGCGGTTATGCTGTCTGATAACGAGCTTTTGTGGATGGGTGAAGAAAACGGCAGTGCTGTTGCTTATATCAGCACTGACAAGTGTAATACCTTTACAAAGCGCGGTGCTGTGCTGGCAATTCCCGGCGGAAGAACAGTTTCACAGGTAAGCTGTGCAAAACTCAAAAACGGCAGGCTGATTTGTATTTTTTCTTCCCTTGGCGAGCTTTTTATATCTTATTCGGACGATATGGGCGTGCGTTGGAGTCTTCCGCATATGCTCAACGTAAAGGGTACCAATCCGAACCTCTGCTTGCGCAGTGACGGTGTAATGGCACTGACTTATGTTCAAAACGATAAAAAGGTTTCTCTTCGCAGTATGATAAGTCCCGATGGGCAGTATAAATGGCTTGAGGAGCGGGCTTTGGTCATATCAACTGCAGAGAATTGCCGCAGGCCATATACCGCAGAGTTTGACGGAAAGTTCTATACTGTCAGCCGTCAGCGGTTTGCAGGTGAGAGAGAATCAAGCGTTGTTTTCACCCTCTGGTCACCTCATTCCGATGATGAAAAAATGATAAAAGAAGAGATTGAAAAGAAAAATGAAAAATAAAACTATACTTCTCACAGGTGCGGCGGGTTTTATAGGCAGTCACCTTGCAAAACGTCTTTTGAACGCAGGGTGTAAAGTCGCAGGGCTTGACAATTTGAATAGCTATTATGAGGTCAGCCTGAAGGAAGCAAGGCTTGCCGAACTTCAAAAATTTGACAATTTCACATTCATTAAAGCAGATATTTCTGATAAAACGGCTGTTGATAAAATTTTCAGCGATTTAAAGCCCGATGTTGTCATCAATCTTGCCGCACAGGCAGGTGTACGTTACAGCATAGAAAATCCGCAGGCATATATCGACAGTAACGTAACAGGCTTTTTCAATATTCTTGAAGCTTGCCGTGCAAATCCCGTTGAGCATCTGGTTTATGCTTCGTCAAGTTCGGTTTACGGTAACAGCGAAAAGGTGCCTTTTTCGGTAGAGGACAGAGTAGATAATCCAATTAGCCTTTATGCCGCAACAAAGAAGACAAACGAGCTCATGGCATACACATACAGCCATCTTTTTGGTATTCCGTGTACGGGTTTGCGCTTCTTCACGGTTTACGGTCCGTTCGGCAGACCCGATATGGCTTATTTCAGCTTTACACGCAAAATTCTTGCAGGCGAGCCTATAAAGCTTTTCAATTACGGCGAGCTTGAGCGAGATTTTACTTATATTGACGATATTGTCGAGGGTATAATGAATATAATCCCCTCACCGCCCGAGAAACAGAACGATGCAAGGTCAAAGGTCTACAATATCGGTAACAATAATCCTGTGCCGCTCAAAGAATTTGTGTCTGCAATTGAAGAGGCGATAGGGAAAAGGGCAAAAATCGAGTATCTGCCTATGCAGCCCGGCGATGTGTACCGCACCTATGCTGATATATCCGAGCTTGAAAAAGATTTCGGCTTTAAGCCGCAGACTGATATCCGCACCGGTATGAAAATATTTGCCGAATGGTATAAGGAATATTATAAATAAAGGATGTTATTATGTCTTTTTTCAATAAGATTATAAGCTTTTTTACAGCTTTGGTGGTTATGCTTTTTCCTTCTTTAGGCGAAAAGCCCGAGACTCCCGAATATATTGAAGACGACCCGCAATACGTAGTCTTTATGGTCACAAATGTTCATTATTTTGACCTTGAGCCGTATGTCAAGCAGATGGTTGAGCTTCACGGTGAAATTGACCCCGATTCAAAGCGTATGTATGCTTTCGGTGTAGTCGGCCCGATGTGCCTGACACAGTCAATTGAACAAATGAACGAAGAAGTCAACCACGTTTTTATGCTTGCCGAAAAATATAACGTGCCTGTTTATTTTCAGATGGATGACTGCACGAATTATTCAACATATTTCGGCGACGGTGCCGTAACGGCTGACGGAGGCAAATTTTATAACGACCCCGAAATGTGCGAATGGATAGCCTTCCCCAAAGAGGGCGAGAAATGGGGCGGCCAGTCCTACGGTATGCTGCCGAGGTGGCATTGCGATTGGAGCGGCGTGCCGTTTGCCACTGCGGGAGGCTTCCCGTGCTTTAACTCCGAAAAATACCTGAACTGGTATTCGGGTCAGGTAAACAAGGGCTTTATCGAGCCGCTTGTTGAAAACTATACAAGGCTTAAAGAGCAAGGCAAGGGCTATCTTTTTGCAGGTATAAATACGGGATGGGAAACACAGATTCCCGATTATACAGGCAGTGACTATGCCTCAATGGAGGATTTTGAACGCGCTCAGTACGGTATGCACGCTCTGCACAATATGGGCTATGACGAAGAAAGCTTGAAAAAAGAAGCCCGTAAAAACCTTATGTCCGTTGAGGATTATACCAAGCAGCTGCTTTACGGTGTGCTGGCAGATTATATAGAGTTTACCTGTAAGCTGTTTTATGATGCGGGAATTGAACGTCATAAGATTATTTCGCACATCGTTTCGCTTTCTTCCCATACCGAGGAATACAGCACAATGCGACCTCCGGTTGAGGTATGCATTAACGATTACTGCACACCCGGCTGGACTATGAGCCCCAAAACCTGCCCGTATGACCTGGATGTGCTTTATATGCACCTTGCTCAGAACGGCAGAAATGAATATGCAAACGCAGAGGGTTATGCGCATTATGACAATGAGGAAACCTGCCGAGCATATTTTGAGGAAAGCCTGCTCGGTAACGCAAAGCTGATTACCGTTTACGGCTATGACCAGGAGACGGGGACTTACGGCTATGTGAAGAACGAGGATTTCTACTTTGTAAAGGTGGTTAAGGAGTGGCTCGCTTATGAGCTCGGTGCCGAATATAAATGGAATGAAAGGCCGGATTTATCGCAGGAATACGGCGGCTTCAGACCGTTTGTGGAGCTGAAAATTAAAATCAAAAAGCTGTTTGAATAAAATCGTAACCCTCGGCTCAGCCGGGGGTTATGTTTTTATGAATATTACAAAACTGTATCCGCTGTGTAACCTATTGTAACTTTACTTGTCTGCTGTGTTGATGTTAGAATATTGTCAGGTAAAGAAAAGGGGAGACAGGGATGAAAAAGCTGGGGGTAATATTTAGTTTTGTAATTTTGCTGTGCTTATGCTCGTGCGGTGAAGCTCAGCAACCGGATGAAACCGAAGCTTCGACTCAAAGGGTTACGCAAACGTCCGATGTGGAATCTTTACAGCCTTATTGGGATACTCACACAGACAAAATTGGCAGCTATGCAGGCTTGTACCATGGTCAGCGGTTTTCGGGCAGCTTTCGGGAGCAATGGACAGAATGTCAGACCAAAGACGGCAGTGTTATGTTTTATACTCCGTCAATAGACGGCCTGTGTGAAAAGGAAGGTGCGGTGAATCAAGCCTATGCAGAGGATATAACAGGTCCGCAGACATGGGGAAAATATTATTACGATAATTCTGCAAAACAGATTTATGGTATATATGATGTAGAATACAGTAAAGATGCCGAAGGGTATGATGTGCTCGAGTTTAAGCGGGGCAGAACATATTACAATGAAACCGATTACGAATGGGAAGACGAATACTACAAGGTGAAAATTGAAACCGATGATAAGTTTGTCGTGGCTCAGGCGGTTCCGAAATTAGAGGGGAACGATTACCTGAGGTTTTATTGGAAAAAGAACGCAGGCCTTATAGGTGCATATAGGGCGCATTATTATGCTGATGGCACGGTTATTAAGTGCTGCACAAACCTGCGCTATACTTCACGGACAGCAGACGGATGGAATATGGCGGGCACATTACAGCCGTACCCTTTCCCGAATACAGAGCCGCAGTGGCCGGACAAGCTGTGGCCCGATGAACACAAAGGGCTTGATGACCCCGAATTGAGAGAGATTTTGGAACATTATTAAAAAGTCATGCATCATTTCTGATGCAAGACTTTTTTGATATAATTTATCTGTCAAATTCTCTTTCGTGTTTAATCACTTTTCCGTTTTCTGCGTTTATTTCATATTCATACTCAAACTGTTCGTATCTGAATTCAACGTCATAGTGCTTAACTCTGTCGTCACCGTCATATTCAACTTCAATAGCCCTGGCGTCGCTCTGCTTTACACCTGCGTGCTCGAGTGCCGCTTTAAGTGCATCTTCACGGCTGATAAGCTCATTCTTTGCAGGCTTTGTTGTTGCGGGTGCCGTTGTTTTGAGGTAATCAACGTCGCATTCGAGCACCTTTGCGCTTGTTGCGCTTATTTCATAGTCGTACTCTTTATCTGCAGTACGGAATTCAATTTCAATGTGGCCGTCATCATCAAATCTGTTTTTGATAACCTTTACTTCGCTTTTTGCAAGGCCTGCGTGCTTGAGAGCAATGTTAAGTGCCGCATCTGTGCCGATAACGCCTATCGTCTGCTCTTTCTTTGTTGTCGGCTCAGGCTTCTTTGTCGGTGCTTCTGTTGTCGGCTCGGGCTTTATCAGCTCAATGTCACAGCCTATAACAGCACCCGTTGCGGCGTGAATTTCATATTCATAAGCCTTTCCGTTTGCAATGAACTCAATATCATATTCGTAAATGCCGTCGTCCTTGTTAAGATAGTTGGAAATTACCTTTACCTCTGCTTTGTCAACGTTGGCGTGTGCTACTGCTTTTTCAAGTGCAGTGTCTTTGCTTATAATGTCGTTTTTGTCAACCTGCGGGTTCGCTGTGTTTTCTGCTACTGCGGCGTGGTTTTCGGGTTCAGCAGTGATGCTGCGGTTTCTTAAAGCGATTGTTCCTGCACAAGCAGCAGCGGCAACTACCGTAACTGTTAAAATAGCTATAATCTTTTTTTTCATAATTTTCACCGTTCCTTTAATAATGTATTTTTATACCTTTTAGGCTACCTGTGCGCCTCAGGTTTTCTTCTTGGTACACCTAAAGTATAGGCTGTCAAGATTAAAAACAAATTAGAATTCGAAAATTTTTGAAATTTTTTCAAATAATTACTGTAAAGGTGCTTCCCTTGTCGATTTCACTCGTTACATCCACTGTGCCGCCGTGTGCTTCGGCAATCCATTTCACCATCGGCAGACCGAGGCCGGTGCTGTTATCGTCGGTTTTGTTGCGTGCCTTGTCAACACGGTAAAACCTTTTCCATATTTCGCTTTGATGCTCGGGTGCAATGCCGATTCCGTTATCGGATACGCTTATAACGGTTTTATTATCAATTATTTTTACGGAAATGTTGGTGTTTCCGCCTTCTTTTCCGTATTTTACGGAGTTTTCTGTAAGGTTGATAAGCAGACGCATCATCATTGTTTCGTCTGCTTTAATTGTAATATCGGGCTGAATATCTGTGCTGATTGTAATATTTTTCTGTTTTGCGCTGTGTTCCTGCTGCTCTGCAACAATCTCGGCAAGCTCACTGATGTTGACTGCGTCAAGGTGTAAAGCTTTACTGCTGTTGTCTGCACGGGCAAGCAAAAGAAGCTGTGAAATGAGAGCCGACATCTTTTTTGCCTGTGAAAAAACGGTTTGAATTGCCCTGTCTTTTTCATCTTCGTCAATATCGTTGTTCATTGCGTATTCGCACTGTGCAAGAATTACGGATGTGGGTGTGCGAAGCTCGTGTGATGCCTCGGCAGTGAAGCGTTTTTCGTTTTCAAACGCATCCTCGAGTCTGCTGAACATTCGGTTAAAGGTGTGGGCAATGTCGTGAATTTCGTCGTTGCCGCCGTCAAGCTCAATTCTTTTTGATAAATCCTTGCCGGAGCTTATCTGCTCGGCGGTTTTGTTGATTTTAGCAATCGGCTTAAATGCCTTTCTTGTCAGCAACCATCCGCCTGCGGCAGAGACGGCAACCAGCAAGGGCAAGAAAACCGCACATATTTTTATGAAAGTGTTTGTTATGCTGTCAGACTGAGCGTGAGGTGAAATGCCTCTGAGCCATACGGCTGTGTTTTCATCAAGCTTGTAAAGCAAGTCGTAAACATACCACTCTCCCTGTGTAGATGTGACGGAATCTGACAGCTTGAGTGAGCTATCAAAGCCGGAGGGGATTTTGCCGAGCAGTATTTGCCCGTCACTGTTGTAAACCGAGATATGTGTGTTGTTGAAAAACGACTTGAAATCGGGGTCAAATGTGATTTTTCCGCCTTGCAGATAAATGTCGTCTGCTGCGTATTCAACCGTAGCCTTCAGGTCGTTTTTCTGCGTGTTAGCCACAATGCTTCGGCTTATTATCATAACGCCCAGGAGTGCAACTACAGCGATTATTACCATTGTTACCGTGTACCAGAGGGTTATCACGGCTTTAATTGATAGCTTTTTCATTTCTTTTCCTCGCTGCTGTCTTTGAGCACATAGCCTGTACCTCTTACGGTATGTATAAGCTTCGGCTCAAAATTATCGTCAATTTTTTTGCGCAGATAGCGTATGTAAACGTCAATTACGTTTGTGCCGCCCTCATAGTCATAGTTCCATATATGCTGCTCAATGCGGTCTCTGGTGAGAACTGTGCCTGCGTTTCTTATCATATATTCAAGTATTGCAAACTCCTTGCTCGAAAGAGAAATGCTCACGCCGCTTCTTTCTACCTTCATTTTGTCACAGTCAACCGTCAGGTCTGCAACGGTGAATATGTTGCTCGGGCTGTCAGTTCTGCGTCTTAGCATTGCCCTTATTCTTGCAAGCAGCTCTTCTGCGGCAAAAGGTTTTATAAGGTAGTCGTCTGCACCGCTGTCAAGCCCCTTTACCCTGTCACTTACGCTGTCAAGTGCAGTAAGGAAAATTACAGGTGTGTTGTTGCCTTCGTTACGCAGTTTTTTAACAGCTTCTATTCCGCTCATAACGGGCATCATTATGTCAAAAATCATACAGTCGTATTCGGCACAGGCGGCATAGTCAAGAGCCTCTTTACCGTTGAAGCAGGCATCAACACTGTAATGCTGTGCGGTAAGAATTTTGCAGATAAGTCCGTTGAGTGTTCTTTCGTCCTCGGCAACAAGTATACGCATATATTTTCCCTCCCTGTCTTGATAAGTGAATTATAACACATTTTATATTAAAAGAGTATTAAAAATAAAAAACTTGCAACTGCCGTAACAGCTGCAAGTTTAAAATGTTATTTCTTATTTGTCGAGATTTCTTGTGCAGACTGTGACGTTCTTGAATACATCCTCGAATCTGTTGAGAGCTTCATCAATAACATCGTCAGTATCAGCAAGAGATGTGTAAAGACGGCTGCCTGCAAGTGTAACAAGGCCGTGTGCCATATAAGCTGCGCCCATCTCTTCCATTGCAACCTTGCGGCGAAGCATTTCGGGCTTTGCCTTGAGAAGCGGAATAACTGAGCCGAGGAGGTTCATTGAGCTGAAGTCGTAGCTCATTGCGCCTGTGCACTCGAGGTGAACGATTGAGCCCTGGTTGTAAACAACATAGGGGAGAGAATACTTATCAACAAGCTGCTGGAGACCTGCTGTAAGTCTGTCACCTGCCTGGCCTGCCTTGACACAAGCGTCTGTCTTTTCAATTTCCTGAATTGCGCAGTAGCCTGCGTAGGATGAAAGCGGGTTAGCTGCGAGAGTACCGCCGACGTAAGCACGCTTCATCATTGTGCCGACACCTGCTGCCATACCGCTGACAAATTCTTTCTTACCGCCTACACCGCCTGCTGACGGGTAGCCGCCTGCAACAACCTTACCGAAGATTGTAAGGTCCGGAACAACGTCAAAGTAGCCCTGAGCACCGCCGAGGCCTACACGGAAGCCTGTAACAACTTCGTCGAAGATGAACAGACAGCCATACTTGTCGCAAAGTGCGCGAACGCCCTTGTTGTAGTCCTTATCAATCGGACGTGTGCCGCTTTCGGGGCCGACAGGCTCAACGATAACTGCTGCTGTGCCGCCACGCATCTTGTTGAGCTTGAGCATTTTTTCAAGCATATTGAGGTCGTTGGGTCTTACCTCGTCTGTTGTGCCGTATGCACTGCCGGGAATACCGTGTGATTCGAGGAACTGACGGCTGCCGGGGATTTTAAGACCGTAAACCATCTGATCAGACCAGCCGTGGTATGCGCCGCCGACCTTGATGATTCTCTTTGCCTTTGTTGCGTTACGTGCTACACGGATTGCAGCCATAACGGATTCTGTACCTGAACCGAGCATACGGAACATCTCAACATTGGGCATATGCTTGTTGATTTCCTTTGCAAGAAGAAGCTCGCCCTCGTGGAAAAGGCCTGTTACGGGGCCGCAGGTGTTGATAAGCTCAATAACCTTCTCACGAACGGGAGCGTAGTTTGAGCCAAGGATTGTCGGACCGCCTGCCTGAAGGAAGTCAATGTACTGGTTGCCGTCAAGGTCGTAAAGGTATGCACCCTCTGCCTTTGTTACGCAGATGGGGAAGGGATAGTTGAAGGCGAGGTTGTGCTGAACGCCGCCGGGAATATACTGCTTTGCTTCAGTTGTGATTTCCTTGGACTTTGCACATTTTGTATCAAAGTGCTCGAGAACTCTCTTCAGCTCATCGTCAGATATGCTGTAAATGGGCTGTGAAGTGAGCTTTGCAAGCTTGGCATAGATGGTCTTTGCATCCTGCCAGTTGCTGATTGCGTAACCGTTACTCATTGTAAATCCTCCTGATTCTTAAAAAACTTTATTAGTTTTTGTATTTTATCGTTAGTTTCGGTCGGGTCTTCAAAGGGTTCATCGTTCATAAACTTCTGAAAAATCAGACCGAAATAAGCACCTAAAACAAATGCCGAGATATCCTTGGCGCTGAACACCCTGCGCATTTTTGCGTAAGCGGGGCTGCGCTCAATCTCGTTGCGAAGAAGACTGTCTACTCTTGCAACGGGGCTTTCACCTTCGGAAATAATGCTGTGCATAAAAAGCTCGGCAGTAAGATACGGGTAGGGGTAGGTGTCGGCATTAAGCTGACGGAAAAGTGCAGATACCGTAAGACCGTTTTCATCGCTCTCTACGGCTTTGAATATGTCGTTTATTTCTTCTGCGGCGATTTCGGAAAGAAGGCTGTCTACCGAATCAAAATGCGAAAAGAAGGTGGAACGTGATACGTCAGCATTTTCTGCTATCTGCTCTATTGTTACGTTGTTTATGCCGTGCTGTTCAAACAGCACCTTTGCACTGTGCATTATTGCACGGTGCGTCTGCTCTTTTTTTCTTGAACGTCTTGCCTGCTCCATTATTAACCATCCGTCTTGTCTGTAATTATATTATATTACTGTTTTTGTGATTTGTAAAGTGTTTTTTGCACTCGAGTACAAAAATGCACTAAAGTGCAAATTTTACTCGCTGAAAAAATTTCTTCGCCAATGAAACAGATATTGCTGTGCAATTCCTCTCATACCTTGAGCACATTGCGGAAATCCGTCCGGATACATTTCGGCCATGATGCGCTTAACCCATACGTCAACGGGAAAAGCATCTGTTTTATAAAATCCGTAAAGCAGTGTGCATTCGGCAACCTTTGCACCTACACCGCAGATTTTCTGCAGTTCTTCTCTGCCGAATTCAATGGGGGATGAGCTGATTTTTTTAAAGTCAACTTCACCGCTTGCTACCTTCCGTGCGGCATCAATTATATATTTTGCTCTGAAGCCTGCACGCAGAGGTGCAAGGTCTTCGGGTGTGAGAGAAGCAAGCCTTTTTGCATCGGGAAAGGCAAAGCCGCCGTCAATCTCATCGCCGAAGCTTTCGCAAAGCCGTGAGATAATACCTTTTATGCGTGGAATGTTATTGTTTTGCGAAATGATAAATGAGCAAAGTGCCTCCCACGGGTCCTGTCGGAGTATATGAATGCCGGGACAGCAGGCGACAGCCTTACCGATATTTTTATCAGCGCTGATTGTGCGGCAGATTTCATCATAATCCGTATCAAGGTCAAAATATGTTCTCCACAGCGAATCGAAATCATCTTGAGTTGTGTAGAGTGTTATCGAATCGCCGTTCTGCTTTGCTTTAAGATATTTGCCGCATACTATGCCGTGCCAGAAGCCTTCATCATCGCACTGCCAACGGAAAGCCTGGCCGCAATCGGCACTGAGCCCAAGGTCAAATGTGCCGAAATCGGTTAGAGTTATATATCCGTTATCTGCAGTGATTTTCATTTACAATCTTACCTCTGAATTTACAAATATCTATATATTATTATAAAGTTTTATCTGCTATATATATTTCTTAAAAAGAAAATTAAACGACAAAATTTTATTTGTTTCTACAGTCTTCGTAAAGCTGTGACAACTCTCTGTAAATTACAGGATGTAAAGAAAATAGCTTTTCCCATTCGGTTTTGGTGGAAAACTAACGTAAATTAAGCCCTTTTTCACATTTTTCACACAGTTTTCCACACAGAACAAATGATTTCCACTATACAGAATGTAAACGTTGAAAACTTTTACCTTAATTTATTTCGAATAAGACCAGATAAAACTGCTAAAAATATCACTGCGACAGACCGAAAAAATACGTCAAAGGCAAAGAAAGGGAACAAACAATGCTCAGAGGTGTCAACAGACAGGTGATTGAAATAAGCGAAACCGATTGCGAATATTTTGAACGGGTGATGTTTTTTGTAAAGCCCGAGTGTGCCGGCGTGAGCGAGGGCAGGTTGCGTGAGCGTGCAAATGCCATTGCGGGCAAGGCAGATAAGCCGCCTATGACAAAGCTTATGCACAGCAGGCTGTGGTTCAGTGTGTCAATGGCTGCAGCGGCAGGTGCAGGTGCAGGGCTGACGGCTGTTATAACGGCTTTTTTAAACTGAAAAAGGCGGCAAATTCGCAACGGATTATCAGAGAGGAGAAACTCTATGCTGTATGACAAAAATGACAGAAGAACAAAATTTAACAGAAATAAGCATATTGTTGAAAGTATGGTATCGCTTTGGGAAACAGCGGGCGAAAGTGACCCGATAGACGTGTTGGGAAGCTATCGAGGAACACCTTATGATGCCGATGACCTTGTTCCCGAGCAGGATGCCGATGACCTGTAATAAGAAAGAGGGTTTTACAATGAAAATTAAAGCTGCACTTATTGGTGCGTTTATGGTGGCGATGTCGTTAGTTTTTGCCGCTTGCTCAGGCACGGAGGACGGCAAGATTACAACAGAAGGCGCAGGCACGTCTGCCTCTGCTGTTTCAACGTCATCCTCAACAACAAAGGGTATGATGAATGAAATGAGCAGTATGGCAGGAGATGTGAGCGAGGGACTCTCAAAAGGCATGTCCGAAGCAGGAAGCGAGCTTCGCAAGGGCATAACAAGAATGTATCAGTAAAATAGGTGTGTAAAAAAAGCGAAGAACGTATAAAACAATAAATCAAGGGAATTGAGCAAGTTTTCAAGTTTGCAAGAACTCCTCCTTGATTTATCCAAAAACGCAATAATGAAAAAATCTAATGTTTTATACTACAAACAAACTTCGCCGCTCGACGTACCTCTGTACGCCTTCGGGCAAGCAAAAACAAGTCTGAAGTTTTGTTTTGCTCAGTTTGTTCTTCATCTTTTTTTATCCCCTCAAAAAAAGAGCTGTAAAAAACTTCTGTTTTTTACAGCTCAAAATTACTTATTCGTATGAGGGAGCGTCTGTGACAGGAGGAGTTGTTGTTGTCGGCTGTGTGGGTGCCGGCTTTGTTGTAACAACGGGCTTCTCTGTCGGCTTTGCTGTTGTTGTGGGTGTGAGTGAATCCAGCGGCTTAGCGCGGTCTTCATCAAGGAATCTCCATACAAGGTCAACTGTTCTGCCGTTGTATGTGTACTGTTCGGGCTTGTTCTTTGAAATCTGTGAAACGTACTCGAACTGGAAGTCGTAGTAACCGTCCTTAATCTTTTCAAGTGCCTTACAGAACTTTTCACGCTCTTCCTCAGTCTTGAACTCAAGCTTTGCAACCATTGTAAGCTCTGTACGGTCGGGGAACTTCTTGAGCTTGCCGGGAACGAAGGCTGTTGTCCACCAGTGAGGTGCATAGGGACGTGTGAAGAGCTCGCCGAAGCCCTCGCGGTAAACAGTCATCTGCATATTGATTTCCATATCCTCTTCAGCACAGTTGTAGTGAGCTGTTGACTTACCGGGATCTTTGTAGTAAAGACCGATTTCGCCGCCGAGGAAGAGGAGACCGTACTGACCCTTCCAGAACTGAACCATCCAGTCGTAACCGCCGTGGTTGTAGTAAACGTGGAACGTGTCAAGATACATAACGGTGAATACTGCACCGATATCATAGAGACGGTTGAAGCCGAAGTTTCTCTGCCAGGGATCGTCGTCTGTGTAGAAGTAGTTACCTGCAGCACTGTATGAGTAGCTGAGGGCGATTGTGCCGTCGGGCTTGACGATTGTCTGTGAGCCGTCGGGATTCTTCTGTACGGTGTTACCGCCGCTGAGACCTGTGTTGCCTGAGTTGCCGCTGGGCTTTGTTGTTGCAGCGGGCTTGTTGGGCTTGCTTACAGGCTTTGATGTTGCGGGCTTGCTGCCGGGCTTTGTTGTGCCTGCAGGCTTTGTTACAACAGTGTTGGGCTTGTTAACCGTAACCTTTTCACCGTTTTCCTTTGTAACAACCTCGCCGCTGACGTCAGTTTCAAGAACAACCTCGTATGTGCTGCCCTCTTCGTCTGTGTAGTACTCGACGATTTCGCCGTTTTCATTTGTGATGAATTCGTCTGAAGGCTCTTCGATAATCGGGTAGCCGTTTTCGCCGAAGTCAGTCTGGTCGTCGTAATAATTGAGAACGGGCTCAGTTGTCTGTGTGCCGTCGCCGTTAAGCTTCTTGAAAGCGAATACGCCGGCGGTTGCAAGACCTGCAAGAACTATTGCACCTGCAACAATGTAGATGATAATATTCTTTTTCATTCATAAGCTCCTTTCAAAATTGAATATTATAAATACGAACTATTATAAACAGTATATCAAACGTTCACATTTTAGTCAAATATTTTTTTGCATTTCTTTAGTTTATTTATGAATTGCTAAAAAACGAGGGTCTCATTGGTGCATATTGCACAATTAAAGGTGAAAATAAAGTAAACCCTGTCAAGATATTGAAATTTCAATATCGGTTTTTTCTACACCCGACGTACCTATTTCTTTGAGATTTGGCAGGAAGTAGAGTCCGGGTGCTCTGCCGCTTGGGTAGAGATCAAGAAGCGGCACCATAACAAAGGCACGCTCTTTTATTCCGGGGTGGGGGAGTGTAAGCTCAAAGCTGTCCGAAAAATAGCTTTCATAAAGCAGGACGTCTATATCAATGATGCGTGGGCCGTTTTTGTGAAGCCTTACTCTGCCCATTGACGCTTCAATGCCAAGACAGGCGCCGAGCACAGCGTGGGGCGAAAGCTCGGTTTCAATAAGTACGTTTGCGTTAAGAAAATCATCCTGGTCGTCAAAGCCAACGGGTTTGGTTTTATAAACAGAGGATGCCTTTATAACCCTTGTCTGCGGCAGAAGAGAAAGTGCGTGCACTGCAGTGTTGAGGTTTTTTCTTTTGTCGCCTATGTTTGTGCCAAGGCCTAATACAACTGTGTTCAATTTCTGTCCCTCTCAATTTCTACAGCAACGTATCCGAAATCGGCTTTTATTGGTGCATCGGGTTTTCGGAGCTTTATTTTTACGTGCTCAATCTGCGGATATTCGGCAAAAATTGCATCTGCTGTGCGCTGTGCCGCATGCTCGAGCAGCTTGCAGTTTTTCTCTGTCATTGTACGGTGCACTGTTTTTATAATTGCCGCATAGCTGACCGTGTCGTCAATATTATCACTCATACACGCTGCCGTTAGGTCGGTAAGTGCCTCAATATCAAGCACAAACCATTGCCCCATAACGGTTTCTTCGGGGTTTACGCCGTGATAAGCGAATATTTTAAGTGAATTGATTATGATTTTATCCATTGTAAATGCCTTTCAGTATTTGCAAATAATAAATTCTATGCGGCATAAAGCCGCAGGTACTTTTGTCAAATGTTACAAAAGTACCCAAAAAAACTTTTGGGGTTATAAGCACTCCGCAACGGCTGACGAAAATAAATCCGCTCGGCAGACAGAACACAAAGGTGTGTTCTGTCACCATTACGGCTATTGAAGTGAAATCTGAAAGTTAACTCTTATTTACCGCCTATGGTACCCTCGCTCAGATAAATGAGTAAGGTAAGATATCGTCAGCCTGCTCCGTTCAAGTTAACAGCATCTATCGCTTTTAAACGGCACCGTAGGGAACAGTCTTGACTGTTCCATTTTAACGGCATATCAACTTTACGACGGAACGGTCAAGACCGTTCCCTACATTATCCCTGTCATTATGAAGCATAGTGAAGAATTTAAAAAACGCCGTTTTAAAAATATACTTTTTGAACATATTAAATTATTGTTTTAAAAAGTATCATTTCTGCCGCCTTTACGGTGGCAACACCCTGCGGCACGTCGTGCACTCTGATTATGTTTGCACCGCCGATGATACACTGTGTGTTGAAAATTACGGTGCCTGTCAGTGCATCGCCGCAAAGCTTTGTTATGCGCTTGCGTGAAAGACCTGCGAGGCTTGCACAGCCAAGCTTGTCCGTGTAATTAAAGTTTGTAATTATTTCAAGGTCGTCTTCTCTTGATTTGCCAAAGCCGATGCCCGGGTCAAGGCAGATGTTTTCTTTTTTTAGCCCTGCCTTTTCTGCGGCTGTGACAGCTTTTTTAAAAAATGAGCTTATTTCTTCGTGTATATCGGTCTTTGAACTTCGCGCTTGGTTGCTTGCAATACCGCCCGTGTGCATTATAATATGCCCTGCGGCGTATTCAGCCGCAATGGCAGACATAACGCCGTCATCTCTGCCGCTCACGTCGTTAATTATGTCGGCGCCGTTTTCAAGTGCTGTACGTGCAACCAACGGATAAAACGTATCCACACTTATCGGAATATTTACAGCTTTGCGTACAGCCTTGAGAGGCTCAATAAGTCGGCTAAGCTCTTCCTCTTGAGTAATGGGCTTGCTGCTTGGCGCTGTGGACTGAGCGCCGAGGTCGATTATAGCAGCACCGTCGGCTTGGGCTTTTACAGCCTGCTCAACGGCAGTGCTCAAATCAAATCTGCTGCCCTCATAAAAAGAATCCGGTGTAAGATTTATAACCGCCATAACCTTGGGATTTGCAAGGTCGATTGTGTAATTACGTGCTTTAAATATCATTTTGTTACCTGCTGCTTGAGAGCAGTGAAAGTGCCTCTGCTCTTGTTCTTGCATCGCTTCTCATAATTCCGCGCATTGCAGATGTTCTTGTCTGGCTGCCTGAAGCGCGTGCACCTCGCATTGTCATACAAAGATGCTCTGCCTCAACAACAACAGCAACACCCTGCGGCTCAAGGTTTTCATAAAGAAAATCTGCAACCTGCGAAGTGAGCCTTTCCTGAAGCTGGGGACGCTTTGCAAAGCAGTTTACGATTCTTGCAAGCTTTGAAAGGCCTATAACCTTGCCGTTACCGGGGATATAGGCAATATGAGCCTTTCCGATGAAGGGAATAAGATGGTGCTCGCAGATTGAATACAGCGGAATATCACGCACTATTACCATTTCGTCGTTATTGTCTTCGTTAAAAATTTTGAGGTGCTTTTTCGGGTCTTCCTCAAGTCCTGCAAAAATTTCCTCATACATTCTGGCAACTCGGTTTGGCGTTTCAACAAGGCCCTCTCTTTCAGGGTCCTCACCGATAGCATAAAGCAGCTCTTTTACAGCCGCTTCAATACGCTCTCTGTCCATAAAATCAGTCCTTTATGTCAAAAAATATCGTAATCAGGTTAGTGTTGGTGTCTGCCGTATAGCTGAGAGAATCCGTTACAATAGGCAAATCTGAGCTGAGTGCCGCAGTTTCAAGCGCACGGTAAATCTTTTCACGCTCAAACAGATAGTCGAGTGTATCGTTTGTTACCGCTTCAGAGGACAGCATAAATTCAATGCTCTGTCTGCCTTTTTCTGCCGCATTTACAATAAGCTGTGACAGTGCGGTTATCATATCACTGTCGGGCTTTGTAAAATAAGCCCCATATATAATGTAATAATATATATCGGGATTATTACATTCATATTTAAAATCAAAATCCGTGTGAGTGCGTGAAAGCATATCCTCGGTCATATTAAAATAAATGTGCTGAATATAGCTTTTGCCGTCGTCACTTACGGGGTCGTTCCACGTCGTGTCTGTGTAGCACCAGGTGCCGCCTATTTTAACGGCGTTCCACATGTGCTTTTGCGTTTTGCCGCTGTAATCTGTTGCGTTGCCTGTTACAAGCACCGATTCGATGCCTGCCGAGTTCAGCAGAAGCTTGAAAGCTTTCGCATAGCCCGAGCATTTTGCCTTGCCGTTTATCAGCACACCTGCAACGGTATTTTCGTCAGCGTGCCCCGTGTCGCTGTAGGTGCAACGGTTAATTATGTAGTCGTGGCAGTAAAGCTCTGCCTCAAAGCTGTCTGACGGTATATCCTTTTGAATCAGCGTGACAATTTCTTTTACGCTTTTTGCCTGGCTTTCATACTCGGCTTTTGTAAGAGTATATTTCGGCACAAAATATGCACGCTTGCCCTTGATTTCAAGTGAGCAGTTGTCAAGCATAAAAATCATCGGGTCGTCGTAAATGAGTGCGTTGAGCACAGCCTCAAGCTGAGTTTTATTCATAACCGGCACGTCGATTTTTTCGGGGAAAGATAAAATGCTTTGTCTCACCGCCGTATATGCCTTTTTTTCGGTTTCACCGAGTGTCAGATAATAATAATCTGTGTAGGTGCCTGCCGTAAACTCTTTTTCGCCGTAAGCGGATTCAATGGCAGAAAGCACAACCATTGCACACACGGCAAAAACGACGGCACTGATTACGGATTTAATTATTCTTTTCATCATTTGTTTACTGTAACGCTGACACTTTTGCTCTCATAAAGCAGAGCCTCAAAGCTGCGCTTCATATCTGCAAAGTCAACGACGGAAATGTTGCTGTCAGCAAGGTTGATTATGCGCTTATAGTAGCTGTCAGCTTTTGAAAGATTTGCGGGTGTGAGCTTCTGCTCAATCATTGCGGCAATAACCTGAGCCTGTGCTTCGGGATTGTTTTCGAAAACGCGGATGTATTTGAGCATTGTGTCGCCCGTCATCGTCTGCTTGCCTGCGCCGATAATCGCCGTAAGCTCGGGTGTGCGTATATCAATTGCTTTTTCAACAGTCATTTCAATTCCGCCCACGTAGTTGATTATGGATTTGAATTTGCTGTCTTTACTGCATACGTATTTGTCAATTTTAAGACCGCTCAGCTTTTCTGCGGCAAGCATAAGCTGGGGACTGCCGCCGTAGCTGAGATGTTGTGAAAATGTGCCTGTGTGACCCGATGCGGTAACGCTTGCAGAGGTGTTGAGGCCTTTTATGCTGAGCACTTTGTTGTTCATATCTGCCGTTACAACTGCGGCAAAGCGCATTGTGCTGTCAGAATCGGCAGTGCAGACGAGCAGATAGTTTCTCACACCCTCAACCTGCGGTGCGGGCTGTACGGTAGTTTCTTCCGCTGTTGTCTGCTCTTTCGGGCTTGCTATTGCCGAAAGATTGAAATCGTAATGCTTGAGAAGTAATAAAAAGGATATGCTTGCAAGCAGTACAAAAAAACAGGAAAACGCCACCGCAAAGCGTTTGAAATGCGATGAGCGTACGTTTTTCTCTGTATCAAATCTGAGTTGTTTCTTTCTTCCCTGTCTCAATTTCAATTCACCCTGATTACTTTTTTGCTATTTTGGGGATTACAACACAAGCGACTGCAAGAATAACTGCAACCGCTCCTACAACGATGGGCACCTTCGGTACACCGTCGGAGCCTGTGTCGGGAATTTGTGCAAGCGCTGATGCATCTGCAGCGGCGACGCTTGTAATGGCGGCAATCAGCACACTGCCTGCAATAAGTATGGCGAGAACAAGTGCAATAATTCTTACTGCTTTCTGACTCATTTTTTCTTCCTTCTTTCAAAAAAGCATAGCCGCTCATTAGTTGTTGTGTCTATGAGCGGCTTTGCCGATAAATACATTTTTATACGCCGAGAGATTTTTTCATATCTGCAATTATGCTGTCCGCAAGTGCGGTTGCTTTCTCGCGGTCGGGAGCGCAGGCTGTGATATAAACCTTGATTTTGGGCTCTGTGCCGGAGGGACGTACAATAGCACAGCTGTTGTTCGGCAGCTTATACTGAAGCACGTTTGACTTTGGCAGGTCAATTTCTGCCTTTTCGCCGGTTACGGTGTTGAGTGCAACGCTTGTAAGATAGTCGGATACGCCGATAACCTCAAGGCCGCCGAATGACTTGGGCGGATTTGTGCGCATATCATTCATCATCTGCTTCATCTTTTCCATACCGCTTGCACCCTCAAATGAGAAGTTGGAGAGGGTGTTGATATACATGCCGTGCTCTGCATAGATATCCTCCATAACTTCATAGAGGTCCTTGCCGAGTGACTTGTAATAAGCGGCCATTTCAACAATCATTGTTGAGGAAACAACAGCATCCTTATCTCTTGCGTGTGTGCCGAAGAGGTAGCCGTAGCTTTCTTCCATACCGAGAATATATCTGTCAGCTTCTCCTGTTTCATCAAGCCGGCTGACAATTTCGCCGATATACTTGAAGCCTGTGAGTGTGTTGCGCACCTCTGCACCGTACTTGTCTGCAACAGCCTGCGCAAGATCTGTTGTGACAAATGATTTGATTACAACCGGCTTTTCGGGAAGTGTGCCCATAGCCTTGCGGCGTGAAAGCACGTATTCGCAAAGCATAACACCTACTTCGTTGCCGGTCATAAGGATGTATTCGCCGTTATGTCTTACTGCAATGCCTACACGGTCACAGTCCGGGTCGGTAGCAAGCAGAAGGTCTGCAGGGAAATCCTTTGTCATTTCAATTGCAAGCTCAAATACCTGCGGAATTTCGGGATTGGGGAAGGGACAGGTCGGGAATCTGCCGTCGGGGTTTTCCTGCTCAGGCACAATTCTTACCTCGTCAAGACCGAGTCTGCCGAGCATTGTACGAACGGGACGGTTGCCTGTACCGTTGAGAGGGGTATAAATAACCTTGAGGCCGCTCTTTTTGCAGATGTCCTTGTCAAGTCTCTGCTCATCGCAACGGTCGTAGAATTCATTAAGAAGCCAGCCCTCAATATAATCAACCATATCCTCTGCAAGCGCATCTTCAAAATCCATACGCTTAACATCTTTGAAAATGTCGATGTTGTTGATATACTCAAGCGTTCTTGCCGCGGCTTCATCTGTCATCTGGTAGCCGTCGGGTGCATAGCACTTGTAGCCGTTGTATTTTGAGGGGTTGTGGCTTGCTGTGAGAACAATACCGGAGCTGCATCCGAGCCTGCGTACTGCAAAAGAAAGCACGGGTGTGGGTACAAGGGTGGGGAAGATGTAAACCTTGATGCCGTTTGCGGCAAGAACACCTGCTGCCTCACGTGCAAATACATCAGACTTTATACGTGAGTCATAGCCGATAGCTACGCTCGGGTTTTCGAATGCTTCGTTGAGATAGTTTGCAAGGCCCTGTGTTGCCTGTGCAACCGTGTAGATATTCATTCGGTTTGTGCCTGCACCTATAACACCGCGCAAACCGCCTGTGCCGAATTCAAGTGTTTTGTAAAATCTGTCGAGAATTTCTTCCTCGTTGCCTGCGATGGCGTTGAGCTCATCGGTAAGGTCGCTGTCGAGCACGGCGTTTTTAAGCCAGAGTTCGTAAAGCTCGTTGATGTTGTTCATTGTTATGACCTCCGCATTATATAATTAAAAATTTTTTTAACCGTAAATTGCGCCGATAATGTCAATTATCGGACCGAGACGACCTTCGTCGATGTTTAGGTCTGCCACCTTGCAGGAGCGGTAGAAGGAGGCAAGCAGGCCGTCGTCTGCACCGAGTGCGCCTGTAAGCAGATAGCCGAGGTAGTGCACCTCAAGCTCGCCTACCAGATGCTTATAGTCCATAAGTACGTACTCTTCGTTGCCGTCTGCCATTTCCTTTTGCTTTGCATCAAGCTGACGGCAAAGCTCACGGAGCACTGCAGGGTTGCTCAGTGCCATTGCCTGCGCAGTCTGCAGGTCAACAGCCATATAATAGGTTTTTGTGCCGTCCTGCAGTCTTACATAGTATATGTCACTGCCCTCGGCCATATCCGTTGCAATTTTGTTCACTTCATCCTTTGAAATAAGTCGGTAGCTTACCATCTTATCTGCAGTAAGGAATGCGTTTGCAAAAGCATTGGCGTGCCTTGTGGTTGTTTCCATAGGCTTTTTTGTCGGTTCTTCCGTTACAGCTTCGGTCGTCGTGACTGTTGTGGCAGGCTTAACGGGCTTTGGTGCGGTTGTTGAAGGCTTTGCCGTGGTAGGGGGAGCCGTTGTAGCTTCTGCAGTAGTGCTTTCCGTTGTCGGTTCGGTAGAGGGCTCTGTTACAGGCACACTCTGCGAAGTTTCGGGCTGAGAGGTTGTTGTAACCTGCTCAGGCTCTTTTTTGCCGCAGGCACAGAGCACAGCACAAATTGCAGTGGTCAGTGCAACCGCTCTGATAATTTTATTCGGGTTTGTCTTCATTATACCGCTCATCTCGCTTTTATCTTAATAGATATAGAATTTGCCGAATATGCCTGCACAGCCGCTTGGCTTGAAGGCTGAGAAATCTTTATCGTTCGAGTAGGTTTCGCCTGTTACTATATATGTTTTACTGTCAAGTCGGCAGATTGCCGTTGCATTATCGTTCTTTGCACCGCCGAGCGATTTTACGTGTTCAACGTTGCCTGCAGAGTTGATTGACATAACAAAGCCGTCTGATTCGCCCTTGTTGCCGATGTCTGCAAGGTCACGGTTTTCGGAGTTTGTGAGACCTACCGCCGCATAGCCGAACTGTGTGGGAGCGATTGCGTTGAAGGTGTCGTTCTTCAGACCGCCGAAGGTGCGAAGCCACTTGACGTTACCTTCCGTGTCGCAGAAGCCGATGAATGCATCCTTGCCGCCTCTGTTGAGGGTGAAGTCGCCGTCCTTTGAAGCATAGGTACCTGCAAATACACAGCCTGAAGCACCTGCGTAAATATCGTTTACAACATCGCTCTTGCTGCCGCCTATCATTCTTGTCCAGAGTTTGGAGCCGCTTGATGAGAACTTGATAATGCCGATGTCGGAGCTGCCGTGGTTGCCCTTGCCGTCACCGTCTGTTGACATAATCTGGCAGGCACCGTAGATGTTGCCGTTTGAATCGGATGCAATTGAATTTACTGCGTCTGCACCGCTGCCTTCAAATGAGCCGTACCACTTGATGCCGCCGTTTGCATCAAACTTTACAAATACGGGTGTAAGGCTCTTTAATGCGAGCGAAGCAAAGTCACCGTCGTCTGCTCTGAAACGGCCTGCTGCAGCAAAGCCGCCGTCGGGTGTTGCTGTAACGCACTTGAAGTATTCTGTTGAGGCACCGCCGTAATTCTTAATCCAGGAAATTTTACCTGCGGAAGAAATTTTAACAACGATTGCTTCGTAGGTTGAATCGGGTGTGTAGCCGAGGTCCTTTGCGTTTGATTCACCGACTGCTATGATGCTGCCGTCTTTGAGCACTGTAACGTCGTGCATCTTTGTGTGGCCGCTTGTGCCGATGGGGCAGGACCAGATAAGCTTGCCGTCAATGCTGTATTTTGCCACGAATGAGTAAAGTCCCTTTTGTGTGAAGCCGTTATAAAGGCCTTCGCTTTCGGTGTAGCCCATAACGATGTAATTCTTTGCATCAATGGCTGCAGTCTTTATTATTGTATCGTTGTTTGTGCCGTCAACTGCGTTGAGCCAGCCGATTGAGGCAACGTGCTTTTCAACCTTGGGGGCTGTGTTGGCGGGCTTTGTCTTTTTGGTTTCACGCTCTGTGTAAAGCGGATTTTCGTAAATTGATGTGGTTTTGGGCTTTGTTACCTTATTGACGTTGTCGTACATTGTGCGCTGGCCGTCGAGTGTAATCTGTACCGAATAGGTAACCTTTTCTGTTCGTTTTTCGGTTACGACCTCGGTCACAACCTGGCCGTGCTCCTCTGTTACGGGGTTGCCGTCATTGTCGGTAACCTTTTCGGTTACCTTGTTGCCGTTTTTATCGGTAACCTCTTCGTAGATAACCGTTGTTTTGGGAACCCATACAACTTCGCCGTCTGCATTCTGGCTGGGTATGCTCTCTTCAATAATGCTTGTGAGCACGGGTCTTGTCTGCTTTACGGTAACCTTTTCGCCGTTTGCGTTGGTGTAGGTTTCGCCGTTTTCATTGGTTGCATATACTATGCTTGTCTTCCATTCCTCCGTTTTGGGCTGACCGTTTGCATCAAGCACGGTGTTGCCGTCCTTGTCTGTGACATAGACGTGCAGACCAGTGTCGGGGTTCTGTTTGTTGCAGGCTGCAAAAATAAGTGTTGCCGCCATAACAAGTATGGCGATTGCGATGAGTGATTTTCCTTTCATAATTTACTCCTCCGTTTGATTTGTTTTATTAAAAAATCCTCAATATGTACAAACTTATACGCTGTCATTATATCACAGTGTGTATTCCATTGCAAGAAAAATAATATAACTTAATTATATAAATATTACCAAAAGGTTATAAAGGTTTATAATGTGTTTTCCAAATGTATAAAATGTTAAATTACGGTAAAACTGTTTACATTTAGTGCAAAATGTAGTATACTGTTTTTCAACAGTAAAAGGGAGTAACTCGCATCATAGCAAGGTGTTATATCGGTTGACATTCACAGCCGTACGGCTCGCCGATATATTAAAGAGTGAGACTTTTATCGCCCCTGTGTTTCCTACAAGTGTGCGATAAAGGCCTTTTTTGTTATATGCGTGTCTTTCCTGTTTGTCTGAATCAAATTATGATAAGGAGCTGTAAAAATGCAATTCTACCTCAAAGAAACAGATGCTGTTTTTGAAGAAGTCAAAAGCTCTGAAACCGGCTTGACTTCCGAAGAGGCCGCAAGGCGTCTTGAGCAAAACGGCAAAAACAAGCTTGCAGAGGCAAAGAAAGACTCTACGTTCAAAAGGTTTGTCAAGCAGCTTAAGGACCCGATGATTATCATCCTTCTTGTTGCCGCAGTTATCTCGGCAGTAACAGAGATGATTGAGCACGGCGGCTGGACAACACCTACAGATTCAATCATCATTCTCGTGGTTGTTCTTATCAATGCCGTTCTCGGCGTTGTTCAGGAGAGTAAGGCAGAAAAGGCTGTTGAAGCCCTTCAGAAGATGTCTGCCGCCACTACCAAAACGCTTCGCAACGGCAAGGTTGAAAATATCAAGAGTGAAGACCTTGTTGTGGGCGACGTTGTTCTGCTTGATGCAGGCGATGCAATTCCTGCCGACTGCCGTATTTTTGAATGTGCAAGCATGAAGATTGAAGAGGCGGCGCTCACCGGCGAATCCGTCCCCGTAACAAAGCTTGTTAATGCGCTTATGGGAAAAAAAGAGGGCGAAGAAATTCCTCTGGGCGACCGTAAGAATATGGCATATATGGGCTCCACACTTGTTTACGGCCGAGGCAAGGCTGTTGTTACCGCAACGGGTATGGATACCGAAATGGGTAAAATTGCAAACGCCATTTCACTCGCAGAAGAGGGCAAAACTCCGCTTGAAATCAAGCTTGAGCAGCTTTCAAAGATTCTTACAAAGCTCGTTATCGGTGTCTGCGTTTTCATTTTTGCATTCAACGTTATTACAAAATATTTTATGGGCCCCGAGGGTGCAGAGCTTTTCCCGATTGCGCTTGATTCGTTCATCACTGCTATTGCACTTGCAGTTGCCGCTATTCCCGAAGGCCTTGTAGCTGTTATGACAATCGTTCTTTCAATGGGCGTTACGAATATGTCCAAGAAGAACGCAATTATCCGTAAGATGACGGCGGTTGAAACTCTCGGCTGTACACAGATTATCTGTTCGGATAAAACAGGTACTCTCACACAGAATGTTATGACTGTTGTTGACCACTATGCTGAGGATGAGCAGAGGCTTGCAACCGCAATGTGCCTTTGCACAAACGCCGAAATCGAAGAGGACGGCAAGAGCACAGGCGAGCCCGATGAGGTTGCGCTTATCAACTATGCAAAGTCACTCGGTCTTATCAAGGGCGAGCTTGTAAAATCATCACCCAGAGTCGGTGAGGTTCCCTTCGATTCGGGCAGAAAGATGATGTCAACCGTTCACAAGGCAGGCGAGCAGTTTGCCCAGTTCACAAAGGGTGCACCCGATGAAATTCTCAAAAAGTGCACACACGCATTTGTCGGCGGCAAGGTTGTCGAAATGACAGATGAAATCAAGGCAGATATCGCCGCAGAGAACACAAGAATGGGCAACAAGGCTCTTCGTGTTTTCGCTGTTGCATATAAGATGTACGACACAGCACCCGCTGTTTACGATTCGGAATCACTTGAGCACGATATGATATTCATCGGCCTTACAGGTATGATTGACCCTGTACGTCCCGAGGTTAAGGATTCTATCGTAGAGTGCCGCCAGGCAGGTATCACACCGATTATGATTACCGGTGACCATATCAACACCGCAAAGGCAATTGCACGTGAACTCGGCATCCTTGAAGACGATTCACAGGCAATGATGGGTGTTGATATCGACAAGTATTCCGATGAGGAATTTGAAAAGATTGTAGAAAATATCCGTGTTTATGCACGTGTTCAGCCCGAGCATAAGACAAGAATTGTCAACGCATGGAGAAGTAAAGGCTATGTCACAGCTATGACGGGCGACGGTGTTAACGATGCTCCCTCGATTAAAAATGCTGATATCGGCGTAGGTATGGGTATTACAGGTACAGACGTTACAAAGAACGTTGCAGATATGGTTCTTGCAGACGATAACTTTGCAACAATCGTTTCTGCAGTAGGCGAGGGCAGAAGAATTTACGACAATATCCGTAAGGCTATTCAGTTCCTTCTCGGTTCAAACCTTTCCGAGGTTATCTCGATTTTCTTCGCTTCTCTTATGAATTTCACAATCCTCCAGGCGCCGCACCTTCTCTTTATCAACCTTATTACAGACTCTCTTCCCGCTCTTGCTCTCGGCACAGAACGTCCCGAAGCTGACATTATGAGAAGAAAGCCCCGTAACAAGAACGACGGCATCTTCGCAGGCGGTCTGGGTATTGATTGCTTCTACCAGGGCGTTATCGTTTCAATTCTTACAATCACAGCCTTCTATATCGGTGAATTCCTTGAAACGGGCCACCTTGTTTTCAGAAACATTCCCGACAGCAGCGAGGGTATGACAATGGCATTCTTCACAATGGCTATGTGTGAAATCTTCCATTCGTTTAATATGCGCTCACAGCGCGGCTCCGCAGTTGCAATGATGTTCAAGGGCAGCCACAATTTCCTTCTCTACGGCGCAATGCTTCTTTCATTCGTTCTTACAACAGCGGTTGTCGAAATTGACTTCCTTTCAAATCTCTTCGGCTTTGCTCACCTCGATGCAAAGGCTTACGGCATCTCGCTCGGTCTTGCATTCCTTGTAATCCCGATTGTAGAATTTGTAAAGTTCATCCAGAGAAAGACAGCTAAAAACTAAACTATACAGCATGAAAATCGCCGCACAGATAATTTCTGTACGGCGATTTTGTAATTTTATTCGGTAAGTGAAATTCTTTCCTTTTCTTTTAAGTGAAGGTATAGAGAATTCACAAGCTGCATACTTTTTTCTTCGTTTACTTTCCTGCAAAAACATATTCCTTCATCACAATTTATCAACATATCAAAATCTTTTGAACCAAAAGTGTAAGGGGAATTGCCGTTTCTGCGTTCCCAATCTATAAATCTGCAATTTGCGTTGCTTGAATTTTCAAACCGATATATTCTGCTTTTAAACGGAGAAGCAACAATGAGAGTTTGCAGAAAGACTTCATCTGCTCCTAAAGTAAAGCTGAATCTTGTTTTTATTTGACTTTTTTGCTTTAAAATATATTCAACGCAATCATGAGTCAGAGAACTCAAGGCAGAACCTTGATATAAATCTATATCTCTGTTCCTGGAGATGTTGAATGCTTTTTGAACTTTTACAAAAAAGTGATTTAAACCTTTAAGAAATATATTATTACGGTATGATGCTTTTTCTACTAATAAATGGTAGTAACCGCACTTGAAGTCAGCAAAATCATCTTTGAATATACTGATAAATTCTTTACCGTTGTTCTTTTTAAAAAATGTATTCACTTCATCTTTGGTTTTTAGCGGAAAATCGCTTCCCTGAAAGAAATGATAGTAATCATAATGCTTTTTAGCACTTTCTTCCAAAAGAGTCAAATATGCGTTTATTTGACTGTAACCGCCCCAAAAGATTTTTTGCCTTGGCAAAAAGAAAACTTTACTATGTTTTGAGTTTAATTCTAATGTTTCTTCATTAGGAATATCTGACTTCTTATCTATAAGAATATAAAAATCATAGCGTTTATCATCAAATAATTCAATAAACAGTTTTAATATTTCTATGTTGTTGTTTATAGTCATAAGCATTGCGTGCTTCACGTTATATCGCCCCCTGAGATTGCACAGAGATTTATAAGCATAAAAAATTTAAATTAAGTATAGCATACATATAAATCCTTTTCAATAAAAAGTGAATAGTTGATTATGAAATGCAGTGCTAAAACAAAACTCGCAGATGATTTTTAAAGTCATCTGCGAGTTTTTTATGTTTATACTTTTAATTGCTTACTTCTTTATGAAATCACCGAGAACGGTTTTTAAAAAGCCTAATGTTAAGCCGATGATGATTTCGGAGAAGCCGTCTGTGCCAAAGTTATCGTTGAGAAGTTTGCTGATAGTTGAGAAGATGGGAAGGTTGATTTCTTTCTGCTCTTCCATAGCGCCTGCTTTTACGAGAAGAGAGGTGAATCTTGCTTCCATTTCTTCAAGCTCGCCTGCAACGACTACAGTATCGTCGAGCATTTCCTCTGCATCAGCAAAAGCTTTTTCAAGCTCTGCCTTGTCTGCATCGGTAAGAGCGGATTTATCCATCTGCTTTGCCTGCTCCATAAGAGTGAGAAGGTTCTGCGGCTCTCTGCCTACGTTGAACTGAGGGAAGTCGGGTGAGGAATAAACGTCTGTTACGTCGTCTCTGCAGATAAGCTCAAGAGCAAGCTTGAGGATAACGTCGTTGTTGGCTGTGCGCTCGTGCTTCTGGCCGTCGAAATAGAATGTTGTGTCGGGCAGAAGGCCTGTTGAAGCGTCAACAACTCTGTCGGGTGAGATGTGGTTGTGAGTGGGATCTTTACAAACAGTGTTCTTCTGAACGTAATTTTCGGGCAGTGTTTCGCCAACCTTAGCGGCTGTGGCACCCATTGTTGTTGAATCAAGCTGAATGATGTAGTCTGCGTTCTGTGTGTTCCAGCTTTCGCCTACGTTAATCATATTTATATCATATTCTGCAATGCAGAACACCTGAATACCCTTGTCAACCATAGCCTGAATATTCTTGTGTGCATTGAGCTGAGCTTTATAGTATTTGTCTGTCTGCTTTTTAATTTCGGGTCTGTCGGAGAGATATTTCTCTGCTGCTGTCGGATAGTCGCCCGAAGGACAGAGTGCCCACATGCTTGTGCTCATTGTCATAATGTCTCCGACAAGTACATCAACAGCGGATTCAAGCACTGCGCCGAGAACCTCATCAGGAAGAATTCTTGCAACAACCTCAATAAGAGCGGCTGTTTCGCTGTCAAGAAGTCCGGAATTGCCGAGGAAGCCGTTGAGCAGGTATGCGGGGTCTGTGAAAGTTACTCTGCCGTTGAAAACGTCGCCGATGATTGTTGAGCCGTCAATTGCGGGAACAACGTAAATTACCTTGTGAATACTGTCTGTAATGTCGGGGTAGTACTCAAGCAGACCGCTCATAAGTGTGCCGCCCTGGCTGAGGGGGATGAGTGTTACCTTGTCGTGGCCTGTCTGCTGCTTAACCATCTGAATATAATCATACAGCTCTTTTACAAGGTCGATGTGGTTGTCAAATGAGTTGTATGTGAAATAGTAGAAATGGTCGAGCGGCTGGTCGTGCTCATATTTGTTGAAAGGAACGTGTGAGTATATTTCTTCACGCTCAAAATCTTCACATTCCGAGACAGGGTAAGGATATTTTTCTGTTGTTACTCTGTCGCTGAGGTGTGCGGTTTCGTCGCACTTGTTTATGCCGAAGGCACTGTCAATAGCTTTTGCTGCAGCTTCTGAAAGACCGATATCACTCTGCAGAAGCAGTGACAGAATAAGCGGCACTGCAAGCTGAGCAATAAGCTTGGGCAACTGAATGTAAGCAGGAAAGCTTGTAACCTTGTTGCCGTTGTCATCAAGCACGTAGTCGCCGTTTTCGTCAAGCACCCACGTGTTGCCCTGGCCAAGACCGGGCACAATAATTGAAGGCGGATTGCCGCATTCGCCGTTACAGTCGGTTATTCTCTGCTCGGCGCCTGCACCGACAGCACCCATACAAACGAGCATTGCAATGCAGAGGATAATCGAAACCGATTTTAAAATAGCTTTTTTCATTTTGGTTGTTCCCCTTTGCTTTTTTGTTTTGGCAGACCTTACGCTACCAATGATTCCAACTGATTCTAACATACCGCCATATATAATTCAACTAAAACTTTGTTAATAAATGCCAAAAAAGGTAATAATATTTTATGTTAATGTTACTTTAAAATGCCATATTGGAATTAAACAAGCGAAGCGATATAGTATACTGACAATACAAAGGAAAAGGAGGAGATACTTATGCTTTCAATTTTTGCATTTCTCAGCGATATTCCTGCCTACGTTGCAGGCTTTATCTCGGAGCTTACCGGCGCAGATACTTCAGCTGTAACGGATTTTTTCAATAAGCTTATAGCGCAGATATTTGATGCTATCGACAAGCTCACAGCATAAGCTTTCTAAAAAAATGGCAGATGCGTTAATTCTCTAAAGATTAACGCATCTGCATTTTTTATTTTTTGAGTATGAATATTACTGCAATCAGGGTTGCTATGATAAGCACCGATACAACGGCAATTGCAATGTTCGGCAAGGCCTTCTTCTCAGCCGACGTTTTTGCCGGCTCAATAAGCTTTGCCTTGCGCAGAGCAGAAACAACGGGCTTGTAAATAAGCAGTGTGAATGCTGCGTTGAGGCCGCCTTTGATAAGGTTGAAGGGCAGGAATGCGGGCAGAAGCAACGCCTTTACTTCTTCACGGGGGATTTCCATATAAAGCGGCGTTATTGCATAGTTCCACAGCAGCATTGCCGCTGTCATGAAAACACAGCCTGCAATAAGTCCGATTACTGCGCCCTGAAGAGTGCGGTTCTTTTTATAAATAATTGCCGCTGTGCAGGCAAAGGTGCAGGTTGAAATAATGTTCATCACAAGACCTATGGGGCCCGTATCGCTGACTGTTACCAGCTCAACAAGCGATACGACAACGCTTATGAGGGCAGAGGAGAGCGGACCGAAAATGAAGCCGCCGAGGGTTATGATTATGTCCTTTGGGTCATACTGCAAAAACAGCACAATGGGCGGAAGCATACGGCTTACAGCCATCATTACGTAGGCAACTGCGCATAGCATACCGAGTGTGGTTATTTTTTTAACTTTGCTGTTCATTTTAAGCACCTCGCAAAAATAAAGCACCGGAAAATCGCTTCTCCGGTGCTGATGAAACTTTTGAAAAATCTGCCCTTGCAGGCGAAAAATCAATCTTCTTTCATCCAGACTTTACTGTCGGTATTGGAGTTGCACCAATTCATACGCTTTTGCGCTTGCGGACTTTACCGCCGATCGGGAATTTCACCCTGCCCCGAAGAGATTTTCGAGTATTAACTTTTCTTTATTAAATCACAAAGCTGTAAATATGTCAAGCAAAAATCAACCGAGGTAGGTTTCCAGATACTTGTCGTAAAGCTCAGCAGCCTTTTTAACGTTTTCTGCATCTTCTGAAAGGCCGTGGCCGGAATTGGGATAAGCGTTAAATTCGTACTCAATGCCGAGCGAGTCAAATTTATCACGCAGTGCCGTTGCGTTGCTGAACGGTACGATGTCGTCAACCATACCGTGGTTTATAACGGTGGGCACGGTGTCTGCATCAACGTATTTAAGCGGCGAAACGTTCCACAGAGCCTCTTTGGCTTCTTCGCGGGTTGCAAAGGTGTGCTTGACGCCGCAGGCCCACGAAAGCACCTGCGCGACATATTCGCTGTCACCAATGCCGTTGTCAAAATAATATGCGTCATCGCTCAGATCAGTCGGTCCGCAATAATTTAGCACTGCAACAGGCTTGATTGCCGAAACCTCATCTCTTGAATAGGCGTAGAGCATAGAAAGATGTCCGCCGGCAGAGCCGCCCGTAAGCACCATTTTGCTTATGTCAACACCGTGCTCTTCAGCCAGAGATTTTATCTTTGCAACAGCAAGCTGAATGTCGTCCGTAACATCAGTCAGGTCAACATCTTCGCTGATATATCGGTAATTTATGCATGCGGCTGCATAGCCCATGCCGAAAACCCTTTCCATATCAGCCGCATAGCCCGATTTGTCGCCGCCTATCCACGCTCCGCCGTGAATCATCAGAACAAGGCCAACCTTTTTCTTGCCGGCAGGTATGTATAAATCAAGCGTGTTTCGCTCGTGCGTGCCGTACTCAATGTTTTCAAGCTTTATTTCCTTATTTATACCGAAAATTTGTCCGAAAAAAGCAGATATTGCAGTGAGCAAGGAAACTATAAAGCATATTATTTTTTGAAACATCAACGTAACTCCTTTGTTATTATATTGGTTGTAAACAATATTTTAAATCTCAAACAGCCTGATGTCAATAACAAAAAAGCTTTTATTGCGCCACTTCTATTACCTCGTTGCCGAATTTGTTTTTTTCATAGCTTACATAGTTGAGTTTACCGCTGTTTAATAAGCCGTCAATAAATTCAAGCTCAATGTAAACCTCGCAGTCACCGTTCCAATTGTCATAGCTGCCGGGTAATTCTGCTGTGTCGGCACCTCTGCTGTAAAAACGGTAATATGTCTTTTGACCGTTTGGTGTGTCCGTTTCAAAGCAAGTGAACATTTCACCGTTTTCTTTTCCAAAAAAGGTTAAGGCATCGCTTTCGCTGTCGCCTTTTTTCAGCGATTTGAAGCGCTTTGCAACAGCATCAATGTCATCGCTTCTTACCGAGTAGTGGCACGCGCCGCCGTAGTTATCGTAAAGCCCGAATGCACAGCCTGCACCCTTTGAAATAAGAACACCGTTTTCATCTTTAAGCAGAAAAATAAAGTTGTTGGATTCCGTTGTTGAATAGTCGGGTCTGTAGGGTGCACTGTTGGGGTCAAAGTAAATCTCGTAATCTTCATCAAAAATGAAATTCATTTGTTCAAAATTGTATCTGAACCGTTTCTTGTCGGCTCTGTCGAGCGGCTCTGCAAACTCATCAACCGTGACGTAGCCATATTCTTTCACAATCTGCAGGGCTTCATCATAGCTTTTGCCTGTTTCGATTTTGCCGTATATTTCTTTTCCCTCATTGGTCAATGCATCCGTTCTTTCACGAAACCATTGCGGATAGTCTATAAACAGCCATTGGCTCGATTCATAGGTTGCTACAGATACAACCGAAATCAGACAGAAAATAATTGCTATAACCGCAGTTTGTATCAGCTTTTTCGGCGGCTTGCCTTTAACTCTAATTCTGTGGCTTGATACAAAGCACCATATTGCAAAGCAAATCATCAGCGCAATGCTTAAAAAAAACGATAATATTTCAAAGTCAAAGCCTCGCATAACAACGGGTGTGTATTCGTCAAGCAGATAGCCGACGTTTACCGCAAGGCTGTAAACCGCAGGCTGCGGATAAAAACATAAAAGTGAGCCTACACCGATAATGAAATTTGAAACACCGATTGCCGCCAGACACTTGCGAAATCCCTTTTTGTGGCAGAAAACCGCAAGAGCAAATACGGTGAACAGCATTGCAAAGCTTATTGCGGTTTCGTAAGCCAGGGGCTTGCCCTTTGAATCAAAGCTTGTCACCCACACACCGCAGAACAGGGCGATAAAGTTGATTGCGGGCGAAATGAAAAACGCAATTATTGCCCACCATATTCTTTCTGCGTGAAGCTCGGCAAAACTGTTTTTTATGGATAACTTTACTGAGTCGTCATTGCCCATATCTTCAAGTGCTTTTGTTATGCTCTCTTCTTGGCTGTAGCCTGCATCTTTGTAAAAATCAACCCTGTCATAAATGTGGCACAACATTTCGTCACGTATGAGCTTTTTTTTCTTCTTGGAAATGTTTTCGGGGGTTATCAGCTTTATGTAGTTATCAATTCTGTTCACGATAACATCTCCTCATACGTTTACGGTCAGAACCTTGCCTACTGCGGCGGAGTATGCCTCCCATTCCTGCTTGGTGTCATCGAGCTCCTTGAGACCTTTCTTCGTTATATGATAATACTTCCTTTTTCTGCCCTGTTCGCTTTCTTCCCAATACGATTTTACAAGACCGTTTTGCTCAAACGAGTGAAGAATGGGGTAGAGCGTACCCTCCTTAAATGAAAAAACCTTTTCACTTCTCAGCTCAATTTCCTTGATAATCTGGTAGCCGTACATATCCTTTTTCTGCAGCACGGAAAGCACGAGCAAGGCGCTGCTGCCCTTTGTAAGCTCTTTTTTCAGATTCATTGTTTCATAACCTCCTTTTTACTGTTACATAGAATTCCAATACATTGGAACTCTATGTATAAAATATCACAGAATTGATTCGTTGTCAATAGTGAAATTTATACTCGGTTCTGCGCTTTTTCGCATACAAAACACGGTTTATTCAATTGACAAATCACTTAAAATAATCTATAATATTTATATCCTGACAAGAGGATGTTTTCCGACTGAAAGGTGCGCAGAAATCTGATATTACAACGGGCGAATTATGCCCTTTATTCAGCAGTAAAGCCGCACCTTGTCAGGTGTGGCTCATTTTATTTTACGGAGTTGATGAAAATGGAAACACGTGTTGCGGTTATGGGCATTATTGTTGAGAATAAAGACAGTGTAGAACGGCTCAATGCCCTGCTTCATGAATACGGTGATATTATAATCGGCAGAATGGGCATACCCTATAAAGAGAAGGGGATAAGCATTGTCAGCATTGCTGTTGATGCTTCGCAGGATGTGATTTCAGCCCTTTCGGGTAAAATCGGCAAGCTCGACGGAATAAGCGTCAAAACTGCCTATTCAAACGTGATAAGCCATGAATGAAAGAATAAAAAACTTAATTGAAAAACTGTCGTCATCTCATTCGCTCACGCTTGACGAATATGAATATCTGTTGGCAAATACAGATGGCGAAGCGGCTTCGCTTCTGCGTGAAAAGGCGCAGGCTGTAAGGCAGGAGCATTACGGTAAGGATGTTTATATTAGAGGGCTTATTGAAATCGGCAACATCTGCCGCAACAACTGCCTTTACTGCGGAATTCGTGCAGGCAATGCCGAATGTAACCGTTACCGACTTACCCAAGCAGAGATTTTCTCGTGCTGTGAAACAGGCTATGCCGCAGGCTTTCGCACCTTTGTGCTTCAGGGCGGTGAAGACCCGTTTTTTACCGATGAATTCCTTGAAGCACTGATATCGCAAATCAAATCACGCTACCCCGACTGTGCGGTAACTCTGTCGCTGGGTGAACGAAGCAGAGAAAGCTACGAAAAGCTTTTTGCCGCAGGTGCGGACAGGTATCTGCTTCGTCACGAAACAGCAGATAAGGTGCACTATGAAAAGCTTCATCCGTCGGATATGTCGTTTGATAACCGCATGGAATGCTTAAAGAATCTGAAAGAAATAGGCTTTCAGGTCGGTTGCGGCTTTATGGTCGGCTCACCTTACCAGACGGTGTCTCACCTTGCAAAGGATTTGAAATTTATCGAAGAATTTCAGCCCGATATGTGCGGCATAGGTCCGTTTATTCCGCACAAAAAAACACCTCTTGCTTCATTTTCGCAGGGCACGGTCGAGCAAACCTGTATACTGCTGTCAATAATCAGGCTAATTTGTCCGACAGTGCTTTTGCCTGCCACAACAGCCCTCGGCTCAATTGACCCGCTCGGCAGAGAAAAGGGCATACTTTCGGGTGCAAACGTAATTATGCCGAATCTCTCGCCCGAATCTGCAAGAGCGAAGTATGAGATTTATGAGGGTAAGCTCTCCTCTGGCAGTGAAGCGGCAGAAAATCTAAAACAAATTGAACGCTCAATGCAAAAAATCGGCTACCGTGTTGCAATATCACGCGGTGACGTAAAAAAATAAACAAATCAACTTATATACAGCGAAAGAAGGTAACTGCAATGGCAATCTACAATCCCAAATCATTGAAGGCAGAGGAATTCATCAATCACGATGAAATTCTCGCAACAATCGAATATGCAGAGCAGAACAAAAATAATGAAGCTCTGATTGATGAAATTATCGAAAAGGCACGTCCCAAAAAGACTGCTGACGGCACGGTGTGCGCAGGCCTTTCTCACAGAGAGGCAAGCGTGCTCCTCGCCTGTGACATACCCGAAAAGGTGCAAAGAATTTATGAGGTTGCAAAGGAAATAAAGCTTGCATTCTACGGCAACCGTATCGTTATGTTTGCACCGCTCTATCTTTCAAACTACTGTGTAAACGGCTGTGTTTACTGCCCTTATCACCTCAAGAATAAGCACATTGCCCGCAAAAAGCTCACGCAGGAGGAGATAAAGAACGAGGTTATTGCGCTGCAGGATATGGGCCATAAGCGACTTGCTATTGAGGCAGGCGAGGACCCTGTAAATAACCCGATTGAATACATTCTTGAAAGTATCAAAACAATTTACAGCATAAACCATAAAAACGGTGCAATTCGCCGTGTTAACGTTAATATTGCCGCAACAACTGTTGAGAATTACCGCAAGCTCAAGGATGCAGGTATAGGTACATACATCCTCTTCCAGGAAACTTATCATAAGGAGAGCTATCTCAAGCTTCATCCCACAGGACCCAAGCACGATTACGATTATCATACAGAGGCTATGGACAGAGCAATGCAGGGCGGTATTGATGACGTAGGTCTTGGCGTGCTCTTCGGCCTTGAGCTTTATAAGTACGAGTTTGCAGGTCTGCTTATGCACGCAGAGCATCTTGAGGCTGTGCACGGCGTAGGTCCTCACACAATCAGCGTGCCCAGAATCAAGCATGCGGACGATATTGACCCGACTGTTTTTGATAATTCAATCCCTGATGAAATGTTTGAAAAAATAATTGCCTGCATTCGTCTTGCAGTGCCCTATACAGGTATGATTATTTCTACAAGAGAGTCTCAGCAGGTGCGTGAGCGTGTGCTCAACCTCGGCATTTCGCAGATAAGCGGCGCATCCCGCACATCCGTCGGCGGATATACTGAGGAGGAAAGACCGCACGATTCCGAGCAGTTTGACGTTTCTGACCAGCGAACGCTTGATGAGGTTGTACGCTGGCTTATGGAAAACGGCCACATTCCCTCATTCTGTACAGCCTGCTACCGTGAGGGCAGAACGGGCGACAGATTTATGAGCCTTTGCAAAAACGGACAGATTATCAACTGCTGTCACCCCAATGCGCTGATGACTCTTACAGAATATCTTGAGGACTATGCAACCGACGCAACAAAGGAAATCGGCTACAGTATGGTAATGGATGAGCTCAAGAAAATAACCAAAGATAAGGTAAGGGATATCGCAACGCAGAATATCTGGGATATAAGAAACTCAAACAGAAGAGATTTCCGCTTCTGATAAGGAGGAAAACGAATGTCACTTAATACTACCGCTTCGGCGGACAGAGTGCATATCGGTTTTTTCGGCCTTCGCAACGCAGGCAAATCAAGCGTTGTAAATGCCGTTACAGGTCAAGCACTTGCGCTTGTTTCCGATGTCAAAGGCACTACGACCGACCCTGTAAAAAAGGCTATGGAGCTTTTGCCGCTCGGCCCCGTTGTCATAATTGATACACCGGGTATTGATGATGAGGGCGAGCTCGGGCTTATGCGTGTAAAGCGTGCAAGGCAGGTGCTCAACTATACCGATATTGCGGTGCTTGTTGTTGATGCACAAAAGGGTATGAGCGATGCTGATAAAGAGCTTGTAGGCCTTTTTGTGTCAAAGAATCTGCCGTATGTAATCGCTTACAACAAGTCCGATTTGCTCGGCAAAATTCCTGCAGAAACCGAAAAAGAAATATACGTCAGCGCAGTAAGCGGTGCGAATATAAACGCGCTCAAAGAGAAAATAGCCTCACTTGCAGTTAAGGCTGAAAACGAAAGAAGAATAGTTTCGGATATTATTAAGGCGGGTGATACGGTCGTGCTTGTCACACCGATTGATGAGTCTGCGCCTAAGGGCAGGCTGATTTTGCCGCAGCAGCAGACAATACGTGATATTCTTGATGCGCACGCAATGGCTGTTGTCACAAAGGAAACCGAGCTTGAGCAGACCCTTGCAGCACTTAAAAATCCGCCGGCGCTTGTTATCACCGATTCACAGGCCTTCGGCTATGTTTCCAAGGTTTTACCACGTGAAATTCCGCTCACCTCGTTTTCAATTCTTTTTGTGCGCTACAAGGGTAACCTTGAGGGCGCAGTTGAGGGTGCATCAAAGCTTGATGAGCTGAAAGACGGTGACAAGGTTTTGATTTCAGAAGGCTGTACCCATCACAGACAGTGCAACGATATCGGCACCGTAAAGCTCCCGAATTGGATAAGAAATTATACAAAAAAGGATATCTGCTTTGATTTTACCTCAGGCGGAGAATTTCCCGAGGATTTGTCCGGTTATGCGCTGGTTATTCACTGCGGTGGCTGTATGCTCAATGAAAGAGAGATGCAGTACCGTACCCGACAGGCGAAGGACTGCGGTGTGCCTATGACAAATTACGGCACGGCTATTGCGCATATCAACGGTATACTTGCCCGCAGTATCGAGCCGTTTAAATAATAGTTCTAACGTGGGTTTTAGTGCCAATTTATAAAACAGGCATTAAAACTCACGGTATTTTTTACCTTTTTGTTAATTGATAAATATTATAATATATGATACAATTTCATAGTATAGTAATAATTTATTAACAAAAGAGGAAGGTCTGTAGTAAATGAAAAGAGCGATTTCTGTTTTTGTCAGCGTTGTGTTGCTGCTTTGCGTAACATTTACATCCGTCAGTGCAAACACTTTTCTTGACAATGTCGGTGTAGCTGTTGATTTCCTTAAAAAAGGCTTTTTTGATACAACGCTTTATCTCAAGGATACCGCTGACCCCGATGTTGATGAGTTCTTTATTTCCTACTACCGTAAGGACGGTACTCCTGCCGAAAACTCAATCGGCACCTACTATAATACCGTAACGGGAGAGGTTATAGGCGGCAATGCCTCAAAGGGCGTTTTCGATTCGGGCTTTGCCTATAATGCTCACACAAAAACGTTTTACGCAACGAACGATTGCTGGCAGCGTCAGCTCGGCTTTACTCCCTTATATGACCTTATTGCAAAAATAGCTTTTGATTACACAACCGAGCGCATTTTCTTTGACTATGCAGGCAAAGAGTGGATGATTCAGATTTGGAAAGGCAACTACGGCTTTGATTTATTGGTTGGCGGAGAAATCGGCATTTACAATCGCCCTGAAGGCTCCTTGGGTATGTTTTACAACTGTGCCGGCGATGAGGATATGATGCCTATTTCAATCAAGGTTTATAACGATGAGCGTACTTATGTTGACCGTGAGGCATACCTCACGTGGTGGGCAACAGGCTTTGTTATGGCAGACCCCGTTGAACCCGAATCACTCACGATGGATTTTTCAATAGAATTTCCGAATCAAGAAATCTGCGACGCATTTGAAAAAGCTCTGGCAAAGACAGAGGTTTCCGACTGTGAACGCAGCGGCAACAAGGTATTCATCTCCTGGTGAAATGCGCAGGCTGTTTTGTGAAAAACAGCCTGCTTTTTCTTGACAATCTCAAAGAGGTGTGCTATCGTGTTTATTGCATTGCCGTGTTAAAATGCAATACTTTTCAAAACCATATTTATTATTGTTTCAAAAAGTATAAATTTAAAGAAAGGAGACGGACATTATGATGAACAGAAGTTACAGATTTTTCATTCCGGCCAAGGTGTCCGTTTCTGCCTGCTGAGGTATTTTGCGTGATACACAAATCCGCCGGAGAACAGCTTTTGTTTTCCGGTGTTTTTTATTTTGGCAGACAGATGCGTTTTTACACCTTGCCATCCCTTTGGTAAAGGAGGTTAATTTTGAAGAAACCAGAACAGAAAAAGGAGCGTATGCAGAACCTTAAAAATATGTTCTATGCGCTCAAAACAATCACACAGTGTGCACCGTTACTGCTCACTGCATTTATTTTCACTCAGACGGCATATTGGTTTTTTACCGGTTTTATACAGGAGATACTGTTTTTAAAGCTGTTGCTTGACCTTATAGAAAACGGAGGCTCTTTTGAAAAATATGTTGTGCTTGTGCTTATGTTTGTGGGTGCAGGTCTGCTTGCAAAGGCTACCGACTGCGTAACGGATTATTTTGTGTGCACACGTATGAAGTTTTTCTATAAGCGCCTTAACGACCGTATATTCAAAAAGGCCGTTTCGGTTGATATGGCTTGCTTTGACAACCCCGATTTCTACAATAAATACAAGCGTGCAACCGAGATTATAACCAACGACCATTTCGGAGATTTTGCATACAATTTTGCAAACCTTTTTGCAGGCGGACTAACAGGTATATTCCTTGTAATTTACGTTGTTTCAATCGACCCGAAGCTTCTGCTTATTCTGCTTGTTACGCTTGTAGTTGTAGTCGTACAGTCAATAATGGGTAAGCTTGACGTTAAAAAGGATAAGGAAATGACACCGCACAAGCGTTCAAAGGATTATGTAAAGCGCACGGTTTTCCTCAAGGATTTTGCAAAGGATATGCGCACCTCGGGCATATTTGAGGTTATGCACAGCAGGTTTAAAACAGCCGTTGAGCAAAACAGAGCAATCATACGCAAATACGGTGTGAAAATGTTGCTGCTTGAGCTTGTTTCAAGCTTTTTCGGCAAGGCCTTGCCCGTTGCCAGTGCTTATATTTATGCAAGCTACCGCTTTGTTGTAAAGCGCAACCTTGCAATATCGGATTTCTCTGTTATTATGACTGCTATGAGTAATCTCAAGGATGTGCTCAACGATTTGAGCCGTGCAATATCAAACCTTCGCAAAGAGGCGGCATACTTCGGCAATCTTAATGAGTTTTTGAATTATGAGTCAACCGTTACGGGCGGCAGCCTTGTTGCAGACGAGCTTGAAACGCTTGAATTTAAAAACGTCAGTTTTACATATCCCGGTGCCAAAAAGCCCTCGCTTACAAATGTTAACCTTAAAATCGAAAAAGGTGAAACGCTTGCGGTTGTCGGCAAAAACGGTGCGGGCAAAACTACATTTGTCAAGCTTCTGCTCCGTTTTTACGACCCGGACGGCGGCGTGATTCTCTATAACGGCAGGGATATCAGAGAGTATGATATTGCTTCACTGCGTGAGCGGCTTGCAACTGTTTTTCAGGATTATAAGGTGTTTGCGCTGACCGTTGGCGAAAACGTTCTCTGCCGTGAAACCGACGAAGCAGATTCGCCGCTGATAAGCGATGCTCTCAAGGCGGCAGGTGTTTACGACAGGGTTATGTCAATGCCCGAAAAGGAGCAGACCGTGTTTACACGTGAGTTTGACGAAAAGGGCATAGGCTTATCCGGCGGTGAACAGCAGAAAATCTGTGCCGCAAGAATGTTTTCAAGGCAGTTTGATATGGCTGTTCTCGATGAGCCTTCATCTGCGCTCGACCCGATTGCAGAGTATAAAATGTACGAAAGCCTTATTGATGCCACAAAGGATAAAACTGTTATATACATTTCTCACAGACTTTCCAGTGCCGTTTTGTCAGACAGAATTTATGTCTTTGAGGGCGGAACTGTGACAGAGAGCGGCACGCACGATGAATTGATACAAAGCGGCGGCAGCTACTGCGAAATGTTCACCCTGCAGGCATCCAGCTATAAGGATACGGAAAGGGAAGTGAGCTGATTATGAAGAAAAAGCTTAAAACAACCCACTCCACTGTTTCGAACGTTTTCTATATGCTTCGTATTATGTTCAGAATTTCACCCGGACTTGTCATAGGCGAAATTGTTGAGCAGATTACGGGTGCACTGCCGAGCAAGCTTATTCCCATCATCGGTCTTAAATATGTCATTGACGAGGTGCAGAACGGCGGCGACCCGAAAAAAATCATTTTCGGCATTGTAATAATGCTTGGCGTTATTGTTGTAAGCGAGGTTCTTTCAAACATTTTCTATGAGCTTTTTGTTCAGCGAGAGCGTGAGAAAATGGACCTTGGTGTGCAATCTTTGTTCTATAAAAAAGCAGCAGAGATTGATATGACAAGGTATGACGACCCGGGCTATTACAGCGACTTTATTCTCTCAATTGAAAATACCGCAGATAACCTGCGCTACATTCTCGAAAGTGTCAGAGGCTATATCGAACAGATTATTTCCTTTGCGACAATTTCTGTTGTAATGCTCACTATCGACCCGATTTGTCTTGCAATCGTGCTGGTTACGGTTGTGCTGTTTATTCCGCTTGGCAAATACACGGGCAATCTGCAGACAAAACGTCGCGAGGCAGTGACGGAAAAGCACCGCAAGGGTGACTATTTTGCGCGCCTTTTCTATCTGCCCGATTATGCAGGCGAAATCAGAACAAGCGGTGTTTATCCGCTTCTCAGACGCAGGTTTAACCAGAGCGCAGACGATGTTATAAACACGCAAAAGCACTTTGTAAAGAAGCTTGATTTGCTCTTTTTTGTTCAGGAGTTCAGCGTTCAGGTTGTTGGTTTTATGCTCATTCTCAGCCTTTATATCGGCTATCAGACTATCGTTACGGGCAATATGTCCGCAGGCGATTTTGTTGCAACTTTTAACGGTGCTGTGCAGATTGGTGCAAGCGTGCTTTACCTTACGGTTTACAGCTTGCGTAATTTCACCGAGCGCTCAAAGATGATTGAAAAATGCCGTTCATTCCTTGCGGAAGAAGTAAAAATCAAGGACGGCAAGCATATTGCAAAATGCGGTAAGCCCGAAAAAATTGAGGTTGAAAATATCACCTTTGCCTACGAGGGAACGGATGCGGACTGTATAAACGGTGTATCGTTTACTGTTGAGCCGGGCGAAAAAATTGCGCTTGTCGGCTATAACGGCGCAGGCAAAACAACGCTCACCAACCTGCTTTTGAGGCTTTACGACGTGAACAGCGGCTCCATTAAAATCGGCGGCAGAGATATCCGCGATGAAACGATCCTCTCTCACCGTGCACGCTTTGCCGCAGTGTTCCAGGATTTTACAATCTTCGGCGCAACTGTAGGCGAAAACGTAGCAATGTGTAAGGATTTTGATAAGCAGCGCGTGCTTGATGCGCTTGAGCTTGCAGGCTTTACAAAAAATCTTCCGAACGGTGTTGATACCGTTCTTCTGCGCGAGTTTGACGATGAGGGTATGATGCTTTCGGGCGGTGAACAGCAGAAAATCGCAATTGCACGCGTTTTCTATAAGCAGTGCCCGTATATTATCCTCGATGAGCCTTCGGCAAACCTCGACCCCGTTTCAGAGTATGAGCTGAATAAAGCAATAAGCGAAAGCTGTCAGGACAGAACGGTTGTGTTTATCTCACACCGTCTCTCCACCACACGACACGCAGACAGAATACTTATGCTTGAAAACGGCAGGGTTATCGAAAGCGGCAGCCACGACGAGCTGATGAAAAAGAACGGCAAATATGCCTATATGTTCAACCTCCAGGCAGAAAAATACACAGAAAATCAAAGCGAATAAAATAGGAAAATCCATCCGTTTTTGCGGATGGATTTTTTGGTAGGGACACCCATCGGGCGTCCGCTGTCTTGTCATCCTGAACGCAAGTGAAGGATCTTGTGTCAGAAAAAACATATTATCAAATAAATAAGCACCTTAATACGGTGATAAAATATTCTGCGGAAGGGACTCGACCGCCTGCTTGACGCAGGCTGATGGCTCGCATAAATGCTCGTCGCTCAAAGCTAAAAACAGTTCACTGAACTGTTTTCTTAACGCTTTGACCCTCTCGGGTTCGAGTCCCTCAATCACATAAAAAAACAAGCAGCACATCTGACGATGTACTGCTTATTTTGGCGCGCCGGAAGGGACTCGAACCCCTGACCTTTTGGTTCGTAGCCAAACACTCTATCCAGCTGAGCTACCGGCGCAAAAGTGCGGTTTTTTGACCGCTCAAGTATATTAGCACAAATAATATAAAAAAGCAAGCCTTTTTTAAATTTTTTTTATTTTGTTATTTCGGGCATTATTTTTGTGTTTTCAAAAACCGCTATTAACGTGCCGGCGTGTACAGCTATTTTGCTCTTTTTGCCCGTAAATTCGTTGCTTATACCGAGCGGACGGTTGTAGGGCAGGTCAGCTTTTTCAAGGTCATATTTCAGCCCCTTGAGCGTTACGTTTGCCTTGTCGCAACCAAACGGTATAAGCGAAATATAGCCGCTTGCATTTTCGCCGAAATTGAGCGTGCAATTCTTTGCCGCTGTTATAACCGTATCTCTGTCATATACATAGCCTGCAAGGTCTTTTTCGGCAAGAAAGGCGAGCACCTGCAGGTTGCCGAGTGTGTGTGCAATTCTGCCGCCCGTTGCACCGAATATGTGAAATTCATCACAGCCAAGCTCGATGCCTTTATCGACGGCAAGCATTGTGTCGGTGTCGTCTTTTTCGGTAGGGTGCACCTCGGTTTCGGGGTGGTCGGGTGTATAGCCGAGCGAATCAAAATCGCCCACAACAATATCGGGCACAATACTCATATCACAAAGTGATTTATAGCCTGCATCGGCGGCGATTATTAAGCTGTTTTCGTCGGGTCGGAATGCATCTCTGTAAAAATTTCCGCCGCCGACAATATAACATTTTTTCATTTTGTTGCCGCCTTTCAAGTGGTTATTTAAGATAGGCTTCAAGCCTGTAAATCGGCATACCCTGTGAAGCAAATCTGTGCTCGTACTCGGTTTCAATGTTGCCTTCAAAATCGCTGTTGTGCAGGTCGAGCGAAACGTTTTTAAGGCTGAAGCCGTAGCCTGTAAGCTGTTCTATTGAATATTCAAAAAAGTGCATATTGTCCGTTTTCTGATGAATTTCTGCACCCTTTTTGAGTATTACCTCATAGCTTTTGAGAAAGCGTGCATTTGTAAGGCGGTGGTTGGCATAGGATTTTTTGGGGTAGGGGCACGAAAAGTTGAGATAAATGCGCTCGATTGATTCGGGCTTGATGAATTTCTCAAGATACTCTGCGCCGCCGTGTAAAAATATAACGTTTTTAAGGTTTTCTCGCTTTGCGTTTTCGCTTGCCGCAACAATTACGTTTGCTACCTTTTCCATTGCAAGAATGTTGATATCGGGGTTTTGCTTTGCAAGCTCGCAGGCGAATTTGCCCTTGCCGCAGCCAACCTCAAGCACAACGGGGTTGCTGTTTCCGAAAAGAGCTTCGGTGTCGATATACTCTTTCTTTTCGATTGCTGTCTGAAAATTACGGTCATCACTGAAAAGCTTTATTATGTTGTCGCACTCTGCAAGTCGCTCTTCAAGATATTTTTTCTTTCTCATTCTCATGGCGTTTGCCGTCCTTATTCGTAGTCTGCAATAAAATATGCGTTTGTGTCGGCGCGCTTTCCGTCGTGACCGAGCACTTCAATTCGGAAGTATATATCCTCGTCTTCAAGCGTGAAATCTGCTGTGTTTACACTCTCTCCCGGCTTTGCGTGAACGCATTTTGTGCGTCTGCCTGCTGTTGAAAGCGCAATTCTCACAGCGTCAGAGCTTTCTATATGAACCTTGCCGTCTTCAAGTGTAAGCTCATATATTTCGGGGCGTGTCGTACAGTAAAAATCGCCGTTTTGCATAGCTGATATAACGCTTTCGTAGCTTAATTCATCAGCAAGAAATACCGTCTTTCCGCCAAAGCTGTCACAGCGCACGTCGCCGAAGGGGAATTCGTTGTGGTTGTCGTCTGCCATTACGCAGTAAAGCCTTTTGCCTGTGCGAAGCATTTCGTCATATACATGCTCCTGGCCGCTGTCGCCGCCCTCAATGAATACAGAGTTGTTGTATACCTCTAAAATATCACAGCCTTCAAGGTCAATATAATCTTCCTTTGCCTGCATTGACCAATAGGGATGATTGTACATAACAATAAATCCGAGCTTTCTGAGCGCAGCTATATATTCGTTAATTGCTTTTTTATCACGGTAATCAGGTGTTGCGGGCAGGTTTACCTGCTTTTCACCCTTTATGTTGAACGCATTAAGGTGATAACAGCGGCGGAACTGACCGCTTTTTACAATGTTGTCGCTTATATCTGCTTCAAAAGAGTTTATAGCAACGAAATCATCCGTGCAGAAATCACTGTGGTCAAAATAATTGTCGTGGTCTGAAAAAGCAACTATGCTGTAGCCCTGCGCCTTGTATGCATCGCGTATTTCTTCTGGAGTGCGTCTGCCGTCGGAAAGTGTTGTGTGGCAATGCAGGTTGGCTGTATACTGATTCTTTTCTTTTGAAATAAGTATGTGTTTCATTTTTACCCCTATAAAAACAGGCGTACCCGGATTGGCGTGATACCCTTAACGGAATATCACTGAAGCCGCAGGGCTTCAATATCGCTTTCGCAAAGCGAAAATATCACGCTGACGACAGTCAGCATATAACTTAGCGGACAAAAAGATAGAGAAGATTCGTATATTAACGAGTCTTCTCTTTTCTGTTGTTAGTGGGTTTGGGCTACTGCCCAAGTGCGTGTGTACATACAAATGCGATGCCGGTTCTTAAAGGGAAATGAGTATACTTTCAAATTTGTCGCTAAGAACATCAGCTATTTGTACGCCTGTTTGTTTTTTTATTCTTCGGTTTCTTCGTGCTCTTCAACGAAGCCTTCAAGCATACGTATTAGGCTCTTGACCTCGTCGTTTACTCTTGAACGGATAAGCTGTGCCTGAGTCTGCTCAAGCTTTGCGGCGGCGGTAACAGCCTCTGCCTTGCGGCGGGCGTCACTTTCAACACGCTTTACAACCTGTGCAACCTCTTCAATCATCTGTGAGGGTGATGCAGACTGTGCGGCACCTTCCTCAGGCTGTGCGGCCTTTAATTTTTCAAGCTGTGCAATGGCTTCTTCATATTTAGCCTTGTAATCTTCACCCGCATTGTCACGAAGCTGTTTTATTGCGGCGGCAAGTGTCATACATTCCTGCCTGAACTGCTCACGTTCCTTTAAGAGCTTGCCGTTTTCTTCAAAAAGAGTGTCGTACTTTGCCTGCAGTGAAGCATAGCTTTCACGCAGCTCTGCCTCGTTCTTTGCACAGTCGGCAATGTATTCCTCAACCTCTTCACAGCTGTAGCCCTTGCGTGAGATGGAAAAGCTTTTGTTGTCGGCCATTGTAAAAACCTGCCTTTATCAGTCGTTGTAATATTTGAGGCCTGTTGCCTTTGCCCACTCGTGGAACACACGCAGTGACTTAAGACGTGCGGGGCCAAGGTCGTGAGAGCCTCTGGTATACCAGTTGAATGTGCTTACGCCGCTGAGGCTGACAAGGTATTTTGCAGATGCGCAGAAGCCGGAATCAATTGCATTGTCAAGCAGACAAATCTGCTGGTGAGTGAGGTTTGCAGCTTCGCGGTCGTTCTGTACGAAGAATTCGTCGTACATCTTTGCAAACAGGTATGCGCCGCAGCTTGTGGGTGTTGCAACAACACCGCGTGCACCTGCCTTGTAAGCTTCCATAAGGTAGGGGATGTTTGCCTGAAGAACGGCGGAATCACCTTGAACGTCAATTTTTTCTTTAATCATTTCAATCTTGCAGGTTGTGTCCTTAATGCCTACAAATCTGCCTGTTTCAACAAGTCTGCCGTAAACTGAGGCGGGCATAAGGTGGGGCTGCATGCCGGGAAACTCATAGAGAACGATGGGGAGAGTTGTCTGTGTGCTGAGCTCTGCAAGATATGTGAAGAGCTGTTCCTCGTCTGCACAGTAGCCCTTGGTAACAAAAACAAGGCCGTCTACACCTGTTTGCTCCATACGCTTGATTTCTTCAACCTGAGCGTGCCATGTGGGCTCAAGGTTAGCTGTTGCAACAACGGACATACCGCCTGCTCTTTCAACAGCTGTTTTTGCAAGCTTTTCTCTTTCGTTAAGTGTGAGGAGTGTCATTTCTGAGCTGCCGCAGCAAGCAAAAAGGTGCTGTGCGCCCTGGCGAGCCTGCCACTCAACGTATTTTTCGTATGTATCAAAGTCGATTGAACGGTCGGCATTGAAGGGTGTGAGAAGAAGTGAATATACGCCACGGTTGTTAAATTCTTTTGTTGACATAAAAAAGCCCTCGGTTCTGATTTTTTTTACAGTATAACTCACTATAAAAGAAAAATCAATAAACAAGGGCAATTTTTTGTTAATTATTTAAAAGCTATGTACACATATTCTTCAGCAATTTTATTGAGCTCAACCGTTGTTGTGCCCTCGTTGATACTGCTGTTTTGTATTACTTTGAAGCCGTTTGAGTTTATCTTTATACCTGCACTGCCGTAATTTCCTGCGGCGGCACCTGCATAGCAGTATGACGTGCCGTCGGCTTCGCAGGTGAACATCGGATATACCGCAATGCTTACAAAAACAAATTTCGGCCTGAAGCCGAGGCTTATGCTTTGCTCGGAGGAGCCTGTGCCGAAATATGTGCCTGCAACGGTCTGCGCACCCCACGATTCCTTGTCCTCGGGCGTTACGTGGATTGAGGTGTCTTTCATGTGCGAACTGCAGAAAAGTGTTTTGGGTAAAAAAGATTCGTACTGCACTGCGCTTGACTCGGCAGGGCAGAATTCCGCCTCTGCTATAACCCAGCTTTTCATAACAAAGGCATCTGTGTCACGGTCGGCGGTTATGGCATCGCAGCCCGATTCTTTAAGGTTGAGATCGCTTTTGAAGTTCAGGCAGTCTACGATTTTTGTGAATGCCTCGTGGCAGGCTGTGCCGCCGGATGAATACGGTACGTAAATTGAAAATCGTATCTTGATATCAGCTCTTCTGCAGTATTCTTCGGCAACGAGCTCGCCTTCGCTGTTTTCTACAAACGAATCGGTTATTTTAACGCTCTCAAGTCCCACAGAAACAATAGTTTGTCTCAGCGGTGTGGCCTTGGGTATTGGCGGAAATTCCGTAAGAAATTTTATATCCTTGAATACGCTTGTCTGTTTTGCAAGCCAGGTTGAAATTTCCTTTGGCATTGCGCTTATCGAATCTGCCACTGTTATTCCACCTCCACTATTGTGCGTATTATTGCCCAGATATAAAAAACGCTGTCGCCGTTGTATACACGCTCGGCTCTGTCAATCTGATAGCTTACACCGTCTGCGACAAGATAAGCCTTGTCGCCTGCAAGGGTGAGGTCGGGGCTTGGCGGACCTATGTATAGATAGTGGCCTTGGCTGTTAAAGCCGATTTCGGTGTATATGCCATCAAGATACATCTTGTTTTTATATCTCAAGGGCTGTATGAGTGCTTTAAAGCTCTGCTCTTTTCCTGCGTCAAAAAAGCTTACTTTTCTGCCTTGTGTTCTGAATATTGTGTCAGCGGTCATATACCCACCTGCCTGAATATGAAGTTGCGGTCAACAAAAAGGTCAGCCGCCTGTAAAAATGCATCGTCACGTATCTGTGATGCGATTTCAATCATTGCCGCAGGTGTGCGTGTTACCGTTACGTCGCCCGCCTTGAAGCTTGTTGCACCGTCGCTGTCTGCGGCGTTTCGCAGAACCGTGCGGTAGTAGGCAAGCCCTGCCGCCGCCTGAGCGATTCTTAGGTCATCACGGTCAGCGTTCGGCTTGAGCTTTGAAACTGTTTCTTCAAGGCAGAGTTTGCAAAGGGGCAGAGCGTTTTCTGCCCCTTCGCTGTCGAGGGTAACAAGCTGTCTGAGTCTGAAAAGTACGGTCTGAGCGGTTATCATTATGTTACCCCTCCTCATTTATCAGACTGTAAGTGTGCGTGAAGCGTCTGTGAAGATTTTTGCAAAGCCTGCAATTGATGTGATTGCCGCACGCTCAAGCTGTCTGTCAATGAGCTTGTCGTATTCCGTCATAACATCGCCTGCCTTGACCATTTCAAGTGCGCAGTTTTTGTCAAGACCGATAAGTGTGCCTGCGGGCACTGCTGATGAGCGGATAAGCTCTGCACCGATGGGTGTAATCATCTTGCCCGTTGCGTGGAAGTTAAGACCTGCGGCAGAATCCTTGAATTCTGCGAGGTTGAGCATATTTACAGCATCTGCATTGTTTGCAATAAGCACGTTCATCTCATAAGGGTCAAGGTCCTTCCAGAGGTTTACGATGTCAGCATAGCTGAGCTTGCCTGCGGAAACGGCAGAGGTTGAAGCTGCCGCATTGTCGTTGCCGTCGCCGTTGATGATTGTGTCAATTGCATCGGCAAGCTGTGCCTTTGCAATATAAGCGCCAATCTGGCGGAGTGTTACCGTGAAAAGGTCAAGGCGCTGGAAACGGATTGCCTCGTAGGATGCAACAAGCATTCTGCCGCGCTTGCGGAGCTTGACAAGGTTTTCACGTGTCTTTACGGTTGTCTGCGGAATTACCGCACCCTCTGCAACGTCCTTGAGTGCCTTGTCGTCATCTGTGGGTACGCTTGTAATTGAGCGGTAGTCAATCGAATCAATGTTTGTCACCGATGCAATAAGCTTGGGCAGATAGTTTGCCTCCTCCATACCCTGACGAACAGCTCTTGCCACGTATTCGGGGAAGAGAGTTGCACTGTCGGAAGTCTTGAAGAATTTTTCAACCACATCACTGCCTGCACCGCTTACCTTGATATCAAAACGCTTGAGCTGACGCTGGTATGCATCAAGACCTTCAAGCGAACTGCCCTTGTAGTTTTCTGAGGGGTCAATGCTTTCAAGTGCGGATGTGAATGAGCCTGAGCAGTAGAGTCCTTTTTCGAGTCTGATATTGTCAAAATTAACCATTGTTATTTTTTCTCCTTTCTTTTATCAGAGCAGAATGCCTGCTGTTGAATTCGTTTCATCAATGCTGATAACCTTAACGGTCATATCACCGCTGTTCTTAATCTGTGCCGAACCTGCCGCACTGATTGATGATGAGCCGAGTGAGGGCGCAGTGCCGGAATAGGGCAGGTCAACGTATCCGCCAACCTGCACTGCGGCAATACCGCCGTGAACGTGTACCGCAATGCCGATGAATTCATCACCGCTTGTACAGGGCTCAACGGTTTCGCTCTCGCACATCTTTACAAGTGTGCCGGGCTCAACCTCACCCTGAATTCTGAATGTAATTACCTGTTCGTTAAAACCTTTGAATGAAATTGACATATTTTTTGTCCTCCTTAAATTTTAAATTCACTGTTGTTGTCTTTTTCGGATTTTACCGTGCCGCTTAACTGCGGACGTACGGGATAGAGCTTTGATGCGCTGTGTGCAAAGGCCTTTTCAAGCGTTGTAAGCTGTGCGGCTGAAAGTGTGCGGCATATATCCGCAAATTCCTCTGTGCCGAGCGTGGGTACAGCCATTGCCGCAAGCCTTGTAACCTGCTGTTCAAGTCCCTTGCGGTAAAGCTCGGCATCCTTTGCAAGTGCTTCAAGGCGGCTCACTTCATCCGTAAGCTTTTCAAACGCACCGAGCGAAAGTGTGATACTGTCGTAGCCGTTACTCTTTTCCTTGAGCTGTGAAATTGTCAAGCCGTCCTCGGCTTCAAATGCCTTTGTCACACCTGCTCTTGGCTGTGCGGGCACTGCAACAAAGCTCCATTCATAAGCATCCGTCGGCTCGCTGAGAATGGTGTGGCACGTCTTGCCTGCGTATTCTTCACCCTTTCTGTGTTTGCAGCCCTTTTTGCGAAGGTCTGCACCGCAGATTGAGCACTGAGTTTTTGCAACGGCACAGCTGATGCTGGTCTCTTTTTTTATGCCTGCCTCAATCTGCTTTACGAGCTCCTCGTTTTTAGGCGTGAGCGGCATATACGCACGTGCTTTGAGACAGGTGTATTTTTCACCGGCCGAGGTGCTTTCAGTTTCGCTTTCCTCAATCCACGTTTTGAAAATGCGAGCCGTCTGACATTCACTTTTCATATTGTGGTCGGTAATGCCCGTTTTGCCGTCGAACATAGAGGCAAGCTTAATCAGCGCAGGTATGCTGAAACGCTCGCCGTCACGGTCCACCTCGTTGTCACACAGCGTGAGAGTAAAGCGGAAAACCTCCTCTTCTGTCAGAGGCTTTATTGTGTGGCGGTTAATGAGCTCAAGCTCATCGGCAGCACTGTCGCCTGCAGTAATGCTGCCGGAAATGTTTTTGTAAACTGTTTTCATTTCTTCTCCTTTCAGGTTTCGTTTGTGAGCTTTAGTGCCTGTGCGGAGTACAGCTCGGCGTGTGCCGCTTCAACCATATCCTGAAGCATAATGTCGTCCCAGATTACCTCGACGTCTGAACACATACCGTTGAGACGGAGCACAGTTGAGCAGATTTTATCAATTGCAGGTGTGAGAATTCTGCGATAAGCCTCAAGCTCGCTTGTCAGCGCATCTGCCTGCTGTGATGACATTCTTTCCGTGCTCGACCATGATAGCCCGAGCAGAAACGGCGGCAAGCCCGTCTTTGACACTATCTGCTCAAGGAGCTGTCTTACCGGCACCTCACTGTCGGGAATCTGTGCTTCGGAGCCTATCACCTTAATCTGCACGTCGCCGACGGCTACAAAGTCTTTCACACTGCCCGAGCTCATTGCACTGCTCCATTCCTGCGCAACCTGCATTGCTCTTTCCTTGGCATAAGCCCTGTCAAGAGTGTCGTTCTGCGGCTTATATGTAACGGCAAAACGAACGTTGCCGAGCCTATCCCAATTGATGCCTGTCGTGCGGAATATTTTCATCAGCACGCCTGCAACGAACGGCAGTCCCTTGAGCAGAGAGTTGCCCGTAAGTGCACCTGCATCGGGGTTGAGCACGCTCATAACAGTGAGCTCGGGGTAGGGGATTTTTTCGGGTCTGCCCGAGGTGAGTGAATAAATGTCGATATTCAGTCCGTTTTCGCTTCTTTTAAGCTCTATGTTTTCAAGCGGTGCGTTGAACAGTGCGCAGGGGATACCCGTGCTGTCCGTTACAATTTCGCCTATGGCTGTGCCGTAGGTGAGAAGCTGTTCAAAATAGCTTGACACAAATGCTTCAAGTCCTGTCTGATTGCCGTTTACGCATACCTGCGAAACAAATCGGTCAAGTGTCTGCTGTCCTCTGCTGTCACTGCACCTCACTTCAAATCCGCCTGTCAGCCGTACAAGCTTTGTTACCGCCGCATCAATAATCGGCACAGTCTCGCGCAGTGCAGAATAAAGCTGAAGGTCGTGTCTGCCGAGGTTTACCGTATCAAACATTGAGAAGGGGTTGGGGTTGTTCAATGTCTGTACGGAGCAAACCTCGGGTGATGCGGCTTCTTTCTTCTTTTTCATTTACTTCTTCCTTTCTGCCGCAATGGCAAAGAAGCCCGAGTCGCCCCGTGTCATCAGTGTTGTGACAAAGTAACGAAGGTCGTCCATTGCGTGGTCGTTTGTTTTGCAAGGCACGTCACGGGCACAGTTGTCTTCCCAACGGTAAAGCGAAAATTCACGTATGATATCCCTGCACGGCGAGCAGATTTTAATTCGCTCGCTCTTAATTGCTTCGGATACCTTGCGTATACCGTCTATAACGTCGTTTTTAGCGGGTATCACCTTGAATTTGCCGTGTCTGCGTATGCACTCAATAAAGCTTGCGGCCGAAGGGTCTACCGCAACCGCACTTATTTCTCTGCCGCCTGCCAGAACTTCAAGTGCTTTGTAGTGCTCTTCATCCGTGCGCTGCACACCAAGCGCACGTGAATCGTGATAATACTCGTCAACACGGTACCATATACCGTCAAGAAGGCCCCAAAGCCCGAATGAGCTCGGGTTTACCGTGCCGTAATCGCAGGATATGTACCAGCTTTCAAAATCACCCTGAGGCACGGCGCACACGTGTCTGTCGGCGCTGAAAAACGGATAGACAAGTCCCTGTGCGGCAACCCATTTGCCCTCTACAAACCGCTCGTAGAATGTGCCGCTGTAAAGGCTGCGGTATCGGTTTATTATTTTCGGTGTGAGGGACGGGTTGTCTTCCATAAGAAAGTGCAGATAAAGGCAATTCTTGTCGTCCGCTTTCTTTATCCATTCCTCATAAAACCAGTGCAAAGGGTGGTCGGGATTGCAGTTGAACCAGAATTTTGAGCCGTCAAGCGAGCATCGTGCAAGGGCCTGCTCAACAAAAGAGCGAGGCATAAGTGCAACCTCGTCAAGCAGTACTCCTCCCAGTGTCATACCCTGGATTAGTGATGCCGAGCTTTCGTCCTTACCGCCGAAAAGCCAGAAGCTGTTTGTCTTGCCTGCAAAACTTATTTCGATTTCGTTGCGTGAAACCTTTTCCTTGCATTCAAATCCTAAAAGCTCAAGCGTTGGCAGTAACGGCCTTATGACGTTTCGTCTGAGCGATGCTATCGTTTTGCCGCAGATTGCAAATGAGGTATCCTCAAACGCCGACATTGCCCACGATATGAAAGACAGCGACATGCATACCGTTTTACCAGAGCGCACTGCACCGTCGCAGATTATGGCATCCTTTGTGCTGTAAGGAGATGAGGGACACCACCATGTGAGTGCTGCTAGCTGTTTTGGCGAAAAGGTTTTAAATGAAGTGTTGTTATGCCTTTTTTTACTCATTTTCAGCACTTTCCCTTATTGCCTGCGCCGAGTTCTCCAGCGCCTGATAAAACGGCAGTGCGCTGTCTGTGACTTCGTCGGTGCTCATATCTGCCAACCGTTCAAGAGGCTTGAGCCTGTCAAAAAACTTGATTTCAAGTCCGCCGCCCTTGGGGCGTTTGATTTCGGAAATGCCGAAAAGGTCCATTTCCTCAAGCTCTTCTCTTGTCGGAGGGTCCTCGCAGAATATGAGGCTGAGCGCATCTGCAATGCTGCCGAAGGCAAGCCTTCTGTAGCCTGTTGCCGCCTCGTTGCGGCACGGTCTGTTTGCCTTTGTGAGTGTTGCTATCTCGTCTGCAATATCCTTGCGGCTGAGCAGCTTTGCCGCCGCTGCCTGAGGATTTATGCTGTAGCCTGCTCTCTTTGCGGCATCACGTCCGTTGGGCGTAAAGGAGTAGTTGAGACAAAACAGCTTCTCTTTTTTGCTTAGTGATTTTTTAGCTATGTTTTCACCTTCCTTGTAAGTTTTTGAGAGAGCTTTTCAGGCGGTAAAGATTTGCCCTCTCACTCAAAGGCTGAAAAACGCCGTTTTTTAATGCGAACAGATTAAAAAAACAGCCGTTTTTGACAACTGTTAAATAAAATTTTATAAAAACAAGCATAAAAGGGCAAAAAAATATCCACACATCACAATCTGATGTGTGGAATAAAAATCAAATTTTATTTGTTTGTAATATGTACATCAAGCTGATTGTACGGTATGTTAATGCCTGCCTTATCAAAGTCGAGCTTTACACGCTCCTGCATATCGTAAAAGGCTGACCAATAATCTTCGCTGTTGCACCATACGAGAGTATCTATCACAACACTGCTTTCGCCGTGACCGCCTACAGCGATTCTGGGCTCGGGGTCGCTTAAAGTATAAGGGCAGGCCTCAACAGCGTCCGTTACAATTTTTTTGGCTTTTGCAATATCGTCGCCGTAGCCGATGTTGAATTTGAAATCAATGCGGCGGGTTTTCTGTGCCGTATAATTTATAAGGTTGTTTGACGTGATGTGAGAGTTTGGCACAACAATGCGTTTGTTGTCCACAGTGAGCAGGGTAGTGTTCATAAAATGAATTTCTTCAACCTTGCCCGAAATGCTTTCAAGCTCTATGAAATCGCCTGCCTTAAAGGGCTTGTTGAACATAATTTCAATTCCGCTTGCAAACTGTGAAATAAGACCCTGCAGACCGAGACCGGCAGTAATACCGGCAGCACCGAGTGCGGCGGCAAAGCTGCTTATATCAAAGCCGAGTACGCTCAGCGCAAACAGCACGAACACAATGCGCATTGATACCACAAGCATGCTTTTAAGAAAGTGATGCACCGATTCGTCTACGTTATTCTTTTGCATGATTTTTACAAGAAGCTTACCGCAAAGCTTGCTGAAAAACCATCCGATAACAATGATTATTGCCGCACCGATGATTTTGGGCATTGAATCAAGCAGTCTTGCAGGCAGCTCTTCAAACCATTTTGCAACTGCCGAAACATCCTGCGGAATTATATTGGTTGTGGATTCAAGTGTTTCCATTTTTATTCTCCTTTTTCTTGAAAACAGCCGCATCATACCGATGCGGCTGAATAAATATTATTTGAGCTTAAAGCTTTCTGCCTTAATTATAGCGTCGCTGCTTTCCTTGTGAGTGAGTTCAACTGCACTGCCCTTGTTTGCAATTACAACAGTTTCAAAGTCTGAAGCGAATACGGCATAGTATGCTTCAGAGCCTTCAACCTTAATGTAGTAGCAGCTGTCACCGTTTATAACAGCGGTGCGGATATCAGTAATGTTTCCGGATACCGTAACGGTGCTGCTCGGGGTGTCAGTGCCGGCAGGTGTGTTCGGGTCAACAACAGAATCAACATCAATGTCGGTTTCAATGCCGTTGTCTGCAAGAAGCTTTGTGTAGCTTTCGAGGCAGGACTGGATTGATGTGCCTGTTGAGATGATTGTAGTAAACTGGTTTACGTTAACAAGTGCATACTGCTGAACGATGCTGCTCTTATCCTTGAGGGCCATAAAGTAAGTGGGCTCGTTGCCGATGTTGAGAAGCAGGGGGAAGGTTGCTGTGTAGCTGTACTGCTGTACCTTACCCTGTGCAGCTTCCTGTGCGGCATTCTCTGTTGCACCGCTTACACGGTAGAACTTAGCTTCCTTTGTACGCTGGTTGATAAGTGTGAAGCCTGTGATTGAATTGTCGCCCGTTGTGATTGATGTTACGCCTGTGTACATATAAACGTCATCGTTGAGAGCAATGTAGTTGTAGCCGTCGGTTGTTACAACAACGTCCTTCTGGCCGAGAACTGAGTTCCAGAAGCCGCCCTGATACTTACCGAAGAAGTCATACTGCTCTGTGAGAAGGTCGGGGTCATAAACACGGTCAAGCCAGTTGAGTGACTTTTCTGTTTTGATTTGCTCAATTGTGTAGTCAACACATTCGCCGGTTGAGGGGTTTACGAGAATTACTCCTATAACGTCACGTCCGCCGAAAAGACCGATTGTGTTGTCCATAATCGGGCATACCCAATAAGGATTGCCTTTTTCGTCAACCTCAAACACGGATTCGCCGAGAAGCTTTGTGGGGTAGTTGAAGCGAAGGTGACGCTTGAGAAGCTGATTAAAGTGGTCAACGTCGGAGTAAATGATGCCGTCCTTAACCTTTTTAAGCTCAACTTTCTGTGTGCTCATATCAATAACAAGGTATCCGGGAAGACCCTCGGAACGGTTTGTAAACCACTTGATGATGTTGTTGTATTTGAGCGTCGCAATACGTACGGGCTTCTGGTTGAGGTTAATCTGTGTGTCGCAGGAGTTTACGTTAAACTGAGAAACAAGGTTTTCGTCAACAAGGTCGCTCAAAGCCTTTGTTGCAAGAGTTTCTGCCGAATCCTTATCAAGAAGGGGTACGCTTGCAAAGTCTGCTTCTGCAACGTCCTGGCCGAAATCTGCATTTTCAACGGAAAGAATCTGACTGTAATCCTTTGCACGGAAGAATACGCTTGATGCGGCAAATCCTATGCCTACGACAAGTGCAACCACAAGAGCGATGATTACGGGGATTTTGGTCCTCTTGCGTGCGTAGGGTGTGTATTCCGGGGACATAAGCGCACCCGACGTGATAAATGCAAATACACAGTATGCGGCAATTATCATACCGAAGTAGAGGTACATTTCAATTGCCTTGAAGTTGAAAGCGGGGAGATAGAAGTAGTAGCCGAGGGCCGCTACGATAGCTGTACCTATAAGGTTGATTGCAATTTTTAATCCTGCCTTGTTGGGCGGAATAACAACGGACTTGCTGTTTTTAGAGCCGCTGCTTGAAAAATCGACTTTAATGGGATCCATTATGACAACTCCTTTTGGAATAGATAAAAATCATTTTACTATAAAAAGCCGAATAATACAAGCGGTTTTTATAAATTTAATACATTGGTAAAATTCACAACTAAATTTCGTGTTGGTGATTGAATTTGAGGATTTTGTGTGATAAAATTAAATAAGCACAAATCAACGCTAAAACGACAGGAGAGATTGTCTTGAAAAAATTTGTCAAAGTAACAGTCAGTATGCTTCTTGTGCTCGTGCTCAGCTTCAGCGTTATGCTTCAGCCCGCTGCCGCTTCTCAGAAGTGCGATTGCGGCCAGGAGCCTATAATTTACGTTGCGGCTCTGGGCAGTGCAACTCTTTACAAGGATGCAGGCACAGAGGATGAAAAGGTTGTTTTCCGCCCTGAAACAGATGCTTACATAAAGCTTATTGCAAAGCTTATCGTTCCGCTTGTTTCGCTTATTCTTACAAAGAATTATGATTCGTTTGCAGATGCTCTCATCCCTGCAGCTATGGATATTTTCGGCGATCTTGCAAATGCGGATAACGGCGATTCCACAGCAGATATCACAACTAAGGAAGAGCTTCCGACAGACCCTCAGCACGGCCTTGATTACAGCTACTATTTCGGCTACGACTTCCGTGCAGACCCCATGGATATTGCAGAGGATCTCAATGAATACATCAATGCTGTTCTTGAACTCACAGGCCACGATAAGGTAAGACTTCGTGCCTCCTCAATGGGTGGTGTTATGACAATGGCTTACCTTGAAAAATACGGCAGTGAGAAAATCAAGTCAATTATTTTCCAGTGCTGTCCCATCAAGGGCACTGCACTTGCAGGCGACCTTTATGCAGGTAACTTCCTTATCGAAACAGAGGCACTTTACAGATACGGCAAGTACGACCTGCCTCTGCTCGTCCCCGGCGTAGGCGGCGATATTCTTGTCGGCCTTGTTGAGGTGCTTTACCGCACAGGCGTGCTCGGTGCGCTTATAGGTGTTGTAAACAATCTTCTCGACAACTGTCTTGACAGAGTTTACGATGAAATGCTTATCCCTGTGTTTAAGGCAAACTGCGGCGTATGGGCTTTTGTGCCGGATGAGTATTATAAGGATGCAAAGGCATTTATGTTCAAGGACGGTGCCAATGAAGAACTCGTAAAGCGTATTGATTATTATCACAACAACGTTCAGTGCAAGGCAGACGAGATTCTCAACGATACACTTGAGGCAGGCGTTCCGATTATGATTGTTGCCGCTTACGACTGCCAGCGTACACCCATTGTTGAAACATGGAAGAACGATTCCGATGAAACGGTTGATACAAAATACGCTTCTGTCGGCGCTACTGTTGCAGAGCTCGGCACAACCCTTGGCGACGGCTATAAGCAGAAGGTTGACACGGGCCATAACCACGTTTCCGCAGATAACAGAATTGATGCTTCAACCTGTGCTCTGCCCGAAAACACATGGTTTATAAAGGATATGCTTCACTGCACAACACACGACGGCCACGGCAGACTTTACAATTGGTTCTTTGAGAATGACAATAACCCCGAAATTCTCAATGTTCATTCAAATCCCGACTATCCTCAGTTCCTTCAGAACAATATTCAGGAACAGACACTTACTCCTCTTAAATAAGCTTCTTACATAATTTAAGGACAAAGTTTACAAAATAATTACAGATGGTTACATCTTTGTTATTTTGCTTGAACTTTGTCCTTTTTTATATTATCATCTGTAACTGCAAATCTTGTTGTCGGAGTAAAAAAAGAAGCTTATGGTATTTTCAAGTCTGTTTTTTGTTTTTTTGTTTTTGCCTCTTAATCTTTTAGCTTATTATCTGGCAAAAAGCATACCTGTTCGCAATGCGATTATGCTTGTGTTTTCGCTCGTTTTCTATGCGTGGGGCGAGCCGAAGTATGTGCTTTTGCTCGTGCTTATGTCCTTTGCAGATTGGTTGTTTGCGCTTGCGGCCGGGCATAAGCGGGGCACCTTTGCGGCAAAGCTTGCAGTTTTCGGTGCGTGTGCTGTCGATTTGGGTTTGCTCGGTGTTTTCAAATACGGCACATTTTTTCAGGAAAATCTGCAGGCGCTTACAGGCACACCTTCTGTAATTACACAGATTGCTCTGCCTATAGGTATTTCGTTTTACACCTTTCAGCTTCTCACCTATGTGGTGGATGTCTATCGCGGTGATGTTGAGGCGGAGAGTAACTTCTTTAACGTGCTTCTTTACGCAAGCCTTTTTCATCAGTGCGTTGCAGGTCCCATTGTGCGCTATAAGGATATTGCGGCAGAAATTCAGTGCCGCACAATAAATCAGGCAGAGGTAGCTTCGGGCATAACCCGTTTTGCCGTAGGCCTTGCGAAAAAAGCACTGCTTGCAAACAGCTGTGGCGCAATGGCGGATACGCTTCTGCTTACCGATGCGGCAGCAGGTGATATCTCACAGCTCAGCACTAATATTCATGTGCTTTCCTCACGTCCTGCGGCCGCACTCTGGCTCGGTATGCTTTTTTATGCTCTGCAGATTTATCTTGATTTTTCTGCATATTCCGATATGGCTATCGGCATGGGTAAAATGACGGGCTTTCATTATAAAGAGAATTTCAATTATCCTTACTGCTCACGCTCAATCAGCGAATTCTGGCGTAGGTGGCATATTTCACTCGGCTCATTTTTCCGAGATTACGTGTATATTCCGCTCGGCGGCAACCGCAAGGGTGCCGTTCGCACAATAATAAATCTGCTTATAACTTGGCTGCTTACGGGCTTCTGGCACGGCGCAAGCTGGAACTATGTGCTGTGGGGTTTTTATTACTTTATATTTATTGCACTCGAAAAGCTGTTCCTCGGCAAGGTGCTCGAAAAGCTTCCACGAGTATTTTCACACATCTATACCGTTGTAGTTGTCTTCTTCGGTTGGATCCTGTTCAAGTTTGAGCGTATGCCGCTTATAAGTACGGTGCTCAGCGGTATGTTCGGTCTCAATTCTAACGGATTTTCAAGCTATGAAACGGGCATAATGTTCAGCAGTAATATATTCCTGCTTCTTGTTTCGGTTGCCGCATGTCTGCCGCTTGCAAGGCTTATAAAAGGGTTTGTGTCTTACCACAGCGCAGAAGGCGGTGCGCTCGGCAAGGTCTGTACAGCCGCAATGGTGGCTTATCCCTGTTTGATGCTGCTTCTTTCAACGGCGTTGCTTGTTGGTAACAGCTATAATCCCTTCCTCTATTTCCAATTTTAAACCAAAAGGAATAAAGTAATGAAAAAAGAAAAAAATAAAAAATCTAAAGGCGCAAAATCACTTATAATTAGTTTCTTTGTGTTCTTGTTTCTCGGTGCTGCAGTTGCGCTGATACTGCCGCTTCGTCCGACTTATTCGGAATATGAAAAGCGGGAGCTTACCAAATTCCCTCAGTTCAGCTTTTCGGCACTTGCAGACGGCAGCTTTTTTGACGGTGTCAACACCTGGTATGCCGATACCTTTCCGATGCGTGAAATATTTATAAACGCAAGCTCAAAAATCAAATCGTTTTACGGTATAGGCGACAGCATAAGCGGCTTTTCGGACGGTGTTTCGGACGAAATACCGGAAACAAACGAAAACACACCTCTTGTAACCCTGCCGATTGAAGATAAAACAGAAGCAGAAGAAAAAGCCGAAAATGAAGCTACCTCTGCTCCGAAGAACGAGCCTGCGGAAGATGCTCTTGTACAGAAGTTCGGTGCGGTAATTGTTGTTGACGATTCGGGCTATGAGTACTATAACTTCAATAAATCCGTGGCGGATAAATATGCCGCAACCGTCAATACCGTTGCACTTTCGCTTGCAGGCAAAGCGAATGTTTACGATATCGTTGTGCCTACCAGCACGGATATTATGCTGCCGCCGTCTGTACGCAAGGGTATGAACACGAGCAATCAGAAGGAAGCGATAAACTATATCTATTCGCTTCTTGCTTCTGACGTGAAAAAGGTTAATGTCTTTGATTCGCTCTATGCTCACAGGGATGAGTATATCTATTTCCGTACCGACCATCACTGGACTGCGCTTGGCGCATACTATGCCTACTGCGAGTTTGCAAAAGCTGCAGGCAAGGTGCCTGCACCGCTTACCGATTTTGAAGAAAAGCAGTTTGATAACTTCCTTGGTGCATTTTATAACGATACAAAGAAGAATGCCGCATTAGAGAAGAACCCAGATGTAGTTCACGCCTATGACCCCAAGGGCAACGTCAAGCTTACGTTTACCGACAGAAAGGGTAACACGCTCAAGTGGAATGTTATCAGCGATGTAACCGACTGGAACACAACAGCAAAATACAGCACGTTCATCGGAGGCGATAATCCGTACACGCACATTGTCAATGAGGATATAACAGACGGCTCGTCCTGCATTGTTATTAAGGAATCTTTCGGTAATGCCTTCGTGCCGTTCCTCACTCTCAACTATGCGGAAATTCATGTTATTGATTACCGCTATTGGAAGGGCAGTGTTGCGGAAATTGCGGCTGAAAAAGGTGCGGACGATGTAATTTATATTAACAATATTTCGGCCACACGAAACAAATCGCTTGTCGATAAATTAAGTCAGACTGTATAAAAGCAAAGAGAGAGTCTATGAGACTCTACTTAAAGAATTAAGACTTTTAAGGAAAATTAAACGAGAATACACATAATTTTAAAGCGGAGTGATTTCACTCCGCTTTAAAACTCTTTTGCTCTATATATGTCAATTTACCCCAATGCCATTTCTTTCCCTTGGCAAACGGATACTTCTCTGGCTCGCCTTTATAAAATATACCATTTCCCAATAAGAACTTTTTAATTACTAAAATATTTCCTTTTTTACCCAAAACATACAATTCTTCTAACATATCATCCTCATCAGGATGCCAATGCGTCAAAGAGCCTTTCGAAATTGAAATAATATCAATACAGGTATCATAGCTATCACAATAGGCTTGTACATATACATTTTTATAAAGTTTCCAAGTCAGAATTTCATTATCAAGTTCCGGAATAGAGTGTAAGTTTGGCATTTTGATAAGTGCATCATAAATATCTTTTGTAGTTTTTGAATT
>JAZUOH010000015.1:0-11885 GCA_045604525.1 Acutalibacteraceae bacterium
AGCATCGTCACGCCATTTCTGCGAATAGAAGGATTCTCTGCAGGGTACGCCGTCTTTTATGTTCAGTTCATCGGGGTTTTCTTCTTCCCACCAGACGGGCAAACTGATATTGACTCTCGGGATTATGTAAGCATCGGGACAGGCTTCAAGAATATTTTCGACAGCCTCATCAAACAGCGAAAAATCGGGAGCATCCTTTACATCAAAAATACCTTTTTTGAATGGCGCCAGTCCGTCTGTAATGCTTATCCATCTGCCCGAAAACAGAACGGGCACAGAAAAGAATTTATAGCCCGCAGCCGCAAAATCGTCATACTCATTGAACTTTTCAAGATAAGTCATATATGCAACTGCAGCGTGCGGTTCGCCGTTGACATAAAGTGTGGGCACACCGCCGCAATTCTTGATTTCCGAATGAATTCCTACATATTTATCCATATTGTGCACAACCTCTTGAGTTGAAATTTCGTAATCTGTTTCTTTCAGAGGCATCTGAAAGTTGAAAACATAGCAAAAAAGTGGCGATTACTAAAAATAAACTGATAATTTTTTGGATAAGCATATATTTTCACTTCGTTTATGTTTGTCGCTCTTATTATAATTCTATGAAATTGTTTTTGCTGCCCTTGAATTGTATTGTAATAACCGTGGCGCGGTCTTGGAAGGTTAAGTAAAAAATGTTTTCATCAACTTTGCTGAAACTGAACATAGCCGATGTTTTCTGCAAAAAATATCCGCCCATTTTAATTGAACGGCAACCATAACAAAACTTATCCTTGCTCAGCATTCTGTATATACAGTTGTCCTCCGGTGCGATATCGGCAACGGAAACTTTGTTGCCGTCAGGCTCATAATACACTTCAACGGAATTATTTAATAAAATTATACCATAAATGCAACAAAATACAACCTTAATATTTGTGCGGATTATGCACGAAAATAACTGGATAAATCATCGTCATAATTTATTTATTATGTTTTACTGTTAGCAACGTAATTATAACGAAGAAAAGTTTACTTGACTTTTCTCCCAGACAGAGTGATATATACACACTGCAAAGGAGATGAGTCGATGAAAAATATACTTGAAGAACTGTGGTACGGCAACATAATTCCGATGGAGCACTCTATCGGAGGTGACGCACACATCAAAAATCTCATTAATCTTATGGGCAAAAATCGTGAAGTTATTTCCGAAACCCTGAACGATTCACAGAAAGAGTTGCTTGCGAAATATGACGACGCCGTTAATGAGATGTATGCCGAAATCGAAAAGGATGCATTTATATATGGGTTCAGGCTCGGCGGCAGAATAGTTTCGGATACATTCAGAAACGATATTTAATTGAATATTATATTGAAAAGCACACAGCAATACCGTATGCGGTAAAGTTGTGTGCTTTTTTGTTTGTCCTGTAATTGTGATGTAAATCATTGCAATGCAGGGCTTTTTCTGTTTTTGCTGATTATTTTTAAAGGATTTGAAACAGAGGGGGTACAAAACTACTGTTTTTTCTGCGTGTAGTAAAAGGGTTTCAAAAAAGCAATTAAAAGAAGGGTGAAATAAATATGAGCAAAATAATCTCAAGAGCAACCGTAATAATGATTAACAATGATTTTTATCCTGATGTGTATTACGATAATTATTGCGGCAACACAATAAACTGTTTGTATCCACATAAGGGTATAGCAAAATCCGCCGATGAATTCAAAGCATTTCTGAAATATGATCACACGTTTATTCAGTTCAAAGGTAACCACCGCAGCAAAGATGATTTCATAAAAGCAACTGCCGTTGTGTTTGGTTGAGATAACGAATTCAGCGATGTTGCTTCAGAATTGGTTAAACTGAAGTCATCTTCAACTATAAGAACAGCGTGACAAAAAGGACAAAAGTCGGAGGTGGTGTCAATGACGTAGCAAAGAGCGGTGCGTAATCCGTAGGGGATAAAAATCTCTGTGACTTTTTGATAAAGTCAGCGGTACAGGGTATCACGCACAAAAACCGGAATTCAAACGGGGTATTAACCCCAAAATCAAATAAGTTATAGCAAATCCCGCTGATGAATAAAATCTAAAGGAGGTGGAGGGATTGGCGCGGAAAAAGAAGCAATACATAATGATAGAAAAGCCTGAAATACAACTGAATAAACACGAGCAGGAAGAATTCGATAAAATCGTTATGAATGCTTTGTGCCAATCCCTCTACCAAGCGGGAAAACTGACTGAAGAGCAGGTCAGATATCTGGAGAATATTAACCTGAATATTTGGTAAGTAATCGTATTGATATACATCGGTTACTATGGCACTATCGTTCACACAGGAGGTGTTGACATGACAAGTTTTAAGCCAGACAGAATATTAAAAGTTGCGGTTTATTGCCGTGTTTCAACCGACAGCAATGACCAGGCAAACTCACTGGCAAGCCAGCAGAATTATTTCAAAGAATATATCGAAAGGAATCCGATGTGGGAACTGTTCGATATTTACGTTGATGAAGGTATAACAGGTACAAGCACAAAAAAGCGTAAGGCATTCAACCGCATGATGCTGGATGCCCAGCTTAAGAAATATGACCTGATTATAACAAAGGAAATCAGCCGTTTTGCCCGTAACACTCTTGACAGCATTTATTACACCCGAAAGCTCAAGGAATACGGCATAGGTGTAATCTTTGCAAACGATAATCTTTTTACCCTTGACCCAGATGCAGAGCTTCGCCTGACGATTATGGCGTCAATCGCACAGGAAGAAAGCCGCAAAACATCCGAGCGTGTAAAATGGGGTCAGAAACGCAGAATGGAGCAAGGCGTTGTTTTCGGTAAGAGTATGATTGGCTATGATGTGCGTGACGGCAAGCTTTACATAAATCCCGAAGGTGCGGAGATAGTCAGAAAGATTTTTCATAAGTACACAATCGAGCGCAAAGGCACCTGCACCATAGCAAGAGAGCTGAAAGAAGAAGGAATACCAACCTTTACCAATAAAAACTGGACTAACACCGTAATTCTCCGCACACTACGCAACGAAAAATACTGCGGTGATTTGGTGCAGAAAAAGACCCTGACTCCGAACTATTTAACCCACGAAAAGGTGCTCAACCGAGGAGAAGAAGATTTTGTTATTATCCGTGACCACCACGAACCGATTATCAGCCGTGAGCTTTTTGAGCTGACTCAAAAGGAGCTTGAACGCCGTTCTCCGAGTGATGAGCAAAAGAAAAAGCTCGGCAACCGTTATTGTTTCTCGGGTAAAATCACCTGCGAGGAATGCGGTTCAAGCTTTGTGTTTCATAATAAAAAGCTTATGAGCGGAAACTATTTCAAATATTGGCAATGCTATAATCGAAGGCAAAACGGAAAGACAAAGCATATTGATTCCGTGACAGGCAAAGAGGTCGGCTGTTCGATAGACCATATTGCTCATGATGACCTGAAAAACATTATGGCAAGCATTATCGAAATGATGACCGCCGATAAAAACAGATTCCTTTCGTTGCTGAAAAAACAGCTTGAAGAGGTGTTTTTGCAAAGCGACAACAATGATTTTGAGCGTAAAAAAGAGCAGTTCGATAAGAAAACCGAACGCAGAAAAGCACTTGTGGATTTATATCTCGACAAGTGCATAACAAGAGAAGAATTCAAAGAAATGTCCGTTCAGCTTGACGGAGAAATTGAAAGCCTGAAAACCGAGCTTCAGAGCTGTGTTGCCAACACTCTTGACCGTGAGAAGAAGGATGAAATAATCGTCGAGTGCGTTGCGTATGCAAAAGCAATACTCTCTTCGGGAGAGAACAATGATGAGTTCATAAAACAGATTCTTGAGTCGATGACCGTATCAAAAGACAACATAATAACAGTAAAACTAAACCTGCTGCCGTTCAAATGGAAATTCGCATTATCTTCTGTTGTAACGGCGGCAGGTTCTTCTTTATATCCGAAAGCTGAACAATATGCAAAAGAAATGTCCGAGAATGACGGCAAAAATGCTCAAAGAGACCACAGTACAAATGATGTACCGATATCGGTGAGCAGACCCTTGAGCTCGCCCCAAGGCATTGCAAAACGCTGGCTGAGATAGCGCATTGATGCACCGAGCTCACCGTCAGGCCCGCCGAATTGAGTTATTATAACCTGTGCAAGCTTTGCGTTGGGTGTTGCCACCTTTACGGGATACTGCAGTTTTTTCTCATAGACAAACATCAGCAGTCGCACCAGCCTTTCTCCCACGGCCACGGGTCACGAAGCCACTCCACGCCCTGGGCACTGCGGGGCGAAAGCTTGCCGCAAACGGACTCGTACTCGTCCCTGAGAAGCATATATTTTTTATGATACTTGTTGTAAAGCGCTACTGCTGCAAGGTCACCGGGGTGGGTATCAAGGTAGAGATGAAGATCCCACAGCGCAAACTCTGCTGCAGAAAGCTTTTTGAGAAGGTCTGATTTATTCATGACTTACACCCTCTCATAAAAGGCTTGTCGAGCACAACAAACAACGTGCCCTGACACAGTGCTTTCATTTCGTCATAAACTGTTGTATCAGTCTGCACGGGCACATAAGCCATTGCAACGCTGAAATCATCCGGAAACGGCTGTTCGCTGTGGCGGAACTGAAACTCCTGCCGTCTGCACATTTCGCAAGTCGGAGCCGGACGCTCGTTCATGCGCATAAAGCATTTCTCCTTTACAGAATACTCAAGCGGCGGTAAAAAAATAATTTTATGCCGCTCTTGTATATATTATGCAGTATGATATAATATTGTTAAAAATTGAGTTGCGAGGTGACGGCATTGAGATATTCAACCGTACTTTTTGACCTTGACGGCACACTGCTTGACTTTAATAAAGCTGAACGAACGGCATTCGACCTGAGCTTTAAATCGTTTGCACTTCCTTGCTCTGACAGACTTTACGAGCAATACAGCGAGATTAACGACGGGCTGTGGAAGCGGTTTGAGCGTGGCGAAATAACAAAGCCGCAGATTGGCAGCACAAGATTCAGAATACTTTTTGAGAAGAACTCAATTGAGGCTGACGGTGAAGAATTCAACAAAATGTATCTGTCGCTGATTGCACAGCAGGCTTTTATGTATGACGGCGCTATGGAGCTATGCGAAAGGCTAAAAAGTAAAGGCATATCGCTTTACATTGTTACAAACGGCACACAACACGTTCAGCAGAGCAGACTGAAGCTTAGCGGACTTGACAGGATATTCATACGCACCTTTGTATCGGAGGAAGTAGGCCACCAAAAGCCTGAAAAGGAATATTTCGACTATGTTTTTGAAGCGATAGAAGAAAAAGATAAAAGCCGTATTCTGATTGTAGGCGACTCGCTGACCTCCGACATCAAGGGAGGAATTAACGCAGGAATTGACACCTGCTATTTCGGCAGTGCATCAACGCAGGGTATTAACCCGACATACACTGCGATAACTTACGAAGAGATTGAAAAGATAATATGTGGATAAAAAAGCTGTACGGAAATTCAACACTTCCGTACAGCTTTTTGTTATGCTTTTTTAGGTTTAAAAACAAGCTTATCGACAGCTTTAAGCAACATCGAAAACAACACGCATATTACGAGCGTTGCAGCAAGGCTTGCGAAGAAATAGAGATAGAGGTTAATCTCCTTTAATCCCCATAAATGCAGAAGCTTCATTGGAATACGCATAAGCACGTAAATCTCAAAAGTATGCTTACCGAGCCACTCAAGCGGCTTATTGTTAATTGAAATTTTAAGCGAAAGCACGATAACGAGCAGAGAAAATACAATAGCTTCAACAACTCTTAAAGCCGGCACAACTCTGAACTTGTGTACATACCACCAACCTACAGCAAGAGCAACAGCCAGGATCAGCCAGATTACGTTATTTTTTGTAAGCAGCTTTTCAATTTTATCCTTACCGAGCGAATACCACATGCCTGCCGCATAGCACAGCACCGTATCGTACCACCAATATTCCTTAAAATTATATATAACGGCGATATAGACACCGATAAGAGCAGTTGTCAGCACGGCGGCAAAGTATCTGTTTTTTCTGAAAATGCTGAAAGCCACCCAGGTGAGCAGATATAGCACGAGCACGGCAAATATGTACCAATTGCTGTTGCCTATACTCTCCCAGCCTATAAGGGCAAGCAGAACACGCTGTGCAGGATAGTTGAGCTTTAAAATTAAGCTGAGAATAAAATAAATCAGCATTGCTATGTCAAAATGCAAAAGCGTTTTGAACACTCTGTTTTTCGGGAAGCTCTTTACGTAGCCGCCTCCCTTGCGTTTTACCGATTCACACACACCGTAGCCCGAATAAAACATAAACATTACAACTATCATCTGGCCGAGGGTGCGTGATATATTGCCGCCGTATATATCAATAGGATTTGCATAGGTATAATACTGCATAAAGTGGCTGAGGAATATGAGCATTATAAAAAAGCCTCTGACCGTATTTGTTGAATTCATAGACAAATACTCGGCTGTGTTGAATTTTTTAACACTCACCTTTGAGCCTATAAGTGCAAGCACAAGAAGTGCCGCATACACAATTACCAAGCGTCAGTCCTCCTTAACAAAAAGGGCTTTTATTTTATCCATATTTTCCATTGCAATGTCATAGCCGTATTTATAGTTGCGCTCCAGCTTTTCAAGGTCACTCTCGAGAGAAGAAATCTGAACCTCTTCACTCGGGCGGAGAATAACCGCCCTACCCTCTTTTTCAAGCTGATTGCAGAATTCAACCTCTTTATTATAGCGGATGTGACGGGTGAGGATAAGCTCGGCAATTTTCGGGTAACGCTTTTTAAGCAGTGCCGCCGCAAGCTTATATGCCTTAGACTCGGTTTTGACGTAGTCTTTTGTGCGTGTGAGCACAATCAGCATTTTTTCATAGCCGTCTTCAATAGCTTTTTTTGCAGGGATTGAATCGACAAGGCCGCCGTCATAATACTGCTTGCCCTCGTAAATTATAGGCGGGAAAGCAATCGGCAACGCGCAGGTTGCCTGCAGAAGAATATGGCCGTTTTTCGCATCCTTTTTTTCAATATATTCCATTTCGCCGGTTACCGCATTTGTAACACCTACAACAAATCTTGCAGGGTTTGCAAAAAACGTCTTATTGTCAAAGGGAAGCAGCTCGCGGGGAATTGTTTCGTAAATGAACTTTCTGCCGAAAATTGATTTGTCGGTGAAAATATTTCTCAAGCCGACGTATCTTTTATCGTTTCTGTACTTCTGCAGAATTTCAAGATTTCTTCCGCTCTGCTTGGAAATATATGAAACCGCATTGGATATACCCGCAGAAACGCCGACAAGATATTCAAATTCTACTCCGCTGTCAAGCAGTGCATCCATTACACCGCAGGAAAAAGTGGGGCGAAAGGTGCCACCCTCCAAAACCAAAGCAGGCATTTAACTCAACTCCAAATTTAAATTACCGTTGAAATTTTACCACAAAAAGAAAATAATGTAAATAACAGCATTGTAATATTCAATATTGGTTGTTATAATAATTATAATTTATTATTCCGAGGTGGCAAAATATGTTTCGTTACATCGCACGTTTCATTCCGCTTATTATTTGTGTTATTTTCAATTTTGTATCTGTGTTCGGCGAAAGCACAGAGCAGCTTAATGCAGATATCGCAGAGCAGCCTGCCCGCATTGCAGAACTTGAAAAAGCCTATGCCGCAGGCGAAATAGCGCCGGTGGATGAAGCCTCTTTCTTCGACGGAGATCTTAACGCACAGCTTGATGCAGGCTTAAAATTTAACGAAATAGCCTTCATAGCAACGCACAACAGCTATCAGAAAAAATCTGTGCCGAGTATGAGAAAACTGTTCGGAAATCTTGACGAGCTGACGTTCGGATTTATTGCAGGCAAAACCGGTGACTTTGAAAGCCAGACACTGACGCAGCAATTCAACTGCGGAATAAGAAGCATTGAAATGGATATTGAAACAGTTGAAAAAGACGGCAAAATAACGTTCACCTGTATGCACACCCCTCCGATTGATATGACCACCTCTTGTTATGACCTTGCACTCGCTTTAAAGGAAATCAGCCTCTGGTCGGATAACAACCCCTCTCACCTGCCGATAACCGTTATCATCGAAATAAAAGAGGCCTTCATTCCGATTAACGATATGAAATTCTTTAATATCGATTATGCAAAACAGCTTGATAAGGTTTTAAGGGATAACCTCGGCGACAAGCTTTTCACCCCCGCAGATATGCTGCGTGACTATGAAAGCTTTTCAAAAATGCGTGAAGCAGACGATTGGTGCAAGGTAAAAGATATGCTCGGCAAGGTGCTTATACTGCTTCACGAAACCGGTGTAACCGACGAATACATATCACTCGACCCTTCTGTTAAATCGCAGGCAATGTTCCCCATGCTCAAAAAGAAGGGTATTGAACGTGACTGCGCCTCATTTCTGCTGATAAATAAGCCTGAAGAACTCAATGAGTGTAAAGCCGAAATACTTGACACAGGCAACTTTATTGTCAGAACAAGAGCAGATAAATTCACCGAAGTGACTGAAGAACGCCGTGAAAACGCAATATATAGTGGTGCGCAGATAGTTTCAACCGATTATCCGCCGAGAGATGACCTTGAGCCGCAGGCATATACCGTTACCTTTGAAAACGGCAAAACTATAAAAAGTGTAAAGTAATCAAGCTTTACCTATCGAAAAACCGTCGCTTAAATGCGGCGGTTTTTTACTGCCCGTTGGGCAACTTGACGAGGCGAAGACCCCATAAATTGTGGGTTTTGTCGGGTCAAGAGCCTAAATCAACAAAATATTGTGTTTTTTTTGTATATTATTCCATATTGACACAATATAGATTGTGCCGTATAATGTGAGTACACGCGTAAACGGCACAATATCTTGTGTCCGTTTTAACATAGAAAACGGAGATAAAAAACGAAAGAAAGTGAGAAAGCCGAAATGAAAATCATCAAACGTAACGGCGCAGAAGAAAACTTCAACGAAGAAAAAATTCTTATTGCTATCACAAAGGCCAACGAATCGGTTGACGAAGACGTACGTATGACAGACCTGCAGATTAAGCGAATTACAGATTCCGTTGTAATCGCCTGCGAGGCACTCGGCCGTGCACCCACGGTTGAGGAAATTCAGGACCTTGTCGAAAAGAAGATTATGGCACACGGTGCATTCGAGGTAGCAAAGAACTACATCACCTACCGCTACACACGTTCACTTGTCAGAAAGAGCAACACAACAGACGACAAGATTCTCTCCCTTATCGAGTGCAACAACGAAGAGGCAAAGCAGGAAAACTCCAACAAAAACCCCATAGTCAACTCCACACAGCGTGACTATATGGCAGGCGAGGTTTCCAAGGATATTACAAACCGTATCCTTCTGCCCAAGGAGATTGTTGATGCGCATAACGAGGGCATTATCCACTTCCACGATTCAGACTATTTCGCACAGCACATGCACAACTGCGACCTCGTAAACCTTGAGGATATGCTCCAGAACGGCACGGTAATCACAGGCACACTTATCGAAAGACCGCACAGCTTCTCCACAGCATGTAACATCGCAACACAGATTATTGCACAGGTTGCCTCCAACCAATACGGCGGCCAGTCAATTTCGCTCACTCACCTTGCTCCCTTCGTTCAGGTTTCACGTGAGAAAATCCGCAAGGCAATCATTGAAGAGATGAAGGACCTTGGCACCGAAATCAGTGAAGAAAAGCTTGTAGAGATGACAGAGAAGAGACTTCGCGACGAGATCAGCCGCGGCGTACAGACAATTCAGTACCAGGTTGTCACTCTTCTCACAACAAACGGCCAGGCTCCCTTCGTAACAGTGTTTATGTACCTTGGCGAAACAAAGAACGAGCAGGAAAAGACAGACCTCGCTCTCATCATTGAGGAGGTTCTTCTCCAGCGCTGCAAGGGCGTAAAGAACGAAAAGGGCATCTGGGTTACACCCGCATTCCCCAAGCTCATCTATGTGCTTGAAGAAGATAACATTCACGAGGATTCGCCCTATTGGTACCTCACAGAGCTTGCCGCAAAGTGCACAGCAAAGCGTATGGTGCCCGACTACATCTCCGAAAAGAAGATGCTCGAGCTCAAGGTTGACAAAAACGGTGAGGGCCACTGCTACACCTGTATGGGTTGCCGCAGCTTCCTTACACCCTACGTTGACGAAGAAGGCAACGCAAAATACTACGGCAGATTCAACCAGGGCGTTGTAACAATCAACCTTGTTGACGTTGCCCTCTCATCCGGCGGCGACAAGGAAAAGTTCTGGAAGATATTTGAAGAAAGGCTTGAGCTTTGCCACCAGGCACTGCTTTGCCGCCACGAAAGACTCAAGGGCACACTTTCCGATGCCGCTCCGATTCTCTGGCAGCACGGCGCACTTGCAAGACTTGACAAGGGCGAGCCGATTGACAAGCTTCTCTTCGGCGGCTACTCAACAATTTCACTCGGCTACGCAGGCCTTTATGAATGCGTAAAATATATGACGGGCAAGAGCCATACAGACCCCGAGGCAACACCCTTTGCGCTTGAGGTTATGGACCTTATGAATGCCGCTTGTAAGGTATGGAAGGCAGAGCACAATATTGACTTCTCACTCTACGGAACTCCGCTCGAATCAACAACCTACAAGTTTGCAAAGTGCCTGCAGCGCCGCTTCGGCATCATCCCGGGTGTTACAGACAAGGGCTACATCACAAACAGCTACCACGTTCACGTAACAGAAGAGATTGATGCATTTGAGAAGCTTCGCTTTGAGGCTCAGTTCCAGCATCTTTCACCCGGCGGTGCAATCAGCTACGTTGAGGTTCCCGATATGCAGAACAATATTGAGGCCGTTCTTCAGGTTATGAAGTTCATCTACGATAATATCATTTACGCCGAGCTCAACACCAAATCCGACTACTGCCAGGAATGCGGCTTTGACGGCGAAATTGAAATAGTCGAGGAAGACGGCAAGCTCATCTGGAAGTGCCCCAACTGCGGCAACACAGACCAGGACAAGATGAACGTTGCAAGACGTACCTGCGGCTACATCGGCACACAGTATTGGAACCAGGGACGCACCCAGGAAATCAAGGAAAGGGTGCTCCACCTGTAATATGTACTACGGACAAATCAAAAACTGCGACATTGCTGACGGCGAAGGGGTGCGTGTCACCCTCTTCGTTTCCGGCTGTACAAACAGGTGCGAGGGATGCTTTCAGCCACAGACGTGGGATTTCTGCTACGGTCAGGAATTCACAGCTGAAACCGAAGAGCAAATAATCAAAATGCTCGCACCAGACTATATAAACGGATTGACACTTCTCGGCGGTGAGCCGTTTGAGCCCGAAAATCAGCGTGCGCTTCTGCCCTTTGTAAAAAGAGTAAAAGAAACGTACCCGAACAAAAACATCTGGGCTTTTACGGGCTTTACGCTTGAGCAGCTTCAGACAAAGGAGCCTCACCCGAGATGTGAAGCAACCGACGAGCTGCTTAGCCTTATCGACATACTTGTTGACGGCAGATTTGAGAAGGACAAGAAAAACCTTATGCTCAGATTCCGCGGTTCAGAAAACCAGAGAATCATTGACCTGCCGAAAACGCTTGAAAGCGGCAAAGTTGTTCTTTGGGACAAAATTGATAAGAGATAAAAGAAAAAGCTGACATTGAGTTTTCAATGCCAGCTTTTTTATTATATTCAGTTAATTTTAATTGAAAGTATTTCAAAGGGCTTGAGCTGAGCCGAAATAACTCCGCTCATAACCGAGCATTCCGTGACCTCTTTTTCCATAAGATCAACAACGCTTGCACGCTGGAAACGGAAGTTGGGTGCAAGTGTTACGGCTGTGTTTGCACCTGCGCTTTCGTATATACG
>JAZUOH010000016.1:0-4194 GCA_045604525.1 Acutalibacteraceae bacterium
ACGATGAGTTTGCAAAGGACCTTGGCGAGTACGATACACTTGCTGAGCTTAAGGACGGCATCAAGAAGGAAATCACAGAGCGCAAGCAGCAGAGTGCAGACAGTGCATTCGAAAATGCACTCCGTGAGGCTCTTGTTGAAAACCTCAAGGCAGATATTCCCGCAGTTATCATTGACGAGGCTGCACAGCAGAATAAGGACAGCTTCATCCAGCGCTTTGAGTCACAGGGTATCAGCTATCAGCAGTACCTTGCATACACAGGCATGGATGAGAAGGTTCTCGACGAGCAGATCAAGGCTGAGGCAGAGAAGCAGGTTAAGCTTCGCTATGCACTTGAGAAGGTTGCAGAGCTTGAGGGATTCGAGGTTACTGAAGACGATATCGCAGCAGAGTACGACAAGATTGCTACTACATACGGCATCGAGCTTGAAACAGTCAAGAAGGTTGCTCCCGTAGACGGTATCAAGTCCGATATCGCTGTTCAAAAGGCAATGCAGTTTGTTGTTGACAATGCAAAGGCTGCAAAGAAGAAGGCTGCTCCCAAGAAGAAGGCTGCCCCCAAGGCTGCTGAAGGCGAGGCAGAAGAGAAGCCAGCTCCCAAGAAGAAGGCCGCTCCCAAGAAGAAGGCTGCCGAGAAAAAGGCTGAGGACGCTGAATAATTTCAGGTCTTAAAGGTCCATAATAGTTTGTAGTATCAAGACCGGCAGACCTTCCCAATGGCGAAAGTCTGTCGGTCATACAATAATTATAGGAAGGAAGAAGTAATTATGAGTTTAGTACCTTACGTTGTCGAACAGACAAGCAGAGGCGAGAGACAGTTTGATATTTTCTCACGCCTTCTCAACGACCGTATCATCGTCCTCTCCGATGAGGTCAACGATGCAACCGCAAGCCTTGTTGTTGCCCAGCTCCTTTTCCTTGAAGGACAGGACAGCGAGAAGGATATCAGCCTTTATATCAACAGCCCCGGCGGCTCTGTTTCCGCAGGTCTTGCTATCTATGACACAATGCAGTATATCAAGTGCGATGTTTCAACAATCTGCATGGGCATGGCTGCAAGCATGGGCGCATTCCTGCTCTCTTCCGGTGCAAAGGGCAAGCGTTTCGCTCTTCCCAACAGCGAGATTATGATTCATCAGCCCCTCGGCGGCACAAAGGGCCAGGCATCCGATATTCAGATTGAGGCAGAGCACATTATCAAAATCAAGAATAACCTCAACCGTATCCTTGCCGAAAACACAGGCAAGTCTGTCGAAACAATCGCATTTGATACCGACAGAAACAACTGGATGAGCGCAGAAGAAGCTGCAGCCTACGGTCTTGTTGATAAGGTTCTTTATAAGAGATAATTTATTTTTAGGAGACTGAAAAATGTCCAGAGACGGTGAAATGAGAGAAAAACCGGTTCGCTGTTCGTTCTGTAACAAGCTCCAGAGCCAGGTCGATAAGCTTATCGCAGGCCCCGGTGTGTTTATCTGCAACGAATGTGTCGAGCTGTGCAGCAGCATCATTGAAGAGCAGCAGCTCACTTCTCCCAAGGTAAAGCACACCGATAGGGGCGGCTTTACTCTGCCCAAGCCTATGGAAATCAAGCAGAAGCTTGACGAATATGTTATCGGGCAGGAAGAAGCAAAGGTTGTTCTCAGCGTTGCTGTATATAATCATTATAAGCGTATCTTTTTCGGTGCGGATTCCGATGCCGAAATTCAAAAGTCAAATATCCTTATGCTCGGTCCTACGGGTGTAGGTAAAACAATGCTTGCCCAGACTCTTGCAAAAACGCTTGACGTTCCTTTCGCTATTGCCGATGCAACAACACTTACCGAAGCAGGCTACGTCGGCGAAGACGTCGAGAATATTCTTTTGCGCCTTATCCAGGCGGCAGATTTTGATATTGAGCGTGCAGAGCGCGGCATTATCTATGTCGATGAAATTGACAAAATCGCCCGCAAGTCCGAAAGCACATCCATCACACGTGACGTCAGCGGTGAGGGTGTTCAACAGGCGCTTCTCAAGATTATTGAGGGCACTGTTTCCAACGTTCCTCCCGGAGGCGGAAGAAAGCATCCCCAGCAGGAGTTTATTCAGATAAATACGGAGAATATTCTCTTTATCTGCGCAGGTGCTTTTGACGGTATTGATAAAATTATCGAAAAGCGTATCGGCGGCTCAGCTCTCGGATTTGAGGCTGAAATAAGGGATAAAAAACTGCTTGAAACCGACTACATTATGGGTCAGGCAATTCATCAGGACCTTGTAAAGTTCGGTCTTATTCCCGAGCTTGTCGGCCGTATGCCTGTTCTTACAGCTCTTCACGAGCTTGACCGTGCGGCGCTTGTTAAGATTCTCAGCGAGCCCAAAAATTCTATAGTCAAGCAGTATACTCAGCTTGTCGGTATGGATGATGTTGAGCTTGTCTTTGAGCAGGAGGCACTTGAGGCTATTGCCGATAAAACACTTGAGAAAAAGACGGGTGCAAGAGGTCTGCGCTCAATTATGGAGCAGACACTTATCCCCATTATGTTCAAGGTGCCTTCAGAGCCCACTATTTCAAAGGTTATTATTACAGCAGACTGTGTAAATAACGGCTCAGCACCCAAGGTTGAACGTGACGAAACCCGCACCGAGCATAAGCTCACCACAGTGCAGGATTTCTCTGTTGACCATTCAAAGAAAAAGAGAACGGCTCATTAAATCAAAAAGACAGCTCACTTAATTTGTGAGTTGTCTTTTTTGTCTTTCTGAGCAAAGCGAAGAATCTTTCTATGCTCCCTCGTTGAGGTGCTGTCAAAGCGTGAGCTTTGACTGAGGGGAGTTTTAAGCTTCTTCACTGCCGTTCGGGGTAACATTTTTTATATTGATGCACAATGATGTAATCCAAAGCGGAAAACATCGGTGTTATTCATTATAATTATATTACATTGTTGATAAGTCGTACGGCGTTCTCTGATAAACAAAGTAGTTCAGCCAGTTTGAGAAAAGCAGGCTGCCTACACCGCGCCATTTTACAACGGGAGGCTTTGTCGGGTCGTCATCGGGGAAGTAGTTGACAGGTACTTCAATCTCAAGACCTGCATTAACATCTCGAAAATACTCTCTTGCAAGCGTGTCACGGTCATATTCGGAGTGACCGCAGGCGTAGAAGTTGCGGCACTGCATATCGGAAATAAGATGTACACCTGCTTCTTTTGAGTGTGCGAGAATCTGTAAATCCTTTACAAGTGCAATCTCATCCATTCTAACTTCTGTGTGTCTTGAATGAGGAACATAAAATTCCTCGTCAAATCCTCTCAGCAGGGGATGATAGAGGTCAAGTGCCTTGTGCTTGAATATGCCGAACATCTTTTTGTCAAGCTTGTGCTTCTTTAAACCGTATCTGTGGTAAAGCCCTGCCTGGGCGCCCCAGCAAATGTGAAAAGAAGAATATACGTTTTTGTCTGCCCAGTCAAATATTGTGCAAAGCTCGTCCCAATAGTCAACCTCTTCAAATTCCATCTTTTCAACAGGCGCACCCGTTACAACCATACCGTCATACTTGTTGTCTTTGACCTGGTCAAATGTCTTGTAGAATGAAAGCATGTGCTCTGCGGATGTGTGCGTGCTTTTGTGGGTTGCCGTCTGAAGCAGCTCAATCTCAACCTGGATAGGGGAGTTACTCAGCAGTCTGAGAAGCTGCGTTTCTGTCTCAATCTTTGTGGGCATGAGGTTGAGTATAAGTATTTTTAGCGGGCGTATGTCCTGTGTGACAGCACGCTCGTTTGTCATTACAAATATGTTCTCGCTCTCTAGGCTGTTTTTTGCCGGTAGGTTGGCATCAATTTTAATAGGCATTTCCTGTTCTCCAATAGTACTTATGTAATAAAACTTATAATATAATAGCAGAAACCATAAAAATATACAAGACTATTTGACTAAAGTTTTAAAATATGGGTAAAATCAATAAGAAGCTAAAAATAGCAAAAAAGTTGGTAAAAAAGTGTTGACATCGGGGGATTGTTATGTTATTATAGCAAAGCGCTCGTGAGGAGTGCAAGCAACTGAATAGCGAACTGAAAAAAGTTCAAAAAAAGTTGAAAAAAGTGTTGACAAGCCAAAAAGTTTGTGATATAATTCATAAACGTTGCGGCAAAAACGCAACACGAACGCACCTTGAAAATTAAACAACGATTGAAAGAACAAAACCCTTGAAGATTC
>JAZUOH010000017.1:0-54393 GCA_045604525.1 Acutalibacteraceae bacterium
CATACTTTGGAGTATTTTTCAATATTTACCGTGAAAATGGGTGTGGCAAAGGTTCACTTCTACTCCCTTATCCTAAAATGCCGTTTGGCATCTTTTTATTTGCCTCAAAATTCGTTTGCGCGAAGCGCACATCACGCCGAAGGCGTGTATATCATCCGCAACTTGTTGCGGTATATCACCAACACGTAGTGTTGTATATCATCAAGCCGCAGGGGAACTTATGCACGCTGGAGCGTGATGAGATACAGCCCGAAGGGCTGATGATATGCACCGCACTTTGTGCGGCGATGATATGCCAAGCCTGCGGCTTGGATAAAAAAATTCGACAAGTCGAAACTTGTCGAATTTTTTGGCTGGGACGGCTGGATTCGAACCAGCGAATGACAGAGTCAAAGTCTGTTGTCTTACCGCTTGACGACGCCCCAATATTCAGCTTAATAAGGAAAAATGCACAAAGCTTTTGCGGAGCTTTGTGCGTTTTCATGGGGTGGACAATGGGAGTCGAACCCACGACCTCCAGGGCCACAACCTGGCACTCTAACCAACTGAGCTATGTCCACCATAAATGGCGCGCTGGAAGGGACTCGAACCCCTGGCCTACTGCTTAGAAGGCAGTTGCTCTATCCAGCTGAGCTACCAGCGCACAATGGAGCGGGTGATGGGAATCGAACCCACGCGACCAGCTTGGAAGGCTGGGATTCTACCATTGAACTACACCCGCATGATTGACAACCTTACACCCACAAAATTGACAACGGGAACATTTTAGCAAATTAAGATGCGATTGTCAATACATAATTCTAATTATTTTCAGTTTTTTAGCTTTCAAAATCCACAACGCACCTGTCTGTGATTACAGAATGCACAAATTCCTTAACTTTAAGATGCTCTGGGTGCACCTGATAGCCGTCAAGTGCCTCTTTATTTTCAAAGGTGCTGTAAAGAGCAAGGTCATAGCCCTTGGGGTTGAAGTTGAAGCCTACCTGTGCACTCAGAAGTCCGTCAACTTTGCCTACAAGAGCGGTAAGAATTTCTCTCATGTGCTCCATGTTGGCCTGCTTGTTTTCGTCATCCCTTACGTTCCAGAATACGATATGTGTAACCATTTTATTACCTCCGATAGTTTATATTTGTATTAAAGCATATTTGTTTAAAATTAACAAGGTCTGCGTGATATTTTCTACAACAAAATGAGCGGGCGGTGGTGACTTTTATATTTTTTTGTATTATAATTACTTTTGTATAAGTATATTTATTTCTCTTTTTATATATACGGAGGTGCGGATTTATGAAAACCGCAAAAAGATTATTGCCTGCAATAATTTGTGTTATTGTTGCAGTTGCCTTTGTTCTGGCAGGGCTGCCTACTGCCCATGCGGCAGGCGTTATGCGCCTTGTTATTGACAATAAAACCTATACTAAGGAGTATACTGACCTTGGTGCACTTGCGCTCACGGGTTGGCATTACAGTGCTTCTTCCGATACGCTTACTCTCCAAAATTACGGCACAACCATTGAGCCGCAAAGTGAAATTTTCGTCTATCCCTACAGCGGCAACCTCACGGTTGAGCTGAAAGGTGATAACTATATTTATTCGTCCAACAGCAACTGTATGATTTTTATCGGCAACGTTAAATTTGTCGGCGACGGTTCACTTACTCTTATTGCCGATAACAGCTATGCAATCAATACCGATTACAGGGTCAGTGTATCAGATTCCGTTTCGCTGAATATAAATGCCCTTGCAGGTATTATGGCAATAAAGGGAATTGATATAAACACGAGCGGTAACGTAAATATTCACACCTCAACCAGATGTATGTATACCTTCGGCGATTTGAATATTACAAACGGTAGGGTAAGGCTTACCGGCTCGGACGGTCTGTATTCCTCCGAGGGCAATGTTTTAATAAGCGGCGGTGCAACCGACGTTGAGGTTAAGGCTCGCTCAAAGGCTTTTGCGCTGTATGGCGATGACGCCTATGTCGAGTGGAGCGCAAATGCTTCTGTCGGCGGCGGTTCATCTTCGCCGGGCTCGCCTATTACCGAGTATACCGGCCAGAAGTATTTCCGTATTACCTTTGACGGTACTCCGATTCTGAATCCTCCACGCAACCTTTATTGGGACGATACGGTTATAGACAGCGCAGGCACAACCAATCCGGTTGCAAGGTGGAGTCCTGTTGCCAATGCCACGGGATATATGGTCTATCTCTATTATTATAACGACATCGGATACGAGCTTAAGAAAACGTTCGAGGTTACTGATGCCTTAAGTTGTAATTTCGGCGGCCATTTCACCACTTACGGTAAATATTACTTTACCGTTCAGGCAATCGGTGACGGTACAAATTTCAGAAACAGCGGTGAGTCGCCTAAATCGACCGATTCTTATATGTTTACGGGTGATATTGTAAGCCGCTTTTACGTAACTATTCCCGAGTCGGATTATTTTAAGGTTATTCCCGAAAACGGCAGTACTGTCGTTTATTACGGCGAAAGCTTTTCATTTACAGTTGAGGTAGACCCGGCTTATACGCAGTCAGAGGTACTTGTCTGGGCAAATAAAGCACGTGTTGCGTTGAGAGGCGGCAAATATACCGTAGATAACGTTACAGAGAATATAACCATCACCATCGGCGGATTGTCGCTCAACACTTATACCGTCAATCTTCCCGAAAGTGAGGCTTTTACGATTTATCCTCTTCCCGAGTATTCAACCGAGGTCGAATACGGCGGAAAATTTGCTTTTTCGGTTGAGCTTGCCGATATATATATGCAGTCGGATATCGTAGTTACCGCAAACGGCGAGGTGCTGCGTCCGAAATACGGCATTATCTATACAATAAACGATATCACTGAGGACCAGACTGTTGAAATAACAGGTCTTATACGTGATAATTATGACGTTACCTTCAAGCATATCGACGGCACTGTTATTTCCTCACAAACCGTAGACCACGGATATACTGCTTCTGAGGCGGCGCCTCCTTCCGCTCCCGATGGTATGACCTTTGTCGGTTGGGCGGATAAGGCAGGTAATGCGTTCGATTTCTCAATGCCGATAACCGAGCAAACCGATGTTTTTGCACGCTTTGAAACAGCAAAGGATGCAGACGGCAGCTATCTTATTGCTAACCTTGAGCAGTTTATTTGGTTTGCCAATGAAGTAAACTTCGGAAATACGGCTATCAGCGGCAGACTTACTGCCGATATAGCTATGAACAGCGGCCATTACGTTATGGTCGGCGGTGAGCCTTCGTTCTTCAGCTCCGCAACAATGTGGAAGCCTATCGGCGGCTATGATTACGGCGATAAGGATAATTATGTCAAATTCTTTGAGGGCTGCTTTGACGGCGGCGGACATACACTGTCGGGCTTCTATATCAAGCACGATGCTATGGCGGCTAACGCTTCCGAGCTCGGAATTTTTGGCATCATAACCGATACGGCTTCAATTAAAAATCTTAACATTACACGCTCTTATTTCGAGGGCTATTCAAAAATCGGCTCGGTTGCAGGTGAAAATAACGGCACGATAACCGATTGTTCATCCTCTGCAGTTGTAATCGGTGTAGGAAACTGCGGCGGTATAGCAGGCGAAACTTATTCGGATATTTCGGGCTGTGATTTCAGCGGCAGGGTAACGGTCAAGCAATACCGTTCAGCTACCTCCTCCGAAGCTATCGGCGGCGCAAATGCAGGCGGAATCGTCGGCATTGCATCCTCTGAAGGCGTAAAGATTACGGATTGTGTAAATAATGCCTCGGTGAGCGCTTATGACCGTGCAGGCGGCATACTCGGCTATGCTTATCTTGGCGACGTAGACTGTGACGGCTGTCAAAATAACGGTACGGTTTCGTCCGATAATGCGGCGGGCGGCATTGTCGCAAGGTCAGAGGGCGGCATTACCGTCAACAATTCTTCCAATACAGCATTGATCAAAGGCGGAACCTATGCGGGAGGTCTTGTCGGCAAAGGTGATATCAGCGGTACACACAGCTTCAATGCGGCCGCAGTCAGCGGTAAAGCCTATGCCGGCGGTATAGTAGGTAACGGTTCGCTTGATATGTCTTATTTTTACAGCGCAGGCGATGTTACGTCAGAGGCTGTTGCAGGCGGTCTCTCCGGTGTTTCCTCTTCCTTCAGTGCAAAGCACGGCCATGCCTTTGCTGAGGTTTCGGGCTCAACAACGGGTGCACTTTCCGCACAGTATGAAACTGCAGATGTAACGGCGGTTTATTATTGTGAGCAGTACGGTGAATCCGCAGTCGGCACATCTGTGAATTATTCGTGGTTTTACTGCGGCTATGCGGCAGGTCTGCTCAACCGTGAAAACGGTGCGGATTTCTGGGCAACAAACGGCTTCTATCCCGTTTTTGCAGATTCTTCAAATCCTGCGTTCAGCTTTGAGCTGAAGTCAGACGAAAACGAGGGAACCTATATTATTGAAAACGAGCGTGACCTTCATCTTGCTTCAGCGTTTATAAATAATGAAGAGGGCTATAATTACAGCAGCTATATTGTCACCTGCGATATAGCCTTGCACGCTCCCGAGCTTGACAATAACTTTATTCCTATGGGCAATGATGCCGTAGCGTACAGCGGTTATTTCAACGGCGGCAATCATACGATAAGCGGACTTAACGTAAGCGGTAAGAATTATACAGGCCTTTTCGGAAATGTATACGAATCATTGATAGAAAACGTTTTTGTTTCAGACAGTAAATTTGTCGGTGAAGATTACGTCGGCGGTATAATCGGTAATGCTGTTAATTCTTCTTTTACAAACTGTAAAATAACGAATTCATCCGTTAAGGGTGATTCTTACGTCGGTGGTATAGCAGGTGAGTGCAGCGGCGATATTTCGTATTCCTCAAATGAGCTTACCGACGTCACAGGCTCGATAGCATACGGCGGTATTGCAGGCTCAAGCGACGGCACAACAATTACCTTCTGCTACTCCACGGGTGACGTGCTTTCACCCGATTCTGCAGGTGTTGAGGCAGGCGGTATAGTCGGCAGAAACTACGGTGCAATTATGTACTGTGCAAATATCGGTGATATCAGCGGTAAGAACTATATCGGCGGTATTTCAGGTGCCAATTATTCCGACCTCATAAGCGTTTACAATGCAGGTAATGTCAGCGGTACGAGCGCATTCGGCGCAATATGCGGCGAAGCTGATTTGGATTCATATACCGTTGAAAGATGCTTTTACCTTGAGAATACTTCAAGTAATGCCGATTTTGTTTTCGGTCAGTCGCAGAATGCTTATCAGATTGTAAACGGTGCAACAGCATATCATCTCAACGCTCAAGGTGCAGAGCCTGTCTGGGCACAGGGTAAAGAGCATCCCGTATTTGCAAATGAAGAGGGCACGGATGCTGTAGTATTCAAGGTTGAGTTTTATGTAGAAGATACGCTTTATTGGATGGCGGCAACAAATAAGGGCGGCACCGTAATAATTCCGCCCGAGCCTGAAATGGAAGGCTATAACTTTATTAAGTGGGATGCGCTGTTCAACTATGTGGTGGCTGATGTGCGTGCACGTGCGGTTTTTGATAAGCCTGCAGAAATTACCTTTATATCCACGTCATTCTTAAAGCTCAACGACCATGAGGACGGTGCATATATCTACGGAATATATCCCAATCTTAATATGACGGTCGGTCAACTTGATGCGCAGATTTCGAACGTTGATATGAAATATTATGATCAGGATTTAATATTTGAATTAGAGCCCACACAGCGTTTGAGTACAGGCATTACAGTAATATTAGAGGACGATATGGGCGCTTGGCTTCATATTGCATATATCGTAATTTACGGTGACGTTAATTCCGACGGCCTTGTTGATAAGTCAGATGCATTCCTGCTCAACCTTCTTGCAGACGGAATGCTTGAGGAGTACGATTTCACCTATGCTCAATACCTTGCAGCAGATGTAAATCACGACGGTGTTGTAGATAAGTCAGATTCGCTTCTTGTTCAGAATGCAACTTTGAAAAATGAATATATAAATCAGACACCTCAGTTTTAATAATATAAGGAGAAAAAAATGAACGCAATCAGAACCCCTTGGGCAGAAAAAATCAATAAGGACTGTCCCCTCAGTGAATATCCCCGTCCGCAGATGGTGCGCGAAAGCTATCAGTGCCTGAACGGCAGGTATGAGTATTCCGTTACCTCATCCGATGCCGCAAAAATGGGCAACGCAAAGGGCGAAATAATCGTTCCCTTTGCAATTGAATGTGAACTTTCGGGTGTAGAAGGTGTGCTCAAAGCAGATGAAGCACTCTGGTATCGCCGCAAGTTTACGGTAAATGAAGATTACTCGGGTAAACGTGTGCTGCTTCATTTCGGTGCCGTCGATTGGAAATGTGAGGTTTTTGTCAACGGTAAGGCTGTCGGCGGACACACAGGCGGCTACTGTCCCTTCAGCTTCGATATTACCGATTATCTTGCCGATGAGAATGAGCTTGTTGTAAAGGTAATTGACCCGACAGAAAAGGGCACACAGCCCAGAGGTAAGCAGATATCCAAAACCTTTGGCTTTTGGTATACATCAACCTCCGGCATCTGGCAGACGGTCTGGCTTGAGGTTGTGCCCGAAACCTATATCAAGGGCATCAGACTTACACCCGATATCGATGCTTCTTCTCTTGAGATTTCTGCAGATTATGACGGTGAAGCAATGCTAAGAGTAACCGCTTATGACGGTGAAAAGTGTGTTGCATCTGCAGAATTTGATAAAAAGGGCGTTCTTGCAATACCTGAGCAAAAGCTCTGGTCGCCCGAAAACCCCTTCCTTTATGACCTCAAGCTTGAGCTTGTGGCAGGGGATAAGGTTATTGACGAAGTTAAATCATATTTCGGTATGCGCAAATACAGCCTCGGTAAAGACAGCAAGGGCAAGGTAAGGCTTTGCCTTAATAATGAGCCCTATTTCCAGAGAGGCTTGCTTGACCAGGGCTATTGGCCCGACGGCGGTCTTACGGCACCTGATGACGAAGCGCTTATTTATGACATTCAGAAAATGCGTGAGCTTGGCTTCAATATGCTCAGAAAGCATATTAAGGTTGAGCCTGCACGTTGGTATTACCACTGTGACAGACTCGGTATGCTTGTTTGGCAGGATATGCCCAACGGCTGTAACGTAAATCAGCTTGTTGCAGGCGTGCTTCCCAATATCGGCATTAAGAATATGCCCGATAAATTCAGAGGTCTTTACGACCGTAAGGATAAGCAGGGTCAGCGTCTTTTCCGTGCAGAGCTTGATGAAATGATAGCCGCACTTTACAACTGCGTTTCAATCTGCACATGGGTGCCCTTCAACGAAAGCTGGGGTCAGTTTGATGCAAAGAATGTTGCAGACCACGTAAAAGCACTCGACCCGTCCCGTTTTGTTGACCACGCAAGCGGTTGGCATGACCAGCACGGCGGCGATTTCAAGAGCATCCACCGCTATATCGTGCCGCTTCATCCCTATTTCCTTGATGAGCGTGCATTTGTCGTCAGCGAATACGGCGGCTACAGCAACGTTGTGCCCGACCACGTGTGGAATATCAAAAAATGCTTTGGTTACCTTATGTTCCGCAGTAAGAAAACACTCACCAATGCATACAGACGTCTGCACACAACACAGGTTATTCCGCTTATCAAGCACGGCCTTTGTGCCCTTGTCTATACACAGGTGAGTGATGTTGAGAATGAAGTAAACGGCATCCTCACTTACGACCGTAAGGTGGTAAAGCTTGATGAGGATATGCTCAAGGATATCAACTCAAAGCTCACTTATTGATTTTTTCTCAAATCATCAATATAAAATTTCAACGCCCGTTCAAGGTTTCGCTTCTGAACGGGCGGCATTTTTTTATCTGTAAGGCTTTCTGCGATTTCCGCAATCCTCGTTCTTAAATACTGTTCTCTGTTCAATTCAAATCACCGTTAATATCGTGTGAAAATAAAGGTGTAAATATTTAAGTTAAAAGTTTGAATTATTTTTGGCTAAATGTAAAAATGATATTGTTTTTATTCCAATTTTGGAATACAATATTAACATAAGTTGAGGTGAGAGTAATGTTATCTTTTATGACTGCTAATGAAGCTGCTGAAAAATGGAATATATCAAGGCGCAGAGTTTTAACTCTTTGTCAGGAAAATAGAATAGAGAATGCTGTAATGCTTGGCAATATGTGGATTATTCCTATTGATGCAACAAAGCCTGAAGATGCAAGAGCATTGAGGCATACAAAAAACGAAGAAAAATCCGTTAAGCCATTCTTGAAGTGGGCAGGCGGTAAAGGTCAGCTCCTTAAAGAAATCGAATGCTACTATCCGTTTGATGGTGCTAAAATTACCAAATATGCCGAACCATTCGTTGGCGGTGGTGCAGTATTGTTTGATATTTTAAGTAAATATGATTTAGAGCAGATTTACATTAGTGATATAAATGCTGAACTTATAAACACATATCGTATTATTCGTGATGATATTGATGCTTTGATTGAAATGCTTTATGGCATGAAAAATGAATTTATACCGTTAGATACCGATGCACGAAAAGAATACTATATGAAAAAAAGAGAGCGTTTCAATGATTTGAAAGTTAACGGAAACGAAAACATCAATATTAAAAAAGCTGCATTGATGATATTCTTGAATAAGACTTGTTTTAATGGTCTGTTCAGAGTCAACAAAAAAGGTTTATTTAATGTACCTATGGGTTCATATAAGAATCCTATGATATGTGATGAAGCAAATCTTCGAGCAGTATCAGATAAATTGCAGAAGGTTACTATCGTATGCGGTGATTACAGAGAATCAGCTGATTTCATAGATGAAAACACATTTGTTTATTTTGACCCTCCATACAGACCAATTACTGATACAGCAAGCTTTACAGCATATACTGAAAACTTATTTAATGATGATGAACAGATTGAACTTGCTCGATTTGTAGACGAGATGCATAGAAAAGGTGCTAAGGTTGTAATCAGTAATTCAGATCCCAAAAATTCTAACACAGAAGATGATTTCTTTGATAACATCTATTCAGCACATAAAATTAAACGTGTTGAAGCAACAAGAATGATTAACTGTAATAGTGAAGCAAGAGGAAAGATAAAAGAACTGCTTATTTCTAATTTTTAAGGAGAAAATTTATGAATAGAGATTTTAATGCTTGGTTATCAGGATTTCGAGATAGCATTGCTGATTATGGCTATTACATAGACTTTGAAAAGGTTCACAGAAATGTTGATGGTGTAAAGATTGAATTAAATATTTTGAATTCGCTTATCGGCTCAAAAAGCATTGAAGAAGATTTTGAGAATTTATTGAAAAAGTATCCTGAAGTGCTGAAATGCATACCTTTGCTTTTAGCGGTCAGAGCAAATGAAATTTATTGTCAGGATAAGAACGGTGGATACTTATATCAATTTAATGGCTTGTCAGTCAATAGTGATAATTACAAATATTTTATGAGAGAAACCGGACTGTTTGATTTGTTGGAGAATCACATTGTTAACAATTTGGTTGACTACGCTACAGGTGTTGAAACAGGTCTTGATTCCAACGGACGCAAAAATCGTGGCGGACACCTTATGGAAGATTTAGTTGAAAGCTTTATTCAGAAAGCAGGATTTATTAAAGATGTCAACTATTTCAAAGAAATGTACATTCATCAGATAACAGATAAATGGGATATAGATTTATCTGCTATTTCAAATAAAGGAAAAATGGAAAAGCGTGTTGATTTTGTAATCAAAACCCACGATATGATTTATGGTATCGAAACTAATTTCTATGGTAGTAGCGGAAGTAAATTAAACGAAACAGCACGTAGTTATAAAACTCTTGCTTGGGAAACCGAAGAAATAGACGGTTTTACATTCGTTTGGTTTACTGACGGTAAAGGTTGGACAAGTGCAAGAAACAACCTTGAAGAAACATTTGATGCTTTGAAACACATTTATAATATTAAGGATTTGGAGAACGGAATTATCGGTGAGGTTTTCAAATAATGACAAAGAAAATAACCAAATGGAAACCAGATGATTTTGAACTTGAGATGACAACTCATTGGACCTTTCCGAAAAGAGGAGATTGGGCAACCCACGATGCAAAGTGGCGAGGAAATTGGTCTCCGTATATACCTCGAAATATAATGCTTCGTTATTCTCAGGAAAACGATTTGGTTCTTGATCAGTTTGCAGGTGGTGGCACCACTCTTGTTGAAGCTAAGCTGCTTAACAGGAACATTATAGGTGTTGATGTAAATGATGTTGCTCTTGCTCGTTGTAAAGAGAAAACAGATTTTGAGCACGAAGGTGCAAACGGTAAAGTTTATTTACATAAAGGTGATGCTCGAAATCTTAATTTTATTCCGGATGGAAGTATTGATTTGATATGTACGCATCCGCCTTATGCAGACATCATTCAATATAGTGAAGATATACCTGAAGACTTGTCTTTGCTAAAGGTAAAAGATTTCCTTGAGGAAATGAGAAAGGTAGCTGCGGAGAGCTACCGTGTTTTGAAAAAAGATAAGTTCTGTGCCGTTCTTATGGGTGATACACGCCAAAAAGGTCATATGATACCTATGTCTTTTGAAGTTATGCGGATTTTTGAAGAGGCAGGATTTAGGTTGAAAGAAATTATTATTAAGGAACAGCATAACTGTAAAGCAACAGGTTATTGGAAAACAAATAGTGTAAAATATAATTTTTTGCTTATCGCCCACGAGTATCTATTTGTGTTTAAAAAATAAAGAGGTCTTGATAATGAAAGTTTTTACCGAGTATTTTAACAAAGAAAATAACGTAAGTCTTACCGCTTATCTGCTTGATAAATCGCCCGAGATGAGTAACTGCGATGTTCGTCCCGCTGTGCTCGTAATTCCGGGTGGCGGCTACGGTATGTGCTCCGACCGTGAGGCAGAGCCTATTGCAATGCTCTATGCGCTTGAGGGCTATCACACCTTTGTGCTTCGCTACAGCGTAGGCAGAAGAGAAGAGGGCAGCTATAAGTTTGAGCAGCCGTTTGCCGATGGCGAATGGGCTATGAAATATATCCGTGACAATGCAGAAGAGCTTGGTGTTGATAAAAATAAAATAGCCGCAATCGGCTTTTCTGCAGGCGGTCATCTTTGCAGTGCTCTCGGCACAATGAGCGAGAATAAGCCGAATGCACTGATTCTGGCTTATCCTTGCATACTTTCCGATATCGGTGAGGTTTTGCAGTGCGATGTGCCTTCCACCAACGAATACGTCACTGCTGACACACCGCCATCGTTTATATTCCACGCTAATGATGACTCCCTTGTGCCGATAAAGCATTCGCTTGCCTTTGCTTCAGCCTTGGCTGAAAACGGTGTTGAGTTTGAAATGCACGTTTTCCGCAACGGCGGCCACGGTTTCTCTCTTGCCACACCGAATGTTTGCGGTGGCAGCTTTGATTCAGATGCTTCAAAGTGGGGCAGAATGAGCATCAAGTGGCTTCGTAAAATTTTTGCTTAATCAATAATAAAGTAAAAGGTTGCACAGACTTGAATTTGTCCGTGCAACCTTTTTGTTTGTGTTAATAAACAGGTGAATTGTCAACTGCCGAGTGCATTTCTTCCACAGCGGTTTTGTAATTGTAATTCTTTACAAAATCGGGTGCATCATCCTCGGTCAGATATTTTTCAACCGTTTCGCCGTTTGTGTAGGTGATGTAGCAGGCGTATCCCTCATTCTCGGCAAAGTAGTACAGGTGAGTTTTGTTTATAATTTCGCTTATTTTTGCCTTGTCGGTTATCTTGTTCTGGTCAATAAGCCTGTTGCCTTCGGGATATTTTGAGCCATAGTTGCCGTAAGTTTCGGCCTCGGCCGTGCAGTTTCTTGCGAAGTAGTTGAGCGTAATATCCTGTCCGGTTATATAAAACCAACTGTCTTTGTCGATTTTTGCAGGGCGGAATGTGATGTGCTCAATTTCGCTTACATCAACAGTGCCGAAATATCTCATCAGGTCATTCTTTGTAAGGAACGAAAGCGTTTCAATCATATCCTCTGTGATGAAAACGGTTTTGCCTGTCATACTGCGTTCTGCACCGAAAAGCTGTCCGCAAAGCTTTGTGTGGTCTGTAAGCTCACCCTTTGTTACGCCGTTTTCAAAGTCGTAATCAAGTCCTAACCAATCGTTTACAGCGAATATAAGCACGCCTATGGCAGGCTTTTCGGGGTAGTAATACTGCTTTGCCGTCATATTCTGAAGGTCTTTGACTATTGCGTTTTTGAGCTGTGTGTATTGCTCTTCGTTAAGGTCAAGATAATCAAAATGCTCCTTCTTCAGTGAGGATTTTGCCGCAACAACCTTGCTCATGTTGTAGTCAACCACACCGTTGTTCCATCTTTCATCTTCACTGAGGAATGATTTTTCTATCATTTCGTCATAAAAATCACTGTCGTAAAATCCGAGCGCAAGGCGAAGTGTTTCAATATCTGCCTTGTCATAATAGCGCACCATTGTTTTGCCGTTTTTGAGCGTGTAGTAAATGATTATAGAGCTGTTGATATATTTATCCTCTTCAAGGTTTTTGCCGCCAAGCTCAATAAGCTTTGTGTGAAGCATAAGTGCTCTGTTTATATCTTCCTTGCTTGTGTACGGGCCGAAAGCTGCTGATGAAAGTGAATTCGGGAATACGGGGGTATCACCGCTGTCGTCAAAGCCGTAGAAGCTGTCAATATAGCAGTCGTCTCCCGAAAGCAGTGTGTCAATCGTAACAGGGGATACCTGCACGGAGTCAATATCCTCTGCCTTGGGGATTTTTGATGAGTAACCGAAGCCGCCGAATGCAAATATTGCAAGAATAATGCCCATGGTAAGCATCTGTATGCCAAGCAGATAAATCGATTTGAAAACACGCTTCGGAGCTCTTGTGATGATTAGGTTGAATACCAGGTATATCACAGCCATTGCCGCAAAGCCGAGCAAGCAGGAAAGAGTAATGCTATCTTCGTCAAATGAGTTGACAATAACAGTGAATGCGCCGAAGCTGAGAATAAAGCTGCCTATGAAATTGAGTGTGCGGCTCATACCGAGGAAGCCGCATATTTCAGCTTTTCTTCTGTTATATACAACGATACCCGTGATGAATGCGACTGCCGCAACTGCGAGCCAGGCAAGCGGTACTGCAAAGTTAAGCTCGGATGCGAAGTCGATTTTCATCTCCTGCATATCTCGCAGTGTTTCAACTCTAAGCTCGCAGTAGCCTACGTCAACGTCAAACAGCTTGAAAAGGTATATAAGCGGGTTGAATAATCCGTATTCATACACCATATCAACGGTTTCATAGTAGCCGTCCTGCAGCTGAAAATATCCGAGCTTGAGAGGCGTGCCGTAAAGAAGTGTTCTGCCGAATGCTTCAAGACAGAAAAAGAATACTGTCGGTACAAGCAAAACAACAGCCGTGAAGCCTGCGCCCTCAATGCTTGTTCCCACCGCACTGAAAACTGCCGCTGTGACAGAATAGGTGAGTGCCGCAGTGCTGAAAATGCTCAGTGCAGTAAAAAGTGTTACCGTAAAAAGCTCACTGCTTGCGCCGATAAGTACTGTGCTGACTATTGCCGACAGAATGACGGGCACAACCGAGCACGCAAACAGCAGGCTGAGACCCGCCATAAAGCGTGAAACAAAAAGGTTTGTGCGTGTAATGCCGAGGCTGTAATATACGTTAACCGTCTTTTTTGCCGTTATGAAACGGAAAAGAGAGATGCCCATAAGAATGCTCACGCCAACGGTTGCTATGAGCACGAATATCATTGTGTCTTTACCGCCGGAAAACAGCGAGTACACGTATTTTTCTTCAAGTGAAGTGAAAGTTTCTGCAAATTCATCAAATGGAACAGCTCCTCCGTCGAGAGGTGACGTTGTGCTGCCAAATATTTCGTTTGCCGCAAATCTCTCTTTTTCACCGAGCAGATTTGTCAGATTCATTATCGGAAAAATTATGAGCATAAATATCGCATAAATAACCGACGGAAAAGCACCCGAAGACAATGCTGCCTTGAATGAATAGGGGGTGTTATGCTTATACTTTAAAGATTTCTGAGAAGTCATAATCTGCACCCTCCATTTCTTCCAAAAATACTTCCTCAAGGGATAAGGGGAATTCCTCAAGCAGCAGAGGCTCAAATTCGTTGAGCTTTTGCTGTATTTGCTCAAAGGGCTCGGGTGATGAGAAAGTCATGATTCTGCCGTCTTTAATAAAGTTTTTGTGCTCGATGTTAAGCAGAACGTCCTCGCTGAAATCGTGCTTGAACACAACTCTTATTTTTCTTCTGTTGCGGCTGATTTCGCCGAGCGCACAGTCAAGCGCCAGCTTTTTGCCGTTTATAAGGCCTATTCGGTGGCTTATGTCACCGAGCTCGTGCAGGTTGTGCGACGAAATTACAACTGACGTTCCCGTTTCGCTTACATATTCGGTTACAAGATTTTTGACTATTGTGCGCTTCTGCGGGTCAAGTCCGTCAAATGATTCGTCAAGCAGAAGTATTGTGGGGTGAGCCGCAAGCCCGAGCACAAGCTCTGCCTGCCTCTGCATACCCTTTGAAAAGCCGTTGAGCCTTTTTTTGGTGTCCAGCCCGAACACTTCAGACAGCTTTCTGAATGTTTCAAAGCTGAAATTCGGGTAAAATCCGTTGTAGAATTTTGCCATTTTCTCCATGTTTGAGTAGGGGAGAAAATACAGGTCATCTGGAACGTAGAATATTTTTTGTTTTGCTTTAGCGTTGTCACGTACGTTTTCACCGTCAATAAGCACTTCGCCTTCCTCGGGACGGTATACGTCAGACACTGTTTTGAGCAATGTTGTCTTGCCTGCGCCGTTGTAGCCTACAAGGCCGTAAATCATACCGTCGTCAACGTGAAAGCTAAGGTCTTTGATTGCCGTGAAATCGCCGAATTTTTTGGTTACCGATTTAATGTCAATCATTTGTACGGCACCTCCTTTTCCTTTCTGATTTTACGCTAACATAATTTTTTCGGCAGGTCAACCGCTTTAATCAAACTGTAGGTAAAGCTTAATAAATCTGTAACTTTTAAAAGAAAAAGCATCCTTTGTTGAGGATGCTTTAGTTAATCAATATCTTCCTATTGAATCAAACGGAATATCTCTGAAATCGGGCAGAATATCGGCAACTTCGCTTTCGTTATCAATGCGGTAGTTGCCGCCCTTGGCGTCAATGAAAATATCTGTATCGTTGAGCTTTAACAGCATATTGTCGCCGATACTGCTGTAGTTTTTGGCTTCAGTGCTGACGGTGCCGATTTCTGCTTTTGCCTGCAGGATGATGTTATCTTTAATCAGACTGTTTGCGGGGTTAAGAGCAAAAAGAGGGTCTGACATATTTGAATAGTCCGTTTTGAGTGATGCACAGTCGGGAAATGCGTTTTTCCAAGCCTCACTCTTATAAGGCGATTTTCTGAGCTCTTCCCAGGCGGGATGGTCTGCACCTGCGGTGGATGTGTAGTAATTGAGCGGATGGGCACAGTTGACCAGAATATTGTTTGTGAAGTTTATATCTCTGCCGCCGCCAAAGGAAATTCCGGTGCCTTTGATGTTAATAAACATATTGCCTCTTACCTGCGAGCCAGAGCAAGCGCATACGCCTCCGGCGCCGTTTTGGCCATTGCCGATTGTGCTGAAGAGATTATATCTTACAAAATTGCCGTAGCAGTCCCATCTTTCAGGTGAGTCAACGGCAAATAATACGCCGTTGTCGCCAAGGCAGGTGTTATGAATGTAATTATATTCAATTTTGTTGGCGTTGCCGGAATAATAAACTGCCGAAGAAGGGGAGTTGACAATTTCATTGTTTGTCAAAGCGTTGCCGACGCCGCTTATAATAACGCTCGGTGCTGCCGAATCTTTTTTTGAGGTTGCGCTTATAAGGTTGTTGTCTGCTGAACAGTTACCGGGGCGCAGGGTTTTTCTGTCGCCGCCGTCAATAGTGATTGCGCTTTTACCTACAAATGATATGTTACAGCCGTTAACGCTTATTTGTGTGCCTTTTATCTCAATTCCGTTACCGCCCGTATTTCTTACGGTGCAGGATGAAATATCAATATTGCTGCCGTTGGCTTTAACGGCACAGCCCGGTGTGTTTTGGATTGTGATGCCGCTGAAAGCTATGTGCTTGGCACCTTTTATGTTTATTATTGCGTCTGTTTCTTTTGCGTTTGCCGAGCCGTTGAATATAACCTCACCGTCGCCGTATGCGGCATAAATAACACGGCAGATTTCTGTGCCGGAATCCTTTTGTGTGAATTCAACGCTTCCTATGTCGTAAGTGCCTGCCATAATCGCAACTATTGCGTGGCTTATCTGGTCTTTCTTCAGCTTTCTTACAGCCTGCTTTGCCTGTTCGATTGTTGCAAACGGCCTTTCAAAGCTGCCGTCACCGTGCTCACTGCCTTTTGCCGATACGTAAAAGTCGCTGAATATCGGCTCGGGTGAATTGCTCCAGCCACTGCTAAGGTTAGTAGGGATAGGCGCCGTGTACATTGTTTCATAGTAAAACGGGCGGAAAATAAGCAGTGTTGCCGCTGCAATGCACAGTGCAATTATAAGACACAGCACGCTGATTATTGTTTTTGTTCCTGTTTTTGATTTGCTCATTTCATTCACCAATCTTCTTTTATAATAATTTCAGAATATGTTTTAAGCTTTTTGCGCAGTGTTTTCCAATCGGGGCAATGCTTTTCTACCTCTGACCAGAAGCTTTTGCTGTGATTGTGATGAAGTATGTGCACAAGCTCGTGGATAATTACATAGTCGATTACTTCTTTTTCTGCCATTATTATGTGCCACGAAAAATGCACCCTGTCCGCTGTACAGCTTCCCCAATTGGTTTTTGCAGACGTTACCGTGAGCCTTGACGGCTTGACGCCGATTTGCTCTGCAAAAACAGGCAGCCGTTCTGCTATGTAATCTTTGGCAGTTTGCTTGTAAAGCTTTATTAAAGCTTCTTTAATTTCGGTTTTATTAAGTGAACGGGGCAGAAGCACGCATTCATCACGAAGCTCGGCTTTCTTTATGTCGGCTGCTTTTATCGGTATGCGTTTGCCGAAAAAGCAAACCTCAGTGCCGTAATCTATGCAAAATGCCTCTCGCTGTTTGTTTCTTTCGGTTGCGATTTGCTTGTTTTTCTCTATCCAAGCTTCGTGTACGGCAACAAAACGGTCAATTTCTTTTGCGCTTGTTCTGAGCGGTGCTCTCACTTCAACAGTGCAGTTGGGTTTGACGCAAAGTGAGAGCGTTTTGCGTTTGCTTCTTATAAGTTTATATTCGTGCATAATAGTATTTTCTTTCAAAAGCTTATTGTTTTATATTATACATTATTGATTATAAACCGTCAACAAAAAAGAATCCGACACTTTGCAGATGTCGGATTCTGAAGTTTATCTTCTGTGTTTTTCTTTGTTCTTTTCAAGCAGCTTGAGATATTCCGAATCAATTTCACCGTCTGCCGTTTTGATTCTTTCTGCCTGGCGGCTTACGTCCTCTTCGCTCATTTCAGCAAGGCTGTCGAAAGCGTAAATGCTGCGTATGCCGACCTTCTGAAGCAAACGCTCTTTCTTTCTCATTTTAAGCTTGTAATATGAGAAGCATATTGCAAACGAAATAGCCTGAATAAGAATAAGTCTGTAGTTTCTGTAATTGTCTGTGAAAACAGAGGTGTCTGTCATGTTGACTACGTGAACAAGATTTATGAAAAGGTTGAAGAACAGGTGGTCAAAAAGACCGAGCCAAATCGAGCCGGTTGCTCTTGAGCACATACACCACTTTATTGAAAGCACAAATTCGAATATGAGGTAGAATATGCACAGAGCGATTATCTGACCGAAGGAATAACCGCCTGTGAGCTTTGAAAGCGGCACAACAAGATACCAGATAGAATAAAATACCGATACAATGGTTGCCGTCTGCCAAAAGCCGAACTTACCTTTGCCCATTTTCATAAGTATGCCTCGGAAAAGCACTTCGAGCATAAGGGCTGATAATACTGTAATGACAATCAGCAGCAGAACATTTGCGGCTGCATATATAAAACCGACTTCGGAAACAGGCGCATCGTAAGCATAAACACGAACTATTATTTTTTTGCCCATTAAAGCAAGTATAATCACTTCGATTATATAAGCCGGTATCATAGGAATATTGAATATCAGTGCATTGCGCACGCCGCTTGCAATCGCTCTGGAGTTCGTGCTCAGACCGACGTTGTGTGGCTTTAGCCTTGCGGTGTACATATAGGCTATAATAATCAGCGCACCGAGAAGCTTGCCGACAGCTCCCTTTGTAGGTATGCCGAGATAATTTATAAGATAAAAATATTCGCCTATGTTTACTATCATACAAAACAGAAATACGTTAAGCATTTTGCTGAGCGTTTTGTCTGTAAGTATGCTTCTTACTGCAGCAAAAAATTTCTTCTTTGCTTTTTTTCTTTTCCTTTTTGCATCGCCGCCGTGGTGGTTGATGCGTTCTTTGACTGTAGGGTCAGGCTTTTCGGGAATAGAGGAAACTGCCAATTCATCCTTTGGCTGTGCTTTTGGCTTCTTTTCCTCAGCTTCGCCAAACTGCTTTATAAGATCATCGCGATTTGCCACGTCCAAACCTCCGTAAATAGCTGTATTTTATATTGATTTATTATATAATAATGCAGTTTTTATGTCAAGTTTTGCTTTTTTTGAAAAAATAATTTATTTTTTATAGTTTGTCTATTGACAAGCAAAACTATATGTTGTATAATTCGAAACATAATTAGTGTTATTAGTGTGTCTTTGTATGCGATTATTTATTTTGAAAGAAGGGCTCGGCAATGAAAAAGTACATCAAGCCGGATGCAGAAATTGTAAAATTTGATATTGCCGATGTTGTTACAGCAGGCGATAGTGCATTTAATCCGTTTGTTGAAAATGCCGTTGACGAAGGAGTTTTTGTAGAATCTGACGGCTATATGACACCTGTTGTCGAATAATATTAAACGAATATATATGTGCCACTTCACGTGCAATGCGGTGAAGTGGCATTTTTAGAATAATTTTAAAGGGTTGAAGTTTATGATTATTACAAAAAGGCTTTACGATAACGGCCACATTAAAGCGTTTGATGCAACCGTGCTTGAATGTAACGCTTGCGATAAGGGATATGAGATTGTCCTCGACCAAACTGCATTCTTTCCAAACGGCGGCGGTCAGACTGCAGATAAAGGCACAATTGACGGTGTAACTGTTAAGGACATAAACGAGCGTGGCGGCAAGATTTATCATCTTACGGATAATTGCTTTGAAATCGGAGCAAATGTGCATGGCGAAATAGATTGGGATATCCGTCTTAGAAAAATGCAGAATCATACGGGTGAGCATCTTGTTTGCGGTGTGACACATTCTCTTTTCGGATATGAGAATGTCGGTTTTCACATGGGCACAGGCGGCATTTCAGCTGATGTCAGCGGCCCTCTTACAAAAGAGCAGGTTGAACAGATTGAGTTTATCGCAAATAAAGCTGTGTTTGAAAACGTTGAGATAAGCGTATATTATCCCACTGCCGAAGAAATTGAGAGCACTGAATACCGCAGTAAGCTTGAGCTTACGGAGGACGTGCGCCTTGTGAAAATTGACGGCTATGACCTTTGCGCCTGCTGTGCACCTCACGTTCTTCGTACAGGCGAAATAGGACTTATCAAAATTCTTTCGCACACACCCAATAAGGGCGGAACAAGGCTTCTTCTCAAATGTGGCTATGATGCGCTTGAGGATTACCGTGAGAGATGTGCAAGCGTCAGCGCAATTTCCGCTTCGCTTTGTGCCAAGGAGCACGAGATTGCGCAGGCTGTTGAGCGTTTGAAAGAAGAAAAAGCAAAGCTTGATTTTGAAATTGAGCGGCTCAATAAAGAGAAAACGGAAAAATATATAAAAAGGCTTAAAGCATCGCAGGGTAATGTATGTGTATTTGCCGATGATGCTGACGGCGACGGTCTGCGTGAAATTGTAAATGCAGGCAAAGCTCTCTGCGGCGGCATTTTCGGTGCATTCTGTCAGGCGGGTGAGGGCTACCGTTACTGCCTTGGCAGTGAGAGCGAAAATCTTTCAGCCTTTGCAAAGCAGTTTAACTCTGCTCTTAGCGGCAGAGGCGGCGGCAAGCCCGAAATGATTCAGGGCAGCGTAAATGCACCCAAAGAACAGATTCTTGAATTTTTATCTGCCGAAGAGCAGTGAGAGGTGTAAAATATGACGTCAAAATGGTATTACGGTATTGATGGGCATAAGCTCGCAAAGCCTTTGCGTGACGAAGTGTTTGTCGGTGAGCAAGGCTTTCCGGCACATCTTGAAGACGATGAGCACGAGGGCACAGCCTGGCACTATATTGTTGAAGAAAACGGCGAAACAATAGCGACGGGCAGGCTTATTCAGCTTGAGGAATATGTGTGGAAGCTTGGCAGAATAGCCGTTAAAAAGTCTGCAAGAGGCACTGGTCTCGGTGCAAAGGTTACAACTGCACTTATTGATAAAGCTAAAGAATTTGGCTCAAAAACCGTTAAGATAAGCGGCCAGACGCACGCTGTTCCTTTCTATGAAAAATTCGGTTTTGCGGTTGCAGGCGTTGAGTTTATGGAGGAAAATCTTCCCCACGTCGATATGGAAATGAACCTCGTTTTTGATGAGTGCGATTGGGTCGGTTTTGAGAAAGACAGTGTTGCAGTATATGCGCGCAAAACATTTAACGTTACCGATACTTCTGCCGTTACGCTTGTTTCAAGCGGACTTGGCTTTTCACATATTACTGTCAACGGTCAGCCCGTGACAGATGCGCTTCTCACACCTGCGTGGACAAATTATGAAAAGCGTGACCTTACAAAAATAAATATGCCGATTTATGATACGATTGTTCACCGTATACATTATGTTGAAAACGATATTTCTTCTCTGGTAAAAAAAGGTGAGAATGTAATTGAATTTCATATAGGTGCCGGCTGGTATGGCCAGAATGAGAGCCGTAATGAAGGTATGGCGGAATACGGTCAGCTAAAGCTTGCGTTTAAGATTCTGCAGGGCGAAAACATCATTTCAAAATCCGATACAGACGTTGAGTGGCGCAATTCTTATGTCACACGCACAAATATTTTCTTCGGCGAAACCCACGATGCACGCCTTATCGGCAAAGGTGAGTGGAAGAAGGCTGTAAAGCTTGAAAGACCGCTTACTCTGCTTACAAAGCAAACCTGCCTGCCGGACAGAGAAATTCGCACAATTATCCCTAAAAAGATTTATTCTTTCGGTGATACTGCTATTTATGACCTTGGTGAAAATGTTGCAGGCTATCCGAAAATTGTATTTGATGATAAGGCAATCAGCGATGAAAGAGCCTTTGTCCGTTTTTCTGAGGAGCTTAATGAGGATGGCTCACTTCATTTCGATACTCTCGGTATGCATTTTCGTATGCAGCGTGATGAGTTCGTATTCTCTGAGGATTATGAAAAGCATCAGTTTTATCCGCTGTTCACATGGCACGGCTGCAGATATTTTGAGGTGCAGGGCAATGCTTATCCCACAGAGTTTGCCGTTGTGCATACCGATATGAAGGTTATCACCGATTATAAGAGTGATGACGATATGCTGCAGTGGATTGTTGATACTTATATCCGCACACAGCTAAATAATGTTCACTGCTGTGTCCCGTCAGACTGTCCTCACAGAGAGCGTCTGGGCTACACGGGTGACGGTCAGCTTGCCTGCGATGCGGCAATGACCTGCTTTGATGCAAAGGATATGTATCTCAAATGGATGCAGGACGTTGCCGACTGTCAGGATATTTACGGCGGCCACGTTCAGCATACTGCACCGTTTTACGGCGGTGGCGGCGGCCCCGGAGGCTGGGGCGGCGCAATTGTGTTTGTGCCCTATACCTTCTATAAGCATTACGGTGATAAGGACGTGCTTGAAAAATATTATCCCAATATGCTCAAATATCTTCTCTATATGGAAACTCACAGCGATAACAATCTCGTTGTAAGAGGAGAAGAGGGCGGCTGGTGCCTCGGTGATTGGTGTGCACCCGAAAGAATTGTCATTCCCGAGCCGTTTGTAAATACGTATTTCTATATCAAGGCTGTAAAAATTGTCAAAGAAATTGGCACAATTCTCGGCATTGATAATGCTGCCGATATGGATTCACGTGCAGCTGCAGCTGAAAAAGCAATGCTCGACACATACTTTGACAAAGCAACAGGCTCGTTCTGTAACGCTGTTCAGGGCGCAGATGCATTTGCAGTTGATATCGGTCTTGGTGATGAAAGAACATACAAAAACGTTGTTGAAAAATACACTGCGCTCGGCAAGTTTGATACGGGTATTTTCGGCACGGATATTCTCGTGCGCATCCTCTGCGAAAGAGGGGATAAAGCGCTTGCAAAGGCTCTGCTTGTCAGCGATAAGGGTGTAGGTACATTCCGCCATATCCGTGACCTGGGCGCTACAACCCTATGGGAAAATTGGGACGGTGCAGATTCTCATTCTCACCCGATGTTTGGCGCAGTAGTAGCATCAATTATTAAATATCTTTAAGAGGATACCGTATGAATTTTGCTTGGTACGATTATAACCCTGACATAATGCAGTTTGTTGAAAATTGGCTTGATGAATACGCTGTAAGAATGACGGGTATTGATAACGGTTTTCATGATAACTACGAGTATTGGGCTAATGAAGATTGTACAATTATCGGTAAAAACTTTTGGTGCAAGGTGGCTTTTGAAAATGGAATTCCGTTTGCTGTAATTGAGCTTGCTCTGCATGAAGGTACAGTTACGGTTATGGAAACGATTGTCGCACCCGAAAAGCGTGGGCAGGGTATGGGCTCAAAAATGATTAAAGAGCTTCTTGCTGACGGAAAAAAGATAATCGGTTTTGATATTCAAAAAGCTGAAGCGAAAATTTTTCCAAGCAATAAACCATCACAAAAAGCTTTTGAAAAAGCAGGATTCAGCTATCACCATACCCACGAGGATGGAGATGCCATGACCTATGTCTATTATAATAACTAACCTTTTCTGCCTTCACGTTATGTGAGGGCAGTTTTTTATGTATCAAATGCCACACCTGCGATTGTAATTCTGAGCGCAAGCGAAGAATCTTGATGTATTTCAGTTTTTTACGTTGTGAGGTAACGAGTGTTATGTAAACGGATTGATATTTGTGGCATGGGTGTGATATAATGTATCAGTAAAATTGACTTTTATATTTCGGAGGATTATTTTATGAATCCAATCACAATAAAGCCTTTATCATCTGAACTGAATAAGGATTATCTTGATTTTTTTGATAATCGAGCATTTACCGACGGCAATCCCAACGGACCATGCTATTGCACTTCTCCGAATCAGGATGAAGAAACAATTAAAAAGATGGTTAAGAAGTTCAAAATCTTTGGTGTTAAGAAAACACTCCGTAAGTATGCTGTAAAAATGCTGAACGAAAATAAAATACACGGTTATTTAGCTTTTGACGGTGATATCTCTATCGGTTGGTGCAATGCCGCAGATATTGAAAGTTATTCGGGATTTGTTCCGCAATTTGCAAAGGATAATACTTGTGGCAAAACTGTTTCTATCGTTTGCTTTGAAATTGCACCTGAATACAGAGGTAAAGGAATTGCATCAGCTTTTATCGAAAGAGTATGTAGTGATGCAGAAGAAAATGGTTATGTGGCTGTTGAAGGTTATGCTAAGCTTACCGAAAACAGAGACAATTTTGATTTCCAAGGTCCTATACAACTTTACAGGAAAGTAGGTTTTGTTGAAGTTGCAAGGGAAAACGGCCAAGCAATTATGCGAAAAATATTATAACTATTTCTGATTTCAGAGGTGTTTTCTAATGCAATATTCGGAATTACTCAATTACTGCCTTTCAAAAAATGGAGCATATATTGACCATCCGTTCGGTCCTGAAAGTGACATAATTAAAGTTGAAGGTAAAATTTTTGCACAGTTATTTATTCTCAAAGGAAAAGAAACTGCAACTTTTAATTGTGAGCGTATGACGGGAGATTTTTACAGACAGTTGTATCCGGGCGTTATTGTCAGAGGATATCATTGTCCTGCCGTCCAACAACCGTATTTCAATTCATTTCCCATTGGTGATATTCCTGATGAACTTATTATTGAAATGGCAGACCACAGTTATGTGACTGTTGTTGGTAAGCTACCTAAGTACAAACAAAATAATTTGTTGGGTGAAGATGTGAAATGAAAATAGAATTAAAACAGTTAAATGTTAATATGGCCGAACAAGAATATGAGATGTTACAGGGTATTCTTGATATTGAAAACGGCTTTACCAATCCTGCATATAACTTGTCCTACAAGGAATATCAAAAATGGTTACAAGAAACGGATAAACATTCGCAAGGTATAGGTTTGCCAAAGGATTGGATACCTTACACTACATATGTTTTGTATATTGATGATACTCCTGTAGGCTATGGCAGAGTAAGACATTTGTCATCTGAATATTTGGAAACTGTAGTTGGTGCAGGAAATCTCGGATATGGTATTTCAAAAGAATACCGTGGTAAAGGTTATGGAAATATCCTGTTCAAAGAACTGCTGAAAAAATGCAAAGAACACGGCTACAACGAAATCAAGTTATTTCCGTTAAAAGTAAACGAAGTTACTATAAAAATAATGATAAAAAACGGCGGAAAGATAATCGGCGATTTCAAAGGAGAAAAGCATATTATACTAATTCCGTTAAAATAATCATTAGGTGAATCGATATGAGCTATATAATGGATTTGAGAAAAGTAGTTGGACACAGACCTTTGTTACAAGTTGGTGCAAGTGTTATTGTGGTTGATAAGTATGGTCGTATTTTGCTTCAATTACGCAGTGATAATAACACTTGGGGTTATGCAGGCGGTTCGGTAGAAATAGACGAAAATGTTGAAGATACTGCCAAAAGAGAATTGTATGAAGAAACAGGTTTAATCGCTAAAGAACTATCTCTTTTAGGTGTTTTTTCAGGTAAGGAGCTGCACAACATTTATCCTAATGGTGATGAAGTATCAAATGTTGATATCGTTTTTATCTGCAAAAACTACGAGGGTAAATTGAAATGTCAGGCAGAAGAAGTAGAAAACTTAAAATTTTTTGATATTTCTGATTTACCTGATAACATTTTCAAACCTAATATTCCTGCGATTGAAGAATATATTAAAAAGCAAAGATAAGGTGACATCGATATGATAAAAATAGATGACGGAGATTTCTTCTTGGTTGAACCAGGTGAGGAATATGCAAAACAAATAGCTGAATATAAGCAAGCTTGTTTAGATGCAGATTCTTCAATGGACGGTTGCGGTCCTCTTCGCAAAAGTGAAGACCCGATAGAGTATATTGCGGAGTGCAAAAAATATACATCTACTGAAACTCTTCCGAAAGGATTAGTTTTGGCAACTCAGTTTTTCTACATACGCAAAGCTGACAATTGCCTTGTCGGTATGATACAGGTGCGACATTATTTCAATGATTATCTTTCTAAATACGGTGGTCATATCGGATATTCGATAAAACCCAACGAAAGAAGAAAAGGTTATGCAACATCAATGCTAAAAGCCGTTCTTCCTTATTGCGGAGAAATCGGTCTTGATAAAATTCTTGTTTCTTGCATTGATAACAATATCGGTAGCGAAAAAACAATTTTGAATAATGGTGGAGTTTACGAATCTACTGTTTATGAACAGAATGAAAAATGTTACTTGAAGAGATTTTGGATAGCTCTTTGACACGATAATTGCTATAGTCTGCCTTCACATTTCGTGAGGGCAGTTTTTTATGTATCAAATGCCACACCTGTGATTGTCATTCTGAGCGCAAGCGAAGAATCTTAAAACAGTTTACCTTTGCTCTATCATATTTCTATTGCATTTTTTACCAATATATAGTATTATTAAAATATTATGATGCAAAGGATTGTTGCGGTATGTCGGAATATAAATATAAAATTTCTGTAATCATTCCCGTATATAATTGCGAAAAGCATATTCACAAGTGTGTCGAAAGCCTCAGGGAGCAGACTATGTCCTATGAGGATTTTCAGATTGTTTTTGTGAATGACGGCTCGCCCGATAACAGCGGCGAAATATGCCATAAGTATGCCGAGGCTGACAGTACAATCGTATACTTTGAAAAAGAAAACGGCGGTGTTTCAAGCGCGCGTAATAAGGGATTGGAGCTTGCCGAGGGTAAGTATGTAATGTTCCTCGATGCTGATGATACTCTCAGCAAAAAGAGCCTTCAGGCTGTGTACGATTTCTTTGAAAAGCATTATGAAGAGACTGACCTTGTTACTTACTCTATCGATTATCTGAGCGAAAACGGCACAGTTACTACTCATAAACGCTTTGATATTCTTACCTGCAGCGGTATTTATGACGTTATGTCTAACCCCAACATCCTGCAGACAACTATGAATATCTGTGTTAAAAACGTGCCTGCTGATGAGCGTATTCTGTTTGACGAAAGCCTTTCACTCGGCGAAGACCAGTGGTTTATCTTCTCCTGGCTCAAGAAAAAGGGTAAGCTCGGCTTCTGCCGCGAGGCTGTTTATACATATTACCGCCACGGTGAATCCGCCAGCCAGAGCTTCAATTCACCTTATTACTGCTTTGAGCAGTATATGGGCTTTTTAAATAAGCTTATTGATTCCTCACGTGATGAAAGCGGCAAGCCTCATCCCGTTGCGCAGGCATTGGTTGTTTATAATTTAAGCTGGCGTATCACCTCTGATATGCTTGTTTGCGATGTGGATGAGCAGACCAAAAACAGTCAGCTTGCCCGTATTCGCAAGGTGCTCAGCGAGGTCGATAACTCAATAATTGCCGATTCTATTTATATTGACCCGTATCATATCGATTTCTTTATGAAGCTGAAGGGTCAGAGCTATAAGGTGCTGTCAAATTCAACGTCGCAAACAGCTTTTGTTGATGACTGTCTGCTCTATTCTCAGCCTCACGTAATTACCTTCAACACTTTCCGTATCATTGACGGCAAGCTTCATACATCGGGCTTTTTCAAAAACGGTGTCGGCGAGCGTGAGAGCGTACGCCTTTACTGTGCGCTGTCAGACGGCAGAGTTATTGACTTACCTACCGAAAAATCAGCTTACAGCTATTATAAGGGCAAGTCACTTACCAACTGCTTTTCGGGTTTTGATACGGTTATTGACCTGCCCGATAAGGTAGGGGTTGTTTTCCACGCCGTTGTTGACGGTCACGACTGTGTGCCCACCGTTTTCTTCGGCTTTAAAACAGTAGTAAATAAGGTTAAGTTTTACGTTAAAAACGGCGATTATACGGTGCTGTTTGACCAGAAGTCACAAGGCTTTATTATCCGCAAGGCTTCCGAAAAATCTCTTGCAGCAGCAAAGGCTGCGGCCGATAAGGCTGTCAAGTCCGAAAGCAAGCCTGCTTTTATTTACAGAAAGCTTGCCGAAAAAACAGCAAGCGATAAGCGTATCTGGCTTTATATCGACCGTGAGGGCATTTTTGATAATGCCTATTATCAGTTTATACACGATTTTGATATTGATGACGGCGTTGAAAGATACTACATTGCCGATAATTTAAAGTCCGATGATAAGCACTTTACTCCTGCACAGAAAAAGCGTATTGTTAAATTCAAGAGCTTTAAGCACAAAATGCTTTTCTTCAACTGCGAAAAGGTGCTTACTTCGTTCAATTCGCTCTCTATTATGAGCCCGTTCGACGGTCTGCCCCTTCGTTGGTATTCCGATATTATCAAGTGCGAGTTCGTTTATCTTCAGCACGGCATTCTTCACGCACGTCTGCCTATGCTTTACTCAAAAGAAAAAGCGAACGTAGATAAGGTTGTTATTTCCTCTGAGTTTGAGCGTGAGAATTTCAAGCGAATCTATAATTTTAAGGATGAAGACCTGCTTGCAAGCGGTATGCCTCGTTTTGACGCTATGGCAACCGACAGTAAGCCCGGCAAAAAGCTTCTATTCTCACCATCGTGGCGTAAGAATCTTATAGGCAATTACGAGAATAACACACGTCAGCTTTTTGAGGATAAGTTCCTTGCATCCGCTTTCTACCGTGAGATAAACGCATTTCTCAATTCCAAAGAGCTTGCGGATTTGCTTGAAAAGTACGACTATACTCTCGATTTCAAAAATCACCCGATTTTCAGAGATTATGATAAGTATTTTAAGGTCGATAATCCCCGAATCCGTGTAACGCAGGAAATTGATGAGATGCAGAATTATGCGCTTATGATAACCGATTATTCGTCAATTGTTTTCGATTTTGTTTATCTCGGCAGACCTATTATGTATTTTGTGCCCGATTATGAGCTGTTCAGAGCAGGCGTAACGCACGATTATAATGCGCTCGACCTTCCTCTTGAAGAGGCTTTTGGTGCGCTTGCCGTCAATGCAGATGAGCTTCTTTCTCATCTTGAAAAGCTTATTGCCAACAATATGCAGCCCGAAGAGGTTTATGCAAAACGTTGCAGGGATTTCTTTATTACAAAATCCGGTCACTGCGAGAAGCTTTATGAGCTTTTAAAGTAAATAATAAAGAAAGCATCTCACTTATGATTTCAAAGTGAGATGCTTTTTTGATGTGAAAATGTTTATTTTACAAATCCGTCAATCAGCTCTGCAAGCTCTTCGGCGTGGTTTTCAATGCAAAGGTGACCGCCGCCTGCAACGTTGTAGGTTTGTGCATTCGGGAAAGCCTCGCCAACCTGAGTTTTCATAGCTGCCGTGAGGATAAGGTCCTTGTCTGCCTGCACAAGAAGTACTGGCATTGTGAGTTTCGATATTTTGTCAAAATCGTTACCCATAGCTTTGGCTGAGGTAATCATATTGCTGTAGCCTGTGTTATGTATCTGAAGCGGTGCAGAGAAAAGCGTAAGGTCATAGTCAATTGTGAATTCCAAATCCATAAATGCCATAAGAGCAACAAGACGGAGCAGGGGAGTGATTTTTGTAAGCTTTTCGAAAATAAAGTTTGCCATTGCTCCCATAAGCTTTGAACTCATCATATCTGCCATCATGCCTTCCTGCTCAACAATGGGGCAGGGGCAGAAAAGCATAAGCGACTTTATTTCGGGCTCAAGGCAGGCAATGTTCATTGCAACTCCGCCGCCCATTGAGTGGCCTGCAATGTGCCATTCAGTTATCGGTGCAATGCTTTTCATAAGGTTTATTATCATTTCCTCACGCACTTTGTAATCGCCGTCGGCAATTTCGGTTTCTCTCGTGCTGTAGCCAAAGCCCGGCAGGTCAACAAAGTAACAGGTGTAGCCGTCGTCAACAAGCGCTTTTGCAACGGGCTCCCAGGTGTTTGTTGAGCAGCCGAAGCCGTGAATCATCATAACCTTTGCCTTTTCATTATCTGCCTTAAAAATGCGGTAGTGAAGCGTGTATGCACCTTCTTCATAATAAAAGCTGTTGTCATAAGGCGTTTCATATACGGCAAAGCTTGTGAATGCAAAGGGCATAAGCATTGCGAGTGCACAGACAATTGCGATAAACTTTTTAAGGTTTGCGTTCATTATAAAAATCTCCTATTCGTTTATTGTAGGCTTGAAGCCTTTTCCTATAATTTCGTTTGCCTCTGTAATAATTGTAAAGGTGTTGGGGTCAATTGATTTTATAAGCTTAATTGCAGGTGCAACCTCATTACTGCGAAGCACGCAGATAAGCATATTCTTTTCCTGGCCGGTATAGGCACCCTTTGCAGGCACAATGCTGACACCTCGTGGTGAATTGTTAACAAGCTCCTGCGATATTTCGTCTGCGTGGTCTGTGACAACCATAAGCATCTTGCTCTTTGCCATACCGTAGAGGATATAGTCAATTACCTTTGAACTGACGAAAATTACAATTGCGGCATACAGTGCGCTCTCAATACTGCGGAAAACAATTGCAGAAATCGCAATAACTACCATATCGCTGAACATTACAAGCTTGCCGTAAGACATGTGCGGAAGAATAAGCCTCAACAGCTTACTGAGCACATCTGTGCCGCCTGTCGTAGAGCCTCTTGCCGCAACAAGCGCAACGCCTGCACCGAGCAGAGCACCGCTGAATATGGAGGCAAGAAGCTTGTCGCCTGTATATTCATAGGGTATGAGTGCCACAAGGTCGATAATTACAGACAGAAGCACAGTGACCCAAAGCGTTTTTACAACAAATTTTTTTCCTATGAATTTAAGTGCTAACAGCAGTATCGGAATATTGAGCGCAAGGTTTACGGCACCTACGGGTAAATCCGTCAGATAATTTATGACAATCGCAAGACCCGAAAAGCCGCCCTGAGCAATATTGTTTGGTACGTTGAAAAAATTGATTGCCGCCGCATAAACCGTGCAGCCTATAATCCACACAACGTTGTCTGTCAACAGCTCAAGTACTCTTTTTGTTTTGTCGGAAACAGGCTTTTTATTTTTTTTGCTCAACTTATTTCACCTTCACAAATTATTCTGAAAAGCTCACGCATACGGCTTGTTTGCTCTGTCAGATACAGATGACCGAAAAGTGCTTCAAATCCGGTTGCGCTGTGATACTGTGCAACGGATGCACCTTTGGGGATATGCGAAACCTTTGCGTTTCTGCCGCGCTTGTAAGCAGTCAGCTCTTCTTCGGTAAGCACGGGCATAATTTTTTCTGCCGCCGCAGACTGAGCGTGTGCGCTTACAAAGTTAACTGCAAGTCGGTGGAGCTGCTCGGGCGGTCTGTCACCCTCAATTGCAAGGTGTTCCCGCACAAGTATCTCATAAACAGCATCGCCGATATATGCAAGCGAAATCGGGTTGAGCGTGTTGGGTTTTATTTTTTTACAATCGAGTAAAGTTGCCAATTATTTCACTCCATCAGGGGACATAGTCAAATTCAAGGTCGTAGATAACTACGCTGTCGCCTTCGTTAATTCCGAGCTCAACAAGCCTGTCAAGAATACCGCTTGATTCGAGCACACGCTGGAAATATTGCAGTGATTCATAGTCATCAAGGTCAGTGCGCTGTAAGATACGCAGAAGCCATTCTGCTTCAACAAAATAAACGCCGTCTTCCTCTCTCACTGTGAAATTATCGCCGTTTTCAAGCGGCATATCACGGTTGGTGATTTCTTCACTCTCAAATCTTACAACGGGAGGAAGCTTGGAGAGCTTTTCGGCCACGGCATTTATTACCTCCTGCGTGCCTTCGCAAATAGGTGCACACATACGGTAAAGCTTGTAGCCGTGCTCATCCATATATTTTTCAAGCCTTTCAAGCTGTTCGTCAGTTGCAAGGTCAATTTTGTTTGCAACAACAATCTGCTCCCTTGTTGCAAGCTCGGCGTTGAATTTCTCAAGCTCAAGGTTGATTTTCTCAAAATCCTCTATCGGGTCACGGCCCTCACTGCCTGCGGCATCAACGATGTGCACAAGCATACGGCAACGCTCAACGTGTCGCAGGAATTCGTGTCCGAGGCCTATGCCTTCGCTTGCACCTTCGATAAGACCGGGGATGTCCGCAATAACAAAAGAGTTGCCTTCACCCATACGAACAACACCGAGAACGGGTGTGATTGTGGTGAAGTGATAATCGGCAACAATCGGCTTAGCTTCACTTACAACTGAAATAAAGCTTGATTTACCGACATTCGGGAAGCCGAGCAGACCTACGTCTGCAATAAGCTTGAGCTCAAGCGAAACCTCCCATTCTTCACCCGGGGCACCCTGCTTTGCAAAGCGTGGTGCCTGGCGTGTTGCGGTTGCAAAATGGGGGTTGCCCCAGCCGCCTCTGCCGCCTTTTGCGGCAACAAACGGCTTGGAGTCGGAAAGGTCTGCCATTATTTTGCCCGTTTTAACTTCTCTTATTACTGTGCCAAGAGGTACTCTGATAACAAGGTCTTCGCCACGCTTGCCGTTCTTTCTGCCTGATTGACCGTTTGCACCGCATTGTGCAGTGTATTTTCTCTTGTAGCGGAAGTCGGCGAGGGTTGAGAGGTTGGTATCAACCTGAAAAACAATGTCGCCGCCCTTGCCGCCGTCGCCGCCGTCGGGTCCGCCCGAGGCAACAAACTTTTCACGGTGGAAGGCTACACATCCGTCGCCGCCTCTGCCCGCTTTTATTGTAATTTTAGCTATATCTACAAATTTCATATTTTTTACCTTTCTTATGAAAGCTCGTGGATGAAAAGACCGCTGAGGAGTTTGGGCTCAAACCAGGTCGATTTCGGGGGCATAATCATACCTGCATCTGCAATGTCGGTCAGATCTTCAAGTGTTGTGGGATACATTGAAAATGCAATTCTCATATCGCTGTTTGCACGTCTTTCAAGCTCCTCAAGACCTCTGATTCCGCCCACAAAGTCAATTCTCTTGTCTGTTCTGGGGTCATTTATATTGAAAACAGGGGAGATGAGGTTGTTTTGAAGTATTGAAACGTCAAGCTGTGAAACGGGGTCTGCCGCATCAAATGTGCCTTCCTTTGCTGTCAGCTTGTACCATCTGCCGTCAATATACATACCGAAGGTGTGCTTTTCTTCGGGCTTGTAAGGTTTGCCGGGCTTGACACATTCAAATGTGAATTTCTCACTGATGAGTGTAAGAATCTGGTTAACGCTGTAACCGTTTGTGTCGTGTATAAGACGGTTGTAGTCCATAATTTCAAGCTCATCGCAGGGGAAGGATACTGCAAGGAAACGGTTAAATTCTTCTTCTCCCGTGTAAGTGGGGTTTTCTTCTCTGCGTTTGAGACCTACCTTTACTGCCGAAGCACAGCGATGATGTCCGTCAGCAATATAAAGTGCATCTATTTTATCAAATTCGTCTGCAATCGCTTTGTTTACGGCTTCATCGTCAATTACCCACACTGTCTGCAATACACCGTCTGACTCGAAATCATACTCGGGTGCGTGGCTTTCCTGCCATTTTGCAATAATTTCTTTTATGGCATCACCGTTTTTGTAGGTAAGGAAAATCGGGCCTGTGTTTGCGTTGCAGGTGTCAACGTGGCGGATTCTGTCCTGCTCCTTGTCAGCTCTTGTAAGCTCGTGCTTTTTAATTCTGTTTTCAATATAATCGTCAATTGATGCACAGCCGACAAGACCTGTCTGGCTTCTGCCGTTCATAATCTGTCTGTATATAAAGAAGGCTGGTGTGCTGTCTTTTTTGCATATACCGTCTGCTACGAGCTTATTAAGGTTTTCTTTTGCCTTTGCGTAAACTGCGTCATCGTAAAGATACGTGCCGTCTGGCAGGTCGATTTCTGCCTTATCTACGTGAAGGAATGAGTAAGGGTTGCCCTCAACCATAGCCTTTGCTTCTTTGCTGTTCATAACGTCGTAGGGGAGTGCGGCAACCTTTGAAGCATATTCTTTTTCGGGACGCACTGCCTTGAAGGGTCTGAAGTAAGCCATAGGAAAAAATCTCCTTGTTTTATAAATTAGAATTATACATATACAAATTTACAACTTTTAATCAGTATTGTCAATAATAGAAAAGAATAAAGAATTATATCAAATAATTTAAAATAAAAGTAGTGACATTTCACAAAAAGTATGGTATAATTCTGTAAATTTATACTATTTTTTCGATTGGGGATTTGCAGTTGTTTGAGCAAACGGTTAATATCGACAGAATGGAGCATGCCGTCAGCCTTTTCGGCAGCTTCGATGAAAATATAAAAAAGATTGAGCACGAGTATCACGTCGCCGTTGTCAGCCGAGGCTCAGAGCTTAAGGTTACGGGCGAGGCAGACGGTGTATCAAAGGCTGTGCGTGCCATCAACGGTCTGCTCACTTTAATCAATAAGGGCGAGGCTCTTACCGACCAGAATGTACGCTACGTTATGACACTTGTAGGCGAGGGTAACGAAACACAGATTTCAACAATGGGTAACGACTGTGTCTGTATCACATCAAAGGGCAGACCCGTTAAGCCTAAAACTCTCGGTCAGAAAAATTATATAGAAGCAATCAAGAACAATACCATTGTATTCGGCGTAGGTCCTGCGGGTACAGGTAAGACATATCTTGCAGTTGCAATGGCGGTAAATGCATTCCGTGCCAAAGAGGTCAACCGTATTATTCTTACCCGTCCTGCAGTTGAAGCAGGCGAAAAGCTCGGTTTCCTGCCCGGTGATTTACAGCAGAAGGTAGACCCTTATCTCCGCCCGCTTTACGATGCGCTTTTCGATATGCTGGGTGCTGAGAATTTTCAGAAATATCAGGAGCGTGGCAGCATCGAGGTAGCACCGCTTGCATATATGCGAGGCCGTACGCTTGACGACAGCTTTGTTATTCTCGATGAAGCACAGAATACGACCCCGGAGCAGATGAAAATGTTCCTTACGCGTCTCGGTTTTAACTCAAAAATGGTTATAACCGGCGACGTTACGCAGATTGACCTGCCCGACGGTAAACGCTCGGGTCTTGTTGAGGTAATCCGAATACTCAAAAATGTTGACGATATTGAAACAATCGCCTTTAACGATAAGGACGTTGTAAGACACAGACTTGTTCAGGATATCGTAAAGGCTTATGCTAAATACGAAGAACGAAAAAAGAATAAAGAGAGGAGTTAAAACGAAATGAAAAACAAAGTAATTATTACCGATGAACAGACAAAGGTTAAAATCCCAACCGGGCTTCGCCTTTTAGTCAGAAGAAGCTGTACTGCCGTACTTGTAAACGAAGGCTTTGAAGGCTCGGCAGAGGTCAGCGTTACTTTTGTTGATGATGAGCGTATCAAGGAGCTTAATGCACAGTACCGCAATATCGATTCATCTACAGACGTTCTCTCTTTTCCTTTGGGTGAAAACGGTGTCTACGATGAAAACCCCGAAACAGGCGCAAAAATGCTCGGAGATATAGTTATTTCAATGGAGCACGCAGTTGCACAGGCAAATCTCTATGAGCATTCGCTTCAGCGTGAGGTTGCCTTCCTTACCGTTCACTCAATGCTTCACCTTCTCGGCTACGACCATGTAAACGGCGGCCTTGAGCGTGTGCGTATGCGTGAAAAGGAAGAAGAGGTACTTATCAAGCTTGGTCTTCACCGCACAAGCAGCTACTATCTCGGCGAGGAAGAAGAGGCTTAATTTATGCGTGCTTTTCTGAAAAGCTTTACTTATGCCTTCAAGGGTGTTGCTTTCGGTTTGCTTAATGAGCGGAATATGCGTGTGCACTTTACGTGTCTTGCCTATATGGTGTTTTTCCTGCTCCGATATGATTTTTTTCAGGTCAGTCGTACGCAGGCGGCAATTCTTGCTGTAGCGGCGGCGATAGTAATAGTTTCAGAATATATCAACACTGCTGTTGAGCGTGCGGTTGATACCGCGTCAAAGGGTGAAATCAGCGAAAATGCACGTATCGCCAAGGATACTGCGGCAGGTGCAGTGCTTATAGCCGCTTTGTTTGCCGTTGCGGTGGGAATAATAATTCTGTGGCAGCCTGAAGCTTTTAAGGCTCTTTTTGCCTACTATGCGGCAAACCCGATAAGCCTGGTGCTGTTTTTATTAAGCTTTGCCGTTGCGGTTGTGTTTATGTTTGTAAATCCTAATACCTATCTTAAAAAACTCAGGAGAAAATAACTTTATGAATCAGCAGAAAACTGCTTTTATTGCAATTGTAGGTTGCCCGAATGTCGGCAAATCTTCAATTCTCAATAAGCTTCTCGGCGAAAAAATTGCCATTGTTTCAGATAAACCGCAGACAACACGCACACGTATTATGGGTGTGCTGACTGAGGGCGACACACAGCTTGTTTTTACCGATACACCCGGTTTTCACAAGCCAAAAACAAAGCTCGGTGAAAAGATGATTAAGGCTGTTGACGAAACCATTTCGGGCGTTGATGCCTGCCTTTTTGTCGTTGAGCCCAAGGGTGAGCTTCGTCAGACAGAAGAGGAGCTCCTCAAAAAATTTGCACAGCAGAAGGCGAGAGTTGTGCTCGCTATAAACAAGGTTGATACAATCCCCGAAAAAGAAGATTTGATGAAGCGTATACTCGAGTTTTCACAGCTTTACAATTTCGAGGCTATAGTACCTGTTTCAGCCGTTAAGGGTGACAATATGGAGCCGCTTCTCGATGAGCTTATGAAGCTTGCTGAAGAAGGTTTTCACTTCTTCCCCGAAGACACACTCACCGACCAGCCCGAAAGAGTGCTTGCCGCAGAAATGATTCGTGAAAAGCTTCTGCGCAATCTCGATAAAGAAATTCCGCACGGCACAGCTGTCAGTATTGAGCGTATGCGTGAGCGTGACGATGCTGAAATAATTGACATTGAGGCAATTATTTACTGCGAGAAAGAGAGCCATAAGGGTATTATAATCGGTAAAAGCGGTGCAATGCTCAAGCGCATTTCAACACGTGCACGTGAAGATATGGAGCGATTTTTTGACTGCAAGGTCAACCTCAAATGCTGGGTAAAGGTCAAGGAAGACTGGCGCAACAGAGAAGGCCTTATTCACAATTTCGGGCTTGATTGATATTTATTTCCAATCATAATAATTCGGTTTATTCATACCTTATAAACAGAAAGGATGAATAACCGATGGATGTAAATGAAGCATGGAACAGATTTACCAAAAGCGGTAAAATTACAGATTATCTGAAGTACAGGGAGATAGCCAATGAGGCTGAACACAGACGGGCTGATAATAAACGAAAAACAGACAGGTGAGGCAGACAGACTTGTTACCGTGCTCACCCGTGATATGGGTGTTATCAGAGCGTTTGTAAGGGGAGCACGCAGTGTCAAAAGCCGCTCCCTTTCGGCAACTCAGCTTCTGGCATACTCCCGTTTTTCAATTTATATGAACAGAGATGTTTATACAATTGACGAGGCAGAGCCTATTGAGGTCTTCTTCGGTGTCCGCAAGGATTTTTCAAGAACATCACTTGCAATGTATTTCTGCGAGCTTGTTTATGAGCTTGCACCAGAGGGCACGGATTCCAAAGAGATACTTTCGCTCACGCTCAATACATTATATCTGCTTTCAAACAACAAGCTGGTTACCCATCATCTTAAAGCTATTTTTGAGCTTCGTCTGCTGAGCCTTACGGGCTATATGCCGAATTTAATAGGCTGTGCCGATTGCTCAAAATATAGTGATGAAGCTATGTTTTTTGATATTGAGAATTCTCAGCTTTTCTGCAGTGAGCATAAGCCTTCACAGCACACCTTTCAGCTTACTGCGGGAGTCGTTGCGGCAATGCGGCATATCTGTCTTTCAGAGCCCGAAAAAATATTCTCTTTTACGCTTTCTCCTGCAGGCTTAAAAAGCCTTTCAGAAATCAGCGAAATCTATCTGCTTGCCCGTACACAGCGCAGATATAAGTCCCTCGAGCTTTATAAATCATTTACATAAAGGATAGTTTTTTATGACAAACAAGGAAAGAAAAAAGTACATAATTAACCGTTGCTATTCTGCGCATTATGCCAAGCTTCCCGAGGCATTCAAGCAGATTAACATTCTGCGCTATCCGGGTCTTTGGCTGAGTATTCTTGCAAATACAGAGCTTTATAATATTCAGAATCTCACACCCGAATGTACCGATATTCTGCTTACCACTAAAAACAGCGGCGGCAGCTATGAGGCAAATATTGAAAACCTTGATTATACTCTTCACGTGTTTTATGAGCTTAACTACGTTATTGATAAAATCCGTTTTATCGGTGACGATACATATAATTATCCTAACCTTACGGACATTGTGAAAGTTGTTCTTCGCGATATGCCTAAAATCAAGCATATTGAAATAGTGTCGGACGGTAATACCGTGCCCGGTGAAGAGATAATAGATATCCTTCGTAACCCCGGTATGCTTGCCGTTATTTATTCTTCGGGCGAAAAGGTTAACGAAATTCAGGCTTTGTTTGAAGAAAAAGGTGTCAACTACGATATTTGCGAAAAGCCCGATGCTTGCGGCTACTGCAAAAATACACACACGCTTTTCGTTGAGGGCAAAATCTTCCGCTGCCCGATTGCCGCATATAAATACGCAAACACGGGCGAAGGTATAGAGGACAAAGACTATGTTGATATAGTTGCACGTAAGCTCTCTATTAAGAATTTAAGGCTTGCAATTTTTGATATCACCAACGACCCGCCGCCTGCAAGCTGTAACGAATGTGAATATAACAAATAAAAAAGGGAACGTAAAAAAAGCGAAGATCGTATAAAACAAAACATATCAAGGGGGTTCTGCTTGTTTGAAAAAACTGCGGAACCCCCTTTAATCTGTCAAGAACAGAAAGCTATCCGGATTTTATTTTTTATACTACGAACAAACTTCGCCTCTCGGCGTACCTTTGTCCGTTCTTCATCTTTTTTTATTCCCCTTAAAAAAGGAGCTGTAAAAAACTTTCGTTTTTTTACAGCTCCTATCCTTTTGTTTAGAATTGTGCTTAGGCGTTAACCTTTTCTTCCATAGCTCTTCTTGCGGCGAGCTCGTCAACAATTCTCTGTTTCTCTTTGCCCGAAATCTTGTAGAAGAACATCGGGATTGAGCAGAGCAGCATGCTTACACCGGGCACGATTGATACGAGTGAGAACATTGCAAAGTTCTGTGTGCGTGTAAGCTCTGTTGCGGCAACAACAACCTCACTGCTGAGCATCATTGACGGGTCAATGTCAATGAACATATACATAAGAATAATGCCGCTCGTTGCAAGTGCATTGCCGAGCTTATTTACAAAGCCCTGGCAGGCTGAGCCAAGACCGTTGTCACGGAAGCCTGTTTTAAGCTCAAGGTAATCAAGGCAGTCGCCAATCATTGCATTGGAAACAACATTGAGAACACCGAGAGGGATACAGGATATAAGAATAAAAGGAATACAGATGTAAAGGTTAGCTGTAAACCAGCCGATAAGTGTTGTGAAAATGCTTGCCACAAAGCCTGCAAGACAGGTTGTGATAACAATCTTCTTGTAATCAAACTTTCTCATAAGCTTGGGCATAAGCAGCATTGCGCCGAACATACCTACAATAGCGCAAACCTGGAATATTGTTTTAACCGAGGAAACACTCTGTGCAATATACTTTGTTCTGTCAGCAAGGCTCATATCGGGTGTGAGCTCGGGGCCGATATAGAATGCGTATCTTGCAACGTGAACTGCTGCAGCCTGTACCATATATCTGCCGCTGGAAAGAACGCCCATTGCAACAACGAGCATAAGCGGCTTGCAGGTAAAAATTCTCTTGAGGCTTGAGGGCTCGCCGGGCTGACGTACCTTAACGGGGGGGATAACACGCTCGTTAATATAGCGGTAAGAGTTTGCATACATTACAATACCGATAACAACTGCAACAAGAGCGATTATAAAGTATCTCTGCTTTTCGTATTCTATACCCGTTGTGCCGAGCAGTGCGGGCAGTGTGAAGCCTGCAACAAGGAAAAGAACTTCGGGTAAAGCGGAGCCGATACCGTTGAGATTTTTGGTGTAAGATATGACATATCCGCGTTCTTCTGCACCGCCTGTCATTAGGTTGGGCAGACCCCAGAAAGGAACGTCAGCCATTGTATAAGCCATACCCCAAAGTATGTATGTAACTGCAGCATAAACCATAAGTGCAGTTTTATCCATATCCGGTGCATAATACATCAGCATTGTGAGCACCGCAATTGGCGGAACAGCATAAATAATATATTTTTTCATCTTGCCTCGCTTTGTGGGCTGTCTGCGGTCTGCAATCATTCCCATAAGCGGGTCGTTTATAGCGTCCCAAATACGTGCACCGAGCATAAGTATAAGAACAAATGCGAGTGGTAATTGAAGAACATTAACGTAGTAGTCGCTGACGTAGCTTGACATCATTGCGTAAATCATACCCTGGCCCATTGCGCCTATTGCGAACATATTAAGTTCTTTTTTCGGCACAACGTAGCCTTCTCTTTGAGCCTTGGTTTTTGCCATTTCTTTACATCCTTTCAGTCGGAGATTGCTAACATTGTAACATAAAATATTATTTAAGTAAAGCAAATGTTTTTTATTGCACAGTTAAAAAAACTGTTGTATAATATTTACAGCTTATAATTACGGAGGTAATAGCTGTGAAAAAATTTACAACAGTTGTTTCGTTGTTTCTTGTGTTCGCTTTTCTTTTCTGCCTTGCACCCGTTTCTTATGCGGCAGAATCACCTGAACTCAAGGTATATGAGGTTGTTAATCTTGAAGGTGTCAATATTGAATACGGCATTTACGGCAACCTTGATGCTGAGCCGCTTCTGCTTCTTCCGCCCAACGGCGGCGATATGCACAGCTTTGACGGCAGTATTCTGCCCGAAATGGCAAAGCATTTCAAGGTCATTTGTGTTTCACCCAGAGCAACGGGTAAATCCGATTGGGTCGAGGGCGGTATGACCTTTGAGGCAATGGCAGAGGATTTAGTAAACTTGCTTGATTATTTGAAGATTGAAAAAACACGTATTTTCGGCTTCAGCGACGGCGGCAATCTCGGCGTTGTGTTTACGCTTGCTCATCAGGAGCGTGTCGAACAGCTTGTTATTATGGGCTCAAATATCAATACCTGGGGCACGAATACTTTTGACCAGATTCAGATTACATATCAGTACATAATTCTTTGCATCGAAGCCTGGCTTTATGATGACCCCGAATATGCACGCAGACGTGATATAAAGGGTATGATGGTCGGCCAGCCCAGCCTTACATTCGAAGATATTTCAGCAATCAAGGTGCCCGTTCTCAATATTTACGGTGAACACGATATGATTCAGCGTTGGCATTCAAAGAAGATAACTAAATCAATTGAAAATGCGCAGGAGCTTATGGTGGTCGGAGGCGGTCACAGCTCTTGCTTTGACCAAACAGAAACCGTAATCAATCCCAAATTGCTTGAATTCTACGGAGTTGCAAAGTAAGCTATGCAGATTGGATTTACAACGACCACTCTAAGGCAGATTAAAGATGTTAAAAAAATTGTAGAGCTTGCCTCCTCATTCGGCGCTGACTGTATTGAGTGGGGCAGCGATATTCACGTTCGTGACATCGAAACTGCAAAATCTGTTAAGGCTTTGTGCGACAGTGCAGGAATAAACTGCTGTTCATACGGCACGTTCTACCGTGTAGGAAGCGGCAGTGCCGAAGAGTGGAAAGAAATATGCGAAATTGCCGATGCGCTCGGTGCGAAAATTATACGAGTATGGTTAGGCTCGAAAAACAGCGAGGATACAAGCCCGGAAGAGTATTCTGCTCTCGTTTTGCATTTAAAGCAGATGTGTGCTGTTGCGTCAGAATACGGGCTTGCTGTTTGCCCCGAATGTCACAACCATACCTTCAATAATAATACTGATGCTTTTCTGAGAATACGTAACGATACGGCTTGTGACAATTTTCTTACTTATTTCCAGTCGCTTTATAAACGCCTTGAATACGACCTTGACCGTATTGAACGCACGGCAGATTATATCGGCAATATTCATATTTCTTTTTCTGAGCAGGTAAGGGAGCAGTTTCCAAGGCTTCACCTCGGCTATATAGACAAGCTCCTTGCAAAAATAAAATCCGTCGGATACGATGGCTTTATTCTTATTGAGTTTACTTATTATTCAATGCAGCACGGCATACCGTTTTGTCTTAAAAATGATATTTCAAGGCTTAAATCAAAGGTAGGTGAGCGCAATTGAAAATCGCTCTTTTGTGCTCTGATTCACAACGGTTTAAAACAGTTTTTACCGATGAAATTCTCAAAGAGCTGTCAGCCTTCGGAGAGCTTTCTGTTTTAATTGATAGAAGAAATATAGAAGAGTATAAATCTTTTTTAACCGAATGTGAGGTCGCTTTTTCAACCTGGGGTATGCCCTGTTTTACAGCGGCCGAAATCAAAGCCTTTATGCCAAAGCTCAAAGCACTTTTTTATGCCGCAGGCTCTGTGCAGAGCTTTGCCGTTCCATTTCTTGAATGCGGTGTAAAGGTTTTCAGCGCCTATGCTGCAAATGCCGTTCCCGTTGCCGAGTACACGGTAGCGCAAATTACTCTTGCTGCAAAAGGCTTCTATCAATCATCAAAGTTTTATCGTTTTTCTCCGCGCAGGGCAATGCGCCACGCAAACGCTTTCACGGGTAATTTCGGCTGTAAGGTTGGCCTTGTCGGCTTGGGTGCAATAGGCTCACTTGTTGCCGAGCGGCTTAAAAGCTTTGATGTTGAGGTTTATGCTTACGACCCGTTTGTAAGCGCTCAAACTGCCAAAAGCCTTGATGTGAAGCTTGCGAGCCTTGAAAAAATATTCAGCGAGTGTGACGTTATCAGTAACCATCTTGCCAATAAGCCGGAGCTTGAAAACATTTTTGATAAATCTCTGTTTTCAATTATGAAGAAAAGAGCAGTTTTTATAAACACGGGCAGGGGAGCGCAGGTGGATGAATTTGCTTTAGCCTTGCATTTGCTCACTCATCCGTCAAATACATACGTGGCTGATGTTTTGAAAAACGAAAGCTTTCCTCATTCAAGTCCTCTGTTTTGGTGCCCAAATGCTGTTATTACGCCGCATATTGCAGGCAGTACGGGTAACGAGCCGCAAAGAATGGCGAAATATATGCTTGATGAGTACAAATGTTTTATTGACGGCGAGCCTTTGAAATACGAGGTTACAAAAGAAATGCTCAAAAAAATGGCATGAAAAATGGGCTGTAAAAAACGAAAGTTTTTTACAGCCCCTGTATTTTTGCTTTAAGCAATTATGTTAACAAGATTAACGAGCATCATAAAGATACCTACATAAGGTGCAATAAGCGGGAAGATGGGAAGAGCGACAAGTGATGAAATGAAGCCGACACCAACTTTAATTGCCATTGTGCTTTCTGCTTCGGAGATGTTCTGCCAGATGAAGTATACGTCCTTGCCATCTGAACAAAATTCGTCAAGACCTACTTCGCTTTTACGTTCACGCTTAACAAAGCCGCATTCTTCAAGACCCTGTGTGAACAGCTCTCTCATAGTTTCGTCTTTGAATGTAATTCTTGCCTCGAGTCTGAGCTCATCGGCGGGCTCTTCAACGCGGATGTGTCCGTTTTTGAAGCCTGTGCACCACCAATATTTGTCATATTCTCTTGTAAACTGTCGTACATATTCGCCGTTAAATTCTTCCTGCCAATAGAGAGTCATTTCCATTGCAAGCCAGTCTTCCTCGGGTGCGCAGGCATACATAGCCCAATCGCCGTAGCCTTTTTCGCTGTGCTCACGGTTATAAACACCGATTTCACCGCCAAAGAAAACCATACCGTACTGACCCTTCCACATCTGAATCATCCAGTCCTTGTTTTCATAGGTGAAGAAAATTCGGATATAGTCATATTCAAGAAGAATGTAAGGGGATACGAAATCGTAAATCTTACCGAAGCCGAAGTTGTACTGCCAGGCTTCTTTGTCATTTGTGTAGTAATAGTCGTCAACGTAGCTGTATTGGTAGCTGAGAATCTGGCGGTTAGTAAGAAGGTCCTGAATAAAGTTACCCTTCTTAATTACGTTTAGTGTAAATTCTCCGCTGAGCACCTGGCCGTCAATTTCAGCTGTTGCAATGATTGTAACCTTGCCGACCTTAACACCCTTTACTTTGCCGCTTTCATCAACTGTTGCAACGCTTTCGTCGGATGATTTCCACCTGATTGTCGGCTGTGTGTCAGTGTTGGTAACGGTAGCTGTAAGCTGTACCTTTTTTCTTACAGTTACAGTCAGACTGTCACTTGTTATTACAAGTGCGTGCAATGCTTCGCTTTCTGATGAGCTTTCACCGGAATTGCCGTCTGTTGCCGAGACACCAATCATTGTTATGCTCATGAGTGAAACGATTGTCAGTATCATAGATAAAATTTTGATACTTCTCTTTTTAAAATTCATTGGAATCTGCCTCCAAAATTAAAGATACTCATAATATTATATACAAATTTTTACAAAAGTAAAGCATTTTACAAAATTATCGTTTTGAACATAGAAATAATAGTCCAAAAAATCCTGATAATTCCGTAAAACATCGGAGTTTGAACAAGCTCAATAAGATTATCAACTTCGTTTTTTAATCTTTTTGCTCCATCAAGGTCATCTCCGCCCAAAGTTCCTTCGCTTATCATTAAACCGATTTCTTTAGAAAGATTTTCAAGATATTTTTTATCAAAAATATTAACTCGTTTCCGGTTTACCTGTTGGAAATTAGTTTTGAGCTCTGCGAGTTTGTTTCGTTCTTGTTTAAAACTTTCAAGTGCCGTTAAAGCGTTAGCCTTTGCTGTTTGAAGCTTTATTCTCTGTTCTTCGGTCAATTCAAGTTCAAGAAGATTTTCGATATCTGTGATAAGTGTGTTTATCTCTTCTTCATCATCAGTTGTGGTTTTGCCGTTTTCGATTTCTTCTGACCTTTCAAGAGCACTTTCAATTGCCGTTTTTCTATCGGCGAGCTCTGAAACTATTTCCTCAAGCCTTGATTTTGCAGAGTTAAGCTTTGCCGTTTCTTCGTCTGTAAGATTTTGTGAGAGCAGAGTATTGATATCAGCTATAAGTGTGATTATTCGTTCTTCATCGTCGGTTGTGGGCTTGCTGTTTGTGATTTCTTCTGACTCTTCAAGGACACTTTCAATTGAAGCTTTTCTCTCGGCGAGTTCTGAAATTATTTCTTCAAGCTTTGTCTTTGCTGTTTCAATATCGCTTCTTTCGCTCGGTGAAAGATTGTTTCCGTTGAGCAGAGTTCCTGCTTTGGAAACGATATTTTCAATTTCATCAATTGTATCGGTTGTAGCTTCTTCAGCGGTTATTTCTTTTGCAAAACCATTTATGATTTCAATTGCTTCCTTTACTGAAGCAATTATCTCAAGTAAAGTATTGCATTTTTCTTTTGTCTTTGTAATTTTTGTTGCAGTTTTTTCGCTGTAATCTTCAACGTTGTATTCGTTTACCACAGAGAGCTCAGCATTTATTTCTTCGATATTCTCAGATGTAACGTTGCTTTCGTTAATGTGTGCAATGCTTGCACCGAAATCCGGAAGTTGATTTTCGTCAAATTCTATGTAATAAGTGCCGTCAAGCATAGCAGTATTATCGTCAAGCTCAACACCTGAATTATCATCGGTTTTATAAAGCTTGTACTTGTCTGCAATAAGGTCTTTTATTGTGTATTTTGTTTCGCATTCTTGGTCGGTTACTACATAAAATCCTTTGGGCAGGGTATTGTTGTAAAGTGTCACGCTTCCGCCGTTCATGTAAAATGTTGCTTCTTTGCCATATAAATCCATAGGGTCATAGTTCCAAGAGAAATCAAAGCCTTCTATTTGTGCGTTCTTGATTTCTGCTGTACCGCCTTGGTCAATGTAAGCGGCAAGACCACCGTTAATGAGTCCGTGGTCAAAATAAAAATTACCGCTGTTATGGATTGCGTATGATTCACTGCCGCTCCATTGCAAGTTATTTATGTCCGTATCTTTTAAGTATATTGTTCCGCTGTTACCTACACCGTAACCACCGGTTATGTCGCAGTTTTCAACTGTCATTTCACCGCCGTTATACAGACCGTAGCCGTTGTAACTGTAAAATCCGCCACCTAATTGGGAGTTGGTTATTTTTGCAGTGCCTTCATAAAGGTATAAACCGTCATAACCGCCGTCGATAACACTGTTTTCAACTGTAAGTGTACCGGAATGAATTACTCCGGCTAAGCCGGATTGAGAAGATTGAATAGTTGAATCTTTTATATGTAGAGTGCCACTGCTACTTATACCTGAGCCGCCACCATAAGATCCGGTAGATGTAGTACAGTTTTCTACGTATACATCTCCGTTACTGCTTGATATTGCAGGGCCGTATGTTGCGTAAAGCTCACCGTTTTTTAAAGTTACATTACCACCTTTGTTCTTCAAAGGTGTGCCATATCCGGATAATCTGAAATTATCTGCGTATATTGTACCGTAATTTTCGATACCATTGTAGTCGGTGCCGAATGAACCGCCGTCTTTTATGTTTATTGTACAGCCTACGTCATTATACCCAGATTGCATTTCTCCATATATATGTCCTCCGTATACATTGACAGTTCCGTTATCGGAGTTGTGAATTGCGGAGTAATTATAACAGGAAATATTTGCGTCTATAAGTGTAAATATTCCCCCTTTATTAGTACAATTGTTATCAATAGTTATATTACCGTTTACCGTAATATTTCCTTCATTCTTTATTGAGGGTAAGGTCGTTTTTGATCTGGATTTGTTAAGTATAGTAATATCTGCACCTTTGTCAACTGTAATTGAAATGTTGAAACCACCCGATATGCTGTAACCATTCATATTAACAGTCAACTTTTTAGCTGGAAACCGGATTGATTCACCGTCTGTATTTTTAAATACATCAAGCGTAATGTTTTGTCCGCTATTATATGATAAATAGTTTAGTGCAGAAGACAAATTAGTGTAATAAGTAGTTATGCCATCAACATTTAAAATAAAATTACCATTAGTTAAAGTGTTGCTTATCTGACCTATTACACGTTCTTCGCTGTCTATTATTCCTAAGTTTACAAGAACTCCTTTGCCGACATACAGTATAACATTTTCAGCGATTTTCAACGTTTTGTTTTCATCTACCGATAATTGATAGCCTTCAGGTATAGTGTAATCTCTGCTGAGTATGAAATTTCCTTCAATTGTGCCTACACCGTTTTCGTAAAGAATCATAGAGTGGTTTTTGTTTGAAGTGTTATAACTGTTAAATACTTCTTTGAATCCTTGTGATGAAATAATAGAGTTTTCAATGTTGATACAGCTGGAGTAAATGTTATTGTAACCATTTCCTATTGCATTTGCCGGATACTCAGTTTCAGTGGTGCTAACATATATTTCGCTATTTACAATGTTTATATTATTAAAATTTGCGCCTTTTCCTCCGCCGATAACAGCGCCGCCGCCATTTGCTGATGCTATAACCACACTATTGTTTATTGTCACATCACTGTATTCATTTTCTTTACGTTTAGTGTCAACAGAAGTTCCGATAGCGGCACCTCCGCCTATGGAATCTGCAATAACAATTGAGTCGGTAATTGTTATATAGTTACTTCTTATCGCAGCACAGTCTGAAGATGATTTTGCAATAACTTCAGATTTTGAAGTGATGTTAACAGAGGAAGCGTTAATTCCTAATTTACATTTGCTTAAATTTGCTTTTGTATTTTTTATCGATACACTACCTAATATGGCTGTATTATTGGGAACATTGATGTTAAGTTGGTCGATATCTTGTAAATTCACAGAAGTTGCATGAATACCAGAAGAGTTGTTCGAAATAGCTGTTATATTTCCACCTAAAATATCTAACTTTTTGCAGGTTGTTTTAACTCCATTGCCTATACAACATCCGGATTCTCCACCGTAAGCTGTTATATTTCCGTTATATATTGTTATATTTCCGACATTATTATTTCCTGTGCTGCAACCACCACCTATAGCAGCAGCGTTTTTACCGCCGTAGGCAATAATAGTTCCGGAATAAATATTTAATATACCGGAGTTGGTACAATAACCACTGCCAATTCCGGCTGCATTTTCCCCTCCATACACATAAAGTGTTCCTTTGCTCAAATCAGGAATGTTTTTAATATTTAATGTTGTATCACCGTAATATTGTATACCTGCAGATTTGCTACCGCTTTTTAATGTGGAATCGGAAATTACACTTAAGTTAACGGTTGCAGTGCCTTTTATCAGAAAAGCGTATGATTCTGTTCTCTGACTTAAATCAATATTGCAATTATCTAAAGCAATATTAAATGTGCCGCTGTAAACCAAAATTGCAGTTTTGTCTGATGTACCGGTAATAACATATATTGCATCCGGGTTAAGCTTTGTAACTTTCTTACCGTTAGTATCATAGCCGGATACGCTGTCTATACGAAATATCACATTACCCTTACTGATATCAAAGTAAATCATTTCCGTATCGGCAGCCATTGCACCTGTCGGCAGAGATGCAAGAATAATGATAACCGTAAGTAAAAACGATAATAATCTTTTTTTCATTTTTTGTTACCTCACTTTCATAAAAAGGTAATTACTATAATTATCCAATATTATTCTATAATATTTCTTTTTGGCTTGCAATAACTTGTTTAACTTTTTATCGACAAACTCCTTAATTTATGTTAATATTGTTTTATCACCTAAAGGAGATGTGCTTATGTCAGCTTTCACTTATTTCTTTTGTTATCTGTTTTCGTTTCTTATTGCTTTGCCGGGTATTATTTTCTCCGGCGGCGATTCTGCAAATGACTATCAGTTTGACGTCAATACGTCACAGCTTGGCGAAACCGTGCCCAATACGTTGAGCAACGTAAATATCTGGGATATGCAGGGCACAGACCTTTTTACAAACCCCAGAGTAAATGAAAAGTATAATATTTTAGAATTTGTCGAGTATATTCAGCTTATGCAGTGCACTGGCGGTAACGCACAGCGCGATTTGTTTGTTGACCCGCTCAATAATGATGTGCTTGACGATTATGATTTTTCACCGCTTATCGAAAACTGCAAAGGTATTCTTGAACTCGGTGCAAAGCCTCACCTCAAGCTTGGCAGTGTACCGCTCAAATATTCGCAGGATGCACTCAAAGGCGGAAATTTTGACACTAATCTTTATCCGCCGGATGATTACGACGTTTATTATAACTATATGTCAGCAATGGCAAAGGCACTTGTTGACGAATTCGGCGCAGACGAGGTGTTTACGTGGCGTTTCGGTGTTATGACAGAGTTTGAAAATGCAGATTGGTTTATGGTTCCTGACGGTGATCCGCAGAAAACAGCCGAGGCTTATTGCAAGCTTTACGACTATACCGTAGATGCACTTGAGAAGAATATAGGCGAAGAAGTTTTTGTCGGTGCACACGCAATGGTTGTTACAGAGGGCTTGTGGGATGAACGCATTTTTATCAATCACTGTGCAAGCGGCACTAACTATAAAACAGGGGAGAAGGGCACACGAATCTGCTTCCTTTCCGCTTCCTTTTACGATTATTGTCCCGGTGAATTTACAAGCGGCTACACTTTGCCCGAAACAATAGGCCATCTTCAGCAGGCGGCAAAAGATGCAGGGCTCGAAAATCTTATTTTCGGTGTTGATGAGGGCAGACTTCTCTGCGGCACAACACGAGGTGCTGATGATGACCAGCTTCTCACACGAATGGTTGGTTATACATACCAGGCGGCTTACGATGCAAGGCTCAACAAACAGCTTATTGAGCAGGGTGGCGATTATTTTTCTTCCTGGGGCTATCTCTCGGGCGGTCTTTTTGACGGTTATCCTACCGTCAGCTTCCACGTTGCAAAGCAGCTTTCAGCTTTTGCAGGCAGTAAGCAGGTGAGTGTCGAGAATACAAAATCGGGTGTTATTTACGGTGCGGAGGTTGATGCACTTTCAGCTTTCGACGGTAATACACTGCGCATAATGGCTTATAACTTCAAAAATAAGCTTGATTACAAAAAGAATGCTGACATCACGCTTAATGTTGATGCCTCTGTTTTTAACAGCGAAAAGGTAAACGTTACCGTTTACACTGTCGATGACAGCTGCAACTATTTTGATGAGTGGCAGCAGGACCGTACAACCCATAATATCGGCGACGAGTGCTTTGGCTGGTCACCCGATGACCCGCAGATTGATTCTATCGTAACACTCAAGGATTCTGCCGCACGTGAGCTTTATTTTGCAAACCTTTATTCTAAGTATGAGAAGTGCGCACAGCTCAAGCCCGTAACGTATACAGCAGATGTTGCCGACGGTAAGGTTGTGCTTGATACATCTCTTGCCGCAAACGGTGTAGTTTTCTTTGAAATTTCGGCTTGTAAATAAAAATTTACTTTTATTTAACATTGCTGATTTACAATATTTTCAAGGAGGTTGAAAAACTATGAAAAAAACTATCAGTATCATTCTTGCAGTTGTTCTTTCGCTTTCCGCTTTCTTTGTAACGGCTTATGCGGCTGATACAAAGACAGAGAAATTTATTGATGACATTCTTGCTTCAAAATCGTTAAGCATTGCATTTGATGACGATTTCTTTGAAAAAGAAGGAATTCCGCTTGAGGATGTAGTTGCAAACGCAAAAATCTATGAAAAAGAAGACGGCACAAAGGATATTAAGGTTGCAGCATCTGCAAAGCTTTGGTTCTTTAACGTCAATCTTCTTGTTGCTGACGGTGAGATTATTGCGTATATGCCGCTCCTTACAATAAATGTTACGGATCTTCTCGGCGGCAGTCTTGATCTTTCTGTTTTTGCCGAAGAAATTGACAAAATGTTCGGCATTCTTGAGTCCGAGCTTTTCGGTTGTCTCAAGCTCAAATCATCTGGTGTTGAAAATAACGAAAAGTACGGCGAAGTTTATGCCGAAAAGTTTGTGCCCGATATTAAAAAGCTTGTAGACTTTGCAATCAAAGAGGGACTTATTGAAATTTCACCCGATTCAGAGCTTGCAAATATGACAGAGGCTGATATTATAGCACTGCTTGAGTCGCTTGGCGAAAAAGGTAAGAACGTTTTGAGAATGTTTGAATCAAATGCTACTTTCTACTATGATGAAGAAGACCTCGTTGCTTTCGATATTGTTCTTTACGATGCTGCTGATGACAGCGCTTCTCTCAATTCAAACGATCTTCTGCCCATTAAGGCTGAGGCAATAAACACAAACGTTCCCGACAGTGCTTTTGCAAAGCCTGTTTCGCTGTTTGACATCACGGCACTGTTCACTTTGATTTTTAGTCTTATATTTGGCTGAAATTAGTGCTTGACAAGCAAATTTTGCGGTGATATAATACACCTAATTTAATAAACATAAACCGTTGATGCGGAGATAACGGCGAAAAATGCCTTCACAGAGAGCCCGCGATGCTGAAAATCGGGTAAGAAACAGTTCGTCAAATGGACCGCGGAGGGTGCAGTCAAATGTGTTTTTATGCACAGAGTATTCTGCAACGTTCGGCACACGTCAGCTGTCGGGGATATGTCAGTATCCTTATAAGTGCACGCCGTTGGCGTGAATCAAGGTGGCACCACGGATAAGTTTTATTCGTCCTTGACAGATTGTTCTGTCGAGGACTTTTTTATTTCGGAGTGATGTTTATGTTTGTTTTGAAGAAACGATGGCGTGGCTGAACTATTTCATTTGTATTCAGTTACTGTTTTAAATTTTGGAGGGTTATATAATGATACACAACGGTATTGATTTTGAAACTTATTTTAAGAATTATCCCGATGAAAACGGCTATTTCGGCAAATACGGCGGAGTTTATATTGATGAAAAGCTTAAAAACGCAATGGCTGAAATTACCGAGGCTTACTATTCAATCTGCCAGTCACGCAAGTTTATTGCAGAGCTTCGCAGAATCAGAAAAGAGTTTCAGGGCAGACCCACACCCGTAACTCACCTTGAAAGACTTTCCGATTATCTGGGCGGTAACGTTCAGCTTTACGCAAAGCGTGAGGACCTCAACCATTCCGGTGCACATAAGCTCAATCACTGTATGGGTGAAGCTCTTCTTGCAAAATATATGGGCAAGAAAAAGGTTATTGCTGAAACAGGCGCAGGCCAGCACGGCGTTGCTCTTGCACCCGCCCCCGCTTATTTCGGCCTTGAGTGCGATATCTATATGGGCTCTGTCGATATCAAAAAGCAGGCTCCCAACGTTGCGCGTATGAAGATTCTCGGCGCAAACGTTGTCGAGGTTACACATGGTCTCAAGACTCTCAAAGAGGCTGTTGACGCAGCTTTTGAGGCATACAGTAAGGAGTATAACGATGCTATTTACTGCATCGGCTCAGTTCTCGGCCCTCATCCGTTCCCGATGATGGTGCGTGATTTCCAGAGCGTAGTCGGTATTGAGGCAAGAGAACAGTTTGTTGATATGACAGGTCATCTGCCCGATGCAATTGTTGCCTGTGTCGGCGGCGGCTCGAATGCAGCAGGTCTGTTTGCAGGCTTCCTTAACGACCCTGTTGACATTTACGGTATTGAGCCTCTGGGCAGAGGTGCGAAGCTTGGCGACCATGCAGCAAGCCTTAAATATGGCACAGAGGGCATTATGCACGGCTTCAACAGCATTATGCTCAAGGATGAAAACGGCGAGCCCGCTCCCGTTTATTCGGTTGCAAGCGGCCTTGATTATCCATCTTCGGGCCCCGAGCACGCTTTCCTCCAGGAAATCGGCAGAGTAAAGTACGACGTGATTGACGATGAAGAAACAATCGACGCTTTCTTCAAGCTTTCACGTATGGAGGGTATTATCCCCGCAATTGAAAGCTCACACGCAGTTGCTTACGGTATGAAGCTTGCAAAGACAATGGAGCACGGCTCAGTTCTCATCAACCTCTCCGGCAGAGGCGATAAGGATATGGACTATATCATTGAAAACTATGGTATAAGATAAAAATAAACCGCAGTGGAGAAAACTACTCCATTGCGGTTCGTTTTATATCTTGTATGTTGCTATATAGATTTTGTGATTGATTTCAAATTCTTCCGGATACTGTGAAAGCAATTTCAAATGTGCTATTTCCCATTTATTCAAGGTTTCTTTATCCATAGAAGCTTTTGTTCCTCGGCAGGCGAGCATTCTACCGTGCCAGCTTTCACGGGTAAACGGGAGTTTGCACTCAAAAATATCAAGCTGACCATTTTCAAAAGGATGATTATACATATCCTTTGACCCTGATGCGCCGGGAGTCCAGCTTGTGTTTATTTTCTTTACAAGCTCGTGTGACTTTTTGGCTATCTCATCATCGAGAGTATAGCTCATATAAATTTTCACAAATATGCCGTTCGGTTTTAATAAGCGTTTTATTTCTTTAATGATTTTCTCACGGTCAAAATACCAAAAGCACTGTGCTGCCGTAACGCAGTCAAAACTATTGTTTTTAAACGGACTTTCTTCTGCGGAAGATACAGTAAACTCAATATTATCTGCACCTTTTTGAGTTGCAAGAATCTTTGCGGCAGCAATCTGACTTTCAGAGATATCTATTGCTTTTATGTCTGCTTCGTAACAATACATATTAAGAGGCAAAACACCTGTTCCTGTGCCGATGTCAAGCCACGAACAGCCTTTGTGACCTATACCGATTTCATAAAGCCTATCATATAACTCTTTGGGATAAATATCTCTGTATTTTGCGTATTCGGCAGAGGTTTTAGCAAAGTCAAAAGCATTGCCGTTATCAATGTGTTCTATTTTCACATTATTACACCACAATCAATATGCATTCTGTAATTCTTTACTTTATAAGTCACAGAGCCATCACGCTTGGAATGTTCGCCAAAGTTTTCAAACTTCAAACCGCACTTTTCCATAACTCTGCCTGATGCAGGGTTATCGACTGCGTGACTTGCCGTGAAATCCTTTATTCCGTGAACATTATGCGAAAACTCTATAATTCGCTTTGTAGCTTCGGTTGTGTAACCCTTATTCCAATATTCATATCTTATGTTATAGCCGAATCCCCATTCTCCGTCGTTATTTCCCATCGGACCGATGCTGATACTTCCGATAAGAATATTGCCTTCTTTTAATACAATTCCCCAATGATAATCTTCTTCAACGGGGACTATTTCAGTAATCCATCGAACAGTTTGGCTAATTTCGGTGTAAAGAGGATAAGACATAAACTTGTTAACTCTCGGGTCGCTGTGCCATAAGAAAGCTGTAGGTGCATCTTCAGGCGTTAGCGGTCTTAAAATCAGCCGTTCTGTTTCAAGAACGGGAGTTCTTTCATAATATAATTCTTGATTTGTTTTATTCATTTCTTACTCCTTTCTTAAAACATCAAGTGTGTGGTGTGATAAACCGATTAAATCCTGTCTTTCGCAGGTTTTGAAATGGTATTTCAGATACAGTTCATAGGTTTCGTTATCCATTTTGTCTATTACTTTAGGCATATGAAGGGCATAACCGTCAGTTGCGAGAAAATGCAGTCTTTCCGCATTTAGGTCTTCCGTCAGCTCAAATATTTCATCTCTGGTATAGAGCTTGAAAACGCCGTGCGGAGGGAAAAATGTTTCAAAAGTTTCGGTGTCAATAAGACCGTCTTCAATGCTTTGCTGAACCTTATTGTTTTTGAAAATTCCCGTTAAAACAGAAGGGTCAACCATACAGTATGCAACGAAAACAATGCCACCGCTTTTGGTGATTCGCATTGCTTCCGACAGTGATTTTTTCTGGTCTTCAACCGTATAGAGATGATACATCGGACCGAGCAAAAGCGTTATATCATAGCTTTTATCGGGATAATCGGACAGATTTTTTGCGTTGCCTTGTTTGATTCTGATTTTTTCATTCGGCTGTGTTT
>JAZUOH010000018.1:0-38627 GCA_045604525.1 Acutalibacteraceae bacterium
GGCCTGCCCAACGGCTTACCCATTCCCCAGGCCTGCGGTATGGAGCACTATATGGACGGCCCGCACATTCACGAATATCTTCAGGAATTCCGTGAGGTGCTTAACAATTACGATTGCTTCGTAGTCGGCGAAGCTCCGATGATGACACCCAAAAAGGCTCTCAAATACATCAAAGAGGGCGAAGGTATGGAGCTTGATATGATGTTCCATTTCCAGCACATGGAAGCCGACTGCCTTTTCACAGATTTCATGGCAATGCCCTTCAGCCTCAAGAGACTTAAAGGCGCTTTCTCAAAATGGCAGGAAGGCCTCCGCGGCAAGGCTTGGAACGCACTTTATATGGAAAACCACGACCATCCCAGAATCATTTCCCGTTACGGCAGTGAAAAATACAGAAATGCAAGCGGTAAATCAATTGCAAACTCATATATGCTTCAGTGCGGCACACCCTTCATCTATCAGGGCCAGGAAATCGGTATGGTAAATATACACCTGCCCGAGGTTGAGGATTATCAGGATGTTTTCGCAATCAACAACTACAAAACACTTAGAATGCTCGGCTTCTCCGAGGAGAAGGCAAAGCAGAGACTCAAGTCCTCAAGCCGAGGCAACGCACGTACACCCGTACAGTGGGACTCAAGCGAAAACGCAGGCTTTACAACAGGTACACCCTGGATGCCCGTCAACCCCAACTACAAGGACGGCATAAACGCCCAAGCAGAGATGGCTGACCCCAACTCAATCTTCAACCACTACAAAGCACTTATCAAATTCCGCAAGGAAAACCCGATTGCAGTATACGGTGATTATAAAGAGTACAACAAATCCAGCAAGGACCTTTACGTATATGAGCGCACCTACCAGGGCAAGAAAATGCTTGTAATCTGTTCATACACAGAGAAGGCTGTGAAGTTCACAGCTCCCGAGGGCTACGACCTTTCAAAGGGCAAGGCAATTCTCTGCAGCCACGAGAATAATCCCGTAAGCTCCAACAGCTTTGTAACAAGACCTTTTGAAACAAGAGTTTACCTCTTCGACTGATATGGATAAGCTGACCGAGCGAAGCGATATAACAGCACAGCTTGTATTCATAAGGCACGGTGAGACCTACGGCAACATAGGTCTTCCCACGCCAGACGGTTACGCCGAAGAGGACACACCGCTGACAGAACACGGACAAAAGCAGGCGCAGGCAATAGCAGACTATTGGTTTGACGGTGTTGAGGTGGCTAAAATTTACTGCAGTCCCTTTACACGCACTGTACAGACAATTTATCCCACAGCACAAAAGCTCGATATGAAAATTGAGCTTACATCTGACCTGCTTGAAGTCGGCTCAACCACCTGCGGCTGTGACAGAGAGAAATTGAGGCGTGATTTTCCGCTCGTTATCCCCTGCCCCGAAGAAGCACTGCCCGTACCGGAAAGCGAAGAGCAGACACAGCAAAGGGCAAAGCGTTTTACGGAACATATTGCGCACACATACAGAAACGGTGAAACCGTAATTGTTTGCACGCACGGCACTTTTATGAGCTATCTTGTAAGAGCGGCACTCAACGTAAGCGACACCGACACATTCAACTGCCAGGTTGACAACTCATCGCTGACCTGTGTGATATTCCGAAAAGAAAAGCCACTGCTGAGAACGGCAAACAACACATCACATTTAAAACTTATATAAACAGCTCAAAACCGTGATTCGCCAAGAAACGAATCACGGTTTTTGTAATAGAATAATTCTCTTAACAAGAGAATTACTTTCAAAAATCGGGTTATTGTTTATATTCGGCAAAGCTGTTATTATCTGCTTGTAACCAACGGCCGGGTTAACATCAACATTTGAAAGGTGATTGATATGACAATCTATTTCGGTGAAAATCTCAAAAAACTCCGCAAATCAAAAGACCTTACACAAGAGGCACTAGCAGACTATCTGAACATGTCATTCCAGGCGATAAGCAAATGGGAAAGAGGCGAAACATATCCCGATATAACAATGCTACCCACCATAGCGAGCTTTTTTGGTGTTACCATAGACAGCCTTCTCGGAACAGATGAGATATTAAAAGAAACAAAAATCAAGGAATATCAGGAAAAATACTCCCGCCTTTGGAGTGATCATAAGGTTGCCGAGGCAAGAGATATGCTAAAGGAAGCAACAATTGAATTCCCCGGCAACTACGACCTTCTTTCCCGATATCTTAATTCACTTGTTCAGGCAGAGCACAACGACGAATACAAGCTTTCGATAAAGAACGAAGTACAGAGAGTTTATGATTTGATACAGAACCACTGCTCAACAGACAGCATAAGAATATGGGCAAAAAAGCTCATGTGCCGTTATCTGCGTGACCTGAGCCTTATAAAAAACAGCGGTGTTGATATAGCCGATGCTGAAAAAATCCTTGAGGAAATGCCGATTATGCAGAACACAAGGGACTATGAGGCTATGTATATGTACCCTCACGACGATGAAAAGCGCGCCGCAGCGTGTGCAAACGGCACGGTTGAAATGCTCCGCCTTTTCGGTGAAATTATGAACAGAAAGCACAATAGCTTCCTTGACGAAGACGACAAAATTTCCGAGGCGTATATCAATCTTGTAGAGGCGGTTATGCCCGACGGCGACTATGGCAAGAGCCATTATCTTATGGTTATTCACAATTTCCGTCTGGGCATAAGAAAGCACATAGCAGGCGATGATAAAGCAGCCCTGCTTCACTTAGAAAAAGCTGTCACACTTGCAGATAATTATGATAAGACGGACGATATCTTTGTTCACACCTCACCTGCAGTGAGAGGGGTTGAATTTGATAAATCAAAGGCATACAGATATTGGGAAGGCTCATTCGCAGAAGATATAAAAGACAGCTTGCGCACCACAACTTATCTTTCGGAAGAATTCAAAAACAGCAAGGAATTCAAGAAAATAATCGGATAAAAATCAGTTGGCTGTGAACTTAATGTTCACAGCCAACTTTTTTAGTATTCATCATTTTCGCCTGCAACAATCGAATTCAGACCGTAGTATTTTGCCATATCTCTGTTACGACGGTTTTCGGGGTCTTCGCTCAAATCTGCAAGGCCGTGGTGAGGCGAACGTATACGTACGGGTGAAATTTTTCTGACTGTAAGGTCATAATTACCCAATGCCTTCTGCTCTTCAATATAAGCCTCTCTCGCATCATACTGAGCATCTACGCTTATTGAATCGACCACAACTGCGCTTACCGAGGCACCGCCCCAGACCGCCCAGCAAAGTGAAGCGGCAATAAGACATTTCTGCACACAGGCAGAAACATCGCGAAGCTGAAAGATAAGTGCGCCGCAGCTTATTATGCCGAGCATTACCGAACCAAACCATGCTCTGTCGGGAAAATAATTTGAAACCACGAGAACAAGTGCAGCCGCAACGGCGCCAGCAAGACTGATGAAGGATACGGCAAAATCCGGCTTTAAGCTGTCCTTAAATGACATAAGAATAATTACAAGCATAAGAGTAACAGCCACAAAGGGCATAAGTCTGCCGGACATATTATACAGAATTGTACCAAGCATTTTAAGGCTTGACGAGCCGCCCCACGCATCCATTCTCACGCCCGTAGCAGGTGCAAGGGTCATAAACAGATATCCTGCCACAGCAAAGGCAGTGCAGGCTATATGGCGGACACAGATCTTATATTTTCTCAACTTAAACAGTGCGATATATAAAACCATCATACCGATTAAAGCGGCCGATGTATTTTCGTTGGTTGCGCCTGCGGCAAAGGAGAGCACAAGCATAAGCACGGTAGCAAAAGCATTGTTCTTTGATTTTCCGCCGTCTGCATAATATCTGAAAGGCAGAAGTGCCGCAAGGCGGATAACACTGCCCCACATATAATTAACACTGCCGTCCAGCCAGAAGAGTGTCACACCGCAGCCCGGCACAAAGGTCCATACAGCAACAGCCGCCATACAAAAAATCGCCGCACTGTGATTTTTGTTTCTGCCCTTAGAGTGAAGATAAATAAGCCACACCAGCGCAACAAACACAAGCGAATTGCAAACGTTGAAAACAGGCTTTCCCACAAGCATCATAAACTGAACAATAAAGTGAAGCAGCACCCTGCCGTTTACAGTGTTGTAGTGAGCCCTCATTGAATTAAAAACGTCGCTTATGCTGTTAAGCCGCTCACCTGTTGCAAATTCACCCGGGTTTTCTGCCCCTTCTTCAAGAAAAACGAAATTATAAGCAAAATCGTCTGCAGCAAAGTGAGTTGTGCCGTTAAGAAAAAGCATAACCGCAAAAGAAACGAAGCATATCACAGCAATCAGTGCAAGATTTATGCGGTTGCTTTTGCTAAGCCTTTCTGCCGTTTTATCAAAACGGGCATAAATATCGGTGCCGATTTTTCTCAGCTTTTCGGTAATATTCACTTTAAAAACGGCACCTCCTTTTTATAAAAACTATATGTAATATTACTACTGCTCAAGGATTTTGTCAATCTCATAACGCCGATAAAATTCTGTTTACGTTCTCATCCGAATACTCAATTTCCGCCGAATACATTCTTGCCGCATCTTCGATAGAATATTTGTTGGCAAGGGTAAAAATAGCACGGCAGGCATACACAGCAAAAGCGATTTTTGAGCCGATATCGCCGTCAGCAAGTGCTGAAGGCAGATGTCTGTAAAGAAAACAGCAAAGCAGATTTTCGGCCTGTTTTTCGCTTTTTATGCAAACTTGCAGTTTGTCACAGCCTTCAAGAAATGAAAGATATTCGTCCCACTGCGGGTCAAGCCTTTCAAGCGTGCGGTAAAACGTCGCCCATTCACCCGCAGATTTATCCGACAGTTTCACATTAAAATGCTCAAGCAAAGCATCACATCTTTTTTCAAAGCTTATCTCTTTGTTTAGAATTATTTCAAAAGCTTTATTCCGCAGATTTAAAAGCTGCTCTTCATCTGCGGTGAGGCTTTCACACTCTTCACCGTCATCAAAGCACAACAGCTCAAACGGCTTGGGATAATTTATAACGAGCTCTGCCGCCGCTTCACAGCAAAGGCCTAAGCCTATTTCCTCACGGTCGGAAAAATAGCTTCTGAATCGTGGATGGTCGTCACAGATATCACAAAGGCATTCCTCACCGCAGGCTGTTATAAGGTCGCAAAGCCCGTTAATATTGAGCATAGGGCATCTGCCGTCATCGCCCGTAACAAAGCAGGGCTGTGAATCCTTAACGGCAATACCCGCACGAAGTCTGTCGCCGATTTCACCGTCCAAGCACATATATCTTTCATAGCTGTCCGGATCAATATCTATCTCCCACCCAACACAGCAACTGTGCTTGCAGGCAGAGGCTATGCACTTAAAATCGCCGTAATAATTCGGCTCAACATAAAGCATTTTCATTTCACCTTATTTATAATTCGGGCATATAATATCTGACCCCACTGCATAAAATTATACTTCACACATCGGCCAATGTCAATTCGCCGAGCTTTAAAAGCCCGCTGCACTCAAACAGTGCGCAAACAAAACTAAATCTGTCGATTTTATCGGGACACATACGAATACAGTCTTCGGGTATAGCAATATCATCTGCTGACAGCTTACTTGCATCAAGACAGATACGGGCATTCACCGCCTCATCAAAAGTAACCGCAACATCAAATTTAATCTTTGAATCGGGCTGGTTACACACCCTTATTCCTGCACCGCATTTTTCCATTAGGTCTGCCATACACGGATAATATTTTTCGGGTTGGTCCGTTACAACCGTTATGCGTGCGGCGTGCATTACGACACGCTCGATATAATCGGGCAACACTGCGTTACGGTCAATAATAACCAGCTTGTTTTTTGCCGCTTCTCCCCTTTTAAGATGAATCACAGCCGTATTGAGCATTATCAGCAGCGGCAACACCTCCGGCTCAAAAAGCTTTATACTGCTGTATGGCGGCACGGTCAAGCCTTCGGGCACAAGCATACTTCTTGCACTGCACCCTGCCGCAGCGGCAACAGTGTGCCAATCAATGCCCTTTCTTCCACACTCTGCATTGATAACCTTAAAAGGTGCCGCACTTTTTATAGGGCTAAGCAATGCTTCAACCCTGCATTTTTTCTTTCTGAAAAACTTTTGCTTTGCTTCAACCGTGTTTAATACCGAAAACATATTCTCCACTCCATATATTATAGTAATAGAGAATATGTCTGAAGACAGAAAAAAACCACTTGAAATTCAAGTGGTTTTTTAAATCAATTTTCTTTTTGCTGTTTTCTCTTCTTTGCATCGGCAAATGCAAAACAGAACATACCCGTAAGCGCACCGCCTGCACCGAGAATGAAATCCCACATAGTGTCGATAAGGCCCTCGTTAGTGAAGGGACTTGAAACCTGCAGGTTGAAGCCGTAAATTTTATCCATTGTGAACTCGTAGAATTCCCAGCCGACAAGTATTGCAACAGCCATAGCAAAGCCTGCCATAGCGGCAATTGACGGCGCAAGAGGAATCTTCTTTTTCTCCTGCATAATTACAAGCAGCCTTGCGCTCCAGCCTGAGGCAATGAAGCCTGCGAAAAAGTGAGTAACAATATCTGAATATGTGAAATCCGTACGGTTATTGAGAGTTGAGCCTATACATACGCCCAGAGTTATAAACAGAGTAAGATGAGTCTGAAACTGCCACGGAAGCCTTGTGATAAAGGACTTGCCACCGAGAATCTGAAACATATCCCACAGGTGTGTGAATGCAATTGCAAACAGACCCTGCAAAAACTCTGAGGTATATCCTCTGAAAAGACCGTTGATGCCCCAGATAAGCAGTGCCGCTCTGCACGCCCACCAAAGACCGATAGTTTGCTTTGGCATACGGGGAATAGGGTTTAATGTTTTCTTTTTCATTTAGGGTTTTACCTTTCCTTAAGCCATACCGAGATATTCTTCGAGAGTTACACCCGAAGCCTTAATCTCCTTTGCGGCATTTTTGCCTACGTAGCGCCAATGCCACGGCTCATAAGTAACCTTTGTAATGCTTTGCTTATCCTCAGGGTAGCGCATAATGAAGCCGTAATCGACCGCATTTTCGCTCAGCCACCTGAAAGCTTCGGTATTGGCAAAATTCTCATCAAGAGTATAGTTGCCGTTTGTGCCGAAATCCATTGCAAGGCCTGCATTATGCTCGCTCGTGCCGGGCATAAGCACAATCTGGGAAGCGAGGCGTGTTGCCTCTGCTTTAGAATAGCCGAGACCTGCGTAATAATTTATCTTACGCTCAAAATTATTGCGCTGACGTGATATTGTGCGATAGCCCGAAACGGGAATAAGCGAAATACCGTCCTTTTCGGCGGCGGCAACCATTTCGTTGTAATGGGGTGCCACACGGTAATCAAGCTGTGAGCCGCCCGTTACGGAGGCTGTTTTTACAGTATAGTCTTCGGGAAGAATATAATCCTGATTTACGAGAAGCAGATTCCATTTTTCGCTGTTAATAACAGCAACAGACGGATTGAAGCCTGCGTAAGCATACTCGTATTCATTCATATCATCGCCCCTGTTTTCTGTTACGGCGGTTGTATTCTGAACCGTTGTTTTTTCGGCAGTGGTTTTTTCCTCTGCCGTTTGCTGAGCAGTTGTTTGTTCTGAAACAGATTGAGCAGAAGTAGTTTCGGGCAGAGTCGTCTGCTCGTTTTCATCGCTATCTGTACCCACCGCAACATAGCCTATGCCGAGCACTGCGACAAATATGCACAGTGCCAACAAAAGAATAAGGCGAAGTCTGTTCATTTGAAAACCAGACCTTTCTTATCAGCAGCCGCCTGAGTAGTTGGGAGCTTCCTTTGTGATGTAAACATCGTGAGGATGGCTCTCAATAAGGCCTGCACCTGTTATGCGGACAAACTGAGCCTTGTCCTGAAGCTCCTTAATTGTGTGGCAGCCGCAGTAGCCCATACCTGAGCGGAGACCGCCGAGGAGCTGGAAGATTGTATCGGAAAGAATTCCCTTGTAAGGAACACGACCCTCAACGCCTTCGGGAACAAGCTTGCGGTTATCCTCCTGGAAGTAACGGTCCTTACTGCCGTTAGCCATAGCACCGAGTGAGCCCATACCGCGATAGACCTTGAACTGTCTGCCCTGGTAAATTTCTGTTTCTCCGGGCGATTCCTCACAGCCTGCAACAAGTGAGCCAACCATGATACAGCTTGCACCTGCGGCAAGAGCCTTGACGATTTCGCCCGAATACTTGATGCCGCCGTCACCGATAACGGAAATGCCGTGCTTTGAAGCTTCTTCGGCAGCATCAAAAATAGCTGTAATCTGAGGAACACCGATACCTGCAATAACGCGTGTTGTGCAGATAGAGCCGGGGCCGATACCGACCTTGACACAGTCTGCACCTGCATCGATGATAGCCTTTGTGCCCTCTGCTGTTGCAATGTTACCTGCAATAAGAGAGATATCGGGGAATGCGGCCTTAACCTTTGAAATGGAGTTGAGAATGTTCTTGCTGTGGCCATGTGCAGAGTCAAGAATAAGTGCATCTGCACCTGCGGCAACAAGTGCGCTTGCTCTTTCAAGAACATCGCTTGTTGCGCCGATAGCTGCTGCGCAAAGAAGTCTGCCGCTTGCATCTCTTGCAGAGTTGGGGTACTGAACAGCTTTTTCGATATCCTTGATAGTTATAAGACCTCTGAGATTGCCTGCCTCGTCAACAAGAGGAAGCTTCTCAATCTTGTGCTTCATAAGGATATCCTGTGCTTCGCTGAGAGTTGTGCCAATGTGCGAAGTAACAAGATTCTCGCTTGTCATAACAGCGCCGATTTTAACATTGAAATCGGTCATGAAGCGAAGGTCACGGTTTGTGAGGATACCGACAAGCTTGCCGTCCTGACAAATCGGAACACCTGAGATACGGTAACGCTGCATAAGGTCGAGAGCATCGTGCACCATATGCTCGGGAGAAAGGAAAAAGGGGTTGGAGATAACGCCGTTCTCAGAACGCTTTACCTTGTCAACCTCTTCTACCTGTGCCTCGATAGGCATATTCTTATGAATAACACCCATACCGCCTTCGCGCGCAATGGCAATAGCCATGCGTGACTCAGTAACTGTGTCCATGGCTGCGGTCATAATGGGCATATTAAGCTTTATGTTCTTAGTAAGCTGAGTTGAAACGTCTACGTCCTTGGGTAAAACGTCGGATTCTGCGGGTATAAGCAGAACGTCGTCGAAGGTAAGACCCTCTTTGTAGAATTTCTGTTCGCGGCTCATCATAATTATCTCTCCCAACTTATTTTAATTTATAGTTATTAGAGTTAATTATAACAAGCACGGCTAAAAATATCAATACAAACTTACAAGAAAAAATATAAAAATATTTATTACATTATATGCCGTGATTTGTTTAAAAAATCAATAATAGCGGTGAAGCGCCACAACCTTGCCGAGAATTGCCACCTCGCTTACTATAATCGGCTCGTAAGCATCATTCTCGGGCTGAAGCCTGAAATGGCCTTTTTCTTTATAGAAAGTCTTGACAGTAGCCTCATCCTCAACAAGAGCAACAACAATTTCGCCGTTGCGTGCAACAGGTGTACGCTCGACAACGACAAGGTCTCCGTCGTGTATACCGGCGTTGAGCATACTCTCACCCTTGACCCTGAGAGCAAAGAGCGATTTATCCTTTGCGGCATAGCCGGTGTAAGGCAGATAGCCCTCCACCTGCTCAACTGCAAGAATGGGTGCACCTGCAGTAACCGTACCGAGAATGGGCACCTGCTTGATGTTTGAAACATCCTCCTGGCCGACAATGCGTATGGAGCGTTTGAGAAGAGGGTCGCGAGAGATGAAGCCCTCACGCTCAAGCGCATCAAGGCAGGCCTGAACGGATGAGGTGGATTTGAGGCCGACATAAGCGCCTATCTCACGCACTGAAGGCGGCACACCGTCCTGCAGACGCTCGAGCAGAAACTCGTATATTTTTTGCTGGGTATCGTTTAACATAAATGCTAACCTCCCTGTGAAATTTAATTTAAGAACATATGTTTGATTTGATTATAACACATACTTTTCAAAAAAGCAAACATTTGTTTGCTGAAATTTAAAAATTTTTATTTTTATTTTTCGTAACATAAATAACACTTCATTTTAACAAATTATTCATTTAAAGAACAAAGGCAACTGATATTATATAATTGCACTTGAGAGAAGCGAAGCCGCATCGTCTTCTCTCACCAAAGTGCTTTTTACCCCCTCAAATTTGTGAAAAGAACGCCCGGTGTTACGCCGAGCGTTCTTTTCATTTGCTGTATAAATCCGTAAGACACGGACAAGAATACACTTACGGAGGTAAAAAATATGGATTTAAATTTTACAAAAACAAGCAAATTTTCACTTTTCAGAGCCGGAATCATAACAGCACTTGCGCTGATTGTAGCGGTATCGGGCATAGGCGTATATTCATTTTTGAAAAAGCAGAATGAAATTTCCGACGGGCCTTCTACCGAAATTGACTGGCACAATCAGGGCGGCAACCTTGAAGCAGACGTGCCTGCAACAAAGGTAACCGTGCCGCAAACCTTTAACACCACCGAGCCTGAAACCACGGCACCGCCCGACAATCTGCCCTTTACGGGCAATTTTGCGTTACCGCTCGGCACGCAGATACTAAAGGATTATTCCAACGGCGAAATGGTGAGCTCCAAAACTATGAACGACTGGCGTGTACACAACGGTATTGATTTCACCGGTGCAGACGGTGCAGAAGTGCTCGCAATACAAGCCGGCACGGTAATCGATGTTTTCAGCGACGATTTATGGGGGCTTGTGGTGGTTATTGACCACGGCAACACAATGATTGCAAAATACTGCGGTCTCAAAGAAAACTCAACACTCAAAAAGGGCGAAACCGTCAAAAAGGGCGGTGTAATCGGCAAGCTCGGCACAATACCCGTTGAGCAGGCAGACGGACACCATCTTCACCTTGAAATTACAGTAAACGAAACCGTTGTAGATCCGCTCGCCGCAATGAACAGAGCGTCATAGACGTTGTGTAATAAAACACAACGTCAGTTTTATTCGCCTTGTGGCGAATAAAATAACGCTGAAACCACAGGTTTCAATAAAACTTTCACATCAGTGAAAATATCACTCTGCCGCAAGGCAGAATAACACTAAAAAAATATTGATTCAGTTTCAACTCACAAAAAGATAAAGCCGACACAATTGTGTCGGCTTCTTTCATTTTAAAGTTCAATTGTATAGTCGTATGAAGTATACCAGACATTGCTGGAGTAGCTGCGTGCACGGATAACAACCTCATCCTCATAAACCTCAAACACGAAGCCGAGGCCGCTCATAACCTGACCTCTGTAGGTGAGATACATATAGCTCGGCAAATTTACAGATGTAATATTGCCGATAGTTTCTATGCTTTTATATCCCCAGGCCTTTGAGGTAAATCCGTCGCCGATACCGTTGTGAATGTGTCCGCTGATATAGAACACGTTTTTATACTTCTGAAGTATTGCCTCAACCTTATCGGACTGTTCACCTATGCCGCCGTCCATCGGCTCGGGCTCATCATCGCCCCAAGTGCGAGGCAGACCGTGGCTGCCGTTAAGCGGCTGATGGAACACGATGAAAATCGGCAGATTATCCTTGGCAGCTTCAGCCATTGTTGCATCAAGCCAGCTAAGCTGCTCGTCACTAACATAAGCGTCGGTGCCGTCATCCTCACTGCTCATTACAACAAAGGTATATCCGTTCACCTTTGCCGAGTAATAAACCTCGTCAAGCTCACGGTTCATAATCTGACCGCCGTACTTTATAAATCTCTCCTGCGATTCGGGGAACCGATCGTCTTCCTCACTGCCCCACGTATCGTGGTTACCGACACCGAGAATTATATTTTTTGCAGGAGTATATTTTGAAAAAACATCAACTGTCTTCTGCCACTGCTCCTCGTAAGCATGGTCGGTGATATCGCCTGCGTGAACAAGTGCATCCAGCGGATAATCGGCGTTTTCCATATCGGCAAGACCGAGTTCCATCATAAATGCACGTGTTGCCGAATCCTTCATATGGGTATCGGATATTGTTGCAAAGGTGAGCTTGACATTATCGGCATCTTTCGGAGCAAAATCCGCTGAAATATTACCGGCAAAAGGAAAGGCAAGCAGAGTTGTTATTGCCATAAAGAAAGCGGAAACCGCTTTAAAAATTGCTACCATTCAATAAACTCCTTAATGATATTTGGGCATCCAGTCACCGTGGACCTCAATAAGCTCATCAACCATCTTGACGATATCATCAATGCTAAGCTCTGAGCCTGTGTGAGGGTCAAGCATTGCAGCCTGGTAGATATGATCTTTCTTCTTGGTAACTGCGGCTTCAATTGTGAGAAGCTGGGGGTTGATGTTGGTCATATTCATTGCGGCAAGCTGTACGGGAAGTCTGCCCACATGACAGGGTGTTACACCGCTTGAATCAACAAGGCAGGGCACCTCAACGCAGGCATCGGCAGGAAGATTATCAATAAGGCCTGTATTGAGCACGTTACCGCCGATTTTGTAAGGCTTGTTGGTAACGATTGACTCCATTATGTACGAAGCATACTCGTGTGAGCGTGAATGTGTGATATTACCGTTGTCAAGAATTGCTGCCTTGTCTTTTTCCCAGCTACCAATCTGGTTGATACAGCGGCGAGGATACTCATCAAGCGGAATCTTGTAATCTGCGATAAGATTCGGATACTTATCCTTAATATAGAACATATTGTATTCAGAATTGTGCTCGCTTGACTCTGTGCAGTAGTAGCCAAGGCGCTTAATATAATCAAATCTGACCATATCATCGTGCTTCTTTTCGGGATCGTTTGTGGCAAGTGCTGCGGCATTGATTTCTGCCGCTCTGCGTCTGATTTCGGGATAGAGGTCGTTACCGTCCTTATCGTGAATTTCAAGCAGCCAAGCCATATGGTTGATACCTGCAATAAGGTCGTATCTGCCCTCAATCTTATCCTCCATACCTACGTGGTGAAGAATATCTCTAGAGCATCCCTGAACAGAGTGGCAGAGACCTACGGTCTTTATACCTGTGTAGCGTGTCATATAACCCGTGAGGATTGCCATGGGATTCGTGTAGTTGAGGAACCATGCATCGGGACAAACCTCCTGCATATCTCTTGCAAAATCCTCAAGCACGGGAATTGTACGCAGGCCGCGCATAATGCCGCCTATGCCGAGAGTATCGCCGATTGTCTGGCGAAGGCCGTACTTCTTGGGAATTTCAAAGTCGGTGATAGTACAGGGGTCATAAAGACCAACCTGAATTGCGTTGACAACAAAGTTTGCACCGCGGAGTGCATCCTTTCTGTTTTCAACGCCGAGATAAGTCTTGATTTTTGCCTTGCCGCCGTTTGCGTTTTTGTTTATTGCGCTGAGAACTATTTCGGAATCCTCAAGACGCTTCTTATCAATATCGTACAGCGCAATCTCGGATTCGCAGAGGCTTTCCGTGCACATACAGTCGCCAAGAACGTTCCTTGCAAAAACGGTACTGCCTGCACCCATAAATGTAATTTTCATTGTGTATCATCCTTTCGTGTTAAAATATTTCCTGTTAAGGTTAATATACAACAATTTTTCTTACAAGGTCAAGGAAAAGCAACACGAAAAAATGCACAAAATATGAGTTCCTTTTTTGTGCAACAAAAAAGCTGTGTAAAGCAATTAGACTTCACACAGCGTGTTAATTTCATATAAATACTATAAAATATTTAAAGTATAATCTAAAAAAGTGAATGCCTTTATGTAAAGTTAGGTTACTTTACGTTATTTAAACACAAATTGGACAAGTATCATATAAAACACCGTACCGCCTGCAACACTGAGCAATGTATTTCTGCGCCAGAGGTGAATCAAAGCAACTGCCGCAATTGCAATAAACTCCGGCAAAGCAAACGGAAACGAAGTAAACGTAGCATCCTTAAGGCAATAAACCACAAGCATACCCATTACCGCAAACGGCAGAAACTTGCCGAGAAAGGTAATGAATTTAGGGGTCTTGTCCGAGCCGAAAATGAGAAAAGGAAGCCCGCGCAGCAGAGCAGTTATAACCGCCGCTATAACAACAATAAGTACAGAATGCTTATCAATCATCACCGCTCACCTCCTCTTTCTTTTCAAGAGGCTTGCGGAGAGCAAACAGCAGCATCGTTATCACAGCCATTGACGGAATGAGAAAATCCTCACTGCCGAATATTGCAAGGCAAACTGCAGTTGAAACAACACCGATTATTGCAGGGATATGGTTTTTCGTACTCTTCCACTGCTCGACAAAAACAGTGACAAAAATCGAGGTCATCGCAAACTCAATGCCGGCTGAATTAAACTCAAGCGTTGTGCCGATGAAGTTACCTAAAAGGCAGCCCATAATCCAATACGATTGATTGAAAAGCGAGAGAAAAAACTGGTAAAGATGAAGGTCCGTGCCCTCGGGATGCTTGCCGTCGCACAACAGCGAATACGTTTCATCCGTCAGCGCAAAGGCAAGATAAATCTTTTTAAGACCTGCGCCCTTGTACTTATCAATCATTGATATGCCGTAAAACAGATGACGTGCCTGCACAAGCAAGGTAGTGATTGCGGTTGAAATAAGTGAAGCACCGCCTGCAAGCAAGCTTACCGCAACGTACTGCATCGAGCCTGCATACATCGTAACGCTCATCGCCAGCGCCCACCATATACCGTAGCCCGCCTTGGCAAGAAGCACGCCGAAACCTATACCGAGCACTATGTATCCGGCAAAAACAGGCAGTGATTTTATAAACGCCGCCTTAATTGTTTTTTGTTTCATTTTTAGGGATACGCCGTCCTTTAAATTGGAATAACGCTGAATATGCTATCACAAACCGACACAAAAATCAACCAAATCGTACAGTTTATTTTGCGTTTGGCAGATATGCGCCCAAATTTTTTAAAGCATTTTGCAGTTTAATCATATCAACCTGTCTTACATCTTGTGTTTCACAGGCAATGGCTGCCGCAGCACCTGCTGCTTGACCCGTTATAAAACAGCCGGGCATAACACGAACTGATGCCTGCATCTGCCTGTCTGTACCGATACAACGTCCTGCAACGAGCACATTTGAAAACGAAACCGGCACAAGGCTGCGATAGGGTATACCGTAAGACTCTCCGTCGTCATACCGTATGCTGTACTCTTGCGTAAACCGCTCATATTCTTCATCTTCGGTATTCATTATGTGAATATCAATAGGATAACAGTAACGGCCTATTTCATCATCAAACACTGCACGCTTCATGTAATCTGAAAAGCTGAGCATATAATCACACACTATTCTGCGTGATTCACGCACACCAGGCACAGCCGCAGTAGAACAAAGTATCATATTCTCATAGCCTTCAAGATAGTTTTTATAGTATTTTTCATATTCAAGCACGGATTGTCTGCCCCAAATCATAGCATCGGTAAGTGAACGCTCATCCAACGGGTTCAAGCCGAACAGGTGTCCTATATTGCCGCCTGCTATTGAGTTGCGTCTGAAATACATACCGGGCAGATGACGGTCCTTAAACGTAAACACACCGTCATCATAAGCCTGCTCAATAAATTCGCCCTGATAGCTGCCGACTTTATCATCATCAATATTTGCCCACAATGAACACAGCGTGCCGGGCATAACACAGTTATCATCATCACCTATCTCAAATTTACCGCCGCCAAGGGCACACAAATCTCCGTCGCCTGTGCAATCGATATAAATTTTTGCTTTTGCGGCAAACATACCGCTTTTTGATGTAAGAACAACAGCCTCTACCCTTGCGTCATTGCACACGACATCACAAACAGATGTAAAAAAAGAAAAGTCAACATTTTCCGATTTCAACACTCTGTCATACTCGTGCTTCAATTCTTCTGCATCAATTGTTGACCAACGGCCTCCCCAGCCGGAAGGATTGACACGTACGCTATTCTTTAGTGCTTGTTTGATTTCATAGCCTATACCTGATGCTACAGTATTCACACCGTCACTGAAAGGGGCAAAAGCAGGCACGAGCCCTGTTGTTCCCATACCGCCAAAACAACCTGTTGCTTCTGCGAGGAAAACACTCTTTCCTCCACGCGATGCGGCAACAGCGGCGGCAACACCTGCCGCACCTCCGCCTGCAACAAAGACGTCAACATCGTATTTTATTTCCAGATTTTTAGAATACTGCATAATCAGGCCTCTGCATCAATTGAGAAATTACCTGCCGCATCAACTGCAACAACCGTATACACATCGTCTGCCGAGCCCTGAGCATCAGTTACGCAGAGCGGATAATCCCACTTGTAGTTTTCAATTCTGGTTAAAAACTCACCGTTTTTGCAAACTCTGTAATATGCAATGCCGAAATTATCCGTTGAGGCTTCCCACTCGAGAGTAACACCGTTTTCACCTGCGGTTTTGGTAAGGTTAGCAGGTGCGGTAGGGGCCTGAGCCTCGAGCACATAGCCGTTATTTACATAGTCGTGATAAGTTTCTATATAAAAAGGCTTTACCATTTCACTGCTGTAATAGTGTGAATAAGAGAATGTTATTATGTTTTCACAGTAACGCGAAGCAATATCCATCTGTCTTGTAAAGCGGTCAAGCGTTGCGGTAACAGATTCGATATTCTCTGTTTCGGGGCGAAGAAGAGTGCCGCCGAGAAGACTCGGGCCGATTGCAATTTCAAAGTTTTCAACGTTTGCCCAGAGCTTAACATCGGCATCAATTTTACTTACTGCGGCAGAGTATGCCTCCCACACTCTGACAAGCTTTTCCTCTTCAATCCAATGTGCACCTACTGCGTCCTGCGGTGCAATAATATCGCCGTCACGCCAATTCACTTTTTCAAAGAATGTAAGCCAGGAGGAATATGCCCCCATTTTGCCGAAAGAAAGATAGTCAGCCGTAAACGGGCTGATAAGCATCGGCATTGATGCGTTTGTTTTATTTACGGCATCAATAACCTTGTTAAGTCCCTTTGCCATCTTACCCATAAGCGGTGCACAGTTAATCATATTATTTATTTCGGGTGTGAAATACCAGCCGTAAAACGCATCGGAATAATCGGTATAATAAACCGAATAAATATCCTCAACCATCTGTGCCGCAGCATTACAGATTCTATCATAATCGCCCGTAAAATTGCCGACAAGCCAGAACGAATCGCACATTGCAAGGCCGACAAAAACCTTTATGCCCGTACCTTTGCAGGCTTTGAGCGCCGCACCTACAACGTCGCCGCCGTTTACTGCACCGTCAAACACATCGGCAGTGCTGTTGTAATAAACCGTCCAGCCGCCGTTTGCATCCATATTGGCAACATCCTGCAGAATAAGATACTCTATACCATCGGCAAGCATACACTCAACCTCTGCCTGCCAGCGTTCATCGCTCCAGGTACTGCTCTCCCACGACTGCAAAAACGTGCCGTTGAATTCGGGAGCGCATTTCCTTTCCTGCGGCATTTCACCGCCAAAGGGTGCCGCACCGACAACAAGTGCCAGCAAAGCAACAAAGAAATTTTTAATGGCTGCAAACATAACAAAATCTCCTTTTATCTGTTCTTACCGACAAATTGTACCATAAATTAAAATCTCCGTAAAGAGTAAACCTTACGGAGATTTGATTTATTATGCAAGTATTGCGGAAAACGCAAACACAATAACCTCAATAATCATTGTTACAAATTCATAAAGGCCGAGGTTTTTGAGCAGCTTTGCAAAAACGCCGCTTATAATCGGCTCACCGCCTACGTTGACGGTGCCCTCCCCCTGCTCAATGCTTTCGCCGTTCATAACGGTGTAGCCCTGTGTGCGATAGCCTGCAGGGGTGAGATTATCGGTAAGATAGTAAACCGTTATATCCGCCTGCTTGCCGCTGAGCTTCGGGATTTCACCCTCAAAAGGTATTTCAACGCTTTCACCGGGTGCAAGCCTTACAGTCGGGTCAACCTTGAAGCGGATATCAAGGCCCTTGCAAACAACTGCAGTGATATTGATATTTGAATCTGCACAGATATTCTTTACAACAAGTGACTTTGAATCCGAATCAATATATCCTGACGGGTTGTTGTCAAAATGTGCCCACACACTGTGGTTAAGGCTTGTTGAATCTCTGAACTGCGGGAATGCAGGGTCGGAATAAACGTCGGTTAATTCATCTGTAAGAAGAAGCTTCATAACAAGCTCCATTGTGTAGTCATCAAACACAACGAATGCATGGAACATACCCTTGATAAACCAAGTGTTATCGGGCAGATAGCAGGTTGAAGCATCGACCGTCATATCGGGCGAAACCTTATATCTGCCACAGTCATTAACCTGCTTATAGCCGTCTGCAAAACGCTGACCGAAGGGCGGAGTTTTTGCACCCGTTGCGCTTGAGAGGGTGATAATCGAGTCTGAATCCTCATTCATACCCGATATAATTCTGTTGCCATAACCTGCGATAACCGAAATATTCATGCCGTAGGTTTCACGAAGATATGTAAGCCTCTGACCTACCTTTGGCAAAATCTCATAATGAAAACGGTCTGTTTTTTCAATAAGACCTGCGTGCTGTGTTTCATCAAGAAGAAGCTTCTTTGCATCCTCATAATTACCGGCAGGCATAAAATCCCATATACTGCCCCAGTTGCCCATAACCTCGTAAAAATAGGGCTTGACGGCATAGAGAATATCGTCAAGAATACCCAGCCAATTTGCCTTGAGAAGCCAGTTAATGTCCTCTTCAATCATAACGCCCTGCTCGATAAAACGGATGAGGGTTTCCTCATCAAAATCAATCTCACCTGCAAACGGGTCGTAGGCAATGCCTGCACCGCCTATTGCGGGCGAAGTCATAACAACGTTATCCACCTTATTATCATCGCCGTAAAGCGTGAGATACGTTGCCGTTACCTGACCGCCGTGGCTGAGGGCATATATATTCACCTTTTCTGCACCGCTGTGCTTGAGTACGCTGTCGATATAATCACGCAGCATACCCGCGCAGAACTCGGCACCCATTCTGAAATCGCACATAAAGTTGTAAATATGTGAGGGGTCGATATATTTTTTAAGCTCTGCCTGGATTTCAAGCTCGTATGTATGAGCGCCGTCCGGGAACATCTCGTTGAGCTTTGCCGTGTTTGTGACAGCCGCATCCGTTGAAAGCACGTGAAGCGGATAAGCGCTTGTGCCGTCGTCATTGCATTTTAACACGCCGAGGTCTTTGACAACCTGCTCACCTACAATATCACCGATAAGCTGAGCTTTGCCCATAACGAGCTCGCCGAGTGCTCTGCCCGTTCTTGCAATATCGGAGAGTGCCTCAACAGCCATACTGCCGATATCCGGCCCCCATACCTGCTCACCGTCTTCGGTAAACAAGCCCGATGCACTGTAGCCGGGTACTATTATTACGGGGTTTTCGGACCAGCCTTCGAGGTCATCAAAGCCGTAAGCCTCGGCAAAGCAGAAGCACGAAGCCGCCATTACAACCAACGAAAGAATAACACAAAGGATTTTTTTCATTTTATTCGCCTCTTGTAAATTTTTGTTAAATATACAATAACATAAACCGAAGGAAAATAACAGTTAATTTTCTATAAATTATTTTTTCTCGCTTTAATATACCATTAAAAATGTCATTCCGTAGGGTCGATTCACGAATCGACCGTTTTGCCGACACATCAATTTTATTTCGCGCCGTAGGGGCCCCATCGGGCGTCCGTTTTTTTATTGGCATATCTCTTTTACGGCGGAACGCTCAAGAGCGTTCCCTACGCGATACTTGCAGATGACATCTTTCCAGCTCTCATGTGTTGATAAGCCTCTTAAACAGATAAAGCTGCCGTTCATTGCAAACAGCAGCTTTATCTGTTTATTTCAGGTTTGTCGGTTCTGCCTGCCAAATAATCAACACTTACATTGTAAAAGTCAGCAAGGGTAACAATGAGTTTTAAGGGGATTTCACGCTCGCCACGCTCATATTTTGAATAAAGCGATTGGTCGCACAGAAGCATTTGCGAAACCTGTTTTTGTGTAAGGTCGTTGTCCTCACGCATATCCTTAATGCGTAAATTCATATTTATCACCCGAGAAAAATTATATCGTAGGACTATCTGGCCTATTGACATTTAGGACTAATAGTCCTATAATTTAATTGATATTTATTATGGGGTGATAAGCTGACAAAAATTCATTTTGGTAACAAGTACATTTATTAAATTTTTTAAGGGAGAGTACTTAAATGGTTGTTATTGTGATTCTTTTCGGCATTGGCATTTTTTGTGCTTTTGGAATTCCCGCGATAACTAAATATTATGACAAACAAGAAAAGATTGCTAAAGAAGCTGAGAAGACTTTTCAAGAGGAACACAGCACAGAACTAACAAATTTGTATTATGAATATAATAATTTGTGTTCGCGTTTTATTCGTGAAGAAGAGAATCTGTATCCCGATAACATTGTTGTTGATAATCCTGATACGGGAGCACAATTGAAATTGTCAAAATCTTCAAGCGGCGAATTGGTTTGGTATACATATCAACCACCTAAACAATTTGAAATTGATAAAAAGAATTTCAAGATTACCCCAAATACAGCAGGTTGTCTTAAAGTCAAAGAGCACTATCCGATTAGTCAAATTATGTTCTTCCGCGAAATCGGTAGCGTGCAATATTCAACTTCCGTAAGTGGCGGCGGTGTAAATCTTGCAGGAGCTGTTGTCGGCGAAATGGTTGCCGGTGCCACAGGCGCAGTTATCGGCAGCCGTCAGGGTATAACTTCATCAACCAAAACACACGACGACAGAAAAGTAGTGCTCAAGCTGAATGACGGCAGTGAAAAAATTTTTGATTACAAGTACTATGATTATTTCATCAAACTAATTCCCGATAAAGAATATTCTTTTATTATGGCAAAGAGTCAGGGTATATAACTGAACATAAGCAATGGGCTGTATCAGGTGATACAGCCCATTAATTTTTTTGGTTAAAGCACAAGGGACGGTCCTCTGTATTCACATATTTCTTCTTGACTATAAAACCGCAATTTCTTATAATAAAAACAGCTATACGCAAGGGGGAATATTTATGTCATACGGCAAGAAGCCGAAAATGATACTGTTTGATGTCGGCGGCACACTTTTTGACGACAGCGCGTGCATACCGCTTGACGGACTTGCACGGTTAAGGCTTGCGGCAGTTAACCCCGACGTGACGGATGACCAAACCCTTGCGGCGCTTTGGGACGGATATATGAGTGACATAAACAATTCGCTTAGGTCAAAATCGGGTGCAACGCTTGATATGCCGCTTTTGGCCGCAATAAAATACGTGACGATGAAAACAGGCCTGCGGTTTAACATATCTATGCCTGAGCAGGAAGAGATTTTTGACCGATACAATTCCGAACGCCGTGTTATTGACGGTGTACCCGAGCTGCTTGAAGCAATAAGCTCGCTCGGTATACGCAGTGCGGTAATAAGCAACAACGCTATGAGCGGCGACGGTCTTGAGCTTGCGGTAAAGCACTGGATTGAGAATGAGAAATTTGAATTTTTTCTCACAAGCGCAGACATTCTTCTTTGCAAGCCCGACAGCCGCATTTTTGAAGCGGCAGCAGCTTTTGCCGACCTTGACCCGCAGGACTGCTGGTACTGCGGCGACGGCAGGAGGCCCGACGTTGACGGCTCGTTCAACAGCGGTATGACACCCGTTCTTCTCGACACCGCCTCTTCACTTCCGCTTGAAATGCGCACAGACGGCGGCAGAGAATATATGGCGGTAAACAGCTGGCACGTATTAAAAGATATTCTTTTAAAGCTTTGATTTTAAAAACGGAGGAATAAAAAATGCTCAGCACTTTAAAAGCAATTTTATGTTTGATTGAAGTAACCCTCTTATCATTTGTGATTCCCGTAAGCAGTGACAACGTAAACTACGGCGGTACGCCGTACGTTGCACCCGAGGTAAACACGCCTATGTACATTGCCGAGGACGGCGAAACAGACTGGGCGATAGTAACCGCCGAAAACCCCGACGAATGTATACTTACAGCCGTTGATGAGCTTCAGACCTACCTTAATAAAATCTGCGGTGCAGAGTTTGAGCACATAACCGAAAGTAACCTGCCCGAAGGCAAAAACGCAATTGTGCTTGGTGAAACTCAGCTTGAAAACGGCATTCTCAGCATTGACCGTGATAATATGAAGGTTGACGGCTTCGAGCTTTATTCTAACGGCGATTATCTCTTTATTGCAGGCAAAGACAGCCGTGGTACGCTTTACGGCGCATACACATTCCTTGAGGAATACCTCGGTGTACGTTGGTTTACGCCCACGCTTGAGGTTGTACCCGAAAGCGATGATATTGTTATTGATGCGGCAATTAACCGCACCGTTGAGCCCTCATTTGAGGTGCGCCGCAATGACTGCGCAGGCACAAACAACGCACACCGTGCCAGAACAAAAATGAACGTTTCATTCTGGCAGGAGGCGCCCGAATACGGCGGTGCACTCACCTACGTGCTGTGGGACGTTACACTTGACGTGCTCGTGCCCGATTCCCTCTTTGCCGAGCACCCCGAATATTTCGCAATGAATCACGACGGCACACGCACGACCGACCACGTCTGCCTTTCACATCCCGACGTGCTGCCGATTGCGGTTGCAAACGCAAGGCAGGCAATTCTCGACTGCCCGAGAGATTCCAAATTCATTCACATCGGCCAGAAGGATAACAGCAACTACTGCCACTGTGAAACCTGCGAAGCACTTTACGAAAAGCACGGCAGTATTTGTGCACCGACACTTATTTTTACAAACAATTTTGCCGATGCGCTCGACGATGAATTCCCGGATTTCACCTTCACTTTCTATGCTTACGGCGAAACCGACAGACCTCCGACGGATGAAACACTCGTCTGCAATCCCAACGTTGCACCCGTGCTTTGCGGAATTCACAGAGCGTGCCGCAGCCACCCCATTACCGAATGCGGTGCAATTGACGGCAACGAAACACTGATGAATCTCTACGGCGAAAACGAGCCTATGGTTGCGCAGGACCATGCAAACTGGGTGAAATTTGCCGACAAAACATATATTTACGATTACACAATCAATTTCCTCAACTGCCTGCAGTTTTTCTCGAACTTTGAAACAATGCAGTCCACAATGAAGTATATGCACGATATCGGCATTACGGGCTACATCTACAACTGCGGCGACGGCCACTCTGCTGCTTTTAACGAGCTGAGAAATTATCTGCTTTGCAAGCTTCAGTGGGATGTCAACGCAGACGTTGTTTACCACATGATGGACTTTATGAACGCATACTACGGCGAGGATGCCGCACCGTACATCAAAGAAATAATCGACATACAGACTGCACAGATTAAAGCAACCGCCCATGCGTTCGACTTTGACTGGCACTATCAGTCGGGCTTCTATCAGCCTTACAAAGTAAATCAGCTCGACAGGCTGTGGAAAAAGGCACTCAATGCAGACATCACAGACGAGCAGAGATTCAACGTTGAGGTTGCAAATTTAAGCTGGGAGTATTTCAAAGCAAACCAATTTATCGGCAAGTATTCCTTCCTCAATCCGCTCAGACTCAAGGCTAACGAAGACCTTTACGATGAGCTTAAGGAGCACAATATCAGCCGTGTATCCTCATTCGGCCTTATTCCGACAGATAAGAGCACCGTTGACTTTATGTTAAGACCGTTTAATTGGAAATAATGCATTAACAAAAAACGCCCGACGAACATCAATGTCCGTCGGGCTATCTTAATGACCTGCTATCAAAAAAAGCCTCACTGAAGAAGCACCGAGCCGGACGTTAATACAAACGCACAACCCATAATAATCATAATTGTATGTGTATAGCGGTCATTCAAGATACAGTTTATTATAATTTCCAAATACTATTGGCACTGAATTTTAATTAACTGTGCTCATAGTATACCGCCAATCACAAACAATATCAATAGTCTGTAGAATAATTGTTTCAATATCTATAGACTATGATTGATAATAATTAAGGTTGGTAGTAACTATGAGTGAAATTGCAAAGTCAGTAGGACAGAGAATACGCAATTATCGAAATCAACTTGGGCTTAGTCAAGAAAAACTTGCTGAACTTTCCGGTTGTCATCCAACATATATAGGTCAAATTGAGCGTGGTGAGAAAAACGCAACGCTTGAAAGCATTGATAAAATTTCATCAGCATTAAATGTTCCGCTTTCTAAACTTTTTGAAAAGCTGGATTCAACATGTGAATCCGGCAGGAATATCCCTTTGGAATGTTATGAGTTTTTATCAGCTAAAACGCAGGAAGAACAAGGACAGATATACCGTATTTTGATTGAAATGGATAAGTATAAAGAAAGCTAATGTTTAAAAGCAAACCTAAAGCTTGCTCGCATCTGTTAAACACAGCACAAAAATCAAATATAATGTTACAGAATAAAAGAATGACGCTTGAGTTTATTCTCAAGCGGCATATACTTTTTTATTCAGCTATCTATCTTTTGGCACGATATTATCCTTGAGCCTGCGCAGGTAAGCTCGACCGTATCTCCCGATTCGAGCAGAAGCATATTCTCGTGCTCAGCGGCTTTGGCTTTGAAAATGTTATTTTCATTATCAATGAGATAAATATATGTATTGCCGTCGATATCGATATATTTGAGTGCCTTAACCGTAACAGTAACGCTCTTTGTATCATCTGCCGGGGTTTGCACATCACTTATGCCGAGCATTGCTTTATATTTTGAAATGCATTCTGCCTGGGTTGCGGCAGTTGTTACAATATTATACTGCTCAACGTTAACTGCGGCGTAAAGCTTTACAAGGCCGCCCGAATCCTTGAGCACCATAATATAAGTGGGGTTGCCGTCAACGTTTATTAGCGACGGGAAGGATGCCTGGTAACCCTTTTCCTGCACCTCACCCTCTGCGGCCGCCATTGCGGATTTTTCATCTGCGCCTGCAACGGCATAGTAGCGGCTTTCGCCCGTTCTTTCGTTTGCAAGAAGGAAGCCTATATTTGAGCTGTCACCGTTGACGGATGTAACGCCGGTATAAATCCAGATATCGCCGTCCTTGGCAATATAGCCGTAATCGGAGACAGGTGTTTCGTCGGAAGAATCATCCTCCGAGTTGTATTCTGTTACCTGCTTGCAGTCTTTCTTGGCTGTAAGGCTGTTCATATAGCCGTTCTGATACATACCGTACCAATTATACTGCTTACAAATAAGGTCGCCGTAGAAAACAACGTCAATCCATCGAGGAATATCCGAAACGTTATACCTTACCGTTTCACCCGTCACGGGGTCAAGCACAATACAGCCGACAACATCTGTGCCGCCGAACAGACCTACCGTGTTTTCAATAACACTTGTAACGTAATAGGGCTTGCCGCTCTCGTCAATTTCAAAATGAAGATTCTCCGTCATAAGTGTGGGGTATTCGAGCCATATATGCCTTTGCGCATCCTCAAGCATAAAGGCTGAAGGCACGTATTTCATACCTTCTGAGCCTTCAAACGAAGCAGACATTGAAACAGGGTCAACCGTGACGTAGCCCTTGACACCGTTTGCTTTGTTGCTCATCCATTTGAAAAAGCCTGCATACTCAAGAGCGGAAACCTTTATGGGCTTACCCTTATAATCAATCTGTATGTAATCGTTTGAAACGTCAAATTGGCTTACCACGTCGGAAAGTGCACCGATTTCACGGTCACCCAGCATGCGGGCAGAAGCGGTATCCATAAGCGCAATTGAATCAGTGCCGACCGATTCGGATAAATCCGCAGTAAAATCAGAATCCGTTACCTTGAGAATATCTGCATAAGCCGTTGCATTAAACACGTCGGCACTCAAAACACCAGCGGCCGCAAAAACAACGCACAAGGCTATAGGCGCAATATAGGGCTTTACGGAAAACCTGAACTCTCTGTGTTTTTTTGTTCTGCCCTTTGAGCCCGTCTTTTTGGTTACGGTTACGTTGCCGAAATCCTTACAGCCGTATGCAAACCGACCTATAAGAATTGCGGCAAACAGCGAAACTATTATAACTAACCACAAAACCGGGTTATGAATATTTATTGCCGCACAAGACAAAAACAGGCCTGCCGCCAACACAACCAGCCCTATAAACACACCGATTATAGCGGAAATAACAGCTCTCTTTTTCATTATATTTTTATCTCCTCAATATTTTATTGTCTATATCCGTACGGGCGACACCGTGCGCCGCCCATACTTAATATAGCATTTTACACGGTACAAATCAACAGTTAAGTGCAAGCCCTCAGCAGACCCACTGCACCGGCAATCAAAGCAACGGGCAACAGCAGAGCAAAGCCGCCGAACAGGACCAGAAGAACAATAAACACGGGCACTGCCAGCACAAGCAGAACTGTTGCCGCAATTTTAGCCGCACCCCAGGTGAGCTTGAGTGCCAGCCCTATTGCCTTAATAAAAAGCCAGATTGCAAGCACCGTAAAAATTATTTCCAGCATTAAAAACCACTCCTTAATATATTACATTATATGTATATTATCGACTTAATGTATTTGAGCCTTTTAGAAATCACCTCCTCCCCTTCCCTTGAGTATATAATAGCTCAAGCAGAGAAGAAGAGGAACGGCACTTTGTGCAGAAAACGGCACACAAAACCTGCAATATATGCAAAAAAACGGTATCGGGAAGATACCGTTTGAGTTTTATCTGCCTGTTATTTCGTTATATTTTTCGAGGTTGATTTTCTTATCCGCAAGCATCTGCTCAACCCAGAGCTGAAGCGCTTCAACCGTTAACGAAATGCGCTCAAGCTCCTTTTGTATGTAAACAAAATCCTTAATTTCATCGTCTGCAATCACGCCGTCGGCTGTTATTTCAATAAGCCGCTCCTGTTTCTTTTTCATCGAATTAAGAGAAGAGAGCATTTCGAGCACAATCTGCGCAAGGCTTTCTACCTTGACCTCGGGCACATATTTTTCGCCTATGGGGCATTCCTTGGCACAATAGTGGTTGCACAAAGTCGGCTCGCCGTAAATTTCGGCAAGCAACATAACCTCATCGGGATTTATCGGAAATTTGCCGTTTTCAATCCTCTCAAGCCTTTCGGGCTGAATCGGATTATTAAGTGCCGATGCCTTGTCGCACACCTCATCTCTCGTCAGACCGTGTTGCTTGCGTATATCTTTATAAACAGTATCTGCCATATCAAATTCCCCTTAACCCAATTATCAGCGTATACAAAACAAAAAGCACAAAAATAACTGCACCTGCGGCAATAACACCGAGAATAAGCCTTTCGGCAATTTTGCCGTCATCAATTTTTTTGACTGCCGCACCGCAATTCGGGCATACAGCTTTGTTTGCGCCGTACTTTGTTCCGCACGAATCACATTTCAGCTTTGCAATTTTAATTCGCACAGCTATATAAACAGGCAGGCTCCACAAGTTCAAAACCAAGCCCACTACCAACCAATTGACAGCCTGAAGACCGCTGCGCTTTGCATCAACAAAAAGTATAACCAGATATATAATAGATGTAATAACGGCAAAACCGATGGCGAACATACCAGTCGCCATACCCACAAGCATTGCTCCCATTTTAACTCACCTTGCAGCATTTTTAAGTATACTTTTTAATACATTAAATTTAAAATTCTTCACTTGCGTTCAGAATGACAAATTATCAATTGCAATGCGCAATTGTTGGAAGGTTTCGCCCTTCATCCATTAAAAATGATAAATGCCGTTAACCTGAACGGAACAGGCTGACGATATCGACTTCACTCATTTATCCGAGCGAGGGTACCATAGGCGGTAAATTAAAGTTGTTTTTTAGTGTTACTTTAATAGCCGTAATGGTGACAGAACACACCCTTGTGTTCTGTCTGCCGAGCGAAATTTATTTCGTCAGCCGTCGTGGAGTGCATTTAACAAAAAAGTTCTTTTGGTTACTTTTGTAACGATTGACAAAAGTAACTGCGGCTTTACGACGCATAGAATTTTTTTCTTAGAAAAGTATAACATATTTTTGCTAATAAATAAAGCCCTCTGAAAAGCAGAGGGCAAAGCCATATCATTTTTTCTTCAAATCGTCTGTTGCTGGATTATCTATGAGGTCTCCGTTTTCCGTAAACCTTGAGCCGTGACAGGGGCAATCCCACGAATGCTCCTCTTTGTTATATTTCAGAGCACAGCCGAGATGCGGACACCTTGGAACAGTGGGAGTAACTATCCCCGCAAAAGAATGAAATATATTTGAAAAAAGCTTGGGATGAAGAACCGAGCGTGTGGGCAAAAACACATCCTTATAAGGATTTTTCACACCCGTTATCATATCGCTTAAAATTCCGGCAGCAACCGCAGAAGAAGTCATTCCCCATTTATTAAAGCCTGTTGCAACATATAGCTCTTCTGATTTTGCGGAATATTTTCCGATATACGGTATACCGTCAAGGCTTATGCAGTCCTGCGTAGCAAAGCGGTAATCAATATCAGCATCGGAGAAATTGCTTTCACAGAAGCTTTCCAAGACTTTATAACCGCCGCCTTTTTTCCCCGTTCTGTGGTCGCCACCACCTATCAGAAGATAGTTTTTATAGTTTTTGAATGAAAACCCGTTTTCCTTATCCTCAAGGTACATTCCGTTTACATTTGGTGCATTCTTTGCGGCAATAACATAAGAACGGTGCTGATATAATTTCAGCGGATACAAGCCGTGTTTGTTAATTATTGGGAAATGCGTTGCAACAATTATTTTTTCCGCCGTCACACTGCCGTGCGCACACCGAACTTTATTCGGTAAAAATTCTATTACCTTTGAATTCTCATATATATTAAGCCCTTTCGCAACAGAAAACATAAATTCAAGCGGATGGAACTGAGCCTGCGCATTTATTTTCACTGCACCTACACATTCTACGGGCAACGGAACAGACGACACAAACTGCGCCTTAACACCCAGCTTTTCATACGCTATTACTTCGTTTTCAATTTTTCTGCGGTCAGTTCCCGAATAAATATATGCATCCTTCTCCTCAAAACTACAAGGATAGCTTTCCGACATTTCTTTAATCTTTTCAAGTGCTTTTCTGTTAGCATCAAGATACTGATGCGCTTTCTCTGCACCTATAGTTTTTATAAGCTTGTCATAAATAATGCCGTGCTGAAACGTTATTTTGGCAGTGGTGTTTTTCGTCACCCCAGATCCGATGCTTTTAGCCTCCAGCAAAACGCAGTCCACACCTCTGTCCGTCAGCTCTTTAAGGCACAAAAGCCCTGCAAGACCGCCGCCGACAATCACAACATCCGTTTTCAAATCTCCTTTAAGCGTGGGAAAACCTCCGCTTTTTGCAGTGGCACTCCATAATGAATTCAAAAAATCACCTCTGAATCCATTGTGCCCAATTTTTAACAAAAAAATTCTGCCCGAATTAACGGAGTGTTATTAAGAACACTCCGCAGTTTTATTCGCCTTACGGCGAGTTGTATTGCTTCGCAGTTATATTATGCTTCGCATAGTGTTATTGACCTTCGGTCAGTTTTGGGCGAATAAAATATAACTGAAATTGCAAATTTCAATAAAACTATTGCGCAAGCAATAATATCACTCTGCCGACAGGCGGAATATCACTTGAATCGACCGAAAAAGAAAGACACAGTTATAAAACTTTTGAAGATTGCAGCAACATTGAAATTCTGAAGAATTTATGGCATAATAAATTGATACAATAAAGTCTGAGGTTAATGAGGTAGTATATATGTTTGAACTTACTAATGAACAACGCAAATGTTTTGCGTTAGGTATGGTAAATCAAAAATGGGAACGCATTAAGATTAAAGCAAGTCCTTATGACACATTTGAAACCTATGTATATTGTGAAAATAATATAATTAAAAAATGCGTGCTAACAAGCGATATAGCATACTGCGAATTTGAACTCTTTGAAGTTATTTCTGATGATGGTAAATATTTATTACCTAAAACATCAAAAGGAAAGCCTGTGCTCTTGTCATCAAGCAACTTATTAAAAAGAACAAGTTTGGGTATGTGTTTGAACTATAATCACCAACATATAACTTTATATAATAGTTCAACAAATTGCTCATATTATTCAACATCTTATGTAGATACCGATATCGCAACTATTAACGAGTTTGAAGCGTGGGTAAATAATTGGTGTGCTGAAACCAGTGAAGAGGATATTGTTGATATCAGAAATTTCGCAAACCAACCTCGGAGAAACATTAAGTTTAAAGAAGGCGATGTTTTTCGTTTTAAAATAGCCCGACGACTTTATGGTTACGGACGAGTTATTTTAGATTTTGATAAAATGAGGAAGCGAAAAGAGCCTTTTTGGGATATACTTATGTCAAAACCTTTAGTTTGCAGTATATATCACATTGCAACAGAAAAAAATGATGTAAGTGTTGATGAATTAAGAAAGTTAAAATCGTTACCTTCTACAATTATAGCTGACAACTGTTTGTTTTATGGAGAATACGAAATAATAGGTAACATTCCAGTAACCGAAAACGAGGACTATCCCATTATGTATGGAAGAAACATTGACATTAGAAAAGAATCAATTTGTTTCCAATATGGGAAAACTTTCAAAGAAATAGAAAACGGTGTACTTTTATATGGAGGATTTATAAACAATGGTGTATCGTTTACTTTAAATCTGCAAAAAAATGTTCTTCTAGATTGCATACAAGCAAATTCCAATGTTCCTTATTGGGAAAATTATTATGAACATACTCTCAACCGCGACTTGAGAAACCCTAAATTCCGCAAAGAAAGAAGAGATATTGGGAATCAAATGGGAGTTATTCTTGAGTAATAATGAACAAATAAGCCTTGCGACACAAAAACCTATGACTGTAAAAAGTCATAGGTTTTCGTTTTACTTATCCAGACTCTTCATTGTTGGGATTTGGGCGGAATAAATACTATAGCCTTGTTTATCCTGCCATTTTCTGACTTCTTTAATCCAAATTGCTTTCATTGCAAGACATAACCTGTCATAAAACGGCATATCTTTATCCCTTTTTTCGTAAAATCTGTCGTAAAAATTTGATGGTGTTTACATTGTTGAGCAAAGAAACACGTATCCTCTAAGATAGATAATTACTGTTTTTTCATCTGTCGCAGGAACATCCACACCGGCAATACGAGCAGAACGGCGGCATATCCAAGCACCCACCAAAGATGCGGAAAAATCCCTAAAAAATCTCCTGCAAGTATAGCCCGTTCCATATCTACGGCATGAACAAACGGAAGTGCATAGGAAATGTTCTTAAAAGCACCTCCCACAAGGTCAAGGTCAAACCACACGCCGGATAACCACGCTGAAAGGTTGGTTAGCAACGCACCACAGATACCGCCCACCTGCTTATCGGTAAGCACGCTTCCGCAAAGAAGACCCAAAGCGATGTAGAGGATGGATACGGGAACAATGAATACGACAGCGTATAAAATATTTACGGTAATTTCTAATCCAAGAATAATGGCAGCAATATAGCAAATAACGCATTGAGCGACAGAAATCGGAATCATAGGCAACGTGTAACCAAGAATGAAATCCAGAGGGGTCAACGGTGTTGTATACAAACGCTGCAATAGCGAGCTTCCTCTGTCTTTTGCGATAATGGTTGCAGAAAATAAAGTCATAAAAGCCAGACCGAAAACCGTTATACCCGGAGTTAAATGCTGTATTTCAAACAACTTTATGGGGATATTTGCTTGTATAGCACTTAACAATAAAATCAAAACAAGGGGAAAACCGAGTCCAAAGAAAAGTGTCAGCGGATCTCGTAATATTTCTTTCGTATTTCTGCTTGCAAACGTGAGCAGTCTCATTTTGCCGCCCCCTTAACGATACAAATAAATGCTTGCTCGAAATTATCCGTTCCCGCTGTTTGCTTAATCTTATCAGCGGTATCGCAGACAAGGAGCTTGCCGTCTTTCATTATAGCAATACGGTCAGACAGAGCTTCTGCTTCTTCCATATAGTGCGTTGTCAGAATAATGGTTACCTTCCCTTTAAGAGAACGTATCAAATCCCACAAATCGCTTCTGGCAAGCACATCAAGGCCAAGTGTAGGTTCGTCAAGGAATAATATCTCCGGTTCACTGATAAGCGCCATAGCAATGCTCAGTCTTCGTTGCCAACCACCGGACAGTTTGCCTGCCTTTTTCTTGATGACAGATTCCAATCCGAGCAGTTCGGTAAGCTCTGCAATTTTCGCATTTTGCTTGTCCTTTGCAAAAGAGTGAACACCGCACATTAACGCAAGGTTCTCCAAAACAGAAAGTCCGGGCGCAACTGCAGTTTCCTGCGGAGAAACGGCTATGAGCGATTTCACAGCGGAAGTATCTTCGCAAATGCTTTTTCCATTAATAAAGGCATCTCCGCTTGTAGGTTGTGTAAGGCAGGACAGCATTTTAATAGTAGTCGTTTTGCCAGCACCGTTTACACCAAGCAGGGAGAATAGTTCGCCTTTTTGAACCGAAAGACTAAGGTTATCCACCGCAACCACATCTTTATATTTTTTCGTTAATCCTTCAATTCGGATTGCATCCATGCTTTATCACTCCATTCCATATTGTTTCCGAAGTCCCTGATAGGAATCCGTGAGCATACGGCTTACAAGCTCCCAATCAAGATCAAAAAAGCCTGTTGCAAACATAGTGGCAATTCCATGAACATACGCCCACATTTCAAGATGGAACAACTTTGCATCTACACCACTAAGTCCTGTATTATTATGGACAATCGACTCCATCTTGTCGGTTTGCTCTGTTGTTTCCGGAATCAATTCGCTCGAACGGTCGCGCATATATAAGAGTTTGAATAACTCTTTTTCTTCTTTGGCAAAGCGTATGTAAGCCATGCCGTTTGCCTTGTAAGCAGGAAACTCCCCACTATCAACTTCTCGCTGCATATACTCTTGACACAATTTATCTGCCCTTTCTACCACAACAAGATGCAGTTCGTCCATCGTAGCAAAATTGGAGAACACCGGTTGTGTAGAACAGTTCAAAACAGAAGCAATTGTTCTTGCATTGATCGCTTGCGCTCCACTGCTTCGCACAATATTAACGGCAACATTTATAATCTCTTCTTTTGTCACTTTAACTTTAGGCGGCATAATACACCTCCATAATATAGCTTTTGTTATATATCACTTGTTATTTTATCACCATCCACACTAAATGTCAACAAGTTTGCAAAAATAAGGCTATAACTAACTAAGGTTAAAGCCTTATAATAAAACACTGTTTATTTACGACACTACTTTGTCGTAGCGCACAAATGTCATTTGCAAGTATAGTTGTCGTAAAACACTTTTTCGAGTAGTAATTTGGATAAACAAAAAACCGAAAACGCCTAGAAATAAGCGTTTTCGGCTTAATATTACTCTGAAAGGCTCTTCATTGTGGGGAACAGAAGAACATCTCGGATAGCGGAAGAATCGGTAAGGAGCATACACATTCTGTCGATACCGAATCCGATACCGCCCGTGGGAGGCATACCGTATTCGAGAGCTGTGAGGAAGTCTTCATCTGTTGTGTTAGCTTCATCATCGCCCTGTGCGAGCAGAGCTTCCTGAGCCTTGAAACGCGCTCTCTGGTCGATCGGGTCGTTAAGCTCGGAATATGCGTTTGCCATTTCCCAACCGTTCATAAAGAACTCAAAACGCTCAACATAGTCGGGGTTGCCCGGCTTTTTCTTTGTCAGCGGTGAAATCTCAATCGGGTGGTCGGTAACAAATGTGGGCTGAATAAGATGCTCCTCAGCATACTCCTCAAAGAAGAGAGCAAGGATATCGCCCTTGCCGTGACGCTTTTCATATTCAACGTGGTGCTTGTCTGCAAGCGCACGTGCATCCTCAAGAGTCTTGACCTCGTTCCAATCTACACCTGCGTACTTCTTGACAGCATCAACCATTGTGATACGCTCAAACGGCTTGCCGAGATCCATCTCAACACCGTTGTAGGTAACCTTTGTTGTGCCGAGAACCTCCTGTGCGACATAGCGGTAAAGATTCTCTGTCAAATCCATCATACCGTTATAGTCTGTATATGCCTGATAGAGCTCCATAAGAGTGAACTCTGGGTTGTGTCTTGTGTCACAGCCTTCGTTACGGAAAACTCTGCCGATTTCGTAAACTCTCTCCATACCGCCGACAATAAGGCGCTTGAGATAAAGCTCAAGTGAAATACGGAGCTTGAAATCCTCATCAAGTGCGTTGTGATGAGTCATAAACGGTCTTGCGGCAGCGCCGCCTGCATTGCTGACAAGAATAGGTGTTTCAACCTCAATGAAGTTCTCACCGTCAAGATACTTACGGATTGCACGCAGAATTGCCGAACGCTTAAAGAATGTATCCTTAACCTCGGGATTCATAATAAGGTCGAGGTAGCGCTGACGGTAGCGTGTGTCGGTATCAGTCAGACCGTGATACTTTTCTGCAAGGGGAAGAAGTGACTTTGAGATAAGACGAATCTGCTGAGCGTGTACGGAGATTTCGCCTCTGCGTGTGCGGAAGACAAAGCCCTTGACCTCAACAATATCGCCGATATCCCACTTCTTGAACTCTGCAAAATTCTCTTCGCCGATGTCGTTGATACGTACATAAACCTGCATACGGCCCGAACGGTCACGTATATCGATAAAGTTTGCCTTACCCATATCGCGCCAGGTCATAATACGGCCGCAGATATAAACCTCTGCATTTTCAAGCTCTTCAAAACGCTCGTTAATCTCGGCAGCTGTAATGCTCTGCTGAGCGAGTGTTATTTCAAACGGGTCCTTACCTGCCTGCTGAAGTGCCTCAAGCTTTTCAAGACGGATTGCTCTCTGCTCGTTTTCGCTCTTTACCTCTTCTTCGGGTGTAAGGACAACATTGTTTTCTTCTGCCATTTTAATTATCCTCTCAAGTATTAGCTTACTTTACAATCTTAACGATCTGGTAGTTGATAACGCCGCCGGGAGCATCTACCTGAACGGTATCGCCGGGAACTTTACCCATGATTGCCTTGCCTGCAGGTGACTCTGCGGAGATGTAGTTATCTTCCTTTGTTGATTCGTTTTCGCCGAGGATTACGTAATCCTCTTCCTCATCATCGTCAAGGTCTTTAAGTGTGATAACAGAGCCAACATGAACTGTGCCCTCTGCGGATGCGCTGATAATAACAGCATCTTTAAGAATTGCCTCAAGCTCGGTGATACGTGCTTCAAGACGGCCCTGGTCGTTCATAGCCTCATCATATTCTGCGTTTTCGGAAAGGTCGCCGTGTGAGCGAGCCTCTTTGATATCCTCAGCAGCCTTATGTCTGCCCTCTGTCTTGAGATATTCAAGCTCCTGAGCGAGTTTTTCGTAACCCTCTCTGGTAAATTCCTGTGCCATTTATTAGTCAATCCTTTCAAATTGATTTTTGCTTATGATAGAAGTTATGATATTATATAATAAGAAACAATTTATGTCAAGAGATAAGTTGGATGCTGTGAAAATCAGGAATTCGGGATGCGTAATTAGGAATAAAGGGTGCGAGTGTCCCGCCATCAATTCCTAATTCATAATTCCTAACTCCGAATTAACAATTTAACTATTTACTTTTCAGATTTAATGTGTTAAAATGCTAAACAGTATATTATTTAACTTTCCGGAGGTACGTTATGCCACACAACATCAGAGACGATGAAAATATAAAATTCCTGCTTCGTGCAGTTCTCGAGCTCAAGGACCTTGACGAATGCTACGATTTTTTTGAGGACCTTTGCACTATGACAGAGCTCAAATCAATGTCACAGCGAATTGTCGTGGCAAAGATGCTGCGTGACAAGCGTGTTTACAGCGAAATTGTAAAAGAAACAGGCGCCAGCACAGCCACAATCAGCCGTGTAAACCGCTCGCTTATCTACGGCTGCAACGGATACGACGAAATATTCAAGCGTCTTAACGAAAAGGGCGACGAATAATATTATGAGCGGCTACGGGTTATTTTCAAACGTTTACGATACGCTGACCGAAAATGTTAATTATGCCGCACGAGCCGATTACATTGCCGACCTGCTTACCGAACACGGTATCACAGGCGGCATTTTGCTTGACCTTGCCTGTGGCACGGGTACACTCAGCATTGAGATGGCAAAAAAGGGCTTTGAGGTAATAGGTGTTGATGCAAGCGCAGATATGCTCAGCGCCGCGATGAACAACGCATATGAAAGCGGCGAAAATGTGATGTTTCTCTGCCAGACTATGCAGCAGCTTGACCTTTACGGCACGATAAACGCCGCAATCTGCACGCTCGACAGCATTAACCACCTGACTGACCCTGCAGATGTTCAGCTGGCATTTGACAAGGTTTCACTCTTTACAGAGCAGGGCGGCATTTTTATTTTTGATATCAACACCGTATACAAACACCGTAAAATTCTGGCGGACAACACCTTTGTATATGACCTTGACGAAGTGTACTGCGTGTGGCAAAATACGCTTGATGCCGACACCGACACGGTACAGATTGACCTTGATATTTTTGAAATGCTTGAGGACGGTGCTTATGAGCGCACGCAGGAAAGCTTTTGTGAGCGCGCCTACCCTCTTGACGAGATAAAAACTATGCTTACCAAAGCGGGCTTTGAAACGCTCAAGGTTTATGATGAGCTTACAAAATACGAGCCAAAAGAAGATTCTGAAAGACTATTTATAATTGCGAGGAAAAAGTAAATGGGAAGAATTATAAGAACAATTTCAACCACGGGCGAGGTTGTTTGTATTGCAGTTGACGCAACAGACATTGCCGAAAGAGCACAGCAGATTCACAAGACCTCTGCCGTTACCTCTGCGGCACTCGGCAGGCTGCTTGCCGCCGCATCTATGATGGGCGATATGCTCAAGGGCAAGGACGACACCTTGACACTGCGAATCAACGGCGACGGCCCTGCAGGCTCAATTATAGCCGTTTCGGACAGCAGCGGTAACTGCCGAGGCTACGTTGCAAACCCCGTTGTTGAAATTCCGCTCAACAACAAAGGCAAGCTCGACGTTTCGGGCGCTATAGGAAACGGCTCACTCACCGTTATGAAGGACCTCGGCCTTAAAGAGCCTTATATTGCGCAGATTCCGCTTGTATCGGGCGAAATTGCAGAGGACATCACAAGCTACTACGCAACAAGCGAGCAGACACCTACCGTTTGCGCACTCGGCGTGCTTGTAAACCCCGACCTTTCAATAAAGGCGGCAGGCGGATTTATAATTCAGCTTCTCCCCTTTACAAGTGACGAAACAATTGATGCCGTTGAGCGCGGTCTGCAAGACCTGCCCTCTGTTACTCAGATGCTTTCGGCAGGCATGACACTTGAAGAGATATGCAAACGTGCACTGCCCGAATTCGAGCTTGACATTCTCGATGAAAGCGCACCTGAATACCGTTGCAACTGCTCACGCGAAAGAGTTGAAGCCGCACTTATCACCACAGGCAAGGCAGAGCTTGAGGACATGTCAAAGGACGAAAACACACAAGTCTCCTGCCACTTCTGTGACAAGGTTTATAACTTTACAAGCAAAGATATGCTGAATCTCAGCCGAAGAGCAACCGAAGAATAAGGAAACGATAAAAATAAAGCAACTCTCTTGAATGAGGGTTGCTTTTTTTGCATTGACACTATTATTTCAAAAACTCATAAATTCAAATTACCATTTACGGTCATTATATGGACTGTTATCCACACCGTTGTTGTTTAGTTCTTTTACTTTTTTATCCAGAACAGGTTTCCACATATTTTTAAACCATTCCGTTTTTCCAAACATTCTTACAATTGTCGGGCTAATTGAATAGTACAGAGATATAAACAAACGACCAAAGAAATTCTTCGCTAAGATATTATCCCTGAAACGGCGAAGAGTCCATACCTCCGGGCAATCATAAGAACCATAAACCGCTGTAGCTACATAGCAACCACCGCTCTGCTGTTTTGGGAAATCATCAAATTCAATACTTGGCAAGGGCGGTATTTGAAAATCCGAGTCAAGAGCAATAATTTTTTCATAAGTTTTTTTCAAAAACTCAAGCTGATTTGCTCTGTTTCCTCTGAAAACAGAAAGCGGTTTACCATTAGGATATATTCTTGCTTCAAACATATCTCTAAAAATTTCAGCAGACAACAGTAATGCTTTCAATTCTGTATCCGGTGATTCCTTACAAGAAAAAGAAGTGGGTAAAAGATAAGCAACAACATATTCTTCACACAATGACTTTGTAATATCCACAGCTGCTTCCGAATTAACGTCGGCATATTCTAAAAGTTTTGCCTTTATATTATCGTATATTTGTTCAGCTGCATCACAATTCAACTGAACTAACTCTTCATCTGTAAGTTTCCCGGATTTATCTTTCGTTGTATTGTGCTCCTTAAAAAACTCTTGTAAAGTCAAGTTATTTTCTTCACAATACTTTGCAATGATCGGGGATTTCCTTATCGGGATTTCTGCAATCATCAACATTTTTAAAAACTCTACTTGTATAGTAATGTATTTTTTATAAAAATCACCATTAGGTTTATTTACAAG